>NZ_JBFAPV010000005.1:0-349479 GCF_040676925.1 Nonomuraea sp. NPDC049486
CGGCCTTCGACGACTCCTCCCGAAAGGCCCGATACGTCACCGCCTGCGTCCCAGAAATCCCCAATCGCCCTGAATTATTTCTCTGAGATCACCTCATTGCCACACCCGCCCGCAGATGTAATCGCACCAGTACGTCGTTCGTCATCACCGCTCATGACGAAGATCCCGCACCCGAGTTGCAGGGAGTTGCGGTGACTCAACCATACTTGGCCGGAGCACGCGAGTTGCGAAACGCGCAACCAGAAAGAGCACTCAGGCCGCATCCGATCGCCGGCCAGCGGCGGTCTCGGAGTCCCCTTACAGGTGATCACGGAATGTTGCCTTCATTCAAACCGGACAGTGCCCGAAGCGTGAGCCGGGTGTGGGGATGGTCGCTGCCCAGGACTTGCTGTTGCTGCTTCAGCAGTTGGCGGAAAAGGCGTTCGGCTTCGGCCCGGTCTCCCTGCTTCACCAACACCCTGGCGATCTCATAACGCGTGGCCAATGTCGCCGGATGCTGGGGTTCCAGCCATGCTTCCTGGTCCCGGAGCACATCCCGGAAGCGATTCTCGGCCTCGGCGAAATCCCCCCGCCCCGCCAAGGTCCGTGCGATCTCGTACCGAGTGGCCAGCGTACGCTCGTCATCGGCGCCCAACGCTGACTCCTGGTCCCGCAGCAACTCCTGGAGAAGATTCTCGGCCTCGGCGAACCTCTTCTGCTCCGCCACCACCACCGCGAGATCAGCTCGTATCTCCAATGATTCCATGCTGTTGCCGTCCGACGCCGTGGACAACAACTCACGATAGATGCGATCGGCCTCGGCCAATCTGTTGACGAACTGGTACGCGCCTGCCTGTACGCGCCGCAACGGCCGCGTGACAGGGTGATCAGGGCCGAGACGGGGCAGGCGTTTCAGCGCGGCCTCCGAGATCTTCACAGAGGCGTTGTACGAACCGGCCCACAGCAGCATCGTCGCGGTGACGCATGCGGTGCAGACCAGGTTCGCCAAGACGGGTTCACGAACCAGCGGGCCGGCGGCGTTCAGCATTTCTTCAAGATGGGCCCACCATTTCTGCCAGGCCGGCCAATGCGCGGGCTTGTCCACCTGTAAATCCGCGGTCGCGTGTATCAGCAGTTCGGTGGCGGCGGATACGGCACGGTCGGTTTCCACGTGGTCGAGATCCTCACGGACCGTCTCGGCGACCAGCGGATGCACCATCACCCCGGCGATCGCCTCCGCCGTCGCGCCTTCTGCCGCGGGCAGCGAGGTCTGGATCAGCCCCACTGAGAGCAGGGCTTCCAGCCCTGCCACCACGCCGGCCGGATCAGGACTGTCACAGGCCCGGCCGAGTATCTCGTGATCCAAACCGCTGATCGGGATGGGAACGGCGGGCGCGAACCAGGCCAGCACCCGCAGCAGCCCTCGCGCCTGCCCCACGCCCGCGGCGTTCAGCTGAGCCAGCGACAGTTCCCATGTCCGGCCCACCACGGCGCGATCGTCCACGTCGCCTGCCGTGCCGCCCAGCACGGCTGTTCCCTTGGACTCCAGGACCTGTTGGTAGCCGGAGAAGGATTGCCGCTGGGCGAACGGGGACGCCAGCTGCGATCCGGCGTGATGCAACGCGAGTGCGAGACCGCCCAGCCGCTCTGCCAGTGCTTCGGCCTCGGTGATGTCGCCGGCCCAGGGAACCAGGTCCACCAGCACCTGGCCGCCCTGCTCTTTGCTCAGCCAACCCACGGGATGGAGCTCGGCCCCACGGCCCCAGTGCCGCGGATCGCCGTCGCGCGTGCTGACCACCACCAGCCCGGACCTCGACCCGCGCACCCACCCGTTGCCGTCGCGCACCGTGCGACCTGCTGTCTCCAGCTCCGCGACGTCGTCGGCGTCGTCGATCACGAGCAGCCAGTCGCGATGGCGTTCCAACGCCTGCCACAGCACGTCGCATGCGGCCAAGCGGCCGGTACGCGCCGCGTCCACCTGCGCGTCGTCGGCTCCCAACGCCTGCGCCAGCACCAGCAGCGAGTCGGACAGGGCCGCCGCGTCCACCGCCGAGGCCCACCAGACCGGCCGGCGGGCCTGTACCGCTATATCGGCCAATTGCAGGGCCACAGTGGATTTGCCCGTGCCGCCCAGCCCCGCCAGCACGTGCACCCGGCCGTCCGGCGCCCCCAGCAACGTCCTCAGCTGCTCCAGCAGAGGTTCGCGACCCCGTACACGCTTCGGCAGGCGCCCCAGCGGAGGCCACAGCACTCCGTGCCCACCCGGGACCACCGGCGTGCCCTCGTCGGCGGAGCGGTACGTGATGTGCAGGTCACGTCCGGCACTCAGCGCATCCCGCAGTGCGGCGATACCTTGCCGCACTCTGGTTTCATCTGCTGGGAAAGGCTCGTCAGTCATCTGGCGACGGCTTCGCGTCAGGACGCTGCTGCACGGTCATGTCCCGACCTGCCGTATACGCGTCCCGGCCGGCGCGCACGTTCTGCACGAACTTCCCGGAGGAAGCGGTCTGCCGAGCCCATTCGGCCATTTCATCGGCGAACGCCCGATCGCGCTCGGCATACCAGCGCAATGCCTCGGCCAGTTCATGAAGCGCGCTTTCGTCCTCAGGTGTCGCCACGGCGCGCTCCAGCGCGTCCGCCGACCGCGGGTCCCCGCCGAAAACGATGCGAATGCGTTCCCGGATCTTCGCCACCAGGCTCAGTGCCGCGCTTTCTCCCAGCCCTTGGACCGCCCCGGTCCCCGCGACCAGAGCCACCGCACTTGCCATCGCCGCCACATCCACCTGCGCCCGCCCCTCCCCGCATCGATCGAACCAAATCTACAGATAAAGAGGCAATGGGCCGGATGAACGGCGGGAGATACACTACATACCTTTTTGTTCTCGCATTCTCGCACGACCTCTTAAATGATCCAGGCACCCACGGCACTGGTTATCGCAGGCAACAGCCGACCTCGCCCGGACGGAAAGTTCGGTGATGACGGCAGGAATCAGACCGATGATTGGAAGCTGGCCACGATGACACCCTCATCGGCCAGTCGCTCCAAAACCCTGTTCAGAGCCGGTATGTCGAGCCCTTTCAACGCCTCCAGATCGATATCACTGACATCGATCAAGCCCGTCCCGTGCGTGTCAGCCATGCCGCCCCCTCTTGCCCGATTACGGCTGCCCTTAACTTCCAAAACCGTCGTCCCGGCTATGGCACCTCACTTAGAGTGTGTGACCGCCCATCGCCAAAAGCAATCATCCGAGAGAAAATCGGGCTGACAGGAGGTGTCGGTTCATGGATCAGAAGACGGCTCCAGAGGCGTCACACCAGGTACCGGCGATCTGGGGGAAGAAGATTCCGGGCCGGAACAAACACTTCACCGGCCGGGAGAATCTCCTCGACCAGTTACGCACGAGCATCATCTCCACCGCCAAGGCGGCAGTCGTGCCTCAGGCGTTGCAAGGACTGGGCGGCGTCGGGAAGACACAACTGGCGATCGAATACGTGTGGCGTTACCGCAGTTTCTACGACCTGGTCTGGTGGGTGCCGGCGGACCAGCCGATGCTCGTCCCCAGCACGATCGCGGCCCTCGCCGACCACCTCCGATTGCGCCCGGCCAACAGCGTCGGCATCGAAGAGGCCGCCGCGTCCGTCCGTGACGCGCTGCAGCGCGGCGACCCGATCGACCGGTGGCTGCTTATATTCGACAACGCGGACGAGCCGGAGGAGATCCGCGACTTCATCCCCGAAGGCGGGCCCGGGCATGTGCTGATCACGTCGCGGAACAGCCGGTGGAGCGGTGTGGCAGAAACCGTCCCCGTGGACGTCTTCTCCACCGAGGAGAGCGTGGAGTTCCTCCGCAAGCGGCTGCAGAAGGACGTTCCGCAGAAGGAGGCGGAGCACCTGGCGAGTGAGCTCGGTGACCTTCCTCTGGCCCTGGAGCAGGCCGCGGCCCTTCAAATAATGACCGGGTTGTCCACCGAGGAGTACATCGAGCAGCTCGCCCTACAGACGAGGGAACTACTGAACCTCGGCAAGTCGACCGAATACCCGCTGTCGATGACGGCCGCCTGGCAGCTCTCAGTCAACGAGATCGAGAACCGGCTGCCCGAAGCAGCCATGGTGCTGCGCTGCCTGGCCTTCTTCGGGCCGGATCCGATCCCGCGCGCCGTCTTCCGCCGGGGAAGCAAGAGCGGTGTCAAGCGCATGGCGCCCATACTGGCGAATCCCGTCCTGGCCGCGAAAGCGTTCGGCGAGCTCAACCGGTTCGCCCTGGTGAAGATCGAGCAAGAGGCGGGGACCGTTCAGGTGCACCGCCTCGTCCAGGCCCTCCTGCGGGACTCGCTGGTGGAGCCGGAACGTGAGGAGATTCGGCACGAGGTTCATCTGCTGCTCGCGGGGGGCGCCCCTGCCGACCCCGAGGACACCGTCAACTGGCCCGACTTCGCCGATCTGGTCCCTCATGTACGCCCGGCGGGCGTCGCTCGATGCGCCGATCGCCAGGTGCAGCGATTCGCTATCGACGTCATTCGTTACCTGCACCGGGTGGCGAACTACTCCTCGGCGAAGAACTTCGCCGAGGAGTTCCGCGCGCACTGGACGGCCGCCCACGGGAAGAAGGACGAGAACGTCCTGCGGCTCTGCCGGCATCTGGGCAATGTCCTGTGGCAGATGGGAGCGTTTTCCGAGTCGCGAGCGCTGAACGAGGAAACGTTCCCCTGCATGCGTGAGGTTTTCGGCGAGGAGAACGAGGAGACGCTGCGCATCCGGCTCACCGTGGCCGCGGACCTCCGGGCCAAGGGGATGTTCAGGGAGGCGTTCGAACAGGACACCGAGTCGCTGGACCTGCACACCCGGGTCTTCGGCGCTGTCGCCCCCGCCACCTTGCGGGTGCTGAACAACCTGGCACTCGACAACGTCCTGCTGAGCCGGTTCGACACCGCCCTGGATCTCGCGCAACTGGTCTTCATCGAGCAGAGCAGCGCCAGGGACGGGATCCGCATATGGGAACTGCAGAGTTCCTGGAACGGACTGGCGCGCACGGTCAGGTTGCTCGGCGACCATGCGCAGGCCTGCGACGTCGGAGAAGAAGCGTACGCCCATGGGATCAGCCAGTTGGGCATCGAGCATCCACTCACTCTCATGACCGCCCGTGACCTGTCCATCGCCCGCCGCCGGATGGGTGATGTCGAAGGCGCTCTGGAGCTCGTCGAGGAGACCTTCACCAGGATGGATAAGCTCTTCGGCCCGGACAGCCCGGAAACCATGGCCACACAGGTCGCGTTCAGCAGGGCCTTGCATCAGGCCGGACGCTCCGAAGAGGCGATGGCGCTCGCCCGGCAGGCCCTCCCCCGCTATCGCAGGATCTACGGCGACCAGCACCCCTTCACCAACGGCTGCCTGATGAATCTCGCGCTGCTCTACCAGCTCCGCGGGGATGTCATCCAGGCGAAGGAGATGGACCGGCAGGCGTACGAGAGCTTGCTCGACAGGCTGGGGCCCAATCACGGCTACGTGTTCGGCGCCACCCTCAACCTCGCCAGTGATCTGGCCGCCCTGGACGACGTCGCCGGCGCACGCGAGCTGGGCGAGGACCTCTTGGCCCAGATGCGCGCGTTCTACGGCCCCGACAACTTGCTCACGCTGGCCGCCGCCGTCAACCTCGCGCTCGACCTTCAGGCCGATGGGAAACCGGAACAGGCGGAGACCCTGTATACGGACACGATGCGACGCTACGGAAGGTACGACCTGGGCCACCCCGAGAGAATCCACGCCGAGAGCAAGAAGCGCTTCAACTGGGACTTCGACCCCATCAGCCTCTGACGACCGATCACCCGTTACGGGCGAGCCACGCCTCCCGGTGCGCGGCCGCCTCCCTCCCGGCGGCGTCCAGCGCGGCGGGAGGGACGCTCTCCGCCATCCAGTCCGCCAGCGTGCCCCGCATCGCCGTCACGAACCGCTCGCCGGGCGGGGTGAGCCGCCCGCTGTCCAGGAGCGTCCCCGTCGCCTCGAACGCGGCCTGCCGCCAGTGCGCGAACTCGACGTGCGGCTGCGGGCCGGTCTCGTCCGCACGCTGGCGCCGCCAGAAGCCCGCGACCCCGAGATGCGCGTACGTGCCCTGCAGCAGCCCCGCCAGCGGGCGGGGGTCGGGCCGCCAGGGCGCGTAGTACCTGCCGTCGTCGGGCTCCAGCAGTTCGACCGTGTCGAGCACCGCGCCGAGCTTGGCGTGCTGGACCTCGTGCGCGAACGTGGACGCCATCCAGCGCCAGTCCCGCGGCGTGGAGATCCCGATGGCGCCGAACCTGTCCCTGGCCGTGGCGCTGTTCATGCGGTAGGCCGGGCCGGTGATGGGTGTGAGCACGGAGACGATCGAGGCGGTCTCGCCGGCGAGCGTCCAGTGCCGGGCCTTCATGACCTGCCAGGAAATCCGGAGGTGCTCGCGCCAGACGTCCAGCTCGGCCGGGGGCAGCCGCCCGTCCGGCGCCTCGTCGGGAGACCAGCGGAACGGGTCCAGGTCGTCCACGCACAGGCTGAAGCCGTCCGCCGTGATGCGTCGCAGCGGTAGCCAGCCCGGTTCCTCCCGCTCTTCCGCCTGCCGTCCGGCCGTCCGGTCCGCCGCGCGTACGCGGCGTCCGCCCGCCTCCAGGGTCCCGTCGGGGTGGACGCGGAGGTCCACCAGGTCGGCCGGGTCGGCGGTCACGATCTGGCCGAGCGAGGGCAGCGTGATCCGGCCGTCCGGAGCGGGCGCCTCGACCCGGGCCGTAAGCCGGGCCAGGATCGCCGCCGCGGCGGCCAGCGCGCCGAGTTGGGTGGCGGTCCCCCGCGACCGGATGACGTGCGCCGCCCAGGCGCCCACCGCCGGATGGCCCAGCACGGTCTCCACGGCCTCCGGCGCCTTCTTCTCGATCCAGGCGAGCAGGTCGTAGGCATGGCCCACGGCCGGGTGGGAGCCCGCGAGCCGGACGACGCCCAGCACGAGGAGCCGATGCTTGCTGCGCTCGGCGGCCACCAGATGGCGCGCGGCCTCCGCCCCGCCGCCACCGGCCGCCAGCCGGGCGAGGATGTCATCGGGCAACCGGTGGGGCCGCGGTCTCATGGGCGTCCCTTCGGGAGTCGGGCTCTGCGGAGATCGGCCAGGAGCCGGTCGCGGATGTGACCGATCAGCCGGTAGAGGTCGGGGCAGTAGACGGACGGGTTCAGGAAGCCGGTGCCGCGGCGGTAGCGGTGGGTGTAGAGGCCGGCCCCGCAGACCCTGCTGTACGGGCACGCCTTGCACGTGTCGCTCAGCCCCTCGAAGGCCAGTTGCCTGGCCACCACGCCGGGGTGCAGGAGCGCGGCGTCGAACGGATGGTCGACGACGTTCAGCCCGGTCGCCGGCGCGCCGTGCCGCACCGCCTTCAGCGAGTCCGTCTGCTCCATCGTCCCGTCGGTTTCGATCACGACCAGGGTGGACGGCGTGAGCCCGACCGCTTCACTGGCGGAGGCGCGGCCGAGGAGCAGGTGGATGATCTCCTGGAAGAGCCGGACGACGGTCTCCCCGCTGGCGCCGTACCAGCGGTCGAAGACGGCCACGAGCCAGCCCGCGTACGGCGTCGCGGCCGGGTCCGGCACTCGGCCCGGGGGCGGCGCGTCCCAGGTGCCGTGCGGGAGGAGGAAGTCGATCACCGGCGGCTGGAAGTGCAGTAGCGCCTCGTACGTCTCGACGGGGTCGTTCGCCAGATCCACCGTGCACAGGAGGCCGTTGTAGACGTGCCGGAACTCCGGCTCCATGAGGAGGGAGAGCGCTTCGGCGACGGCCGGATAGCTGCTGCGCCCGTCCGCGTAGCGGCGGTTCCTGTCGTTGCCGCGCGGCGTGCCGTCCAGGCTCACCCCCACGTCCACGCCCTCGTCGGCGAAAGCGCGCAGCACGTCCTTGTCCAGGAGCACGCCGTTGGTCTGGACGACCGCCTCGACGCGCACGTCCGGGCCGGCCCTGTCACGGACGAGGCGGACGGCCCGCACGAGGTAGTCGGCGCCCGCGAGCAGGGGTTCGCCGCCGTGCAGGATCAGCCGGACGGAGTCGAGCCGGTGGGCCGCCGCGTGCTCGGCGATCCGGCCGGCGACGGCGCTCACCAGTTCCGGCGCCATGATCATCGGCCGGGACCGCCAGCTCTGGTCGGCCAGCGTGTAGACGTAGCAGTAGTCGCAGGCGAGGTTGCAACGGCTGTGCGCCTTGAGCAGGAATTGCCGGAAGGGGTGGGCACGCCACCCGTTTCTCAGCATTTCGGCGACGTCGAGGGTGCCGGGCCACTCCCTCCTCGGGTCTTCCACCTGGTAGGTCACCCTGGAACACCCCGCACCCGCCGGAAATATCGGAGTGATTCAAGATATTAACCGAGAAATCGAGCTATTGGGAGGAGCTGGTCAGCAGGCCATAAATGTCAGGACTTAATCACCATTATTGTATTAACTGCGGTGAAAGCGGCGGTGCAGCTCCCTGACCTCTTCCGCGAGCTCAGGCGCCGGCCCCTCCACCACCGCTTCCGGCACCACCTCCCGGATCGCCAGCGTCCGCACCGGCGGCGGAGCCACTCCCATCTCCCCCAGCCACCCCGACAGCTGCTCCGACGACGCCGCGTACACGATCCGGCCCAGCCCCACCCACCCGTGGGCCGCCGCGCACATCGGGCAGTGCTCCCCCGAGGTGTACATGGTGGCCGTCGCCCGCTCCTCCGGGCTCAGGTTGGCGGCGGCCCAGCGGGCCAGTTCGAACTCCGGGTGGCGGGTGTGGTCGCCGGTCGCGACCACGTGGTTGTGGTCCTCGCCCAGGACCGTGCCGTCCGCGCTCACCAGCACGGATCCGAAGGGCTCGTCGCCGGAGGCGAGGGCCTCGGCGGCGAGTTCGACGCATCTGCGCAGGTGACGAAGGTCTGTCTCGTTCATGAGATCCACCATGCCACGTCCGAAAATGGGTTGAGGGGCGGTACTAGCCTTAGAAGGATGCCTCCTGATACGCGCGCTCCTCGTCGTCCCCTGCTCGAAAACATCTCTCTATGGCGGTTACGGCGCTATCTCCGCCCGTATGTCGGAAAGCTCGTCTTCATCTGGCTGGCCGCGATCGTCGGCATCAGTGCCAGCATCGCGTTGCCCCTGGTCGGCGAGCGGGTCGTCGACGGGCCGGTGCGCGACGGCGACAGCCGGGCGCTGCTGCTGCTCGGGTCGCTGGCGCTCGGTCTCGGCGTCCTCGAAGCGCTTCTCATCTTCCTGCGCCGGTGGGCGCAGATCGGCCCGGTGCTGGGGCTGGAGACGCGCATCCGCGACGACCTGTACGCACAGCTGCAGCGGCTGCCGATGAGGTTCCACGGCGAGTGGCAGTCGGGCCAGCTGCTGTCGCGGGCCACCACGGACCTGTCGACGATCCGCCGGTTCCTCGGCTTCGGCATGCTCTTCCTGGTCATGAACATCCTGCAGCTGATCACGGTGACCGTGCTGCTGCTCAACATGTACTGGCCGCTGGGCGTGCTGGTGGCCGTCTCTGCGGTGCCGATCGTCCTGCTGTCGATGCGGTTCGAGAAGCGCTACATCCGCATCTCCCGGCAGGTTCAGGACGAGCAGGGCGACCTGGCGACGCTGGTCGAGGAGTCGGCCATCGGCATCCGTACGATCAAGGCGTTCGGCCGCCGTCACCACGTCTTCGAGCGCTACGACGAGGCGGCGCGCAGGCTGTACGGGACGTCGATGGAGAAGGTGCGGCTGTCGGCGCGGTTCTTCACCTTCCTGGAGGTGATCCCGAACGTCACGCTGGCGATGGTGCTGCTGCTCGGCGCGCTGGCCGTGGGGCAGGGCTCGCTGACGCTGGGCGCGTTGTTCGCGTTCACCACGCTGGTGCTGCAGCTGGTGTGGCCGATCGCCAGCCTCGGCTACATCCTGGCCATGGCGCAGGAGGCGATGACCGCCGCCGACCGGGTCCTGGAGGTCCTGGACACGGTCCCGGAGATCACCGGCGGCCGGGGGCGGATCGAGCGGCCCCGCGGTCACCTGCGGTTCGAGGGGGTGGAGTTCCGCTTCCCCGGCGCCGACCGGCCGGTCCTGCACGACCTGTGGCTGGAGGTGCGGCCGGGTGAGACGGTCGCGGTGGTGGGCGCCACCGGCTCGGGCAAGACCACGCTGACCGCGCTGGTCCCGCGGCTCCTCGACGTCACCGGGGGCCGGGTCACGATCGACGGTCACGACGTGCGCGACCTGGAGCTGCCCGAGTTGCGCTCCATCGTGGCGACCGCGTTCGAGGAGCCGACGCTGTTCTCCATGAGCGTGCGCGAGAACCTGACGATGGGCCGCCTGGACGCGACCGAGGAGGAGGTCGACGACGCGATCCGCACCGCGCAGGCGATGTTCGTGTACGACCTGCCGTGGGGTCTGGACACCCGGATCGGCGAGCAGGGCATGTCGTTGTCCGGCGGCCAGCGGCAGCGGCTGGCCCTGGCCAGGGCGGTGCTGAGCAGACCGAGGATCCTGGTGCTCGACGACACCCTCTCGGCGCTGGACGTGGAGACCGAGGCGCTGGTGGAGGCGGCGCTGCGGGAGGTGCTGCGCGAGGCGACCGGCATCGTGGTGGCGCACCGGGCCTCCACCGTGCTGCTGGCGGACAAGGTGGCGCTGCTCGCGGGCGGCACGATCACACATGTCGGCCGCCACCACGACCTGCTGGCCGAGGTGCCCGAATACCGGCAGCTCCTGGCCCAGGACGCCGATCTGGACCCGTCGGAAGGAGCCTTGCGTTGACATCCGCCACGACCGGCTGGCGCGGGGTCGCCTCCGAGGACCAGGACGAGCTGCCGGACAAGGTGAGCGGCCTGCTGCGGGCCCGTTCGCGCAGGCTGCTGGGCGACCTGCTGGCCCCGCACCGCAAGGGCATCATGGTGCTCACCGCGGTCATCATCGCCTCCAGCGGGGCCGGGCTGGCCATCCCCTACCTGGTGAAGGTGGGCATCGACGCGGGCATCCCGCCGATGCTGCGCGGCGAGGGCACGGGCACGCTGCTGACGGTGGTGGGCGTGATCCTGGCGGCGGCCGCCGCGCAGGCGCTCACCCGGCAGGCGTTCCTCAAGATGTCCGGCCGGATCGGTCACCAGATCCTGCTGGAGCTGCGCAGGAGGGTGTTCGACCACTTCCAGCGGCTGTCGCTGAGCTTCCACGAGAAGTACACCTCGGGCCGGGTCATCTCGCGGCTCACCTCGGACATCGAGGCGATCGCCGAGCTGCTGCAGGCCGGTTTCGACGGGCTGGTCACGGCGGTGCTGACGATGGCCGGCACCGCCGTGCTGCTGCTCGTGCTGGACGTGGAGCTGGGGCTGGTGGCGCTGGTGCCGCTGCCGATCCTGCTGCTGTTCACCCGGTGGTTCCGCCGGCAGTCCGCGATCGTCTACCGGCGCACGAGGGAGACGGTGGCGCTGGTCATCGTGCACTTCGTCGAGTCGATGACCGGCATGCGGGCGGTGCAGGCGTTCCGCCGCGAGCCGCGCAACCAGGAGATCTTCGAGCGGCTGAACGACGACTACCGCCAGGCCAACGCGCGCAGCATGAGGCTGATCGCGGTGTTCATGCCGGGCATCAAGCTGATCGGCAACCTGACGGTGGCGGCCGTGCTGTTCTACGGCGGCTGGCTGGCCTTCCACGGGGAGGTCACGGTGGGCGTGCTCACCGCGTTCCTGCTCTACCTGCGCGGCTTCTACGAGCCGATGCAGGAGATCAGCCAGTTCTACAACACGCTGCAGTCGGCCAGTGCGGCGCTGGAGAAGCTGTCGGGCGTGCTGGAGGAGGAGCCGGCGGTGCCGGAGCCGCGCGCGCCGCGCCCGCTGCCGCAGGCGCGCGGCGAGGTGCGCTTCGAGGACGTACGGTTCGCGTACGTGGAGTCGATGCCGATCCTGCCCGGCCTGGACCTGGCGATCCCGGCGGGGCAGAGCGTGGCGCTGGTCGGCTCGACGGGGGCGGGCAAGACCACGCTGGCCAAGCTGATCTCCCGCTTCTACGACCCGACGGCCGGGCGGGTGCTGCTGGACGGGGCCGACCTGCGGGAGCTGGACGAGCCCACGCTGCGCCGGGCGGTGGTCATGGTGACGCAGGAGAACTTCCTGTTCAACGGGACCGTCCTGGACAACATCATGTTCGGCCGGCCGGGCGCGACCGAGCGGCAGGTGCGCGAGGCGGCGCAGGCGATCGGCGCGCACGACTTCATCGCGTCGCTGCCCGACGGCTACCACACGGACGTGGGCAAGCAGGGCGGGCGCATGTCGGCCGGCCAGCGGCAGCTGGTGGCGTTCGCGCGGGCGTTCCTGGCCGACCCGGCGGTGCTCATCCTGGACGAGGCGACCTCCAGCCTGGACGTGCCGAGCGAGCGGCTGGTGCAGCGCGCGCTGCGCACGATCCTGGCCGACCGCACGGCGCTGATCATCGCCCACCGGCTGTCGACGGTGGAGATCGCCGACCGGGTGCTCGTCATGGAGCGCGGCGAGATCGTCGAGGACGGGCCGCCGGACCGGCTGGTGGCCGCCGACGGCCGCTTCGCGGGCCTGCACCGCGCCTGGCTGGAGAGCCTCTCCTAGTGCGGCCCGGCGGACGCCATGACTAGTGCGGCCTGGCGGCCGCCATGACGCGATACACCTCGTACGCGGCCACCAGCACCGCCGGGACCCCGAGCACGACCAGGAGCCGGTGGTGGCGCGGCGTCCGGCCCGCCGCCACCGGTACGGGATCGGGGTCGGGCACCCGCGGCCGCTCCGGCTCGGGCTCGGGCGAGGACAGCAGCTCGGGGTGGCGGGCGAGGTAGCCGTCGGGGAACGACGTCACCGCGAACCCGCCGCAGGCCGGGCAGCAGGCGCCCGACCAGGGCGGCTGCACCACCACGCCGCCCATCAGCCAGATCTCGCCCCGGTCACCGAGCCTGACGGTGTAGGCCTCCTCCCAGACGTGCCAGCAGCGCAGGCACTCCAGCGGCCACAACCGGCGCCCACCGGTTCCTTCGTGCACCAGGACCACCCCCCGGGTCAGGGACCGTCATCCGCACCGAGTGTCCGCCCTGCCTATTGACACGGCAAGATGGCCCTTATAACACTCTCTGTTAGTAAAATATGACCATCTGTTACGTCTCAAGCCAACGCGGGCGTTTCCGCACCGGGCTGATGAGCGGGGTGGCGTCGGAGCCGGCGGGCCGCGTGGACCTCATCAGCTCCGGGTGGTGGGCCAGGTAGCCCTCGGGGAACTGGACCGCCTGGTAGCAGCCGCACCTCGGGCACTTCTCGGCCGGCGTCGGGGGCGGCACAGGGACGTTTCCGCGCAGCCAGACCTCACCCCGGTCGCCGAACCTGATGGTGTATTCCTCTTCCCACACGTGCCAGCAGGCGCGGCATTCGAAGGGGACCTTCCGCAGTTCTTCTCTCATGAGGTCACCTCCCTCTCTTCGAGTGTCCGCCTTCCTCCCGCGGCCCCGCAACCCGCCCTCAGCGCATGGACAGCACGAACACCACTGCCCCGGCGACCAGGGCGAGCGTGCCGAGCCAGGCGAAGACCGCGTCGGCCCGGTGGTCCAGCGGCCGGCCGCCGTGCAGCGCCTCCTGCACCCGGAGGAAGCGGGTGCCGGTGCGGATGAGCAGGACGGCGCCGCAGAGCGCCGCCAGCGCGAACGCGGCCGCCGCCGGGAGCGGCAGCCCGGCGCGCGCCGACAGCCCGGCCGCGCCGAGGCCGCCGGTGGCCAGCATGACGGCGGTGCGGACCCAGGCCAGGCGGGTGCGCTCGCTCTGCAGCCCCTGGTCCCAGATCTCGTGCGGATCGCCCACCGGTCAGGCCGCCAGCAGGATCATCACCAGGGCCAGCACCGCCACGGTCGCGACCCCGTACCCGAACACGGACGCCAGCGCGGGCGGCGGGAGCGGCGCCTGGGCACGCAGCGCGCGCTGGATGTTGCGCCAGCGCGGATAGGCCATGCCGGCGGCCAGCGCCGACAGCGTGACCAGGATGACGGCCAGGGTGGTGCGCAGCCATGGGACGAAGTCCGTGGAGGGCACCGCCGCCATGGCCACCCCGGCGGCGCTGAGCGCCAGGGCGGTGCTCAGCCAGGTGAGAAAGGTTCGCTCGTTGGCCAGGGTGAAACGCGGGTCAGGCTCCATGAGCCCCACGCTATTTCGCGACCATTCTCCCTAGAGAAAGCGGGGTTCAGCCTCCGGAGCAGGCCTCGGCGACCTGCTTGACGTAGGCGGCCGTGTCGCTGCCGACCTTCTGGGCGGCGTCGACGGCGTCGTTGACGGTTTGCACGTTGAGGCCGGACAGGGTGCCGGCGAGCTTGTCGGACGCTTCCTTGATGGTGGTGTTGGCGGCCGAGTCGGCGAGGTCGTTGAGCTTGGCGGCCGTGTCGTCGAGCGCCTTCTCCATGGCCTGCGGGTCGTTGACCAACTGGGTCAGCTGCGACGTCAGCTCACCGACGATCTTTGGGGCCTCCAGGCATGCCTGGGCTCTGTCGATCGTGGTGTTGACCTCGGCGCAGCCGGCCGCGGCGAACGCGAACGCGGGGATGACGGCGAGGGACGCGAACCGGCGGTAGCGGCGAGACATGTCCCGACCCTACCCAACCGACCGCGTCCCCCGCGTGATCACAGCTTGGCGAAACAGGGACCGTCGAAGGTGTAGGACTCGGCGGTGGGGCCGGTGAAGAAGTCCCGCACCTCGGTGACGCCGGTCGGCGCCGTCTCGTCGAGTTTGTTGATGAGCGTCTGGCGGAAGGTGGCGGTGTTGGGATCGTCGGCGTAATTTCCGGCCTCGGGCGGCAGCATGCCCTCGTAGTCGACGGTCTTGAGCGACTTGACGGCCGCGAGCAGGCCGGCGCGGCTCACGTCGCCGCCGGCGACCATCTTCTCCAGTGCCGCCTTCATCGGGTACGCCCACGCCCAGCCGGAGGTGTAGCCGTCGTTGGGGGTGACGCCGGGCAGCGCCTCCCGCATGGCCTGGTGGCCGGGCGTGTCGGCGTTCCACGGCTTGCCGGGGGCCGACTGCTCGTACAGGGCCTTGAGCGCCTCGGCGGCGGGCGACTGGAGCAGGGCGGGGTTCCAGGTCGGGCCGGTGCCGATGAAGCGGCCCTTGAATCCGGCCGCGGCGCTCTGGCCGACGATGGTGGCGGCGTCGGCCGGGCCGGTGGTGAGGATCACCAGGTCCGGCTTGACGCGGGTGATCTCGGTGATGGCGCGGCCCTGCTCGGTGGCGCCCGGCGGGGTCTCGACGCCGGTGAACTCCAGCCCGTGCGCCTCGGCCGCGATCTTGGCGCCGGCCGCGGCGTCCGCGCCGTAGTCGCCGGCCAGGTGCACGGCCATCACGGACTTGGGCTGGTACGCCTCCATGGCGTAGTCGACGGAGTTCATCGCCTCGACGCAGTAGTTGGCGCCGGTCTCGATCACCACGTCCTCGAACTCCCAGGCGGAGGTCCAGGAGGCCGGGGCGGAGACGACGCTGCTTGCCTTGAGGTCGCCGATGATGGCGGCGGTGGTGGGCGAGCCGAGCGTCTGGGCGAGGCCGAGCACCTGGTCCTTGATCTCGTTGTAGACCTGCCGGTGGACCTCCGGGTTGTACTTGTTGTCGCGGACGTAGCGGGTGACGTCGACCTCGTACGTGCCGCCGATGCCGCCGGCCTTGTTGACCCGGGCCCAGAACGCCTTCTGCGCCTCGGTGATCGGCACGGCCAGCGCCGCGAACGGCCCGGCCGTCAGGTCGGAGATGGAGCCGAGGTAGATGCATCCCTTGGCGCTGTCGACAGCGGAGGGACAGGGCTCACTGGTGACTCCTGTCGTCTGGGCGCTCTGCCCGCCCTCGTCGTCCCCCCGGAAGACGCCGCACGCGGACAGAAGGGCCACTGCTGCAGTGATGGCCACCACATAGCGACTCTTCATGAAATGACCCTTTCTAGTAGGAGAAAGGCCAGGCTTTCCAGTAATTCCGTACGCGGATCCAGAGGCCGAACAGGCCCCGCGGTTCGAAGATGAGGAACAGCACGATCAGCAGGCCGTAGAGCACGGTCTCGACCTGGAACACGTTGGGCGTCTGCGTGGTGTCGCCGCTGATCACCGGCACCAGCGCGGGCAGCGTACGGGTCAGCGGCTGCAGCAGCGAGATGAACAGGGCGCCCGCGATCGCCCCCGACACGGTGGCCACGCCGCCGATCAGGACCATCGCGATGAACTGCACCGACAGCAGCAGGCTGAACGAACCCGGCTCGACGTACCCGGACACGGTGAAGAGCAGCCCGCCCGCGCAGCCCGCGTAGAAGGACGAGACGCCGAACGCGAGGACCTTGTAGCGGGTGAGCGGCACCCCGATGACGGCGGCGGCGATGTCGCGGTCGCGGATGGCCGCGAACGCCCGGCCGACGCGGGAGCGGGCCAGGTTGCGCGCGGCGACCGCGAAGACCACGAGCAGGACGAGCATGAGCAGGTAGAGCTGCTGCTCCCGGGTGCCGAGCGCGCCGTCCTGGTCGAGCCTGACGCCGAGGAACGCGGGCACGGCCGCCTCCCGGCCGACGCCGACGCCGCCGGTCAGCTCCTGCCACTCCTTGAAGACGTGCTCGCCGAGGAAGACCAGCCCGAGCGTGACGATGGCCAGGTAGAGCCCGCGCAGCCGGGTGGCCAGCGGCGCGACGAGCACCCCGGCCGCGGCGGCGACGAACCCGGCCGCGGGCAGCCAGATCCAGATCTCGGAGATCCCGTACCCGATGGTGTCGCCGCCGGGCGGCCCGGACAGGGCGGCGGCGGTGTAGGCGCCGATGGCGACGAAGAAGGCGTGCCCGAGCGAGACCTGGCCCGCGTACCCGGTGACGATGTTGAGCCCGATCGCCCCGATGGCGAGCACGTACGCGACGGCGAGCACCTCCAGCGCCGGGTCGGTGAGCACCGCCGACAGCGCGAGCGCCAGCAGGACCAGCGCGCCCGCCGAGACCCGCTTGGCCCGGGTGTCGAGCAGCGCCATGTCCTGGGCGTAGGAGGTGTAGAGCAGCGGCCGCCCGCGCACCCTCCGGGACCGGCCGGTCGGTAAGGCCGGGTCTCCGGTTCGCGTTCCGGTCATACCCGCTCGACCTCCCGGGTGCCGAACAGCCCGTACGGCCTGACCAGCAGGACGACGAGCATGACCACGTACGGGGAGACGACCGCGAAGTTCTGCCCCAGCCACGGCAGGTAGGCGCCCTGGTACGACTGGAACAGCGACTCGACCACCCCGATCACCAGCCCGCCCGCCACGGCGCCGCCGAGCGAGTCGAGCCCGCCCACGATGATCGCTGGCAGCGCCTTGAGCGCGACGATCCAGGTGGTCTGCTCGATGCCCTGCCCGGTGCCGACGAACATGCCGGCGACCGCGGCCAGGAACCCGGCCAGCGCCCACGACAGCGCGAACACCGCGCCGACGGAGACGCCCTGGGCCAGCGCCGTCTCCTGGTCGTAGGCGGCGGCCCGCATGGCGAGCCCGTACCTGCTGTACCGGAAGAACGCGAACAGCAGCGTGACCAGCACCGCGGCGGCGGCCATCATGGCCAGCCAGCGCTGCTGCACCACGAGCGGCCCGAGCGAGACCAGGTCGAACCCCCACGGGTCGCCCACCTGGCGCACGTCCCTGCCGATGAGGCCGTTGACCACCACCCGCACCACCACGTCGACGCCGAGCGTGATGATCGCCACCACGAACACCGGCCGGCCCACCATCGGCCGGATCGCCGCCCGTTCGATGCCGAGCGCGACGGCGGCGATGAGCAGCGCCCCCAGCAGCGCCCCGAGGTAGAACCCGGTGACGGGGGCGAGGTAGCTGACCGCGACCGCGCCGGCCAGCATGAGCGCGGGCTGGGCGAAGCTGATCACCCGGGTGGCCTTGTAGATGATCACGAAGCCGAGGGCGAGCAGCGCGTACACGGACCCGTTGCCCAGCCCTCTGATGATCGTCTCCAGCGTGCCGGTCACCGCGCGTACATCCCTTCGACCAGGTCCTCGAAGAGCTTGGCGACGGCGCTCCGCTTGACCTTCTGGGTGGCGGTCAGCTCGCCGTCCTCGTGGTCGAGCTCCTTGGGCAGGAACGCGAAGCGCTTGACCTGCTCGGCCCGCGCGAACCGGGCGTTGACCTCGTCGACGACGCCCTGCACCAGCGCCCGCGTCTCGGGCTTCCCGGACAGGTCGCGGTAGGTGGTGTACGGGATGCGCCGCCGCCTGGCCCACTCCCCCACCGTGTCCAGCTCGATGCCGATGAGCGCGACGAGGTGGGGGCGCTGGTCGCCGATGACGACGGCCTCCTTGACGTACGGGGACGCCTTGAGCGCGTTCTCGATCTCGCTGGGGGCGACGTTCTTGCCGCCGGCGGTGATGATGATGTCCTTCATCCGGTCGGTGATCCGCACGTGGGTGCCGTCGACCCATTCGCCGACGTCGCCGGTGTGCAGCCAGCCGTCCGGGTCGAGCACGTCGGCGGTGGCGCCCGGCTTGCCCCAGTAACCGGCGAACGTGCCCCGGTGCCTGGTCATGATCTCGCCGGTGGTCTCGTCGATCCTCAGCTCGACGCCGGGGTGCGGCTCGCCGACGGTGCCGAGGCGGACCCGGCCGGGCCGGTTGGCGGTGGCGACGGCGGTGTTCTCGCTCATCCCGTACACCTCGTGCATCGGGATGCCGATGCCCATGTAGAACTTGAGCACGTCCGGCGCGATCGGGGCGGCGCCGGAGGCGGCGTAGCGGACGCGGCGCATGCCCAGCCGCTCGCGCAGCGCCCGGTAGCAGAACACCCACCCGACCGCGTACAGCAGCCGGGTGGCGGCGGTGTGCGTGCCCCCGGTCCGCACCAGCGTGTCACCGATGCGGTCGGCGACCCGCAGCCAGAACCGGCCGGTCGCCCGCTTGACCGGTGAGGCGGACCCGAGCCGGATGTCGACCTGGGCGAGCACCTTCTCCCAGATGCGCGGCACCCCGAACAGGATCGTCGGCTGCACCTCGCGCAGGTTGGCCTGGACGGTGTCGATGGACTCGGCGAAGTTCACCTGGATGCCGGCGCCGGCGTTGAACCAGACGGTGAAGGCCCGCTCGGCGACGTGGCACAGCGGCAGGTACGACAGCGTCAGGTCGCGCGGCGAGGGCGGCGGGTCGGCGAAGCCGCCGCCCAGCACGAGCGTCTCGACGCCGAACTCGATGTTGCCGACGGTGAGCATGACGCCCTTGGGCGGGCCGGTGGTGCCGGAGGTGTAGATGAGGGTGGCCACGTCGTCGGGGCGCGCGCCGGCCGTCCGGCCGTCGAGCGCGCCGGGGTGCGCCTCGCGGTGCCGGGCGCCGAGCGCGAGCAGTTCCTCCCACGGCATCAGCCGCGGGTCGGTGTAGCGGCCGCGGATGCCGCGCGGCTCGATGTAGACGACGTGCCGCAGCTCGGGGCACTCGCCGATGACCGCCAGCGCCTTGTCGACCTGCTCCTGGTCCTCCGCGATGAGGATCTTCGCGCCGGAGTCGGCCAGCAGGTACGCGACCTCGGCGGGCGGGTTCGTCGGGTAGAGGCCGACGGTGACGCCGCGGGCCGCGACCGTGCCGAGATCGCCGTAGAGCCATTCGGGACGGTTCTCGGCGTGGATGGCGACCCGGTCGCCTGGCTCGACGCCGAGCGCGAGCAGCGCGTGCCCGACCAGCTCCACCCGCGACCAGTAATCGGCCCAGGTCACCTCCTTCCAGATGCCGAAGTCCTTGTGCCGCATGGCGACCGCGTCCGGCGTCGCGGCGGCCCGGTCGCGGACCCTGGTGACGAGGCTGGTGAGCGTGGCGGCGACGGGGGTGGCGGTCATGCGGTCCCTCCCAGGTAGGCCTCGATGACCCGCGGGTCCTGCTGCACCTCGGCCGGGGAGCCGAGCGCGACCGGGCGGCCGAAGTCCAGCACCAGCACCCGGTCGGCCAGGTCCATCACGAGCCCCATGTCGTGGTCGACGAGCACGATCGGGATGCCGAGCTCGTCGCGGATGTCGAGGACGAACCTGGCCATGTCCTCGGTCTCCTCCAGGTTCATCCCGGCGACCGGCTCGTCGAGCAGCAGCAGCTTCGGCTCCATGGCCAGCGCCCGGCCCAGCTCGACCCGCTTCTGCACGCCGTACGGGAGCAGCCGCACGGGATGGCGGCGCCACGCCTCCAGCTCCAGGAAGTCGATGATGTCCTCGATCTCGGCGCGGGCGGCCAGCTCCGCCCGGCGGGCCCGGCCGAGCCACCACAGGGCGGACAGCGCGCCGTAGCGGAAGTGGTGGTGGCGGCCGAGCATGAGGTTGTCCAGCACGGTCAGGTTGTGGAAGAGCTCGACGTTCTGGAACGTCCTGGCCAGCCCCATGGCGGCGATCTCGTGCGGGCGGCGGGCCAGCAGGTCCTCGCCGAGGAAGGTGACCCGCCCGGACTGCGGCCGGTAGACGCCGGACAGCACGTTGAACACCGAGGTCTTGCCGGCGCCGTTGGGCCCGATGACGGCCAGCAGCTCGGCCGGCCCGACCTCGAACGAGACGCCGTCGATGGCCTTGACCCCGGCGAAGCCGAGGTGCACGTCCTCGACCCGCAGGATGCTCACGACAGCCACCGCTTCCTGCGCTTGTAGTGCTTGACCTCGCGGAAGGAGCGGACCGCGCCGAGGTAGAACTCCTTGATGTCCTCGTCGGCGAGCAGCTCGGCGGACGGCTTGTCCATGACGATCTTCCCGGTCTCCATGACGTAGCCGTGGCTGGCGATGGACAGCGCCATGGCGGCGTTCTGCTCGACGAGCAGCACCGTGGTGCCCTGCCTGTTGATCTCCACCACGAGGTCGCGCACCTGGGCGACCAGCGACGGGGCCAGGCCCAGGCTGGGCTCGTCCAGCAGCAGGTAGCGGGGGCCGGCCATGAGGGCGCGGCCGACGGCCAGCATCTGCTGCTCGCCGCCGGACAGGTAGCCGGCCACGCTGCCGCGCCGCTCGCGCAGCACCGGGAACAGGCCGTAGACCCGGTCCAGGTGCGACCGCGCCGCGGTGTGGCCGCCGACCCTGAGGTTCTCCTCGACGGTCAGCTCGGCCAGGATGCGCCGGCCCTCCATGACCTGGCTGATGCCGCGCCGGACGATCTGGGCGGGCCGCAGATGGTGGATCGGCTCGCCCTCAAGGGTGATCGCCCCCTTGGTGACCTCGCCGTCGTGCACGTCGAGCAGCCCCGACAGGGCGCGCAGCAGCGTCGTCTTGCCCGCGCCGTTCGCGCCGAGGAGCGCCACGATGGAGCCGGGCGGGACGGCGAGGCTCACGCCGCGCAGCACCAGCATGACGTCGTCGTAGACGACCTCGAGATTGCGGATTTCGAGCACCGCGGCTCCCGGGATTGTGGTCCAGATCACTCCCCGATGAGCACAGAGTCCACGTTCACCCGACACGCAGCAAGAGGCGCGGCCGAAATCGCTGCGAACCTGTGTTTAGGATCGCGGACATGGCTATGTGCGAACATCTGATTCAGGCGGACGATCCCGAGGCGCGCACGCCCGAGGGATGCGAGGAATGTCTGGCCGAGGGCGGCCGGTGGGTGCACCTGCGCCGCTGCCTCGACTGCGGCCACATCGGCTGCTGCGACTCGTCCCCGGCCAAGCACGCCACCGCCCACTTCCACGGCACCGGTCACCCGGTGGTGCAGTCGTTCGAGCGGGGTGAGACCTGGCGCTGGTGCTACGCCGACAGCCAGATGGGCTGACGCCGGGCGGTCACCACTCGCGGCGGTCGCGCGGGTCGTCGTACTGCTGGTCCGGGCGCAGGCGCTCGCCGGTCGAGAACAGCGGTTCACCCAGGTACGGGCGAGTCCTGTCGGGCTCCTGCTGGCCCATCGACAGCAGCGGGTCTACCGGGTTGGGGGCGCCGCCGCCGTAGCGCTCCTGCCCGTAGGCGGCGTTCTGGCCGTAGCCGGGGTCCTGCCCGTACGAGGAGTCGTGCCCGTAGCCCGGGTCCTGGCCGTACGAGGGATCCTGCCGGTAATGCGGATCCTGGCCGTAGCCCGGGTCCTTGGCGTAACCCTGGTCCTTGGCGTAGCCGGGGTCCTGGCCGTGGCCGTAGCCCGGGTCCTGCCCGTAGGAGGGGTCCTGGCCGTAGGCGGGCTCCTGGCCGTACGTGGGCTCCTGGGCGCGGAACGGGTCCTGGCGGCGGCCGGCGCCCGGGATGCCGTGCATGGGCGTGCCCAGGCCGGCGCCGCCGCTGGGCGAGGTGCGCGGCTGCGCGGGTGGTGCGGCCTGCTGCTGGTACTGGCCGCCGCCGTAGGAGTCGCCGCGCTGCTCGTAGGCGGGCTCGGCGGGGCGGGCCTGCGACGGGAAGCCGAGCGGGTCGGTGTGCGGGGGCTGGCCGCCGGGCAGCTGGTAGGCCGGCTCGTCGGCGTACTGCGGGCCGGCGA
The DNA here is from genome assembly GCF_040676925.1 of Nonomuraea sp. NPDC049486. Classification (NCBI taxonomy): domain Bacteria; kingdom Bacillati; phylum Actinomycetota; class Actinomycetes; order Streptosporangiales; family Streptosporangiaceae; genus Nonomuraea; species Nonomuraea sp. NPDC049486. Next base: position 22,358 of record NZ_JBFAPV010000005.1, read on the forward strand.
ACGGCTGGGCGTCGTGCTGCACGTACTGCGGGCCCGAGTAGGGGTCGCGGTAGCCGGCGTCGACGGCGTACTGGGGGCCGGTGAACGGGTCGTTCGCCTGCTCGGCGTACTGCGGGCCGGCGAAGGGCTGGGCGTGCGGCGGGGTGGTCTCGGCGCGCGAGGCGACCAGCTTGTCCTGGTGGTTGGGGTTGCCGCGGGCGACGAGCACGTCGTTGGGGCCGAGCGGCGCGGCGGGCCGCTCGTCGTGGAGGGGCGGCGGGGCGGGCCGGTGGTAGGTGCCCGTGCCGGGGATGACCTCGGCGGCGGGGTCGGCGGCGGGCACGTCGGCCGCGTGACCGTCGGGCTCGTGCTCGCCGGTGGCCTCGGCGTACCCCTCGTCAAGGGTGTCGAGCAGCCTGCCGACGTCGTCGAGCGGCATGCGGAAGCTCGCGGTGCACATCTCTCCCCGCCACAGGCTGAGCACCAGGGTGCCTTCGTGCCAGGTGACCCTGAGGCACCGCTCCTGGCCTCGGGCATCGAAGAAGACTTCGCCGAACGACGGCAACGGGACAACTTCCGACATGGCAGACATACTGCTAGTACCAGCCTTTATCCGTCCACTCAACCCCGGAAAACCCTACCAAAACGGACTTCCCATCCCCACCTTGAACCCACTTTTTCCCATGGTCCCCAGGTGGAGTTCCACCGCCAGTGTGCCACGGGACGCGGCGGAGAGGTCCGCGAATTCCGGGATGCGCATGGCCGATCACCTCACGTCCGGCGCGACGGGCGCCGGAATGCGGGTAGCGTTTACTGCCGTGCCGGACTCCCATCTCCCGTCAGCCGACTCCCTGCTCAGCGTCGCGGTCGACGCGCTCGGGGGGACCGAGCGGCAAGGCCAGATCACGATGGTGAAGGCCGTGCAGCAGGCCATCGACGACGGCGACCACCTGGCCGTCCAGGCCGGCACCGGCACCGGCAAGTCGCTGGCCTACCTGGTGCCGTCGATCCGCCACGCGATGGACGCCGACAAACCCGTGGTGGTCTCCACGGCCACGATCGCGCTGCAGCGCCAGCTCGTCGACCGCGACCTCCCCCGGCTCGCCGAGGCGCTCGGCAAGGAGCTGCCGCACGAGCCGACGTTCGCCATACTCAAGGGCCGCCGCAACTACCTGTGCCGCTACAAGCTGACCGCCGCCTGGCCCGAAGAGGACGAGCAGGACCAGCTGTTCGACGCCCGCGACGTGAGCGCGACCGGCCGGATGGTGCAGCGCATCCAGGAGTGGGCCGAGGAGACCGAGACCGGCGACCGCGACGAGCTGGTGCCCGGGGTCAGCGAGCAGGCCTGGCGGCAGTTCTCCGTCAGCGCCCAGGAGTGCCTGGGCGCCAGCCGGTGCCCCAGCGGCGCCGAGTGCTTCGCCGAGCTGGCCAGGGCTCGCGCGGGCGAGGTCGACGTGGTCGTCACCAACCACGCGCTGCTCGCCATCGACGCGATGGGCGACCTGCCGGTGCTTCCCGAGCATCGGCTGGTCGTCGTCGACGAGGCCCACGAGCTGGTCGACCGGGTCACCTCGGTGGTCACCGGCGAGCTGTCGGAGACCACCGTCGCCCTCGCGGTGCGCCGGGTGGGCCGCCTGATCGACCAGCCGGTCGCCGACCAGCTGATGGAGGCGAGCGAAGACCTCAAGGCGCTGCTGGCCGCCGCCCCGCCTGGCCGCGTCGACGAACTGCCCGAGGTGCTCGGGCTGACGCTCGCGCTCGTCCGCGACAGCGCGGCCCGCTGCCTCACCGCGCTCGGGCCGCGCGGCGGCGACAAGGACGACCCCGACAGGGCGGGCCAGCGCAAGGCCGCGTTCACCGCGCTGGACGAGGTGCACGACACGGCCGTGCGCATGCTGGAGGCCTACGGGCACGCCTCGGAGTCCGACCGCGCCGAGGTGGTGTGGCTCGACGGCGGCACCGACCGCCGCCCGCCGACCCTCCGCGTCGCCCCGCTCAACGTCGGCGGCATGCTCCGCGACAAGCTCTTCGGCGACCGCACCGTCGTGCTCACCTCCGCCACGCTGGCGCTCGGCGGCAGCTTCGACGGCATGGCCCGGCAGTGGGGGCTCGGCGACGACGACTGGCAGGGCATCGACGTCGGCTCCCCGTTCGACCACCCCCGCGCGGGCATCCTGTACGTCGCCAAGCACCTGCCGCAGCCGGGCCGCGACGGCCTGCCGCAGGCCTACCTCGACGAGATCGCCGAGCTGATCGAGGCGGCCGGCGGGCGCACGCTCGGCCTGTTCTCCTCGATGCGCGCCGCCAAGGCCGCCACCGAGGCCCTCCGCGACCGCCTCGACGTGCCGCTGCTGTGCCAGGGCGACGACTCGACGATGCTGCTCGTCAAGCAGTTCGCGGAAGACGAACCGACCTGCCTGTTCGGCACACTGTCGCTGTGGCAGGGCGTCGACGTGCCGGGGCCGTCGCTGCGCCTGGTCATCATCGACCGCGTCCCGTTCCCGCGCCCCGACGACCCGCTCACCTCGGCCAGGCAGCGACACGTCGCCGCCAAGGGCGGCAACGGGTTCATGACGGTCGCGGCCACCCACGCGGCGCTCCTCCTCGCCCAGGGCACGGGGCGCCTGCTGCGCTCCCAGGACGACAGGGGCGTGATCGCCGTGCTCGACCCGCGCCTCGCCACGGCGCGCTACAGCGGCTTCCTGCTGGGCTCGCTGCCCCCGTTCTGGCGCACCACCGACCCGGGCGTTCCCCGCGCCGCCCTGCGCCGGCTCTCGTCCGGCGACTGAACCTCAGGTCTACAGTCAAGATCTTTTCGGGAACCCCCTCGGGCTGAGCGCCGATAGCGAGCCTTCGGCCCGCCTGTCCCGCCGTCACTCCGGCGAAGAGCGTCGAACCTCCCGTCGTAGCCGGCCGCGGTCGGTGTAGAGGCGGTCTTCGGGGACGCCGGGGGTCGAAGTCCCCTCCAGGAGACGCTCCTTTTTGGGATCATCAACACCGACTGTCAAGATCTCAACGCGGAAAGCGGTGCCATGGCCAACCCCCTACGCGACGGCGACCCGACCCAGATCGGCCCGTATCGGCTGCACGCACGGCTCGGCGGGGGCGGGATGGGGCAGGTGTTCCTGGGCCGTTCCCCGGGCGGGCGCCTGGTGGCCGTCAAGGTGGTGCGCCCCGAACTGGCCGACAACGCGGACTTCCGGCGCCGCTTCGCTTCCGAGGTGGAGGCCGCCCGCAAGGTCGGCGGGTTCTACACCGCCCAGGTCGTGGACGCCGACACCGAGGCCGCCCGGCCGTGGCTGGCCACCGCCTACATCCCGGGTCCTTCCCTGCACCAGGCCGTCGAAGAGCACGGGCCGCTCCCCCTGGAGTCGGCCGCGGTGCTGGGAGCGGGGCTGGCCGAAGGACTCGCCGCCGTGCACGCCTGCGAGATGGTGCACCGCGACCTCAAACCCGCCAACGTCATCCTCGCCGAGGACGGGCCCCGCCTGATCGACTTCGGCATCGCCCGCGCCCTGGACGCCACGAGCCACACCCAGACCTCCACCGTGCTGGGCACCGCCGCGTTCATGTCCCCCGAACAGGCCATGGCCCAGAAGGTCGGGCCGCCCTCGGACGTGTTCTCGCTCGGCTGCGTGCTCGCCTTCGCCTCGACCGGCCGCAGCCCTTTCGGAACGGGGCCCGTCCACGCGGTCGTCTTCCGGGTCGTGCACGGCGACCCCGACCTGCGCGGAGTGCCCGCCCCGCTCGCCGCTCTGGTGGCGGCCTGCCTGGCCAAGGAGCCCGCCGCCCGGCCCGGCCTGGAGCACGTGCTGGCCCGGCTCACCGCGCTCGCCTCGCCCGGCCAGGGCCGGTGGCTGCCTGAGGCGCTCACCCAGGTCATCGCCGAGCGGCGGACCCTGGCACTGACCGCCCTCCATGACCCGGCCACCGGGACCGGCGGTGGCCACCCCCGGACCACGGCGCCACCCCCGCCCGTGCACGCGGATCAGCCGCGGGCGCCCCAGCCCTTGCTGGTCCACGAACGCCGCCTCATGCGCGGCCGCGACCCGGGGTCCCATGCCGCCGCCTACCAGATCGCCATCTATGTGCTCCTTGCCCTCTTCGCCGTGGTCTCCGTGAGCACGGTGGTTCACCAGTTCGACATCGCCGACGACGCGGGGCGGTGGCGCTCGGTGGAGACCTACGGCGACCTTCACGAGTCCGACGAACTGATCAGCACGATCACGTGGGTGGCCCAGATCGTCTCCGGCCTGGCGCTGACGGCGTGCTGGGTGCTCTGGTTCTTCCGGGTACGAGTCGTCGCCGAACAGTTCGCGCCTGGCCGGCTGCGCTACCGCCCGTCCATGGCGGTATACGCCTGGTTCATCCCCATCGCCGGCCTGTGGCTTCCCAAGCAGATCGCCGACGACGTCTGGCACGCCTCCAGCCCGCCCGGACGCGGCCGCGCGACAGCCCCGGCCGGTCTCCTGCACACGTGGTGGGCCATGTGGCTGGTCACGTTCCTGACCTGGCCCCTCTTCTGGATCGACTGGACGACACTCCTCGCGACCCAGTACGAACGCAGGGAGGACAACGACCTCTACCGGATATACGAGTTCACGCCGGTCAGCTGGGCCAGCCTGGCCCTGCACATGGCGGTCGTGCCGACGGCGATCGTCACCGCTCGGTTCGTGCGGCGGCTGAGCGCCATGCAGGCGGCCAGACTCAACAGCTGAGCGGGCCGCCGGGCAGAAATCCTCCGGGATGTGAGCGGGGTTCTACACCGTCCAGTGAGACAGCTCCGGACGCTTGGGAGACACCCCGTCGCCGGAGGAGACGCCGCGGACGCGGCGCGACACCCACGGGACGAGATACTCGCGGATCCACTGGGCGTCCTCGCGGCGGCGGGCGCGAGGGTCGACGACGCGCTCCGGCCACACCTTGTGCCACTCGTCGAACGGCACGCCGAGGACGTCGAGGACGCGGGCCGCCACCAGGCGGTGACCGTCGGCGTTCATGTGGAGGCGGTCCGGGCTCCACGCCCGCCAGTCGCGCAACCCCTGCATCGACCACTGGTCGACCAGCCGGCACCCGTAGAGGTCGGCGATCGAGCGGATGTGCAGGTAGTAGATGGCGAAGCGGCCGCGCAGGCGGCGCATCAGCGGCGTGTCACGCGGGTCGACCCCGGTGAACAGCAGCACGTCCGCGCCGGTGGCGCGCAGCGCGCGGACCGCGCCGGAGAGCTTCTTGGCCATCACGTCCGGGTCGCTGCCGGGACGCAGGAGGTCGTTGCCGCCGGCGCAGAGGCTGACCAGGTCGGGCGACATCTCGACCGCCTGCGGCACCTGGTCGGCCACGATCTGGTCGAGCAGCCTGCCGCGCACCGCCAGGTTGGCGTAGCGGAAGGACGAATCGTCCAGGGCGAGCCGTTCGGCGACGCGATCGGCCCAGCCGCGGAAGTGGCCGTTGCTGCCGGGGTCGTTCAGGCCTTCGGTGAAGCTGTCACCGAGAGCGACGAAGGAGCCGTAATGCCTCATGACCTGCTGTTCATCTCCGCGTTTCTCGTGCTGCGGCGTGGGCCCCACGACTGTAGTGGCTCGGCCGCGCCCGCGCGCGCCGCCACCCCGGCGCGCGCCCGTTTCATGACCGCCCGATGACCTTGTACGCGTCCTCCAGGAGCTCCTCGGGCGGGCCTTCCAGCCGGGCGGGCACGGCCAGCTCGTCGAGGACGACGAAGCGCTGCTTGGCCCCGCGGTTCTTCTTGTCGAGGCGCATGTGGTCGCGCAGCCGGGGCCAGGCGTCGGCGTGGTAGCCGGTGGGCAGGCCGACCGAGGTGAGGATGGCCCGGGTGCGCTCGACGAGGTCGGCGCGGCCGTCGAGCCTGGACAGCTCGGCCGCGTACATCATGCCGATGGCGACGGCCTCGCCGTGGCGCATCCGGTAGTGCTCGGCGCGCTCGATGGCGTGGGCGAGCGTGTGGCCGTAGTTGAGGATCTCGCGCAGGCCCGACTCGCGCAGGTCGGCGCCGACGACCTCGGCCTTGACCCGGATCTTGCGCTCGATCAGCTCGCGGGTGTGAGGCCCGCCGGGGCGGGCGGCGGCCTCGGGGTCGGCCTCGACCAGGTCGAGGATGACGGGGTCGGCGATGAACCCGCCCTTGATGATCTCGGCCAGGCCGGCCACGTAATCGGCGCGGGGCATGCCGTCGAGCACCGACAGCTCGCACAGCACCCCGGCAGGCGGCAGGAAGGTGCCGACGAGGTTCTTGCCCTCGGGGGTGTCGATGCCGTTTTTGCCGCCGACCGCGGCGTCGACCATGGCGAGCAGCGTCGTGGGCACCAGCACCACCTGGACGCCGCGCAGCCAGGTGGCGGCCACGAACCCGGCCAGGTCGGTGGTCGCCCCGCCGCCGACGCCGACGACCGCGTCGGACCGGGTCATGCCGTGGCGGCCGAACGCCGACCAGAGGCCCGCGGCCACCTCCGCGGTCTTGCACGCCTCGCCGTCGGGCACCGGCAGCGCCACCACGTCGTAACCGGCCTCGGCCAGGACTGCGGTGACGGGGCGGGCCAGCTCCGGCAGGCTCTCGGGGTGGATCACCGCGACGGTGGAGACGCCGGGCCTGAGCAGGCCGGGCAGCTCGCCGTGGACCCCGGTGCCGACCACGACGTCGTACGGGCTCTCGCCCTTCACGGTGATGCGGGTAGCCGCGGTCATCGGCCCAGCCCTTCCACGATCTCGTCGGCGAGCTCGGCGGGCTCGCGCTTGTCGGTCGCCACGGTGAGCACGGCGAGCCGCTCGTAGACGGGCCGCCGCTCCTCCATGAGCTTCTTCAGCCGGCTGCGCGGGTTGAGCACGAGCAGCGGCCTGGCCGAGCCGAGGCCGACGCGCTGGACCGCGTCGGCCAGGCCGACCTGGAGGTAGACGACGGGGCGGCCGTCGAGCATGGCCTGGGTCTCCTCGCGCAGCACGGCGCCGCCGCCGAGGGACAGGACGCCGTCGTGCTCGTCCAGCGCCCTGCGCACCGCCTCCAGCTCCAGCTCGCGGAAGTGTTCCTCGCCGTCCTCGATGAAGATGTCGCTGACGGGCTTGCCCGCGACGGCCTCCACGTCGGCGTCGGTGTCGCGGAAGGTGACGCCGAGGCGCTCGGCGAGCAGGCGGCCCACGGTCGTCTTGCCGGACCCGGGCGGGCCGATCAGCACGGCCTTGATCATTTGATCACCATGGATGAGAGGTAGCCGGACAGGTTGCGGGCGACTTCCTCGACGGAGTCGCCGCCGAACTTCTCCACCGCCGCGTCGGCCAGCACCAGCGCGACCATCGCCTCGGCCACGACGCCGGCGGCCGGCACGGCGCACACGTCGGAGCGCTCGTGGTGGGCCTTGGCCGCCTCGCCGGTCTTGACGTCGATGGTGGCCAGCGCCCTGGGGACGGTGGAGATGGGCTTCATGGCGGCGCTGACGCGCAGGATCTCGCCGTTGGTCATGCCGCCCTCGACGCCGCCGGCGCGGTTGGTGAGGCGCCGCACGCCGTCTTCGGAGGTGTATTCGATCTCGTCGTGGGCCTCGGAGCCGGGCCTGCGCGCGGTCTCGAAGCCGTCGCCGACCGCCACGCCCTTGATCGCCTGGATGCCCATGAGGGCGGCGGCGAGACGGGAGTCGAGCCGGCGGTCCCAGTGGGTGTAGCTGCCGAGGCCGGGCGGCAGGTTGTAGGCGAGCACCTCGACGACGCCGCCGAGGGTGTCGCCGTCCTTGTGGGCCCGGTCGATGCGCTCGACGATCGCGGCGCTCCCGTCCGGGTCGGCGCAGCGGACCGGGTCGGCGTCGATGCGGGCCAGCTCGCCGGGGCCGGGCAGGGTGGTGGCGGGGCTCTGGACGCCACCGATGGAGGTCACGTGGCTGAGGAGGTCGACGCCGAGCGCCTGCTTGAGGAAGCGCCTGGCGACCTCGCCGAGCGCGACGCGGGCGGCGGTCTCGCGGGCGCTGGCCCGGTCGAGGACGGGGCGGGCGTCGTCGAAGCCGTACTTCTGCATGCCGGCCAGGTCGGCGTGGCCGGGGCGGGGCCGGGAGCGCGGCGCGTTGCGGGCCAGGCCCTCCAGCTCGGCCGGGTCGACCGGGTCGGCGGCCATGACCTTCTCCCACTTGGGCCACTCGGTGTTGCCGATGCGGATGGCCACGGGGCTGCCGATGGTGCGGCCGTGGCGGACTCCGCCGACGATCGTCACCTCGTCCTGCTCGAACTTCATCCGGGCGCCGCGGCCGTAGCCGAGACGGCGGCGGCGCAGGGCCTCGTCGATGGCGGCCGTGGTCACCTCGACGCCTGCGGGCAGGCCCTCCAGGATGGCGACGAGCTCAGGGCCGTGGGACTCTCCGGCGGTCAACCAGCGCAACATGAGTCCAAGTCTTCCATGCGCGGCCGGGTGCGACGTCCGCGCGTTCACCTGCCGAGACGTTCCGGGATCGAGACTTTCGTCGACGGAGACGTTCAGGGCTGGAGACAGAGCGCGGCGAACGCTCCGAGCAGCATGAAAGGACCGAACGGGAACTCGGTGCGCCGGTCGCCGCGCCGGGTGACGAGCAGCAGGATCGCGTAGAGCGCGCCGAGCAGCTGCCCTCCGACGGCGGCGACGACCCATGCCTGCCAGCCGGCCGCGGCGCACGCCATGCCGATCAGCCCGGCCAGCTTGACGTCGCCGAGGCCCAGGTCGGCGGGCCTGATCAGCCAGAGCAGCCCGTAGCAGGCGGCCAGCGCGAGCCCGCCGAGCAGCGCCCTGGCCGGCTCGCCGGTGGGCAGCAGGGTGAGCGCGAGGATCGGGTACGAGGGCAGCGTGATCACGTCGGGCAGCCGGGTGGTGCGCCAGTCGACCGCGGCCAGCGCCGTCCCGGCGACGGCCGCGTACGCGTACGGCCATCCGGCCCGCCACACCACCAGCGTCAGCACGACGGCGGTGATCAGCTCGTACGTGGGCGGCCAGGCGGGGACGGGCACCGTGCGCAGAGTGGCCAGGAGCGCCCCGCGCCCCTCGGCGCGCGTGTCGGCCGGTTCCTGCTCGAACGCCCCGGCGAGCGTCCGCACATAACGCCCCGCCACGACCCCCAGCAGTACGAGGGCGGCGGGCGCGAGCCAGGACGACGGTCCGGCGAGCACCAGGGCGTCCGGCGAGAGGGCCTCCACCACCGGGTGTACGAGCACGCGCCGCACTCTAATGCGCGACGGCCCGCCCCGCCGGAAAAGCCGGGACTGGGCGCCTGACCACCACCACCCGCAACGAAGCCGAGACCGCCCGCTGCCAGCTCTCGCTTTCCAGGGGCCGGGATCGGGCACCTGACCACCACTGGCCTGCTGTCAGCTCTCCCCTTCCAAGGGCCGGGACTGGGCACCTGACCATCACCGGCCGCAGTGCAGTCGAGACCGGCTGCTGTCAGCTGTCGCCTTCCAGGCGCCGGGACCGCCGGTCGGGAACCTGGGACCGCGTGCTGGTCGCTAGCGCCCGCGGGCGACCTTTCTGGCGAACCAGCCGCGCTTCCTGACCGGCTCGGGTCTGGCCACGGTGAGGCCGTCGAGGGTGCCGGACTCGATCGCGGCCAGGGCGCGGAGCACCTCGCCCTCGATCACGAACTGGACCGGCCCGGCCACGTCGACGACCACGGCGGCGGCGCCCTCGGCGGCGGCGGCGCGGCAGACCTGGAGCGTCGTGGCCTGGATGGGCCGGGCGTCGGGCCGCCACAGGCGCAGCGGCTCGGTGCCGGTGAAGGCCAGCACCGCCTCGCGCCCGTCCTTGCCGACCAGCTTGGGGAGCGCCATCTCGCTCTCCTTCTCCTGCCGCACGCCGTGCGCCCCGATCTCGGACGAGGTCAGCAGGGCGACGACGGGCACCAGCAGCCGGCTCTCGCCGAGCGCGTTGAGCACCCGCTCGGGCCCCGCGGCGCCGGCCTGGTAGGCGGCCAGCGCGGCGCTCACCAGCGGCGGCGTGCTGCCGTCGTCGCCGGCGTCGAGGGGATCGGGAATGGTCAGCACGCCTCCGACCCTATCCGGACGCGGCCCCGCCCTCGTCCCCGGTGCGTGCGGCGTTCCTCGCCGGAAGACTGGAGCGCGCGGGCCGCCGCCCGGCCCACGGGATGAGCGGGTCGTGCGCCGCCACCTTCTCCCGCATCCCGTCCTTGAGATCCAGCAGCCGCTCGGCGGCACAAGGCTCATGTCAGGTCGTCGAGGCCCTTGCCCGACTCGCGCATGGCCCGCTCCATCGCCGCCCTGCCCTGGGTCCTGGGCTCCCTGCCGGGCTCCTCCACCGGCTCGCGGTCGTCCTCCGCCGGCTCCAGCAGCGGCTCGGCGTCGGTCTTCGGGGCGTTCTCGTCGGGCGTGCTCATCGGTCGTCCTCCCTGGTCAGAGCCGTTGACTGCGCTCTTCTACCCGTCGGGGGCCGAGGGAACCCGCACGCGGCCGTCAGCCGGCCACCGGCGGCAGTGCCGCGGAGCTCTCCTCCTGGTCGGATCCGGTCGCCCGCAGCAGGTCGACGACGATCGACCGCAGCTGCGCCACGATCACCGCGGAGGAGAAGCCGACGCCGTCGTCCGGCCGCTGCCGGGTGGCCACCGCCAGCAGGGCCTGCCGGGCGAGCACGGGCTCGCGGCCCGCCCCCAGCTCCAGTTGGAGGAGCAGCGCCGCCTCCGACACCTCGCGCATGGACTCGGCCAGCGACGCCGGCGGCGGCTGCGGCTCGCCGAGGGCGGCGATCGTGCGCCGGGCCAGCACCCTGGCGTTCCTGAGCGCGTGGTCGACCGGCTCGGCGGCGGTCTCGTACCGCGCCAGGATGGCCCGCCGGTGCCAGTGCATCGGCGAGATCAGGATGATCTCCTTGCTGGTCTCCAGCGCCTGCTCGAACTCCGCCACCACCGCCTGCGTGCCGCGCGCCTCCTCCAGCGCCTCGGCGGCCAGGTCGGCGTCGCGTTTCTCGATCGCCTCGGCCGCCTGCTCCAGCGCGGTGGACAGCGCGTCCAGCACCCCGGAGGCGTGTTTGGCCGCGAGGGCGAGCGGGCTGGCCGGCATCAGCGCGACCGCGGCCAGGCCCACGGCGCCGCCGACGAGCGCGTCCACCATCCGGTCCAGGCCGCCCATGTCGTCGCCGGGCAGCACGGCCGCGACGAGCACGGCGGAGGAGGCGACCTGCGCCACGAACAGCGCCCCGCTGTCGAGCAGCACCGCGGTCGTCATGGCCAGCGCCACCACGAGCGCGATCTGCCACGGCCCGGACCCGATCCAGGCCACCAGCAGGTCGCCCACGCCGACGCCGAGGCTGACGCCCACCACCAGCTCGGCCACCCGGCGCAGCCGCTGGCCGAGCCCGATGCCGACGCTGATGAGCACCGCGATGGGCGCGAAGAACGGCCGGACGTGGCCGAGCAGCTGGGTGGCGACGAGCCACGCCACGCCCGCGCCCACGGAGCTCTGCGCGATGGCGGGGGCCATCAGCCCGAACGTCCCCACCCGGCCCCGCATGTGATCGCCGAGCTTCGTTCCCACCCTTGTCATCCTTGCCGATCATAATGACATTCCGGTCACCTCGGCCATAGTGGCCGATATCGGCCCAGGATGCGCATGGCTATTGTCGTGAGCATGAGACCGAGGAGCCGGGAGGGGACCCGGCGGCGCATCCTCGACGCGGCCCGCCACCTGTTCGCCGAGAACGGCTACGACCAGGTGACGATGCGCATGCTCGCCGCCGAGGCACACGCGAACGTGGCGCTGATCAACCGCTACTTCGGCTCCAAGCGGAAGCTGTTCGCTGAGGTGCTGGCCGAGCAGGGGCGCTTCCCCGGCGTCCTCGACGACGGCGGCGGCGACCTGGCGGTGCGTCTGGCCGAGTACGTCGCCGACCGGCTCGGCTCCGACTCCGACAACCCGGTGCTGGCGACGCTGACCCGCTCGGCCTCCAGCGCCGAGATCGGCACGCTCGCCGCGGACCGGGTGCGCACCGCCCTGCTGGAGCCGCTGACCGCCCGGCTGGACGGCGGGCAGGCCGAGCTGCGCGCCGCCATCGCCACCGCGCTCATCATGGGCATCGGGCAGTTCCGCCAGCTCATGGGCCCGGTCACGCCGGTGCGGCGCGACGAGCTGGTGACGCGGCTGACCGCCGTGTTCCGCGCGTGCCTGGACTAACCGTCCAGGAAGTCGTCGACCACCTGCCGGAAGGCCACGCGCTCGGTGGTGTGCACCAGGTGACCGGCCTCGATGGTGACCAGGCGGGCGCCGGGGATGCGCGCCGCCAGCAGGTCGGCGCGGAACGGGCTGGCCTGCCCGCCCGAGATCACCAGGGTCGGCGCGGTGATCCGGGCCAGCCCGTCGAGCCAGGCCGGGTCGGGGTGCAGGAACTGCCGCTCTGTGTCGTGCATCATGCGCCAGTCGAAGCCGGTGGAGTCGTCCTCGACCAGGACCGGCCGGTCGCGCATCGGCACGGGCAGCGCCGAGTCCTCCACCACCAGCCGCGTCACCCGTTCGGGGTGGCGCATGGCCAGGTGGTAGGCGACCATGCCGCCGAGCGAGTGGCCGATCACCGTGGCGGTCGCGGCGTCGTGCAGGTCGAGCAGGGCGGCGACGTCCTCGGCCATCTCCGGGATGGGGTAGGTGCCGGGGAAGTCGCTGGCGCCGTGGCCGCGCAGGTCGGGGACGAGCACGTGGTAGCGGCCGGCGAAGTGGCGGGTGAAGCCGTTCCAGTCGTTGTGGTCGGCGGTCCGGCCGTGCAGCAGCACCAGCGCGGGCGCCGCCGGATCGCCCTCTTCCCGGTAGACCAGCCGGATCCCGTTGACGTGGGCTTCACGTATCACATCAGGGACCCTACGGCACCGGGATGCGCTCGACGCGGATGGAGAAGACCTCCTCACGCGGCACCACGACCTCGTAGGCGCCATGATCGACCATCCAGTAGCCGAGCGCCTCGGCCTTCATCCCGCTGTGGCCGGTGTAGGCGATGTGGAGGCCGTCGTCGTCCTCGTCGAGCACGATGCAGGGCTCCCCGCCGAACGTGCCGACCGTGCGGATGAGCACCAGCCACTCCAGCTCGGAACGGGCGACCGTGCGCCGCCAGTAGCCGGAGGCGGGCTCGAACCCGTCGAGCTCCTCCTCGCTCAGCAGCACGACCCGGTCGTCGGGCCCGAGCGCCGCGGGCAGCGTCAGCTCTCCGAACCGGGCGACGAAGCCGGAGGCGACCGGCGTGATCTCCTCGCTCATGCCGAAGGCCGCCACGTCAGCCCGTCGTACTCGGCGAACGGCCGCTCGCCCGAGCCGGTGACATGCATGATCCGCGCGCCGGCCGGGATCGGCATCGGGACGGTGTGGAACTGCGGCACCACGTGCTCGCGCGAGGTGGTGAACCCGTTGCCGGCGAACGGCGGCGCGTCGCTCCAGTCGCCGCCCATGTGCGGGCCGTACGGGACGGAGTAGGTGTCGACGTCGCGGGCGTGCCAGCGCAGCACGTAGAGCTCCGGCACGTCGGAGGTCAGCTCCGAACCGTCGAACGACAGGTCGAGGCCATGGTAGAAGTCGCGTGGGGTGGTCAGTCGCGCGCAGTCCTGCACGCGGTAGACGTAACCGGAGATGACCGTGCGCTTGCCCGACAGGTAGGGGACGAGCAGACGCGGCGGGACCACCTTCTGCATCTGCGTTCCGCTCACGATGACCACTTTACGATCTGTTGACCCCGAGAACGCGATGTTCGAGGCAGGGCAGGGCGGACCTGGCCCGGACGGTGACCTCCGGGTCGAGCTCCACCACCTGCACCCCGGCGGAGGAACCGAGGTCGGCCCTGACCACGCCCAGCGGGTCGACCAGCATGCTCCGCCCCACCCCGTAACCGTCGGACGACTCGGCCGGGTTGGGCGCCTGGCCGACGGCGGCGGTCCACATGGTGTTCTCCAGGGCGCGGGCGCGCACCAGCGTCACCCAGTGGTCCTCCTTCAGCGGCCCCGAGCCCCAGGCGGCGATCACCGCGAACATGTCGGCGCCCTGGTCGACCAGCGCCCTGGTCAGCTCGGGGAAGCGGATGTCGTAGCAGGTGACCAGCCCCACCCGCAGACCCGCCAGCTCGACCACGACCGGCTCGGCGCCGGGCGCGACCAGCCCCGACTCCTTGGCGCCGAACGAGTCGAACAGGTGGATCTTGCGGTAGGCGCCCCTGAGCTCGCCGGAGGCGTCCAGCGCGACGGCGGTGTTGTGGACCAGGCCCTGGCCGGGCTCGAAGACGCCCGCGATCACCGCCACCCCGTGCCGTCTGGCGGCCTCGGCCACGCCGGTGACGAACGGCCCGTCGAGCGGCTCGGCCAGGTCGGTGATGCGTTTGCCGTAACGCGTGAGCGTCGCCTCCGGGAAGATCGCGAGGTCGGCGCCCTCGGCCCGGGCGAGCGCCTCGCGCACCCGTGTGAGGTTGACCGAAGGGTCAGGTGACACCGGGACCTGGCAGAGGGCGATTCTCGTCACGGCCCGACTCTAGCCGGTTGGGCACGCGGCGGAACCGGGTGAGCATGCGCCAGATCCATTCCAGCGGCCCGTAACGGAACCGGCGCAGCCACCACCGGCTGAACACCGCCTGCACGGCCACGGTGACGCCCGCCACGGCGAGCACGGACCAGCGGGTGGGATCGGCGTCCACCAGCCCGCCGGCGAAGAAGATGACGAGCGTGCCCGTCACGTAGTTGGTCAGCGCCATCCTGCCCAGCGGCTCCAGCACCGCCGACAGCCACGGCCGCAGCACCAGGACCAGCCCGGTCGAGTAGGCGGCCGCGCCGGCCAGCGCGCCGAGGGTGTAGAGCGTCCAGTCGCCGGACAACGACGCCGCCGCGGAGAGCAGCACGCCGCACACCGCGCTCACCCCGAAGGCGGGCAGCAGCAGCTCCCGCGGCGGCCGCAGCTGCATCAGCGCCATGCCGACGAGGAACATCCCCGGGATGAGCAGCACCCCGCCGCCCGCCATCACCCCCCACGCGGTCACGCCCAGCCCGAGCAGCAGCACCGGCACCCCGCGCCACAGGAACGAGGCGGGCAGCAGCACGATCAGCCCGTAGAAGGCGTAGTCGGTGAGCACCTCGCCCGGGTACCAGATGTGCTGGACCAGCCCGAAGACCATCAGCCAGAGCAGGCGCGACAGCAGCGACCACCGCCCGGCCCGCTGCAGGTAGAGCACGAAGCTGATGCCGAACAGCAGCGAGAAGATCGGGTAGAACCGGCTCTGGAAGAAGGACTCGACCGTCCAGTCGATCCCGGTGTAGGTCTCCTTGGCGGCGTGCTGCCACGTGTTGACCAGCATGATGCCGCCCACCGCGAAACCGCGGAGAGCGTCCAGCTCACGAATACGCGATGGGGAACTCAGGTGAACCACCCTACTGAGGGAACTCCGTGACCCGGCCCGCGCGCGTCGGCCCGCCCGGCCGACACCTTACTGTGAACATGTGACGGAACCACTTGTCTCCAGGATGCGCTCCTTCGGCACGACCATCTTCGCCGAGATGAGCGCGCTAGCCGTGCGGACCGGAGCGATCAACCTGGGCCAGGGCTTCCCCGACACCGACGGCCCGGCCGCCATGCTCGACCACGCCGTGCACGCGATCCGCTCCGGCGCCAACCAGTATCCTCCGGGCCCCGGCGTCACGGAGCTCAGGCAGGCGGTCTCCGAGCACCGCGAGGAGCACTACGGCCTCTCCTACGACCCCGACGGCGAGATCCTGGTCACCGTCGGCGCCACCGAGGCCATCGCGGCCGCGATCCTGGCGCTGTGCGAGCCGGGCGACGAGGTGATCGCCTTCGAGCCCTACTACGACTCGTACGCGGCCTCGATCGCGCTCGCCCAGGCGCGGCTGGTCGGTGTGACGCTCCGCCCGGACGGCGGGCGGTTCGCGTTCGACCCCGGCGAGCTGCGCGCGGCGATCACCCCGCGCACCCGGGTGATCCTGGTCAACTCGCCGCACAACCCGACCGGCACCGTGTTCACCCGCGAGGAGCTGACGCTCGTCGCGGAGCTGTGCCGCGAGCACGACCTGATCGCCGTCACCGACGAGGTGTACGAGCACCTGACGTTCGACGGCGTGGAGCACGTCCCGCTGGCCACGCTGCCGGGCATGCGCGAGCGCACCGTGATGATCTCCTCGGCGGGCAAGACGTTCTCCGTCACCGGCTGGAAGACCGGCTGGATCTGCGCCCCGGCCCCGCTGGTGGGCGCCGTGCAGACGGTCAAGCAGTTCCTCACCTTCACCGCGAGCGCGCCCTGGCAGGCCGCGGTGGCCTACGGGCTGCGCCACGAGCGCGAGTGGGTGGCGGCGCTGCGCGCCTCGCTGCAGGACAAGCGCGACCGCCTCATGGAAGGGCTGGCCGCGGCCGGGTTCGAGGTGTTCCGCCCGGCCGGCACCTACTTCGTGCAGACCGACATCCGGCCGCTCGGGTTCGACGACGGGGTCGCGCTCACCCGCCGGCTGCCCGAGCTGGCCGGCGTCGTCGCCATCCCCACCCAGGTGTTCTACGAGCACGCCGAGCGGGGCCGCCCCTTCGTCAGGTTCGCCTTCTGCAAGAAGGACGAGGTCATCGACGAGGCGGTCACCCGGCTCAAGCGGCTCTCGGGCTAGTCGGCGCCCAGGTCGGCGCCCAGATCGGCGCCCAGATCGGCGATGGCCGCGACCGGGCCGCCGCCCGACGGGCCCTGGTGCACGGCGGCCACCGACACGAACACCGCCGGGTCGCCGGTGACCGCCGCGGCCACGCCGCCGACCGTCGCCTTGATCTGGCGATGCCAGTGCACGTCGGAGTCGTCGAGCATGATGTTGCGCCGCCCGCGCACCCGGCCCGACGGGTCGGCCTCACACTTCATGAACACGTTGACCAGCCGCCCGCTGAGGTCGGAGTGGTGGGGACGGTCCGGCAGCGGCAGGCCCGCGTCGCGGATCGCCTCCCAGATGCCGTCGGCGTCGAGCGCGTCGCGCATGACGCTGTGGCCGATGCGGTAGCGGCCGCCGATGCCGCGCACGTTGCCCACCAGCACGATCTGCGCCCGGTCCAGCTCGACGCCGGACGAGCAGGACGCCACCGACGAGTACAGCGAGAGGTCCTTGTGGATCTGGTCGGCGCGCGGCATGTCGATCTCGCCGAGCGCGACCGCGATGCCCAGCGCGGTGGTCGAGTTCGACAGGTCCATCGACGGGCCCGTCTCCTCGATCGCGGTGTCCTCGCCGCGGCTCTTGGCGTCGGTGATCGTGGCCAGCGTCAGCAGCGGCGTCTTGGTCTGCACGTAGTGGACGTCGCGCGGGTCGTCGATGCCGGCGATCTTCATGGCCTCGCGCACGCCCGCCGCGACCTTCTCCACCATGGCCGGCCTGCCGATGTCCTCCGGCAGGATCACCTCGCTCATCGCCACGCCGACCGACAGCCGCGGCTCGTCCGACGGCGGCGCCGACGCCGGGTCCACGCTCGCGAAGATCGTGGCGTGCGGGCTGAGCACCCCGTCGGTGCCGCCCGACCAGACCAGCGGCACGCTCTCCGGCGCCGGATGACCCTTGGCGGACAGCACGTCGCGGAACGCCCGATCGGCCAGGATGCGGGTGTAGTCGTTCACCCCGCCGTTGCCCTCGGTCTTCCCGATCACCGCGAGCACCCGCCGCGCCTCGATCACCCCGTCGTCGATGAGCCGCTCCAGCCCCGAGGCGTCCGTGACGCTCTCGATCGGCACCTTGCGCACGTCAATCGGATCCGGCATCCCGCGCCCCTTCTCACCAGTGCAACCGCGTCGAACGGCATACCCGGGGTTCACACTAATGACGCAGGAAACGGTCTTTCACTGGCAATGTCTGCCAACTAGCCGCCCAGGTTGCGGTAGCGCTCCAGCCGGGCGGCCTTGCGGTCCGCCGGGCTCCGCCGCAGCAGCATGGCGATCTCGTACTCCAGAGCCCGCCCCACCCGCTCGCTGAAGGCGTGGTGCTCGTACGCGGCGTCCGGGCGTTCCGGGATCACCCGGTCCACGATGCCGTCGCGGCGCAGGTCGGTGGCGCGCACGCGCTGGGCCTGGGCGATCTCGGGGGCGAAGTCGACGCTGCGGTAGAGGATCGTCGAGGCGCCCTCGGGCGGCAGCGGCGACAGCCACGCGTGCTGGGCGCTCAGCACCCGGTCGGCCGGCAGCAGCGCCAGCGCCGCGCCGCCCGCGCCCTCGCCCAGCAGCAGGCAGACCGTCGGCGCGTCCAGCATGACCAGCTCGGCGAGACAGCGTGCGATCTCGCCGGACAGGCCGCCCTCCTCGGCCGCCTTCGACAGCGCCGCGCCGGCCGTGTCGATCACCGTCACCAGCGGCAGCCGCAGCTCCTCGGCCAGCCGCATGCCGCGCCTGGCCACCCGGAGCCCGCCGGGGCCGAGCGGCGAGCGGGCCCGCTGGCCCCGCCGGTCCTGCCCCAGCACCACGGCAGGGGCCGCGCCGAACCTCGCCAGCGCCAGCACCAGCCCCGGTTCGTTCTCGCCCGCGCCGCTGCCGCTGAGCGGGGTCACCTCGGTGGCGGCCAGCTTCAGCAGCTCGCGCACGCCCGGCCGGTCGTCGCGGCGCGACCGGGTGATCGCCTCCCACGCCTCGACCGGCCGCAGGTCCTCCTCCGGCTCCTCGCCGGCCGGGACCCGCTCGCCGCCGGCCGTCAGCACGCCGAGCGCCCTGATCGCCACCTCGCGCACGTCCTCGGCCGGCACCACCGCGTCGATCAGGCCGTTCTCGTACAGGTTCTCCGCCACCTGCACGCCCGACGGGAACGAGTAGCCGTACAGCGACTCGAACACGCGCGGCCCGAGGAACCCGATGAGCGCGCCCGGCTCCGCCGCCGTGACGTGACCGAGCGAGCCCCACGAGGCGAACACCCCGCCGGTCGTCGGATGCCGCAGGTAGACCACGAACGGCAGGCAGGCCGCCCGGTGCTCCTGCACGGCCACCGTGATCTTGATCATCTGCGCGAAGGCCAGCGCGCCCTCCTGCATCCGGGTGCCGCCCGACGCCGGGGCCGCCAGCAGCGGCAGGCGCTCCCTGGTGGCCCGCTCGACCGCCGTGACCAGCCGCTCGGCCGCCGCCACCCCGATCGACCCGGCCATGAACGAGAACTCGCACGCCACCACCGCCACCCGGCGGCCGCCCAGCAGCCCCTCCCCCGTCACCACGGCCTCGTCGTAGCCGGACTTGGCCCGCGCCGCGGCCAGCTCCTCGGCGTAGGAGGAGCCCGGCTCGGCCGGCTCGGCGGGCGGCGCGTCCCATGACCGCCACGACCCTCTGTCGAGGACCGTCTCGATCATCGTGCGCGCGTCCGGACGGCTCACCATCGCTCCTTCGTGTCGGCCCGCGGGCGGAACCTGATCATCGCTCACGCTCTTGGAGCCAGTTCAGCACGGCCTCCTCGTCCTGGCCGAGCATCGGCGGCGCGGTGTGGCGCATCCCCGTCAGCCCGTCGAAGCGCAGCGGCGGCCCCGGCAGCTCGATCCTGCCCAGCACCGGGTGGTCCACCTCGACCAGCAGGCCCTGCGAGCGGGTCTGGTCCCACGCGTAGACCTCGTCGATCGAGCGGATGGCCCCCGCCGGCACCCCGGCCTCGCCCAGCCTGGCCAGCCAGTGGGCGCGGTCGTGGGCGCCCAGGGCCTTCTCCATGTCGGCGATCAGCTCATCCCGGTGCGCGAATCTGTCCCTATTGCTGGCATATTTCGCCATATCAGGATCGATGTCGAGTAGCTCGGCCACCTTTCTCCACTGGCCGTCGTTCGCCGCCGCGATCTGCAGCATCCCGTCGGCGCACCGGAAGGCGCCGTAGGGGGCGATCGAGGCGTGGTGGTTGCCGTTGGCCCCCGGCACCTTCCCGCCGACGGTCCAGGCCGTGCCGTGGTAGGAGTGCACGCCGGTGACCGCCGCCAGCAGCGACGTGCGCACCACTCTCCCCTCGCCCGTACGCTCCCGCTCGTACAGCGCGGCCACCACCCCGTACGCGCCGTGGATGCCCGCCAGCAGGTCGGCGATCGAGGCGCCGACGCGGTAGGGCTCGTCAGGCGACGGGCCGGTCAGCGACATCAGCCCGGCCTCGCCCTGGGCGATCTGGTCGTAGCCGGGGCGGCCGCCCTCCGGCCCGTCGTGGCCGAACCCGGTGATCGACAGGATCACCAGGCGCGGGTTCAGCTCGTGCAGCCGGTCGGCCGTGAAGCCCAGGCGGTCGAGCACGCCGGTGCGGAAGTTCTCCACCAGCACGTCGCACTGCCGGACCAGGCGCTCGACCAGATCCTTGCCCTCCGGGGTCTTCAGGTCGACGGCGATGGACTGCTTGTTGCGGTTCGCCGCCAGGAAGTATGTCGATATTTCGTGATCCGGGCCTACGAAGGGCGGGCCCCAGCCGCGCGACTCGTCCCCGCCCTCCGGATGCTCCACCTTGATCACCCGCGCGCCCAGATCACCCAGCATCTGCGCGGCATGAGGGCCCGCCAGAGCCCGCGACAGATCGAGCACCACGATGTCACCGAGGGGTCCGGGCAACGTCAACCTCCTGCGTGCGGGTCGGAGCGGGAGCACATTGTCTCAGCCCCACCACCCCAGTCATCTACCCTGGGCCCGTGGAATCCCTGGCCCGCCGCATCCGGGCGCTCACCCCGTCATGCGGCACGGTTCGGCTGGTCGCCGTCGACGGCCCCGCGGGGTCCGGCAAGACCACGTACGCCAACGCGCTCGCGGCCACGCTCGGCTGCCAGGCCGTGCACGCCGACGACTTCCCCGCACCCTGGCACGAAGGCCCCGCCACCTGGTTCGCCGCCCTCTTCGACCAGGTTCTCGAACCGCTCCGGCAGGGACGGCCCGGCGGTTTCCGCCGCTATGACTGGGTTCGCGGCGCCTACGCCGAGCCGGTGGCGGTTCCCGTCGCGCCGGTGCTGATCATCGAAGGCGTGGGCACGGCCAGGAAGTCCGCCGCCGATCTGCTGGCCTACGGCATCTGGCTGGAGGCGCCCGACGACGTCCGGCTCCGGCGGGTGCTGGAGCGCGACGGGCCGGGGCTGGAAGAGCGGTGGCGGGTGTGGTTCGAGGCCGAACGCGCCTGGTTCGCCGCCGACGGCACGCGCGCCCGCGCCGACCTGATCGTCTCCACGGCGCCTCCCAGCGGCGGCCCCATGGGTGACGCGCCGCGTTGACGGCGGTCCTATAGGCGACGCATCGCCTGCCGACGCCTTTACAAAGTAGATTCGCGCCCGGGACGCGGCGCGGCGCTCAGGACTTCAGCACCTTGGCCAGGGCCTCCGCGATGTCGGCGGCGCGGGCCGGGTCGTCCATGAGCATCGCCTGACGCACCCACACCACGCTCGCGGCCGCCGCGTCGGCGGCGGGGCACGGCCCGGTCCTGGCGCCCTCCGCGGCGAGCGCGGCCATGGTGCCGAGCGGCGGGTATCCCGCGTCCAGCGGCACCCCTTCGGCGGCCATGGCGGCCAGCAGGAAACCACGCTCGACGGGCGTGCCGATCCGCAGCATGACCAGGTGCCGCGAGTCCCGCGTCGTGCCCGGCGGCGGCCCCAGCATCGTCACCGGCAGGCCGGCCAGCTCGCGTTCGAGCGCGGCGCAGAAGGCGGCGCGGCGGGCGAGCTCGTCGTCCAGGCGGTCCAGCCACGGCAGCAGGAGCGCGGCCTGGATCTCCGTGAGGCGCAGGTTCCAGCCGACCGAGGGGTGGCCGTACCACTGGCCGCCGGGGCGGCGGCCGACGTTGCACACCGACCAGATCGCCTCGTACGCGGACTCGTCCCGGCAGACGACGAGCCCGCCCTCCCCCGCCGTCATGGCCTTGCTGGACTGGAAGCTGAACACGCCCGCGTCGCCCAGCCCGCCCACCGGCCGGTCCTTGTAGGCGGCGCCGTGGGCCTGGGCGGCGTCCTCCACCACCGCGAGGCCGTGCCGGGCGGCGAGGTCGGTGATCGGGTCCATGTCGGCAGGGCTGCCGGCCAGGTGGACGGGCATGACGGCGGCCGTCCTGGGGGTGAGCGCCTCTCGTACGGCATCCGGTGACAGGTGGAGGTGGGCCGGGTCCACGTCCGCGATCACCGGGACCGCGCCCGTGAGCAGCACGGCCGTGGCCGAGGCGACGAAGGTGTAGGCGGGCACGATCACCTCGTCGCCGCGGCCCACGCCCAGGCCCTTGAGCGCGGCGAACAGGCCCAGCGTGGCGTTGCCCGCGGCGACCCCGTACGGGACGCGGGCGGCGCGGGCGAACGCGGCGACCAGGTCCGTGACCACGGAGCCGCCCTGGGTGGCGCCCCACCGCCCGCTCTCCAGCACGTCCATGACGAGCTCGCGCTGGCGGGGGTCGAGCGGCGGCGGCCACGCGGGCCAGGGGGCGGTGCGGACCGGCGAGCCGCCGTGGATCGCGAGCGTCACGGGAGGTCCCTTCTTCGGCGCGGGTTTCGGTACGGGCGGGGGTTCCGGCGTGGGCGAGCGCGGGGCGGCCGGCGTCTCCCGCCGGTCCTCCGCGCTCTCGGGGTGCGGCGGAGGTCAGGGGAGGCGCGGGCCCAGGATGCGGGCCAGGTTGCCGCCCTGGATGAGGGCGCGGTCAGCGGGGGCGAGGGGAGCCAGGGCGACGCGGCCGTAGCCGATCCTGAGGTCGAGGAAGCAGGCGTCCGAGCCGAAGACCACCCGTTCCGCCCCCGCCAGCGAGGCCAGGCGGGCGATCCAGCGGCCGGTCGACTTGGAGCCGCACACCTCCAGGAACACGTTCGGATGGCCGGCCACGAGGCGGGCGGCGCGGGCGAACCCGGACGGCCACAGGCCGGTGTGGCCCATGAGGATCGGCACGTCCGGATGCCGGGCGGCGACGGTGGCGAACTGTTCCGGGTCGCTCCACGGCGAGTCCGTCTGCCCGTGGGAGAGCACCGGCAGGCCGAGCTCCCAGACCGGGTCGTACCGAGGGTCGTCGAGGCGGCACTGGTGGACGTCCGGGTGCAGCTTGACGCCCCACACGCCGTCGCGGGACAGCGGGGTGCGGTGGTGCGGGTTGTAGACCTGCCAGACGCCGAACCGGCCGGGGTGGCGTTCGGCGATCTCGCGGGCCAGCCGGTTGCCGAGCCCGGCGTCGGGGCCGACGGCGAGCAGGTGGCTGATGCCCATGGCGGTGACGCCGATCCGGTCCATGGCGGCGACCAGGCCGCCGGCGGTGGGGTCGGGGATGAGGAAGTCGGGCCAGGTGCCGACGTGGCCGTGCGCGTCGAGGATCATGGGCGGCCTCCGAGCAGCCTTTCCAGGGAGCCCGCCGCGATCAGGTCGGTCTCGCGCGGGGTCAGGCCGAGGTGGTCGAGGAGGAAGCGCGGGCCGCAGTCGTCGGCCACGGGGGCGCCGGTGCCGAACACCAGCCGCTCCGCGCCGAACCGCTCGGCCAGCCACTCCACGCCGCCCTGGGTGTTCACCGTGCCGGTCTCCACCCGGACGCCCGGCGCCTCGGCCATCAGCTCGGCCAGCGCGCGCAGGCGGCGGTAGCCGGGGTTGAGCACGAGGATCCGCAGGCCGGGCAGCCGCTCGGCGAGGGTGCGGAGCTGCGCCGTCGAGGTCTCGTCGAGGTCGACGGCGACGGCGGGGCCGGGCGCCGCCCCCGCGCCCAGGGCGGCGAGCCAGCGGAGCGCGACCGGGCCGGTCAGGTCGAACCGGTGGCGCTCCGGGCAGAGCCGCACCATGCCCACCCCCCACGCCCGCACGGCGTCCGGCGTGGCGGGCGCGCACGCCCCCGGCACGCCGGGCACCACGACGGGCACCGGGACGAGCCGGGGGTCGCCGAGCGCGAAGAGGGCGTCGTTGCCCGCCTCCGCGTCGGAGTAGAGGCTGAGGGTGTGCGTCACCAGCGCCCTGGCGATGCCCAGACGGTCCAGGTCGGGCCGCGGGTCCACCGGCAGGTCGTCGAACGGCACGGGGCCGGCCAGCCGGTGGGCGTCCACGATCAATTTCGGCACAGACCGAAATCTAAGACCCGGGAGTGGGAACCGTCAAGGCGGGGCAGCGCGGGTCCAGCCGGATCCGCGCCAGGTCGCGGCCCGCTATCGCCCAGGCGTGCCAGGAGCCGGGCTCGAAGTGGAGCTGCGGGTTGGTGTGCCACTCGTCGCCGAGACCGGTGGCGAGCAGCGTGGCGCCGCGCTCCGCGTCGAGCTCGTAGGCGTTGCCTCCCTCCCGGAACACCGAGGCGAAGACCCGCCCGCGGTGCACGGTCAGCTCGCCGTACCCGGACAGTTTGCCCTGCTGGACGATCTGCCGGGTGGCCGGGTCCAGGGCGATCCAGGCGCCCGAGTCCCGCTTGTACGACGCGTACAGGAGCCCGTCGTGCACCAGGACGTCCTGGAAGGTGCGGTGGCCCGGCACCGGGTCGGCCTGCCACAGGACGGTGCGGGTGCGCAGGTCGAAGGCGGCGATGGACGCGGTCGGCGTGCTCGTGCCGAACACGTCGCCGGCCAGGTAGACCACGCCCTCGTCCGCGTCGAGTGACAGGCTCATGAGGTTCTGGCCGGGGATGACGTCCTGGTAGACGTCAGCCTCGCCGGTGCGGGGGTCCACGACGGACAGCGCGCCGGGGATGGACGCCGA
The DNA here is from genome assembly GCF_040676925.1 of Nonomuraea sp. NPDC049486. Taxonomy (NCBI): domain Bacteria; kingdom Bacillati; phylum Actinomycetota; class Actinomycetes; order Streptosporangiales; family Streptosporangiaceae; genus Nonomuraea; species Nonomuraea sp. NPDC049486. The sequence continues at coordinate 46,890 of NZ_JBFAPV010000005.1, forward strand.
CAGCGACGAGGTGGCGACCAGGAGCTTGCCGGTGCGCGGGTCGTACTCGATGTCCCAGGGCCGCTTCTGCTCGTGGCCCAGGTAGCCGAGGCTGCGCACCTCGTCGGTGCGGATGTCGACGGAGACGATCTCGCCGGTGGGGTACATGGCGGCGTAGATCTTGTTCCCGTGCCTGACCATGGCCTTGGGCTCGCCGGGGACGCGGATCCTGCGCTGCTCGCCGGTGCGGAGCGCGCGGACGTCCATGGCGAAGTGGCCGCCGACGTACAGGGCCCGGTTGGGGACGAGCACCATGCTCTGCGGCCGTTCGGCGCCGGCCGGCATCCCCGCGTCGATCAGGTCGGTGAACTCGGCGGCGCCGGTGCGGGCGTCCAGCGACCACAGTCCGCCGCTGCCCGCGAACGACAGCAGGGTGTCCTCGCCGGTCACGTGGAGCAGGCGGGTCTCGTCCCCGTAGGACGGCGGGTCCACCACGCGGGTCAGCGCGGTGTCGCCGGTCCGGTAGCGGTAGACGGTGCCGTCGGGGCGCGAGGCGGCGTAGACGGTGCCGTCGGCCGTCACGGTCAGGGCGTCGAGCAGGCCCGACTCGACGGTGACGCGCCGCAGGTCCGTGCCGTCCTTGCGGACGTCGATGAGCTCGCCGCCGGCGGCCGCGAGCACCCGGTCGCCGTTGAGCGTGACCACCCCGAACGCCGCGCCCGCGTCGGCGAGCTGCCTGATCTCGCCGCTCGCGCGGTCGATCCGCATGAGGAGCCGCTTCTCCAGCAGGCCGGCGTACACGTGGGTGTCGTCGGCCGCCACCGCGCGGACGTAGTGCTCGCCCGGGGCCAGCACGCCGAACCTGCGGACCGCGCCGCTGCCCGGGACGTACTCCCAGACACGGCCGTCGGAGGAGGTGCCGGCGTACAGCGTGCCGTCGGGGGCCGCGGCCAGGCTCCACACGAAGCCGCCGACGGCGCCGAAGGAGTGCAGGTGCGCCACCTCGCCGGTGGCGATGTCGAAGCTGTAGAGGTCGGGCACCGGGTACGTGCCGACGTACACCTTGCCGCCGGACACGGCGACCGCCCAGCCGCCCTCGGGCTCACCCGTGGCCGGTCCGTCGGGCAGCGTGACGCTTCTGATCACCTTGCGCGTGGCCAGGTCGAGCTCGGCCAGCACCGGCGGCTTGGGGCCGCGGCTGACGAGGTAGGCGCGGCCCTCGTGGACGGCGGCGCCGACGATGGCGGCCGTCACCGAGGCGGGCCCGTACGTGGTCACCGCCGGGTCGCCGCAGCGCGACGGCGCGGCGGAGGCGGGCGCCGGGAAGACGAGCGCGGGTAAAAAGACCGCCGCCACGGCGAGCAGGGATCGGATCATGCCCATACCTCGTTCATTCGTGCTTGATTTTGGGCCAGACCGTAACTTTATGAACGGGATACGTCAATGGCATGATGGCCCGCATGTCGATGGAGGAGGGGGCCGCCATGGCTTTCGACGCGTGGAGTCTGATAGGCGACCTGGAGGTGGCGCTGGACGTGGACGTGCTGGTCGGGGCCTATCCCGACCGTGACGGGCCGCCCGGCGGCGCGGAGTCGGTGGGCGGCCTGCTGGCGGAGCACCGCACCGCGGCCGGGGCGGTGGCGAGCCTGCGGGCGGCCCTGTTCGACATGCGATCGGGCAACGACGAGGTGCTGGCCCTGGGCGGCGACCCGCGCTGGCTGCCCGTCGGCACGGTGGACCTGCGCGACCCGGTCGGCGCGGGCCGCGAGCTCGACCGGCTGGCGGGCGCGGGGGTGCGGGCGGTGCGGCTGTTCCCGGACGAGCAGGGCGTGGAGGCGTCGTTCCCGTCGGTCCGGCATGTCGCCCGGCGGGCCGCGGAACTCGGGCTGGTGGTGCTGACCGGCGGGGACGTGCGCCGCTTCTGGCAGCCGTTCGCGGGGCTCGGCGCCCGGGTCGTCTTCCTCGACACGCACTTCTACCATCTGGGCGACTTCCTGGTGGCGGCGCTGGACGAGCCGGGGTTCCACACCTCGACGCGGCTGCTCAACTCCCCCGACGCGCTGGAGACGGTGGCCGCCGAGGTCGGCGCGGAGCGGCTGCTGCACGGCACGCGCGCGCCGCACTACGAGCCGATCGTGCCGCTGCTCCGGCTGGCGACGAGCGGGCTGGGACCGGACCAGGTGGCCGCCGTGGCCGGGGGCAACGCGAGGAGGCTGCTTTCATGATCATCGACGTGCACGCGCACTGGGGGCCGTGGTTCTTCACCATGGACGTGGCCGGGGCGAGCCTGGCCACCATGGACCGCTACGGCATCGGCAAGGCGATCGTGTCGGCCACCGAGGCGGTGATCTACGACGCCCCGGCGGGCAACCGGGCGCTGGCCAGGGTGCTCGACGGGCAGGACCGGCTGTACGGGTACGTCACGGTGAACCCGCGGCGGCTCGGCGAGGCGGCCAGGGACCTGCGTGAGCTGACCGGCCCATGGGTCGGAATCAAGATCCACACGGACTACACGGGCTCCCCGGTGACCTCGCCGCGGATGCGGGCCGCCCTGGAGCTGGCCGCCGAGGCGGGCCTTCCGGCGCTCGTGCACACCTGGGGCGCCTCGGTGCTGGACCTGGCCCAGGTGTGCCTGGACATCCCGGAGCTGCGGGTGATCGCGGGGCACATGGGCGCCGACGGTCACCGCCACGCGATCGAGGCCGCCAACGCCTGCGACCGCCTCTACCTGGAGCCCTGCTGGTCGCACGCGCCGGCGGGCCGGATCGCCGAGGTGGTGGCGGCCGTGCCCGACCGGCAGCTGCTGTTCGGCACCGACTCGACGCTGATCGACCCGTCGTCGGCGTTCGGCGCGGTCGCCGCGGCCGGGCTGACCGGCGTGACGGCGGAGCGGGTCGCCTGGCGCAACGCCGCCGAGCTGTTCAAGATATAGACATTACGGCCCAGTCCGTTATAGCGTGCGGTGAAACTTCACCTGGGAGCCGCACATGATCCCCCGCCGTCGATTCCTGCAGGCGGCCGCCGCGTCCACGGTGGCCGCCGCCCTGCCCGCCGCCCTGCCCGCCGCGCTGCCCGCCGCATCCGCGCACGCCGCGCCGGTCCCCGAGGGAACCCTCACCCACCTGGGTCCCGCCAGCGTCGCCAGCCCGCTCGGCAACGCCGAGTTCGTCGGCGGCGTGCTCTACGCCGGCTCGCGCGGGCTGTCGCCCAACGTGGTCGGCGCGTACGATCTCGCCGAGGATTCGGTCACCGCCCATTTCGACATCCCGACGGGCATCGGCGTGTGGGCGATGTGCAAGTCGGGCACCGACGTCTACGTCGGCACCCACTCCAAGTCCGACCTCTACAAGCTCGACACGGTGGCGGGCACGCTGACCAAGGTCGCCTCGGTGCCCGACCACTTCATCTGGAGCCTGGCCGCCTCCCCCGACGGCAAGGTCTACCTGGGCACCTCCGAACCGGGCAAGGTCAAGGAGTACGACCCGGCCACGGGCGTCGTGCGCGACCTGGGTGAGGCCGCGCCCGGCGAGGCGTACGTGCGCGCCGTCCAGGCCGACGACCGCTACGTCTACGCCGGCGTCGGCGCCAACGCCCACCTCGTCGCCATCGACAGGGTCACCGGCGAGCGGCGCGACCTGCTGCCGCCCGAGCTGGCCGACCGCGACTGGGTGTCGAGCATGAGCGTCTCCGACACGCACATCGCCGGCGGCATGAACTCCCTGGCCGAGCTGCTGATCCTCAGCAAGTCCGACCCTTCCGACCACAAGGTCGTCAAGGCCACGGCGCCGGGCGAGAAGTACATCGTCTCGGTGCTCATCCACGACGGCTACGTGTACTTCGCGGGCCGCCCCTCCGGCACCTTCTACCGCTGCCGCCTGGACTCCGGCGAACTGGAGGTGCTCGGCGTGCCGTACTTCGAGGCCGCCACCCACCGCATCCTCGCCCACGAGGGCCGGATCTACGGTGTGCAGGACAACGCGGTGTTCGTCTACGACCCCGAGACCGGCGCCATCGACTACCGCAACCTGGTGCAGCGCGGGTTCAGGGCCGCGCCCGAGGAGCCGATGTCCGTGCACAGCGACGGCCGGCGCGTCTACGTGGGCGGCAAGAGCGGTGCCGACATCCACGACCTGGCGACGGGCGAGGTCACCAGGCTCGCCATCCCCGGCGAGCCGAAGACCATGCTCACGCTCGGCCACACCACCTACCTCGGCGTCTACACCCAGGCCGCGCTCTACGCGCACCGCTCAGGCCAGGCCGAGGCGGAGTTGCTCGCCCGGGCCGGCAACCAGCAGGACCGCCCGCGCGACCTGGCCTACGACGCCAGGACGGGCCTGATCGTGATGCCCTCCCAGCCGGAGCCCGGCCACATGAACGGCGCGCTGACCCTCTACTCCCGCCGCACCGGCGAGTACACCGTCCAGCGGCCCGTCGTCGAACGCCAGACCGTCTACTCGGTCGCCACCAGGCACGGCACCGCCTACCTCGGCACCCTGATCCAGGAGGGCCTCGGGCTGCCTCCGGTCACCACCACCGCCCGTCTGGCCGCCTACGACCTCGTCCGGCGCAAGCTGCTGTGGGAGCTCGAACCCCTGCCCGGCGCCCGCTCGATCATCTCGCTCTCGCTCGGCGTCGTGAATCTGTACGGCATCTCCAGCACGGGCGAGGTGTTCGAGTTCGACCTGCTGCGCAAGAAGGTCACCAGGACACTCAAGGTCGGCAACCGCGGCAGCGACCTGCACGTCGTCGGCCGGGTGGCCTACTGCACGGACGGCGACAAGGTGTACAAGATCGACCTGGTCACGTTCACCGTCAAGCCGATCGCCGAGGGCCTGGCCGGGCAGTGGTTCGGCGGTGAGCCGAAGCTGGCGCTGGATCCCTCGCGCAAGGCGTTGTTCGGGGTGAAGGGCCGCGACCTGGTCCGCATCGCCATCACCGGCCGCCGATGAGGCGGCGTGAATCCTGTGGTTTCGGATGATCCACGGGTGATAGGACGAGGGGATGCGATATCCATCCCCTCTGCGCCCCGGTGACCGGATCGGCGTCACCTCCCCGTCCAGCGGCGTGGACAAGACCCTGCACGACCGGCTCCAGGTCGCGATCCGCACCGTCGAGGCGCGCGGCTACGAGGTCGTGACCGGGTCGTGCATGGACGGCGCCGGCCACGTCAGCGCGCCCGCGGCCGAGCGGGCGCGCGAGCTGACGGACATGCTCACCGACCCCGCGATCAAGGCCGTGGTGCCGCCGTGGGGCGGGGAGACCGCGATCGACCTGCTGCCGCTGCTCGACTGGGAGGCGCTGCGCGCGGCGGAGCCGACCTGGGTGGTGGGCTACTCCGACCTGTCGACGATCATCACCCCGCTGACCCTGCTGACCGGCGTGGCGACGATCCACGGCAACAACCTCATGGACACGCCGTACCGGGTGCCGGACGGGCTGCTCGGCTGGCTCGACATCGTGGCGCTGCCGTCCGGCGCCACGTTCACCCAGACGCCGCCGGGCCGCTACCGGGCGCAGGGTTTCGACGAGTGGCAGATCTCTCCCGAGGCGGACGAGTTCACCCTCGACACACCCGGCGGCTGGACCCGGCTGGACGGCGACGGCCCGGTGACGGCCGAGGGCCGGCTGATCGGCGGCTGTGTCGAGACGCTGTGCGACGTCGCCGGGACGCGGTACGCCGACACCTCCTCCTTGTCCGCCGACGGGCTCATCGTGTACGTCGAGGCGGACCAGCACGACGCCGGCACCATCTGCCGCCACCTGCACGGGATGCGCCTGGCCGGGTTCTTCGACGGCGCCACCGCGATCCTCGCCGGGCGCACCCGCGCCCCCGGCCTGCTCACTCTGACCCAGCACGAGGCGGTGCTCGACGCCCTCGGCGGGCTCGGCGTGCCGATCATCGCCGACGTCGAGTGCGGTCATGTCCCGCCGTACCTGCCGCTGGTCAACGGCGCCCGCGCGCGCGTCTCGTACGCCGGAGGGCGGGGCGAGATCACCCAGACGCTGGCGTGACGCGCTCGTGCAGGGTCAGCAGGGTGTAGGCCGCGACCGACCCCGAGTCGCCCACCTCGCCGGCGCGGAGCATGTCCTCGAACTCGGCCCGGCTCACCCACCGCCGGCGCATGTCCTGCTCGGTGTGCTCGCGTTCGGCGGCCCCCGCCTCCAGGCCGGTGGCGAGGTAGACGTGCAGCCGCTGGGTGGCCAGGCCGTGGGCGTTGTCGAGCGCGCCCAGCGGGGTCCAGGTCCGCGCGCGCAGGCCGGTCTCCTCCGCCAGCTCCGTCCGCGCCACGTCCTCGGGGGTGGGCTCGGCGGCCGAGCCCTGCGGGAAGCTCCACGACCGGCGGCGCACCGGGTAGCGGTACTCCTCCACCAGGTGGAAGCCGTCCCGCTCCATCGGGATGACCAGGGCGAAGTCGGGCTTGTCGACGTAGCCGTAGGTGCCGCGTGATCCGTCGGGGCGTTCGATCTCGTCCTCCCGGACCTTCATCCACGCGTTGGCGTAGACCACCTTGGTCGAGAGCTGCCTGATCGTTCCGGCTTCCGCGTCGCGCATGATCCGATGCTAGCTGTCTGGTTTGTCCGCTGGTGGTGTGACGGATCGGAGTACGGTCTCGCGCTCGCCGACCGGCAGGGCGGGGCCGTACGGGTCATGGGCGTGATCGGGCGGGATGCGGCCTTCGGCGGCGGCGAGCCAGAGCATGCGCTGGACGTAGCCCTCCATGGGGTCGGTGAACGTGGCCGCCGCCATGCGGTCCAGGCGGGACGACGCCTCGTGGAAGGCGGGCAGGTCCGGCCCCCGGAAGGCGCGCATCACGGCGGCGGTCAGCCCGACCTGCGCGGCGGCGATGCCCACCAGGGCGGCTTCGGCACCCCACAGCAGGGACGGGGCGAACATGCGGTCCTCGCCGGTGATCGCGAGCCTGCCCGCGTCCCTGGTGAGGGCGATGGCGCGCTGGCAGCCCATCGCGTCCGAGAGCAGGGCCGTCTTGAGGCCCGCCACACCGGGATGGGCGAGGAGGCCGCGCATCACCTCGGGCGGGCAGGGCCGGGTGTAGAGGTCGAAGGCGATCATGGGGAGCCGGGCCGCCCGCCAGACGGCGTCATGGTGCGCGAGCCGGTCACCCGGCGACGGGAACACCAGCACCCCGGTGGCCCCCAGCTCCGCCGCGAGCCTCGCCTGCTCCGCGGCGCCGTCAGGCTCGCCGTCCCCCGGGATGGTGCCCTGTTCGGGCGTGCCGCCCACGCCGACCAGGACCGGGACGCCGAGGGCGACCGCGCGCCCGATCACGGCGGCGCGCGTGTCCGGCGTCAGGAAGGGGCCGCGGCCCGTGTGGGCGAGGACCGCCAGGGCGCCGGCGCCGTCCGCGACGAGGGAGGCCAGGTAGCGGGTCACCACGTCCGGGTCCACCTCGCCCGCGGCGGTCATGGGCGTGGCCGCGGCGGCGATCAGCGTGCCACGGAGGCGATCCCGGAGCTCACGTGCAGCAATATCCACATAAATGAGCTTATTTGAACCCGGTCATCGCGATGCTGTTCACCAGATACCGCTGCAGCAGGAAGAACACCAGCAGGCACGGGATCACCGAGATCGTCGCCGACGCCATGAGCATCGACAGCTGCATCTCCTCGGTGCGCAGCGTGGTCAGTCCCACGGTCAGCGTCCGGGTGGCGTCGCTCTGGCCGACGACCAGCGGCCAGAGGAAGTCGTTCCAGTGCCACAGGAACACGAACACGCCCAGCGTGGCCATGATCGGCCGGGTCAGCGGCACCACGATCGTCAGATAGACCCGCAGCTCCGACGCCCCGTCCACCTTGGCCGCGTCGAACAGCTCGTCCGGCAGCCCCATGATGAACTGCCGCATCAGGAAGACCGCCTGCGAGTTGGCCAGCGTCGGCACGATCAGGCCCCAGAACGTGTCCACCCCGTCCAAGCTGTTGACCAGCACGAACGTGGGGATGAGCGTGGCCTGGAACGGCACCATCATGGTCGCCAGGAACGTCCAGAACATCGTGTCGCGGCCGGGGAAGCGCTTCTTGGCGAACGCGTAGCCGGCCATCGACGCGGTGAGCAGGATGACCACCACGGACACGACGGAGTAGACGAGCGAGTTGACCGTCCACTCCACGAACCCCGACGCCGACAGCACCCTGGTGAGGTTGTCCAGCGTGAGCGTCTCGGGCCACCGCGCGGGCAGCGTCGGCTGACCCGCCGGCGACAGCGCCACGATCAGCATGGCCAGGAACGGCGCGACGGTCAGCACCGACAGCACGGCCAGCAGGACGGCGAGCGGCCACCTGGCCCGTCGGCGCGGCGCCCGTCCGGCGGCGCGGTCGCGGGCGAGCGGCCTGGATGCGGTGAGCGTCACGTGTTCCCCCGGTCCAGGAAGCGGCGCTGGATCAGCGACACGGCCAGCACGATCGCGAACAGCACCACGCCCCAGGTCGCGGCGTAGCCGAAGTCGAAGGAGCGGAAGCCGTGGTCGTAGATGCCGTAGATGAGCGTGTACGTGGCCCGCGCCGGGCCGCCGCCGGTCATCACGTAGATGGTGTCGAACACCTGGAAGGCGCTGATCGTCTCGATCACCAGGACGAAGAAGAGCGTCGGTTTGAGCAGCGGCAGCGTGATCCGGCGGAACTTCTGCCAGGCGCCGGCCCCGTCGACCGTGGCGGCCTCCAGGTAGCTGGCCGGGATCGACTTGAGACCGGCCAGCAGGATGAGCATCGAGTAGCCGAACCCCTTCCATACCGACACCACGGCCAGCGCGGGCAGCACCAGCGACGCCTGCTCCAGGAACGCCACCGGGCCGAGCCCCAGCTTGCCGATCAGGCCGTTGATCAGCCCGTCGAACTCGTAGATCCAGCGCCAGACGATGCCCGCCAGCACGAAGCTGGTCACGTACGGCAGGAAGAGCATGCCGCGGAACAGGCCGCGCATGAACACCACCTGGTTGAGCAGCAGCGCGGTGCCGAGCGCCACCAGGACGGTGAGCGGCACGTAGATCGCCGCGTACACCAGCGAGACCCGCAGGCTGAGCCAGAAGTTGACGTCGCCGAGCAGCCTGGCGTAGTTGTCCGCGCCGACGAAGCTCCACTCGCCGCCGATGTTCCAGTTCGTCAGGCTCATGCCCGCCGCCCCCAGTGAGGGGAAGATCCGGAAGATCAGGAAGAGCACGAACACGGGCAGCACGAACAGCAGCCCGGTGACCGGGTCACGCAAGCGATGACGCACGGCGTTCCTTTCTCGTTCAGCCGCCGTTGGCCAGCAGCGCGTTGGCCTCCTCGGCCGCCGCGTCGAGGGCCTGCTTGGCGTCCTCCTGGCCGAGCAGGGCCGCCTGGATGTGCGGCGCGATGAGGCCCATGACCTGGCGGGCCTGGGGGTGGGTGTCGCCGGGGAAGGCGTACTCCAGGGACTTGGCGAACTCCTTGGCCGACTCCGACTGGTCCGGCACGGTGACGTCGGTGCGGGCCGGGAAGAAGCCGGACTCCTTGGCCAGCTCTCCCGTGACCTCGGGCGAGGCCAGGTAGCCGGCCAGCTTCCTGGCGGCGTCCTTGTGCTCGGAGTGCTTGGCCAGCACGACCCCGCCGGGGATGCCGAACGCGACCCGCTTGGCACCTTCGAGAGGCAGGCCGATGCCGACGTTCTCCTCGCCGATGACGGCGCCGAGCTGGACGGCCTGCCCGGCGGTGGCCGCGTGGTACATGGCGGTCTTGCCCGCCGCGAGCGCGCCGCCCTCGATGTCGTTGCCCTTGCTGGCGGTGTTCTCCGGGAGCCCGCCCGCGGCCTTGAGGTCGAGCAGGAGCTGCAGGCTCGCCACGCCCTCCGGGCCGTTGAACGCCACGCTCTTGCCGTCGGGGGCGAACACGGTGCCGCCGTTGGCCCACAGGAAGGGGTAGAAGCTCTGGTTCAGGCTGACCTCGGGCTTGCCCGGGTAGTCCAGGACGGCGACCTTGTTCGCGGCGAGCTTGGGGGCGGCCGCCTTGAGCTCGTCCAGCGTCTCGGGGATCTTCTCGACGCCCGCCTCGGCGAACAGCTTCTTGTTGTAGATGGGCGCGGTGATCGTCTGGTAGATCGGCACGCCGTAGAGCTTGCCGTCGACGGTCAGCGCGGTGAGCGAGCTGGGCAGGTAGGCGTCCTTCGCCTCGGCCACCACGTCGTCGACCGGCTCGATCGTGCCCTGCTGGGCGTACTGCGGGATCTGGTCGGGGCCGAGGACGACCAGGTCGAAGCCCTTCTTCGAGACCAGGGCGGTGGTGACCTTCTCCTGACGGCCCTCCCACGGCTGCTGGTCGACGGTGACGTCGACGTCCGGGTTCTTCGCCTCGAAGTCCTTCTCGACCTTCTGCCAGAACGCCTGGCTCTTGGCCTGGTCGCCGATGACCGGATACATCCACAGGGTCACCGTGCTCTTGTCCGAACCGCTGGACGATCCGCACCCGGCGGCGGCGATGCTCAGCGCGATCGCGACGCCCAGGGTCGCTGTCTTTCTCATCGGCGGCAACCTTTCCTTAATACCGGTCCTGACCGAAACCTAGTAACGCGATCCGTCTCGGGTCAATCCCCGATATCCGACCGTGACGAGGACGGCGCCAGAAATCTGGTCATCTCACGCGCGATGAGGTGGACGTGATCGGGTGTGTAGTTCTCGTTCCAGTCGATGACCACCAAGGTCTCCGCGACCATCCGCTCGGCCTCCGGGCAGGGCCGGGGGGCGTACCCCTGCAAAGGGTAGCGAGAGGCCCCGTATATCGGCCCTTGCCATACGGGGGCGTGGTTCAGCGGCTCGTCCAGATATCCGGCCCGCGCCGGTATCCCGGCCGCCCGCAGCTTCCCGGCCAGCTCCGCCGCGCCGCCGCCGGGGAGCACGACGGGGAAGAGCCACCAGGCGTGGCCCTCCGGGCGCGGCAACCGTACGCCTGGAAGCCCCTGCAAGGCATCCAGGAGCTGTACGGCCGTGCGGCGGCGGGCGGCGACCACCCCGGGCAGCTTGGCGAGCTGGGCCCGCGCCACGGCGGCCTGGAGCTCGGTCATGCGGTAGTTCAGCCCGAAGGCGGCGTGCGAACGGCCCGCCGAGCGGTCCCAGCCCTTGTCGGCGAACAGCCGCATCCGGCGGGCCAGCTCGTCGTCGCCGGTCAGCGTGAGGCCGCCGTCGCCGCAGGTGATGTGCTTCCACTGCTGCAGGCTCAGGCAGGCGACGTCGCCGACCGTCCCGGCGAGCCGCACGTCCCTGCCGCCTCCGCCCGCCGGGTCGGGCAGTTCGGTGAGCCAGGCCTGGGCGCAGTCCTCGATCAGGGCCAGGCCGTGCGCGTCCGCCAGGGCGCGCAGCTCGTCCACCCGCGCCGGCGCGCCGAACAGGTGCACCGCCATGATGGCCCGCGTGCGCGGCCCGATGAGCGCCGCGACGGCGGCCGGGTCGAGATTGCCGTCGGACGGATCGACGTCGGCGAAGACAGGGACGGCGTTCTGCGCCAAGATGGGGGCCACAGTGCCGAAGTCCGTGATCGGTGTCGTGATGATCTCGTCGCCGGGGTCCGGCGCGGCGGCCACGACGGCGAGATGGAGGGCTGCGGTGCCCGAGCTGCACGCGATCGCGTGGCGCACGCCGTGCAGCTCGGCGATCTCGCGTTCGAGCGCCCGCGCCTCGGTGCCCCAGACGGAGTTGAGCATGCCCGAGCGGATCACCCGCTCCAGGGCGGCCACCTCCTCGTCGCCGAGCGTGCGGCCTTCCGGCTCGGCCATGGACGGGAACTTCACAGAGCACCTCACAGGATACGATTGCGGCCTTGACCGTAATGAGCGAGAGGGGGACATGGGTGGCGATCGTCATCGGCGTCGTCGGCCCGCATGACCTGGTAGACCAGGTCGCGGCCACCTGCGAGGAGCAGCCGGGCGTCAGCGCCCTGCGGCTGGACTACGACCACGAGTCGCAGGCGCCCGCGATCGTGGAGGCGCACACCGCGGCCGTCGAGGGATGGCTGTTCACCGGCATCGTGCCGTACATGCTCTCCCGCGACGCCGAGGCGCTGACCCGCCCCGCCGCGTTCGTCGACTACACGGGCGCGACACTGCTCAGCGCCCTGGTACGACTCCAGCACCAGGGCGTGGACGTGACCCGGCTGTCCATCGACACGCTGCCGGCCGCCGACGTCGTCGCCACGTTCGCCGAGGCCGGGCTGCCCACGGGCGAGCTGCGCACGCTCCCCTACCGGCCGGAGATGACGTCGGAGAAGGCCGTCGCCTTCCACCGGCGCGGCCCCGCCCACCCGGTGATCACCTGCCTCAGCAGCGTCCACGAGGCCCTCCGCGACGACATGCGCGTGCTGCGGCTGGCCCCGTCGACGCACTCGGTGCGGGTGGCGCTGCGCCAGCTCCTGCTGACCGCGCAGGGCCAGGCCCAGGAGGACGCGCAGATCGCGCTCGGCCTCGTCGAGGTGGCGAACGACGAGGGCCTGCTGCGCGAGGCCACCGCGCTGGGCGGCACCGTGGCCGCCTTCCGGGGCGGCACCCACCTGCTGGTGACCACCCGGGGCCCGCTGCACGACGCCACCGGCGGCTTCACCGGTCTGCCGCTGCTGGCCCGCCTGGCCGTCCAGAACAACGTGGTGCGCGTCGGCTTCGGCCTGGGCCGCAGCGCCGCCGAGGCGGAGAGCCTGGCCCGCCGCGCGCTCGCCCGTGCCCGCCGCATCGGCGACGTCGCGGCGGTCCTGTCGCTGCGCGCCGACACCGACATCGTGCTGGAGTCGGTTCCCACCGGGCAGGCCGGCGAGCAGAACCTCTCCGTCATCGCCCGCCGCGTCGGCCTGTCGGTGCCCACCCTGGAGAAGCTCCTGGAGGCGCGCAGGGCCGCCGGCGACGAGCCGCTGACGACCCGGGAGATCGCCGACCGGCTCGCCGTCCAGCAGCGCACCGCCCGCCGCATGCTCCACCGCCTGGAGCTCGCCGGCCTCGCCGAACGCACCGGGAATCTGACCAGCGGGTCCAGCGGGCGGCCGCTCACGCTGTACCGGCTGACACTGTGACACCCCGCGGCCTCCTCCCCTTCATGGACGGAAGCCGTCAGGACAGCCAGCGGGCCAGGCCCTCGGCCACGAAGTCGTCGTCCCTGAGCCACGGGTAGGCCGCCCAGACCCGGTCGATCTCCGCGAGCTGCCCCGGCGACAGCTCCTCCGCCGGGTCCAGGCACCAGCGCCCCTCCAGCAGACCCTGGCGGCGCAGCACCTCGTGGATCCCGGGGATGCACCCGTGGAAGCCGTTGACGCTGTCGAAGATGGCCGCGTTGGCGTCGGTGAGGTGCCCGTCGAGCGTCAGCAGCCGCCGGACGGCCGCGTCGTCGCCCGCCCTGGCCCTCTTGGCCTCCTCCAGCAGCTCGACCGCCCGCCGCACCCAGACCGCCCACTGGCCGAGCAGGCCGCCGACGAACTCGACCTCCACCTCCCGCCCGTCCACGACCACCCGGTGCGGGGTGATGAGGTCGGCCAGGATGTGGTCGTCGTTGCCGGTGTAGAGCGCGACCTCCTCGGCCCGCCCCGCGCGCACGACGCCGTGCAGCACGTCGAGCGTGCGGTAGCGGTCGAACGGCGCGACCTTGATGCCGGCCACCGACTCGACCGCCGCCAGCCTGGTCCAGAAGTCCCGCGACAGCGGCCGCCCGCCGACCGCGGGCTGCAGGTAGAAGCCGATCACCGGCAGCACCTCCCCGACCGCCCGCGCCCGCTCCACCAGCGCGTCCTCGCCGAGCTCCGCGTACGGGCTCAGCAGCACCATGTGGTAGCCGAGCGACCGGGCCAGCTCGGCCTCGGCCACGGCCTGGGCGGTCGGCCCGGTGGCTCCCGCTATCAGCAGCACCTCGCGCTCCGACTCGCGGGCGGTCTCCGCGGCCAGCTCCAGCACCGGCGGCAGCAGGTCGGTGCCGTGGATGGCGAACTGCGTGGTGTGCACGCCCACCGCGAGGCCGCCGGCGCCCGCCTCCACGTAGTAGCGGGTCAGGGCGCGCTGGCGGCGCTCGTCGAACGTCCGGTCCGCGGTCAGCGCCAGCGGGTGCGCCGGGATGACCAGGCCGCGCCTGAACAGGTCGCGCGCGGACGTCTTGGCCTCTGGAGCCGTGCTGAGCACGTGGGTCCCCCTCGTCATGTGATGTCGCCGGTCTCAGAAACGGCCGTCACGGCGTTCGAACTTGGTGGGCTTGCCCAGCAGCGGCCCGCCGCCGGCCACCCAGCCGGCGATGTGGTCGATCAGCTCCAGCGGCGTGATCCCGGGATACCCGAACAGCCGGTGGCACCGCGACGCGTCCGACAGCAGCGCCGTCGGCGCCTCCTCGCCGGTGAACACCGGCTCCACCCCGAGCCGCGCGCCCAGCTCCAGCGCGGCCCACCGTACCGAGATCCGCTCGGGGCCCGTCACGTTGAGCACGTACGGCGGGGTCGCGGCGAGCCGCAGGGAGCGGAGCGTCACCTCGTTCGCGTACCCCTGCCACACCACGTTGACCTGGCCGGTGGTCAGGTCGACGGGCTCGCCGGCCAGGACCTTCTGCGCCAGGTCGACCAGCACCCCGTAGCGGAGCTCGACCGCGTAGTTGAGCCGGATCAGCGCCATCGGGGTGCCGTGCGCCTCGGCGAAGTGCGCCAGCGTGCGCTCCCGCCCGAGGCAGCTCATCGCGTACTCGCCGACAGGCCCGGCGGGGTCGTCCTCGACGCTGCCCCCGCCGGCGACCGGGACGAGCGGGTAGACGTTCCCGGTGGACAGGGCGGCGATCCGGCTGCCGCGGAACCGGTCGGCGACCCGGCCGGGCAGGTAGGTGTTGGTGAACCAGGTGGCGTGCTCGCGCCCCTGGGTGCCGAACTTGGCGCCGACCAGGAACACCACGTTCGGCGCTTCGGGCAGCTCGCGCAGCGCCCGGTCGTCGGCCACGTCGGCGCTCACCACGGTGGCGCCCGCGCCGGCGAGCGCGTCGGCGAGTCCGGGCTCGGAGAAGCGGGAGACGGCGATGATCCGCCGGTCGCCCCCGGTGGCGTTCAGCGCCAGCCGCACCAGGCTGGGGCCGAGCTTGCCCCCGGCGCCGAGGATCATGATGTCGCCGTCCAGCGCGGCGAGGTCCGCCACGAGCCCGGCGCTCGGCCGCGCCAGCCGCTCCTCGAGTTCCGCTGTGGTCCGCACGCGGGGTCCCCCTTTGTCCTTATTTACGGTCCAGACCGTAACCGGGAGGGACTGCCGCTGTCAACGGACGGGCACGCTCTCGCGGGCCGAGACGAGGACGTCGAGGATGGCCCGGGTCTCCGCCCACGGCACCGGGCTGGGCCCGCCGCCCGCCATCTCCAGGAACGCCTCGATCGTCCCCGCGTAACCGAGGCCCAGCACCGGGTCGTCACCGGCCTCGATCACCACGTGCTCGTCCCCGCCGCGCCGGTGGACGGTGACGGCGTACGACTCCTCGTCGCTCACGCCGACGACCTCCACCACGCCCGTCACGCCGCTCCCCCACCGCAGCGCCATGACCCCGGTGTCCTCCGACCGGAGCGTCCCGTAGTGCCGGACGGCGCCCGCGGCGCCCGCCAGCCGCACGTCCGGGCCGAGCAGCGCCACCAGCAGCTCCACCCCGTGCACCCCCATGGTCACCAGCGTCCCGCCGCCCTCGGACGGGTTGTCCTGCCAGGCGTTGTAGCCGGTCGCCCAGAGCCCCACGTCATGCCGTACGGTCGCGCGCACCGACAGCACCCCGGCCGGATCCGCCGCCCACCCGGCGAAGGCCGGCGCGAACCGCAGCACGGACCCCGACATCACCCGGTCGTGGATCGGCAGCCGGTCCAGCCGGTCGAGCTGCTCCCTGGTGGCCGCCGCCGGCTTGTTCACGAAACACGCCGCCCCCGTCTCCAGCACCGCCGCCAGCGCCTCCGGCACCCGCGGGTTCGGCACGGTCAGCACCACCCCGTCCGGCCCGCCGTCCAGCGCCTCCCCCAGGCTTCCGGCCACCCGTGCCTCCGGGTGCTCCTCGGTGAACCTCCGCAGCCGTTCCCCGTCCGGCTCCCACACCACGAGCTCGGCATGCCTGGCCAGGGTCCTGGCGTCGGTGTACGGGTGGCTGGTGGCGAGCCCGGCGAGAGCGATGCGCACGATGTCCTCCGATGTCGCACTTCACGAAACGCGCCCATCATGGCAGCCACCGCATTCAGGTGACACTGGGTACGCAGACGGGTACGCTTACGACTGCCGCCTCCTACGGGGGGATGGGAAGTGAGCCCGGGTGGACCGCCGGACGACGGAAGCCCGGGCTTCGCGCTTCTCACCGCACGTCGATGCGCCGGACAGCCAGGTCACCGCTCACCAGGTCCCAGAACCGCTCGTCACCGCGTTCAGCGCGCGAGAGCGCGCCCGCGACGATGTCGGGGAGCCACAGAAGCGGCTCGGCCGCCGGGTCGCACCATGACAACCTCAGCCTCGGCGGCATCGAGTGACGCCCCTGGAGCACCGCGACCAGCTCATGGTCCCGCAGGTCGAGCTCACTGTGGCGACGTTCGAAGACTACGTCGAGCACATGGTGGCCACCCATATCCCAGAGCAGGTGCTCCACACACTTGCGACGCGCTCGTTCCTGACGTCTCCCGTCCAGACCCACGCCCACGACGACGACGCCCATCGGCCTCATCGCGGCCACCGCCTCGGCGAGCAGGGTGCGCCGCTTGTCGTTCTCGTCACGCCAATGCAGTTTCCGCTGGCGTCGCAGCAACAGGGACCGCAGGTCGGCGCGGTGACGCTCGGCCTCCGCAGGCGCCACGAGCACCGCCGCGAGGAGATAGAGCCCGCGCTGAAGAAGCATGGACTCATCGACATAGGCGGAGAACGGGGGGTTCATGAGGGGTCATGTTATCCCCGGCGATCACGTACGGTGATTGTCTTCTTACAGTTCGTCTACCTCCGCGAAGGTGCGGCCGCCGGACAGTTTCGGGTAGCCGGGGCCGCGGTCGAAGAAGCGGTCGGCCGGGGGACGCAGGCGGGCGCGGAGTTCGGCGGTGCCCTGCTCGTCGATGCGGTCGCCGTCGAGGACGACGCCGTAGTCGCCGAGCGCGCCGGCGATCGAGACCTTGCCGTCGCGGACGTCGGCCGCCACCGCGCGGGGGTCGCGGTCGTACGGGGAGCCCCAGCCGCCGCCGCCCGTGGTGCGGATGCGGATGGTCTCGCCCGCCTGGACCGGGTGGTCGTCGACCAGGCCTTCCATCTCCTTGCCCGCGATCTCCACGCGGAACGGCCGCCCGGCGAGGCCGCCGTTGACGCCCCAGCAGGACAGGATGGAACGGTCGGCGATCGACATGTAGGAGGCGTCGCGCAGCATCCGGATGTGCTTGTCGTAGCCGAGGCCGCCGCGGAACATGCCGGGCCCGCCCGAGTCGCAGGCCAGGCCGAGGCGCTCGACCCTGAAGGGCCAGCGGGCCTCGGCGAACTCGACCGGGATGTTGCGCGAGTCGGGGACGACGTGGATGGTGTCCTCGCCGTCGGCGTACCAGCGCCCGCCGGAGCCGCCGCCGAGCACCTCCCGCATCAGGTAGGGCTGCCCGCCGGCGTCCGTGCCGTACACGCCCGTGTAGCGGATCGTCTCCTGGTCGGCCGGCATCCGCCCGCCGGTGGCCTTGGCCAGCACGCCCGCCAGCACGCCGAGCAGGCGCAGGATGACGAACGTGCGGGCGTTGGTGGGCGCGGGGAAGACCGGGGTGAGCAGGGTGCCCTTCTCCGGGAAGACCATCTTGATGAGCGGCACGACGCCCTCGTTGACGTCGAGCTCGGCCATCCGCTCGGGCGTGTCGGCCAGGTTGCGCAGGATGGGCGCGAGCCACTTCTTGAGGAAGACGCCGTCGGCGTAGTCGCCCGCGTGGTTGATCGGCCCCTTGGCCTGCGGTGAGGTGCCGGTGAAGTCGATGGTGAGCGGCGCGTCCGCGGCGTGGTCGACCGTGAGGGTGATGCGCTGGGTGTGCAGGCGGGGCTCGTCGACGCCGTCGTGCTCGGCGTAGTCCTCCCAGACGTAGGTGCCCTCGGGGATCTTGGACAGCAGCTCGCGCCGGAACGTCTCGGTGGTCTTGCCGATGATGGCGTCGAAGCACGCCTCCACCTCGTCGCGCCCGTACCGGTCGAACAGCTCGCCCAGCCGCCGCGCGCCCATGAGGCAGGCGGAGCACTCCGCGTCCAGGTCGCCGGCGAGAGAGTCGGGCATGCGGGAGTTGCGGGTCATGATGCGCAGCGCGGCCTCGTTGGGCACGCCCTGGCCCCACAGCTTGATCGGCGGGACCATCAGCCCTTCTTCGAACGCCGACCGGGCGTGCGACGGCATCGAGCCCGGCACCGCGCCGCCGATGTCGTCGTGGTGACCGAACGCCTGCACGAACGCCACCACCTCGTCGCGGTGGAAGACGGGCACGGTGACGCACAGGTCGGGCAGGTGGCCGATGCCGCCTTCGGACAGGTAGACGTCGTTGTGGAAGTAGACGTCGCCGGGCTTCATCGTCTCGATCGGGAAGTCGCGGACGACCGGCTGGACGAGCGCGCTGTAGGAGCGGCCGGTCAGCTTGCGCATCTTCCTGTCGTGGATGCCGGCGCGGAAGTCGTGCGCGTCGCGGATCATGGGCGACCGGGCGGTGCGCGCGATGGCGGTCTCGACCTCCTTCTCCACGGAGGCGAGGGTGCCCTCGACGATCTCGATGAGGATCGGGTCAGTCACGACGGATCTCCACGTTGCCGTATTCGTCCACCGTGGCGGTGAACCCGGGGTGCAGGGGGATGGTGGAGCCGTACTCCTCGATGACGGCCGGGCCGTGGACGACGGCGCCGGCCTCCAGCGCGGCGCGCTGGAGGATCGGGGTGTCGTGCGGCTCGTCGAAGATCACGCGCCGGCTCGCCTCGACGGGCTCGGTCTTCGGGTACGGGTCGCGCCGGATCACCGGCCGGTTGATCGGCCCGATGCCGGAGACGCGCAGGTTGACCCATTCGACGGCGTGGCGTGGGTCGTCGCGGTAGGCGTAGCCGTACAGCTTCTCGTGCGCGTCGTGGAAGCGGCCGGTGACCTCGCGCAGCCAGTCCTCGTCGAGCGGGCCGGCCGGGGCGGGCACCCGGACCTCGTACGCCTGCCCGTAGTAGCGCAGGTCGGCGCTGCGCGCGAAGACGGGCTCGTCGAAGCCCTCGCGTTCGAGCTCGTCGGCGGCCTGGCTCTCCAGCTCGCCGAAGATCTGCGCGGCCTTGTTCAGCGCGAGGTCGCGGGTGACGTACGTGCGCACGTAGTCGTTCTTGACGTCGACGGTGAGCAGGCCGAACGCGGAGACGTTGCCGGGCTCGGGCGGGACGATCACTGCGGGCAGGTCGAGGATGTCGATGAGCCGGCAGGCCAGCAGCGGCCCGGACCCGCCGAACGTCACCAGCGGGAAGTCGCGCACGTCCAGCCCGCGCTTGACGGTGAGCTGGCGGATGGCGTTGCTCTGGTTGAACGCGCTGATCTCCAGGATGCCGGCGGCGGTCCGCTCGGGGGTGAGGTCGAGCTTGTCGGCCAGCGCCTCGACGGCCATCCTGGCGGCGTCGTAGTCGAGCGGGATCTCGCCGCCGAGCAGGTGCGGAGGGATGCGGCGCAGGTAGACGTGGGCGTCGGTGACGGTCACCTCGGTGCCGCCGCGGCGGTAGCAGATCGGGCCGGGGTCCGCGCCGGCCGAGCGGGGGCCGACCTTGAGCGTGCCCTCGGGCGAGATCCACGCGATCGAGCCGCCGCCCGCGCCGACGGTGACGATGTCGATCATCGGGATCTTGCACGGGAAGCGGCCGACGCTGCCCTCCGTGGTGACGGACGGGTCGCCGTCGACGACCACGGTCACGTCGGTGGAGGTGCCGCCGCCGTCCAGGGTGATCACGCTCCGGTGGCCGGCGGTGGCGGCGATCAGCGCCGCGCCGAGCGCGCCCGCGGCGGGGCCGGACAGGACGGTGGTGATGGGCTGGTTGACGACCTCGCGGGCCGACAGCACGCCGCCGTTGGACTTCATCACCGAGAACGGGCGGCCGAGGCGGCTGGACAGGTTGGCGATGTAGGCCCGCATGCCCGGCTTGACCGCGGCGTCGACCAGCGTGGTGACGGCCCGCTCGTACTCGCGGTACTCGCGCAGCACGTCGCTGGAGAGCGACACGACCGCCTCGGGGAACTCGCGGGCCAGGACCTCGCGCATGCGCCGCTCGTGTTCGGGGTTGGCGTAGGAGTGGAGGAAGCAGACGCCGAGCGTGGTGATGCCGCGGGAACGGTACCAGCGGGCGACCTCGACGGCCTGGGTCTCGTCGAAGGGGCGCACTTCGCCGCCCTGGTGGTCGAGCCGGCCGCCGACGGTCTTGACCAGGTGGACGGGCACGATGCGGGACGGCTTGACCCAGAAGTAGGAGTTGCCGTAGCCGTCGGGCACGCTCTGCCGGCCGATCTCCAGGATGTACTCGAAGCCCTCGGTGGTGATCAGCCCGAGGCCGGCGATGCGGTCCTCGAGCAACTGGTTGGTGGCCACGGTGGTGCCGTGCACGATGCCGGCGACATCCAGCTCGCCGAGCTTCTCGATGCCGGCGATGAACCCGTCGGCGGGGTTCGCGGGGGTCGAGGGGGTCTTGGTGGTGACGATCTCACCGGTCTCCTCGTCCACCGCCACGACGTCGGTGAAGGTGCCGCCGGTGTCGACTCCGATTCGGACGCTACGCATGGCTCCTCAGCTTCGGCGCTTGCCGAGCACTTCGTCGATGACCCGGGGCGCGTTGTCGGTGCCGACGTAGGCCGCCAGCCTGACCACGAGCTCCTGGGTCCTGCCGAGTTCGGCCTCCACCCTGGCCTTACCCGACTGGCCCGCCTGCACGCCGAAGTACGCCCCGATGATGGTGCCGACCACGCCCGCCACACCGGCGAACAGGGCGGCCGACTCCCCGGTGGCGTACACGGCCGCGCCGAACGCGACGAGGGTCGCCACGATGCCCGTCAGCACCACGTAGAAGCCGTACCGCCAGCGCGCCGCGTCGGCCTGGGCGGCGGTGAGGTCGTCCGGCGTCATCATGGCGTCGAGCGTGGGGGGTTTATCTGTGACCACTAGATTTTCCTCCTGATACTCCAGAGGAGAAATCTCCCATGAGGTCAGGGAACAAGCCAAGCGCTAAGGTGGCACCCCGTGACCGAACTGTCCGCGTTGTCTCCTGCACCCCATGCGCCACGTGATGCCGTGCTCAAGTTCTACTTCGGGCCGATGGACTGCGGGAAGTCCACCCTGGCCCTGCAGATGAACTACAACCACGGCCGTCAGGGCAGGAGAGGGCTGGTGCTGACCAAGCACGACCGGTCGGGCGAGCCCAGGGTCACCAGCAGGATCGGCCTGGGCCTGGAGGCCGTCGAGGTGGTGGACTCGATGGACCTGGTGGAGCTGGTGCGCGGGCACGACCGGATCGACTACCTGATCTGCGACGAGGCGTGCTTCTACACGGTGGAGCAGATCGAGCAGCTCGCCGACCTGGTCGACGGGCACGGCGTCGACGTGTACGCGTTCGGGCTGGCCTCCGACTTCCGCTCGGTGCTGTTCCCGGCCTCGCGGCGGCTGTTCGAGCTGGCCGACGAGGTGTGCCGGTTGCAGGTCGAGGTGCTGTGCTGGTGCGGGCGGCCGGGGCAGCTCAACGCGCGCGTGGTGGGCGGGGAGATGGCGCGTACGGGGGAACAGGTGGTGATCGGGGACACCGACGCCTCGCCGGTGCGTTACCAGGTGCTGTGCCGCCGCCATCACCGGGCGGGGCTGCTCGGCGAGGGCACCGGCGTCGGGGGCGGGACGGTTCAGACGGCTCCTCAGACGGCGCAGTAGCCGTCGTCGCAGCCGTCGGCGGGGGCGGCGAGCTGCTGGATCGGGGTCTCGCCGATGCGGTCGGCCACCTCGTCGATCGCGGCCGTCATCGTCTCGTACGGCTGCGCGCCGGACACCGCGAACTGCCCTTCGAACAGGAACAGCGGCACACCCGTGATGCCCAGCCGCCTGGCGCGGCCGATCTGATCGCGTACCTCGGCGGCGCCCTCACCGGTGTCGCGCACGCCCGCCTCGGCGGCGAGCTTGGCGAGCACCCCGGCGTCGCCGACGTTCAGGCCGTCGGTGAAGTGCGCGCGGAACAGCCGGTCGGCCATCTCCTCGCCCAGGCCCTGGCCGGTGGCGACCTCGACGAGCCGGTGCGCCTCCAGCGTGCCGGTGCTGATCGCCCGGTCGAAACGGAGGTCGAGCCCTTCCTCCGCGGCCACGTCCGTCACCCTGGAGGTCATCTGGGCCACGCCGGCGCCGAACTTGCGCTCCAGCGCGGGCAGCAACGGCTCACCCTCGGTGGACGCGTCCGGGTTCAGCTGGAAGGGGCGCATGGTGACCTCGATGGACCCGCCCTTGTCGCGGAACGCCTGCGCGGCGCGGGCGAAGCGGGCATGGCCGACGTAGCACCACGGGCAGACGACGTCGGAGAAAATCTCAACCTTCATGTTTCTTGACAACGACTTGGCACAGCGGTCCATTCCGGTCCGCCGGTTCAGCCGCGGGCAAGGGCCGGGTCAGCCCGCGGCCAGCTCCTCCAGCCGGTAGGGAAGGTACGCGGAGTCGTCCACCAGCGCCGACGCGCCGCGCCACCAGCCGAACCACTCGCCGCTGCGCCACATCCAGTCGACCCGCTCGATCGCGGCCACCACGTCGCCGACGGTCTCCCAGCGCTCGCCGAGCTGCTGGCCGGTGGCACCGTGCCTGAGCGCCCAGGCGCGCAGGACGCGGGCCGCGTAAGCGTCCACGCGGCGCGCGTACGGGTCGGGTTTCTCCCCCGGCAGCCGGTGCGGCCCGAGACCGGCGGCCACCCCCCAGCTCCACTGCGCCTCGGCGGGGCGTGAGTAGCGCAGCGAGTGGAAGTCCAGGTTGGAGCCCAGGTTGTCGTCAGGCCTGCGCGTCACCACCGCGTCGAGGCGGCCGCCGGCGTCGAAGTGCACCACCAGCCGCTGCCCCGGCCGCACCCCCGGCGGCAGGCCGAACCGGTCCTCCGCCTGCCAGGAGTTCAGGTCGACCTGGGCGACGGGCCTGCCCCACAGCTCGTCGGCGGCGTCGTCGGACACCCAGGCGGCCAGCATCTCCAGCGCGGTCAGGTCCGTCCACGGCTCGATCGCCACCGCCGTGTGCAGCACCTCGTCGGGCGCGGGCAGCTTGCCGCCCCTGGGCCGGGTCCACCACTGCCCGCCCAGCTCGCGGGTGCCGACCAGCAGGGCGGCGAGCGCGGCCAGCTCGGCCGAGCGCCGCGTCAGGGACGCGCCCAGCGCCAGCCCGACGCACCGGTCGCAACGCTCGTCGCCGATGACCGGCCGGGCTGCGGCGATCAGCGCGTCGGCGGTGGGGTGGTCCTCGCCCAGCAGGTTGCGGACAACCCGCCGGGCCTCGGTACGCGCGTCTTCAGCATGAGCCTGCCGCATATTGCCACGCTACGCCCGGAGATCCTTTTCCGCGAGAGGCTCTGACCTGGTCGTTTCCCGCATCCCCTGAGGGCGTGCCCCTGCCCTGCCGAGCCCGCCTTCCTCGAACGCGGACGGCCGCCGCGTTCTCGTCCACCACCCACTCCTCGACGCGCGATCCGCCTTTCACGGCGTCACATGGGCGAGGAGGGAGCGCATGCGAAAGGACGGGGTTCGAAGGAGGCGCGCCCACATCGGGCTCGCCTCCCTCCGCGACCGCCCGGCCGAGGAAGGGTCCAGGCCATCAACTCTCCGGCACCCCCATCCAAGAAACGGACCAGGCCAGCGGCTCTCCGGGACCGCCCGTCCGAGGGGTGGGCGGTCCCGCGCCGTCCGTCCGAGGGCGGGCGGGTTAGCGGCGGGCTCGGCCGAAGAGCCAGCCGATGGCCGCGCTGCCGAGCGCGACGCCGGCGCCCATGCCGAAGGCGGCCAGCATCACCCACGGCGGAGTCTCCGTACGGCGCTTCTCCGCGACCGGGGGGCGCTCGTAGACGGCGGGGCGGCTCGCCGCGGGTGTCAGGGCGGAGGGCTCCCGGAGAGGCCCGGGGCCTTCCGTGGTGGGGCGTGGGACCGGTACCACGGCCGGGGTTCCCGCAGGGGCCAGGGCTCCCTCCGAAGGCAGGGTTCCCGCCGGGGCCAGGGCTTCTGCCGGAGGCAGGGTTTCCGCAGGGGTGCACAGGTGGCGTTCGACGGCGGCGAAGAACTCGCCGGCCGTCTTCCGGGCCACCGAGCCCAGCATCCGCTGCCCCACCCCGCCGATCATCCCGCCGATGACCGCGTCGGCGTCGTACTCGACCCGGGTCCCGCCGTCGATCTCGCTCAGCCGTACCAGGACGGTGGCGTCCACCGTCCCTGGGGCGCCCTGGCCGCGCGCCCGCAGCACGAAGCTCACCGGGGCCGCCGGTTCCGCGAGGGCCACCTCGCCCTGGTAGACCCCTTTGAGCGAGGCCACCCCGGCGTTGACGGTCATCCGGTACGTGTCGGGCCCGCACTCCTCCAGGCGCTCGCATCCGGGGATGGTGCGCACCAGGACCGCCGGGTCCTGCAGGGCTGCCCACACGCGGTCTCTTTCGACGCCGATCTCGGCGCTGCCTGCGACTTTCACACCGTCACTCTAGAAAGCCACCGCCCGCCGGGATAAGGGCAACACCTGCCCAACGTCCCCGCGTCGCCCTGTGGCCGGGTCCACCGCCCGGTGTACGCGGGGATCCACCCGGCGGGTGACGCGGCGGGACGAGCCCGAACGGCATCGTGGGATGGGCTGAAGGGGGCCGGTGTGACCAAGGTCGCACCACATTGCTCTACAGCGTGTAGTACTACTTCAAGTAGATGTACTACAAGCCGTAGAGCTCGTTGACCCGATGAGGGGACATGGACGCACTTGATCTCGCACGGTGGCAGTTCGGGGTGACCACCGTGTACCACTTCCTGTTCGTGCCGCTGACGATCGGCCTGGGCATCTTCGTGGCCGGGCTGCAGACCGCGTGGCACCGCACCGGGAAGGACCACTACCTGCGGCTGACGAAGTTCTTCGGCAAGCTCTTCGTGATCAACTTCGCGATGGGCGTGGTCACCGGCATCGTGCAGGAGTTCCAGTTCGGCATGAACTGGTCGGAGTACTCCACGTTCGTCGGTGACGTGTTCGGCGCGCCGCTGGCCTTGGAGGCGTTGCTGGCGTTCTTCCTGGAGTCCACGTTCATCGGGTTGTGGATCTTCGGGTGGGACCGGCTGCCGAAGCGGCTCCACCTGGCCTGCATCTGGGCGGCGGCGCTGGCCTCCAACCTGTCGGCGTACTTCATCCTGGCCGCCAACGCGTGGATGAAGCACCCGGTCGGCTACGAGGTGGTCGACGGCAAGGCCAGGATGACGGACCTGTGGGCGGTGCTGACCAACTCGACCGCGCTCGCGCAGGTGCCGCACGTGGTCGCCGCCGCGTTCGTGGTGGCCGGCGGGTTCGTGCTGGCGGTGTGCGGCTACTGGCTGCTGCGGACCCGGGCGGAGATGTGGCGCGGCGCCGCCAGGGCGGCGCTGGTGATGACGGCGGTCGCGGGCGCGCTGGTCGCGGTCACCGGCGACACGTCCGCCAAGCTGATGTACGAGCAGCAGCCGATGAAGCTGGCCGCCGCCGAAGGGCTCGAACGCGACACCGCCGGAGCGCCGTTCACGGTCGCGCCCGGCATCGAGATCCCCAAGGTGCTCAGCTTCCTTTCCACGAACGACCCCGACGCCGTCGTCCAGGGCACCGAGGACCTGCAGCGGCGCTTCGAGCAGGAGTTCGGCCCCGGCGACTACCGGCCGGACCAGACGATCGTGTTCTGGTCGTTCCGGCTGATGATCGGGTTCGGCATGGCGACCGTCGGGCTGTCCGTGCTCGGGCTCTGGCTGACCCGCCGCCGGAGGCCGATGCCGCCCTGGCTGTCGCGGGTGTTCCTGCTGGCGCTCCCGCTGCCGCTGCTCGCGGTGACGGCCGGCTGGCTGCTGAGCGAGATCGGGCGCCAGCCATGGACGGTCGCGGGCGAGCTGCTCACGGCGGCCTCCGTCTCACCCGGGGTGAGCCTGGCCGAGGTCGCGATCTCCCTGACGATCTTCACCCTGCTGTACGGCGCGCTCACCGTGGCCGAGATCGTGCTGCTGGCCCGGCACGTACGCAAGGGCCCCGAGGAGATCGAGCCCGCTCCCGCGGCCGAGAAGCGCCAGCCGTCGCTGATGTACTGAGGAGCAGACGTGATCGACCTGTGGTTCATCATCATCGCCTTCCTGTGGACGGGCTACTTCGTCCTGGAAGGGTTCGACTTCGGCGTGGGGCTGCTTGCGCCGTTCGTCAGCGGCGACGGCGAGGAGCAGCGGCAGAGCCTGCAGACGATCGGGCCGGTGTGGGACGGCAACGAGGTGTGGCTGATCACCGCGGTGGGCGCCATGTTCGCCGCGTTCCCCGCCTGGTACGCGGGCATGTTCAGCGGCTTCTACCTGCCGGTGCTGCTCGTGCTCGTCGGCCTGATCGTGCGCGGCGTCGGCCTGGAGTGGCGCGGCAAGGTCGAGAACCCGGCCTGGTGCGACCTCGGCATCGTGGTCGGCAGCGCGCTGCCCGCGTTCGTGTGGGGCACGGTCTTCGCCGACCTCCTGTACGGGAGCGCGGTGGCGGCGATGCTGGGCGGCGCGTTCTCGCTGACGGTGTGCCTGCTGCACGGCGCGATCTTCCTGGCGCTCAAGACGGACGGCCCGGTGCGCAAGCGGGCCAGGTCGGCGGCGGTCGCGCTGAGCGCGGTGACGCTGCCGATCGGCGTGGTGGCGCTGTCGGGCATGGGCACGATCCCGGCGCTCGCGGCGGTGGCCGCGCTGGCCGCCGCGCCGGCGCTGGTGTGGCGGCGCCGCGAGGGCTGGGCGTTCGTGGCCATGGCGGCCACGATCGTGCTGGTGTCGGTCGCGGTCTTCGCCCAGCTGCGCCACGCCCCGCTGCCAGGGCTGACGCTGGCGGAGGCGGCCTCCGGCCCGTACACGCTGACGATGCTCAGCTGGATCGGCCTGATCGCGCTGCCGTTCGTGCTCGGTTACCAGGGCTGGACGTACTGGGTGTTCAGGAAGCGGGTCCGGCCGGCTCTTTGAGAAACTCGCCAAGCCCCGGGTGACCGCGGTCACGATTCTGGGAAAATCCACCGTGAGCCGCACACCGCGTGGAGGTGCTTCTTGGCCATCGAGGTGGTCGCATCCGACGGAAGAAGACTCGCAGTCGAAGACAGCGGAAATCCTGACGGCTACCCGATCGTTCTCCTGCACGGCACCCCGGGCAGCAGGTTCGGCCCCTCACCCAGGGCTGGGGTGCTGTATCGGCTCGGTATCCGGTTGATCAGCTTCGACCGGCCCGGCTACGGGCACTCGGAGCGCAGGCCGGACCGTACGGTGTCCGATGTGGCCTCGGACGTCGAGGCGATCGCGGCGGCGCTGGGCCTGGGCAGGTTCGGGGTGGTCGGCCGCTCAGGCGGCGCACCGCACGCGCTGGCCTGCGCGGCGCTGCTTCCCCACCGGATCACCAGGGCGGCCGCCCTGGTCGGCCTGGCGCCGCCAGGCGCCGAGGGGCTCCACTGGTTCGACGGGATGCACGAGTCCAACATCGTGGAGTACGGCGTGGCCCGGACCGGACGCATCGCGGTGGCCGCCCGGCTGACCGTGGCAGCCGAGCAGATCCGGGCGGACCCGTTCAGCAAGGTTCTCGGGCTCCGCGAGCAGGTGCCCGAATCGGACCGCAAGGTGGTGGCCGACGACGGAATCCGGCGCATGCTCGTACGCAACTTCGCCGAAGGGCTCCGCGAGTCGGCGGATGGCTGGGTGGACGACGTGGTCGCGCTCACCAGCGCGTGGGGATTCGATCCGGCCGACATAACCGTCCCGACACTGCTCTGGCATGGCGAGGACGACGTGTTCTCTCCCGCCGGCCACACCAGCTGGCTCGGCAGCCGGATCCCCGGGGCGCTGGTGCGGATACAGCCCGACGCCGCCCACTTCGGTGCCCTCGACGTGCTGCCCGAGGTGCTGCTGTGGCTCAGGTCGGCTGAGGCTCCAGATCCCGGTTGAGCCTCTCCCACTCGTGTGCGGCGACCACACTGGGATGGCTGCCCCCGAGCGTGACGGCGAGCCTGTCGAGTGCCTTGGCGTGCAGGAGCTCGGCGTCCGCCCGCTGACCCACCTCCCGCAGGGTGATAGCCAGATTGGCCTGGCAGATCAGGCTGTCCGGGTGCTCCGGCCGCAGGCACCGGCGCAGCCCGTCGAGCGCGCGCACCTCCAGAGTCCGGGCCTGTTCCAGGTCTCCCAGGTCGGCGGCGCAATTGGCGAGGTTCACGGTGCACGCCAGCGTGAAGGGGTGGTTCTCGCCAAGCCGATGGCGGAAACTCTCCAGCACCCGCTCGCCTTCCCGGTGGGCCGGCTCCACATCCCCCACGGCACGCCGGAGGACCATCAGGTTGTTGGCCGCCACGAGCGTGTAGGGATGGTCGACGCCGAGCAACTCCGTGTAGTCCTCCACGACCTTGGCCGTCATGTCGCGGGCGCTTTCCTTGTGACCCATGACCGACATGCAGGTGGCGACCTCCAGCGCGGCCGCCTTGGTCTCCGGCGCGGAGGGGTACAGCCGCTGGTAGCGCTGGTAGGTGTCCTGCACGAGACCGAGCGCCTCCTGGTACTGCCCGGCCTTGCGCAGTGAGACCGCCAGGCTTTTGCCCGCGCGCAGCGTGTGCAGGTAGTTCTCGCCGAGCACCTCCCGGTAGAGGGGGAGCGCTCCCTTGAGCAGTTCGATCGAAGCCTGGTACTCACCCGCCTCGCGCATGTCCCGCGCCAGGTTCTGGGTGGTGTTCAAGGTGTCGGGATGGGATGGCCCCATCACGGAACTGGCCTGCATTCTGCGGCGCGTCTCCTGGTCCAGTTCCATGGCGCTGTAGGGGTCGCCTACCAGGCGGTAAGAGACCGCCAAATTGTTGGCCGAGGTGAGCGTGCGCGGATAATCCTCGCCATAGGCGTCCTTCCACCGCTCGTACGTCTCCCTGTCCATCGCCAAGGCCTCGTCGAACCGCCCCAGCGCGCGGAGGTCGGCGGCGAGCGAACCCGACGTCAACATCGTGTAGTAGTGGCTGTCCCCGTACAGGGAGCGCTGCGCGTCGCGCACCTCCTCGTCCAGCTCGCGGGCCTCCTCGAAGCGGCCAAGCGAGCGCAGCGCGTTCGCGATCTGAAACTGCAGGTGCAGCCGCTGCCCGTCCCCAGCGCCGAACTCCGCCTCCCACGTACGCGCCAGCTCCTGTCCGCGGGCGAGGGCGTTCTCGAAGTCGCCGCGCTTGTACAGATAGCGCACGTACTCGGTGAGCAGGAGGCGCACCTGCTCCTCGGTACAGGTGATGGCGCCGGACGGGCCCAGGTGCGGCCAGAGCAGCTCGTACTGCGGCCAGTTCTCGGGATCGTCCACCTCACCCTGCCGGGGGCGGGCGGCGGCCAGGATCCGGTGCACCTCGTGCTCCGCCGTGAGCGCTTCCTCCTCCCTCATCCGGGAACGGATGACCTTCTGCACCAGGCGGTGCACCTGGATCGTGTTGTTGCCCTGGTCCACCTGGGCCAGCGCGTAACGGCCGATGTCCCTGATGATGCGGCCCAGTACGAGTTTGTCGCGCAGCGTCTCGTCGAACGGTCTGAGGACCTCCAGCATCCGATCGCTGTACACCAGCGACTGGGAGATCGACTCGGGCGCGAAGAAGGCGCAGAGCTGGAGCAGGCGTCCGGCGGCCGGTGACCGCACGTTGAGCTGGTTGAAAGAGATCTCCCACGTCGCGGCCACCGAGTGGGGATAGTCATCGGGTTGGTTGAGATCGAGCGTATTGAGCGTCTGCGTCTCCAGTTCGGTGAGGTACATGCCCGCCGACATGGAGGTCTCCTCCAGCCACGCGGCCGCCTGCTCGATCGCCAGCGGCAGATAACCCAGAGCGTCCGCGATCTGCAGAGCCTCATCGGCTGCCAGTCTCGGGACCCGGCGCAGCAGGTGCTCGACGCCCTCCTCGCGACTGAACACGTCGATCTCCAGCGGGACGGCCACACTGGACCACGCCTGGCTGCGCGAGGTGATCAGGACGTGACCGGGGCCGCCCGGCAGGAACGGCCGCAGCGCCTCGGCGTCCTCGGCGTTGTCGAAGGTGAGCAGCCAGCGAGCGTGCGGCTGCCCGCGCCGTAGCGCCTCCAGCGCCGCCTTGGCTCCATCGGCGATGCTGTCGCCGAACCGGATGCCGAGGCGCACGGCCAGCGCCGCGAGCGATCGGTTGATCTCACCGACATCGTTGCTGGGGACCCACCACACCAGCCCGTAGTCGGCCTTGAACCGGTGGGCGTACTCGAGAGCGATCTGGGTCTTGCCGACGCCGCCCAGGCCGAAGAGGGCCTGCGGCCGCGACCCCAGGTCATCGCCGCCCACGAGCCGGTCGCGCAGCGACTCCAAGATCCTGTTTCGCCCGGTGAAGGAGGCGTTCCTGGTCGGCACGCTCCAGACGTCCGGTGAGTGGAGGGGGAACCGGAATGACGGTGACACGGCCGGTATGTCGTAACCCGACACGTCGTCCGGCCTGCCCACGACCCGCAACAGCGTCTCGGCCGCCTGTTCCGCCCCGAGTGAGGCCAGGTCGACCGCCGGTCGTTCGGTGAAGGGCACGGCTCCGCGGTACTCGCTGACCATGAGCGGGATGACCTGGCGGGAACCGAAAGCGTCGGCACCGAGCGGATGCGGCACCTGGGTAGAGCGGGCGACACGCGCGTACGCCCCGGACAGCAGCACGAGAACGCAGCCCTCCCCTTCGGGAGCGCTCTTGCCGGCGATCCGCGGCACCACCCGGAAGCCCGCGTGGGTGAGCACCGCAACGGCCCAGTCCGCCCACATGCGGTCCTCCGGCACGTAGCTGAGCAGCAGGTCGGCCTGCTGCACCGGCTGCTTCCTCGTGTACGCCTCCAGGAACCTGGTGCGCGTGGCCTCGTCCATGCCCGGGAAGGAGGTGACCCGGCCCTCGGTGATGAACTCCGTGAGCCGTTCGTACGCCGCCAACAGCGAGGTGGGCGACCCCGGCAGATCACCGAAGACCGCCAGCGTCTCCTCGAAGGCGTAGAACCTCTTGTACGGGATCTCCACCCGTCCCCAGTACTGCTGCGCCTCCTCCGGGGACATGCCTCCCGGGAACTTCTCGAACTTGCTGCGGGCCAGCGCCCGGCCCGCGTCGAGCTTCTCCTTCTCGCCGTCGTCGATCCTGGCCGGCACGGGGAGGATGCGGATCTTGCGAGCGGCGTAGCGTTCGTGGATGTAGCGCGCGACCTTCGCGGCACCCTCGATGCTCTGGTCCGCCATGGTGAAACAGTCGACGAGGATGTCGGGCATCTGCATCGTGCAGATGTCGGCGATGTCGCTGAGGCCGGTCCGGCTGTCGATGAGCGCGTAGTCGTACTGGGCCTTCATGTCGGCGCGTAGCGCGTCCAGGAAGGAGCCACCGCCGATCCGCCCGTAGAAGTTGTCCCAGTCGAAAGTGGTCACCAGGGAGGAGTAGTCGCGGTTCTGCTGACCCGCGGAGAGGAAGTAGAGCATCCCGGCGGCGGGGAAGTCCCACTCGACCGGAACGGCGTGCGGCGAGACCTTCGCGTAGTCGCGATACCAGTCGGCGCCTTCGTGCTCGCGGGTGGCCTCCCAGGAGTAGTTGCTGACGATGTCGATGACTCCCTGGCTCGACTCGATGAGCCGGCTGTCGAGGAAGGGGTGGAAGTACTTGTGCAGTCCGGGCGATTCCAGATCCCAGTCGATCGCCAGCACGCGCAGACCGTTGCTCGCCAGCAGCCACGCCGTGTTCGCCAGCGCCATGGTCCTCCCCGCCCCGCCTTTGTAGGAGTAGAACGTCACGACCTGGCCCTCGTGCTCGCTCTCCGTCATTGATCCTCCAAAAGCCGAGGCCGGCGCCCCTTCTGGCCGCTCGGGGGGAACGTTCTGACCGATCTGAAGAAGTGGCTGGCCGCCCGGGCGACGATCTCCGGGAAGGCGTCGCGGAACGCCTCGACCGACACCACGTCCCGCGACTCTGGGCTGTCGTACTTCCTCGGCAGGGCCTCGTGCAAGCGGTTCTCAAGGTCACCCTTGACCTGTTTGGTCTGCGGGTCGGACCGGTTCCACGGCACGACGACGCTGATCCACGGCCGGTCGCTCGCATCAAGGCGGAGCAACTCGTCCCGGGCGCCGGGACGCGTGACCTGCCAGGGGTCCAGCAGCATCAGCTCCGGTCCTTCCGGCTCCCCGGAGCCGAGCATCTGTGCCATGTACTGCTCGAAGCCGACGACCTCCGCCTGGTATCCATGCTCCTCGGCGAGCTCGCAGGCGAGGTCGGCGAGCGGCCTGGCATCGTCCTGGTCGCGGAACGGGCTCCACTGCGCGGGCACGCGGCCGTAGTAGAACGCGTTGCGCCCCTCGGGCAGTGCATCGGCGATCGCCGCGATCACCGTCACCTTGAGCGGGCGGCGAACCCCGTAGTCGCCGAAGACGCTGGTGAGCTGGTCGTAGGGAAGCGGCTCGCAGGGGGCAACGTTGGTGGTCTCGGCGACGGTCACGATCCTTCTGGCGATCTGGTACGTCGCGTCCCGGAGATGGCTCCACAGGCGTGGCAATTCGGTCAGCCCGTGGAATCCGTCGCGCAGGTAGCGCTCGCCGGCGTTCTGTAACGAGTACTGGATCGGCCTGGCCACGACGGGCAACTGCTCGACGGGCACCGGATGCCACACCAAAGGGACGATCGCCTGCGGTTCGCGGCCCTCGGCGTCACGTTGCGCGTGCACGCGGTGCAGGAAAGCGGCCCACTCTTTCCCGCACTCCTCGCTGGTGAAATAGCGGGGAGAATATACCGGAACGAACACCTTACAGGTCGCCAGGGCGTCCGCCAGTCGGTCAGGCCATCGGTCGCCCGAATCCATCCCCTGATCCATGAATCCGGCTTCCGATTCAGAGCAATCCGTCATGTTGAGGATGTTTCTGCAGAGGTTGCCAAAGAGCCTGGTAAGAGGCTTGTTCGGGTTGGCTCTGGGGTTGAAGCGCTGCTGCGGCAACCGTGCGTAGCTGAGGAAGAAGTAAGGCCGAGGCCTCCCGCCACCTGACATCTGCCTCCCTCCGCTGTGGTATTTCCTACACCTTTCTCCGCATCGCATACCAGCGAGTGGCGAAATCGACCGCACCAGGCATGGAGATCAGCCGGCATTCGGCCTGGCCCACCCGGCCAATGGCAACATTTCCGGATCTTTCATATTCCGCCCCGAGCTGAGCCATATCACTGGCGTCCAGTTCGACGTCCTCGTACTCCCACCACTGTGCCCCCTGGCCGAAATCGACCACGCAGCGGTAACGCCGCCGGGGCGGGCTCGCACAGTATCGGTACTCCCCCAGATGGAAGGCGGTGCACCGGTCATAGCCGACGCCCAGCAGAAGGATGTCGGCGTCTGCCTCGTACAGCTTGGCCAGCGGCGAGGACTCCCCCAGGTGGCAGCGCGGATCATGCCCTTCCATGAGCTCCGCGGCACGCGCGCCGACTGCGGCGAACGATGTCTGCGGGTGGGCGCTGCGCACGGCCTCCGGCAGTACGCGCACGGTCTCGGCCAGCCGCCCCATGCCCTGTGATGGCGTGGTGGCCCGGTCGAATGCGGACATCCCCGCTTTATGAGCGGCGATCTCGGCCGTGGTCATACCCTCGACTGCCCGGCGGAAGAGCGCGGAGGTGTCGGAGTTCCCGGCCGTGTGGGTCGGGACCACGAGGGTCCCCTCCGCCCCCAGCAACGACCGCAACGCGGATACCACGGCGCCGGCTTCAAAACCGAGCCCGAGTCCTCGCAGGGACGCGTGGACCACCAGCACCCGTCCCGCCCGTACTCCCAGCTCGCGCAGCTCGCCCTCCAGGACGCTCGTTCCACGCCAGGCTCGGCGATCGTCCAGGGCAAGGCTCCGCACGGGCGGCCGGCGAAGGAGGACGTTCATCCGGCGCCGCCCGGCTCGGCGATCATCCGCGTCACAGCCTCGCGCATGCGGGCGACGAACAGGTCGCCGAGCGGTGTCAGCGATCCGGACCCAGCGAGCGTCTCGACGGCGCTTGCGGTGTGGCGTCCCCAGCGCAGGAAGCGCTCTCCGCGCGGCTCGTGGACGCGCCAGAAGTCGGTGACCGCCAGATGAGCGTAGGTGCCTTGGAGCAGTCCCTCCAGCGGGCGCGGGTCGTCGCGCCAGGGAGCCGGGAAGCGCCGGGGGTCGTTCTCGTCGTACAGGTCGAACAGATCGAGCAACGCGCCCAGCTTGACATGCTGGAACTCGTGCATCAGGAGTAGCGCCAGCGTGGCCGGATCGCGCGGCAGAGCTGCGGC
Source organism: Nonomuraea sp. NPDC049486 (assembly GCF_040676925.1). Lineage (NCBI taxonomy): Bacteria > Bacillati > Actinomycetota > Actinomycetes > Streptosporangiales > Streptosporangiaceae > Nonomuraea > Nonomuraea sp. NPDC049486. Next base: position 81,242 of record NZ_JBFAPV010000005.1, read on the forward strand.
CACCGCGCCGAACGCCTGCCGGGCCGCCGAGCTGGCCTCGCGGCCGGGAGGCGGCGGTGCCAGGACCGTCAGCGTATTCAGCCCGGCACGGATGCCTTCGGCGTAACTGGGGTGCTCCCGCTCGACCAGCCGCCAGGCGGCGTCGAACGCCGCCTGCCAGGCGTCCGCCTGCTCGTCTGACAGCGGCGGTGCGACCGGCCACTGGTGGCAGTCGCGGTAAGGGTCGGAGTCCTCCAGCAGGATCTCGTAGCCGGTCCCCGAGGTGAGCGTGCGGACGGACCGGCTGGCGGTCTCGCGCCCGTCGAGCAGGATGCCGTCCGGCCCGGCGGTCAGCAGGGCGGTCTCACCCCGCACCGGTCCCAAGGTGGCTACGGTCGGCAGGTGGACGAGGCCGTCGTGCGCCTGCACCAGCAACTCGGCCTCGGCTCCGGCGCGGACGACGGCGGCCGCGGCGATGTTGGCCAGGTAACGGGCCGGACTCCTCCCCTTCACGCACTGTACGGCCCAGGCACGGACGTAGGGGTGGGTGAGCACGCGGCGCGTCTCGTCGGGCGCGCGGGACTCCATGTCCACAAGAACGTCCCAGGCGGCGCGGGCGTCCTCCCGGGTGCGCAGCGTGGTCATCAGGGCTTGCTGAAGGCTGCGCTGCGACGCCGCCAGCCAACGTATGTCCTGCTCGCCGCCCAGTCCGCGGGCCAGAGCGTCGAGCGTGTGAGCCGGCAGGACGTGCCGCTGTATCTTGATTTCCCCCCGGACGTTCGTGATGAGCTTGTAGAGATCTGGACAGAAGACGCTGGGCTCGTCGAACCCGGCGCCGGACCGGTAGCGGTGCGGGTAGAGGCCGCCTCCGCAACTGCTCACCACTGGGCACTCCCGGCAGATCCGGCTGAGCCCCGCGAGACCCGTCCGCCGCGCCACCACTCCCGGATGCGCGGCGACCGCGTCGAGGTCGTGACTGAAGACGTTCATACCGGTGCCTGCTGCGCCCTCATAGGCGACCTTGAGCGAGTCGACCTGCTCGTAGGTGCCGTCGGTCTCGATCACGACCAGGGCGCTGGGCTCCAGCCCTATCGCCTCCGTCAGGCTGGATCTCCCATGGGTGGTGCGGATGATCGAGTTGAAGAGGCGGACGTCAACCGGCCTGCCGCCCTCCTCCCACAGACGGAAGACCGACAGTAGCCAGTCGGCGTAGGGCGCGGGCCGGCCGGCCGGGCGCGGCGGCGGATCGTCCCAGGTGGCGTGCGGAAGCAGGAAGTCCACGTGCGGCGGCTCGAAGCGCAGGAGCGCCCGGTAGACGTTGGCGGGGTCGTTGGCCAGGTCGATGGTGCACAAGATGCCGCCGTAGATGCCGGGCCTGCTCTGGAGCAGCCGTAGGGCTCTGCTGACCTGGTCATAAGAGCTGCGCCCGTCTGCGTAGCGGCGATGGAGGTCGTTGGCCCGCCGATCCCCGTCGAGCGAGACGCCGACGCGGACGCCATGCTCGGCGAACAGATCGCAGAACCCCTCGTCGAGCAGGAGTCCGTTGGTGTGGATCCGGATGTCGACCTCGGGTACGAACGACAGGGCGTCGCGCAGGATGCTCAGGAGCCTGCCCAAGAGGGGGCGTCCGGCGAGTAGCGGCTCCCCGCCATGGAGCACGATGCGGACGTCGTCCAGGCGGTGGAAGCGCGCGTGTTCGGCGATCCGGCCCGCCGTTCGAGCAACGATCTCCTCGGACATGGCTCGCGGACGAGAATTCCAAGATTGATCCGCTTTGGTGTATACGTAGCAATGATCGCAAGCAAGATCACAGCGACTGTGCACCTTGATGATGAATTGCGAGAGAGGGGCGCCTCTGCCGCTCATGACCTGACTCGTCCTGCCCGCTCAGATGGACGAACTGAATGCCGCGACAGGCACCCGCCGGACTTCCTCCACCTTGGGCACGACACGGCTGAGAGCCAGAGCCAGCTCCTCCTCGCCGACCGCCTCCATCTCGGCGAGCCGCAAATCCGCGAATAGCGCAACGTCCGAAATGAGCCCCGTGGGCAGCTGTGCGGCCATCATGGAATCCTGGTTCTTGTTGAGGTGATATGAATGTTTGGAACGTCGATTCGACCTGAGGGGAAACGAGTCAAAGACCGGTACCCAGCGTCTCATAGCTTGGAAGTGCAGGCATGGCTTTTCAGTGACTCCTAATTCACGGATTGTAATAGGAGGTTCACCAGCGGTTGGCGACATAGGTCTATCGCCAGGGGCAAGCAATCGTTACCGTGGGTCAGCGTCTTCCCAGGTCGGGGACATGGCTTAGTGATCCATCGCCTCGATGCTGTGAGATGCGGCCCACAGCATGTGCTCCTTGGAGATCGTCTCCTCGGTCTCGTCCACGAAATGCGCCCAGTCCCGCTCCAGCACCGGCCATCGATCCTCGATGGCGATCACGCCGAGTTCCAGGGCTGTCACCGCGTACGACTGCGCCAGCCAGCGGTACTGCCGGGTTTGCGTCCACGCGATCCCCGCCACGGCCAGCGCCCCCACGATCCCCGGCACGTCCAGTTCGATCACCCGGGCGGCGCCGAGCACCGCCGCGACCAGCCCGACCGCCTCGATCGACGCCAGTGCCACGGACCAGCCCACCGCCCACCGCTCGTTCCGCTGCGCCTTCACCCAGTACCAGCGCCGCTGATCCTTGATGCGCCCGTGCCGGTAGCACTCTTGCCGCTCCTTGAGGGTGAGCGCGCGGATCCTGCGCATGTCCTCTGTGACGGCCTCCCCCTCCTCAGCGGGCGACCGCGTGGGGATGCCCCGGAAACGGGTGGCGATGTGCATCATCCTGCTCAGCAGGAGCGCGTCCGGATCGTCTGGCCCGTCCGCCATGCCGAACGGCTGTCCCCCCACGATGTACCGCCAGACGAGTGACTTGGCGGATTCAGCCGCCGCCCTGGCCTCGTGCCAGTGTCTCTCGGGCCGGGCCGTCAGCAGGTAGACCTCGGTCACGAGGGCGACCGCGAGCGCCGAGCCGGTGATCAGGGCCGCGATGTTGAGCAGCCCGTTCTCGATGCTGAAGGTACCGAAGACGGCCGCTATGGCGAGGGAGACCAGGCGCACCAGCGTGGAAGCGAGAAACCTTCGCTGACCGGCGATCGCGCTCCGGTCCGCCAGGTGGAACAGCTCAGGGAAGTGAGCGAGGTCCATGCACCCGAGCCGATCCTGCCCGGCCTTCGGCGTCAAGGCTCGCGCAGGGCACCCTCGGGCCAGACTATTCGCACTTCTATGCTCAGGCGCCGGGCGTCGCGGACCACGTCGGCGGTCCCGCCCGTGCCCCTCGCCGGCCGGCCGTCCCAGACCGCCACCAGCACGTCGGCGTCTCGCAGCAGCAGCGCGTTGGCCGACGCGTACGCCTCCGGAGAGGGCCGGTCGAACGGCGCCCGGAGCACTCTGGAGGCGAGGCCCAGCCGGAGGTCGTACCCGCACCGCACGACCTCCGGCAGCCCTGGGCCGTACTGTCGGGCCGGCACGACGGCCTCCAGCCGCCCGCCGAGTTCGAGGACGACGTCAGCGAAGATTTGGTCGCTCCCCGGTGCTAGGCACGACACGCCGACCATGTCGCCGCCGAAAGGCCGGAGGATCTCCCGTATCGCCGACCGCACCAGGGCCGCCGTTTCAATGCTCAGATCCCGGTGTCCGCTGATCGCGATGCGCACTCGCCCTCCCCTGGCGCGGGCCGTCCCAGATGTTGTCCCTCAAGCGTGGGGCTGGCACACTTCGAGTTCGGTCGCGCCGGGGGCAAGGTCAGTAGCCGGAGCCGGCGTCGTTGCCGGGGGCGGGCGACTGGCTGACGCGGTGGTCGCTCAGGTGCAGGTCGCCGTCGAGCGGGATCTGCAGGGCCTCCAGCACCTCCAGGTCGGCGAGCACGGTCCACCTGGGGCCGACGAGGTGCGGCTTGTACTCGGGCGCCTGGTCCATCCAGGCGTCCTTGCCGTCCTCCGTGGCGAAGGTGCTCACGAAGAACTCGCCGTCGTCCGTCTTGCAGTAGCCGGTGCGGATGTCGGAGGCGTCGACCTGGATGCGCGGGGCGCAGCCCACCTTGTCGGCGAGCTGCTCCACGGTGAGCGCCGGCAGTTGCTCCTGCTTCTGGCCCGCGGCGACGTAGTCGCCGTCGCCGCCGGGGGTGCATGCGACGAGGAGCCCGGCCAGCAGCCCGAACGCGGCCAGACGTGGAAAAGTCGTCATGTGCCGAGATACGCAGGATCCGTGAGGACGGTTCACCCGTTCAGCGTAGGATGACGCAGCCGCGGGCGGCCAGGTCGCGCAGGGCGGACGGTTCGTCGTCGAGCTTGTTCCAGCGCAGGTCGAGCTTCTCCAGGGCGGGCGGCAGCGCCGGAAGACGGCGCAGCCGGTTGTTGCGCAGGTCGAGATGGGTGAGCCGGGTGAGCGGTGACAGATCGGGCAGCTCGCGCAGGACGTTGTCGCGCAGGTCGAGTACGCGCAGCTCGCCCAGCCCGGCGATCGACGGGGGCAGGGCGCCCAGCCGGTTGCCCCTCAGGTGGAGCTCGCGGAGCCGGCCCAGGCCGCCGATGCCCGCCGGGAGCGACTCCAGCCGGTTGCCGTAGAGCCTGAGCTCGACCAGGGAGGCCATCCGGCCGAGGCTCTCGGGCAGGGCGCGCAGCCGGTTGTCGGTGAGGCCGAGGTAGGCGAGCCGGTCCAGGCGGCCGATGGCGGCGGGCACCTCGGTGAGCAGGTTGTCGCTCGCGTACAGGTAGTCGGTGAGCGGCAGGTCGCCGAGCTCCGCGGGGAGGGACGTGAGCCGGTTGTGGCCCACGTCGAGCATGCGCAGCGACGTGAGGCCGGCGACGGCGGGCGGCAGCTCGGTGAGCGCGTTCTCGGCGACGTTGAGCGTCTCCAGCCGGGTCAGCCGCCACAGCGCCGCGGGCAGCCCGGTGACCCGGTTTCCGCCGACGGACAGGTGGCGCAGCCGGTCGCCTAGGCGGTCCGGCAGCCGCTCGACGACGTTCCCGTACAGGGAGAGGGTCTCCAGGGCGGGCGGGAGGGGTGGGACCTCGGTGAGCCGGTTGCCGTCGGCGTGGAGAGCGCGCAGGGCCTTCAGACGCGACAGGTCGGGCAGCGCGCGCAGCCTGTTGCCGTCGAGGCGCAGTTCCTCCAGCTCGGTCAGCTCCCCGGCCCACGCGGGCAGCTCGGTGAGCTCGTTCCAGGCCAGGTCGACCAGCCGGACGCGGGCCGCCCCGGCCGCGTCGCCCGGGAACCGAGTCAGCCCGGCGCCGGGCACCCGCAGCTCGACCGCCTGTTCTACCGCCTGTCCGGCCCCGTGTCCGGCCGCCTGTTCTACCGCCTGTCCGGCCCCGTGTCCGGCCGCCTGTTCTACCGCGCGTCCGGCCCCGTGACCGGCCGCCTGTCCGGCCGCCTGTCTGGTCGCCTGTCCGGCCGCGTGTCTGGCCGCCTGTTCTGCCGCTGTGGTCTGGGGGCCAGGGGCGGCGCCGGTCCGGTCCGTTCGCATGCCGCAGATCCTGCCATGGGCGGACGATCAGCCGCGCAGGTCGAACAGCTCCGACGGGGAGATCGGCATGCGGTCGATGTCGACGCCCTCCGCGTCCTCGATCGCCGAGGCGATGACCGCCGACACCGGGATCACCCCCGCCTCCCCCGCTCCCTTGATGCCCAGCGGGTTGAGCGGCGACGGGGTCTCCAGGTGGGCGGTCTCGACGTGCGGGATCTCGGTCGCGTACGGCATGAGGAAGTCCATGAAGGAGGCGTTGACGAGCTGCCCGTGCGAGTCGTACACCATCCGCTCGTAGAGCGCGCCGCCGATGCCCTGCGCCACCCCGCCGTGGATCTGGCCCTCGACGATCATCGGGTTGATCAGCTTGCCGCAGTCGTGCACGACCGCGTACCTGAGGACCTTGATCTCGGCCGTGAGCGGGTCGGTCTCGACGACGGCCGCGTGCATGCCGGCGGCGAAGGTGGAGCGGATCGGCGAGTAGTAGTCGCGGCCCTCCAGCCCCGGCTCGTCCCCCTCGGCGACCGGCGGCCGGTCGGGCGAGGCCCCGCCCGACGACTGGCCGGAGAACTGGGTGGCCCTGGCCGCCTCGTCGTCGAACGCGTACCGCAGCGGGTTGGCCAGCACCGCGACCGTGGACAGCGGGACGGCCGCCTTCGGGTCGCCGACCACGTGCACGATGCCTTCGGTGATCTCCAGGTCGGCCGGGTTCGCCTCCAGCGCGTCGGCGGCGATGCGCAGCGCCTTCTCGCGCACCTTGCGGCAGGCGAGCGCGATCGCGTTGCCGCTCATGACCGCGGCCCGGGAGGCGAACGTGCCGACCGCGTACCCGAACCTGCGGGTGTCGCCGGTGACCACGGACACCCGCTCGATCGGCACGCCCAGCTCGGTGGCGGCGATCTGGGCGAACACGGTCTGGTGTCCCTGCCCCTGGGAGGTGAGCCCGGTGGAGACGTGCACCCGCCCGTCCGAGGTGATCTGCACGTGCCCGCCCTCGTACGGGCCGACGCCGGTGCCCTCGACGTAGCAGCCGATGCCGATGCCACGGTTCGGGGCGCGCTCGAAGTCGTCCCAGCCGATCAGCTCCTTCACCAGGCGGAGCATCTCGGGGTAGTCGCCGCTGTCGTAGATGAGCGGCCGGCCGTCCTGGAAGGTCATGCGCTGGTCGTACGGGAACTCGTCGGGCTGGATGAAGTTGGCGGCGCGCACCTCGGTGCGGTCCCTGCCCAGATGGCGGGCGATCTTGTCCATCGTCCGCTCCATGCAGAACACGCCCTGCGGGCGGCCCGCGCCCCGGTACGGGGTGACCTGCACGGTGTTGGTGTAGACGGAGGAGAATTCGACCCGGTAGGCGCCGAGTTTGTACGGCCCGAGCAGCTGGGTGGAGGTGATGATCGGCACGATGATCCCGTACGGGGTGTAGGCGCCGTGGTCGTGCAGGATGCGCACGTCCATGCCGAGCACCCGGCCGTCGTCGTCGAAGCCGACCCGCACGTGCTGCACCTGGCCGCGCTCGTGCGCGGAGGAGATGAAGTGCTCGCGCCGGTCCTCGGTCCACTTGATCTCGCGGCCGAGCAGCATGGCGGCCCACGGCACCAGGATCTCCTCCGGCCACGGGTGCACGATCTTCACCCCGAACCCGCCGCCCACATCGGGCGCGATGACCTCGACGCTGGTCAGCGGCAGGCCGAGCGCGGCCGCGATGGCCATGCGGACGCTGGTGGAGGTCTGGGTGCTGGAGTAGACGCGCAGGTCGGCGCCGTCCCAGCGGGCGTACACGCCGCGGCCTTCGAGCGGGGTGCTGGCGCTGCGCTCGATGTCGAGCCGGAACGACAGGGTGTGCGGGGCGGCGTCGATCGCCTCCCCGGCGCTCAGCCCGGACGCGGAGGGCACCTCCTGCACCAGGTGGGCGCCGATGTTGCCGGGCACGTCCTCGTGCACGAGGTGGCCGCTCTGCACGGCGTCCTCCAGGCCGACGACCGGCTTGAGCGGCTCGTAGTCGACCTCGATGAGCCCGCAGGCGTCCTCGGCGAGGTAGCGGTCGGTGGCCACGACCATGACGACGGGCTCGCCGACGTGCCGCACGGTCTCCTTGGCCAGCGGGTAGGCGGTGCGGCCGTGGGTGAGCGCCGGGTGCGGGATGAGCAGCGGCAGCGGCCGGCCGACCCGCTCGGGCAGGTCCTCCCAGGTGTAGATGGCGATCAGGCCGTCGACGTCGAGCGCGGCGGTGACGTCGACGTCGCGGATGCGGGCGTGCGCGTGCGGGGAGCGCACGAACGCGGCGGCCAGCGCGCCGGAGCCCAGGTCGTCGAGGAACCGGCCCTGCCCGGTGAGCAGCCGGGGGTCCTCGCGGCGCTGCACCGGCTCTCCGAACAGCCTGGTGGTCATGACTCCTCCGCCTTCAGCTCGGCGGCGCGGTGGACGGCCTTGACGATGTTCTGGTATCCGGTGCAGCGGCACAGGTTTCCCGAGATGCCCTCCAGCACCTCCTCGTCGGTGGGCGCGGGGTTCTCCTCCAGCAGCGCCGTCACCGTGCAGAGGAAGCCGGGCGTGCAGAAGCCGCACTGCAGGGCGTGGCTCTCGCCGAACGCCCGCTGCACCGGCGACATCCCGTCCGGCCCGGCCAGCCCCTCCACGGTGGTGATCTCGTGCCCGTCGGCGGTGACGGCCAGCATCAGGCAGGAGCGCACCGGCCGGCCGTCGAGCAGCACCGTGCAGCAGCCGCACACGCCGTGCTCGCAGCCGACGTGGGTGCCGGTCAGGCCGAGGTCGTGGCGCAGGCAGTCGGACAGCAGCCGCCTGCCCGGCACCCGCACGCGGCGGGCGGTGCCGTTCACGCCGAGGGTGATCTCGTGACTCGAATCCGTCCCGGTGCTCATCCAGCCGCCTCCCTGGCCGCGTCCTTGACCGCCTGCTCGGCCAGCACCCCGATCAGGTGGAGCCGGTACGCCGCGGAGGCGTGCACGTCGCCGTCCGGCTCGGCGCGTTCCCGTACGGCCCCGGCGACCCGCGACCAGGGGACGGTCGCGGCGGGCCGGCGTTCGCAGGCCTCGGTCACGTCGACCACGACCGGGACGGGGCCGACGCCGACGCAGCCGACCCGGGCGGCGCTGATGTGCAGGTCCTCGTCGAGCGTCACCACCGCGCACACCCCGGCGAGCGCGTAGTCGCCGTGCCGCCTGGCGATCTCGCGGAAGGCGGTGCCGGTGCGCGGCGGCAGCGCGGGGAAGAACGCGGAGACGGCCAGCTCGCCCGGCTCGGCCGCCGACTCCATGGGGCCGGTGAAGAACGCGCCCGCGGGCACGTCCCTGGTCACCACCCCGTCCGGCAGGCCGGACGCGCCGGGCGCGCGGCGTGCCAGGCGCACCGAGCCGTCGAGTACGGCGAGCACGGCGGGCAGTTCGGCGGCCGGGTCGGCGTGCACGAGGCTGCCCACCACGGTGCCCCGGTTGCGGATCACCGGGTGGGCCACCAGCCGGAGCGCCTGGACCATGAGCGGGTGCGGGGCGGCCCGCTCCACCTCGGCGTGCCGGGCCAGCGCGCCCACGGTGACCCCGCCGGGGGCCGCGTCGATCGAGCTCAGCGCGCCGAGCCGGTTGATGTCGACCAGGTGGTCCGGCGCGGCGATCCGCATGTTGAGCATCGGGATGAGGCTCTGGCCGCCGGCGAGCACCTTGCCGCGCGGCCCCGCCCCGGCCAGGATCTCCAGCGCCTCGCCGAGGTCGCGGGGGGCGTGGTACTCGAACGGCGGCGGCTTCACCCTGCCTCGATCCTGACGGGTTCGGGGGTGCGGCGGGCGATGACCCGGAGCAGGTGCCAGCCGCCCACCACCACGATGGTGCCGAGCGCGATGCCCTCAAGCCTGAAGTCGCTGCTGATCAACTGCTTCACCGGTCCGATGGCCAGGATGATGCCCGCGCCGATCGGGACCATGTTCACCGGATCGGCGAAATCCACCCTGTTCTCGATCCAGATCTTGGCGCCGAGCAGGCCGATCATCCCGTACAGGATGACCGTGATGCCGCCCAGCACGCCGGACGGCGTGGCTGAGACCAGCGCGCCGAACTTGGGCATCAGGCCGAACAGGATCGCGATGACGCCGGCGATGTAGTAGGCGGCGGTCGAGTAGACCTTGGTGGCGGCCATGACGCCGATGTTCTCGGCGTAGGTGGTGGTCGGCGAGCCGCCGACCGAGCTGGCGACCACGGTGGCGACGCCGTCGGCGGCGATCGCCCGGCCCATGTACGGGTCGAGGTCCGTCTTGGTCATCTCGCCGACGGCCTTGACGTGGCCGATGTTCTCCGCGACGAGCGCGATGACGGCGGGCAGGACCAGCAGCACGGCCGAGGTGTGGAAGCTGGGCCAGGTGACGGGCGGCAGACCGAACCAGTCGGCCTCGGCCACCCCGCTGAGGTCGACCCGGAAGTGCGCGGCGACCTGCACGGCGCCGTCGTCGTAGGCGGGCACCATGCCGAAGACCCGGTCGGCGGCCCAGGAGAGCACGTAGCCGGCGACGAGGCCGACGAGGATGGCGACGCGGCCGACGAAGCCCTTGAACGCCACCACGACGACGAACGTGATCAGCATCGTGAGCAGGGCCATCCACTGGTCCTGCGGCCAGTAGACGTCCGCGACCACGAACGCGAGCCCGAACCCGATGAGCATGACCACCGCGCCGGTGACCGGCGGCGGGAAGATCTTGTTGATGACCTGGACGCCGAGGAAGTGGACCGCGAGGCCGATCAGCGCCAGCACGAACCCGGCCACCAGGATCGCGCCCACCACGACGGAGCTGGCCTCGGGCGAGTCGCCGCCGAACAGCGCCCTGATCGCGAGCACGCCGCCCACGAAGGAGGCGCTCGTGCCCAGGTAGCTGGGCACCTTCCCCTTGACGATCAGCAGGAACAGGATCGTGGCGACCCCGGACATCATGATCGCCATGTTCGGGCTGAGCCCCATCACCAGGGGGAAGACGAACGTGGCGCCGAACATCGCCACGACGTGCTGGGCGCCGAACCCCACCATGCGGGGCCAGCTCAGCCGTTCGTCCGGCCTCACGACCTCGCCTGGTGCCAGATGCTTGCCGTCGCCGTGCTTGGTCCACCCGAATGCCATGTGAACCCCTTTTCACCGGGCCGCTGCTTGCGGGCACATTAGGCCAGCAGGCGCGCTGGTACACGGGCATGATCTGCCAAATCTGCCCGGTTGACCAGTGGTCCCGTTGCGCACTTCTGCCCGGCGGGGCCGGTGATCGTCAGTGGACGTGGATGGTGAAGCCCTCACCGGTGACGACCTGGCCGGAGCGGATCTTGGCCGTCTTGCGCAGCTCCACCTCGCCGTCCACCTCCACCATGCCTTCGGCGACGAGCATCTTGGCCAGGCCGCCCGTCTCGGTGACCCCGCAGTACTTCAGCAGGTCGCAGAGCGGGATGTAGTCGGAGCGCAGTTCGAAGTCCACGCCTGCCAACCCTAGATGCCGCGCATCCTCAGCACGTGCAGGGCCAGGGTCAGGTTGAGCCGCAGGTGCGGGTCGTCGGTGAAGTTGCCCAGCAGCCGCTCCAGTTTCCCGATGCGGTAGCGGAGCGTGTTGTAGTGGAAGTGCAGCCGGCGGGCGGTCTCGGCCACGTTGAGGTTGGTCTCCAGCAGGACCTGCAGGGTGCGGCGCAGGTCGGCGTTCTCGGCGTCGTCGTCGGAGGCCAGCGGGCCGAGCGTCTCCCGGACGAACGCGTGCAACTCGTCGGTGTCGTTGACCAGCGACAGCAGCCGGTAGACACCGAGCTGGTCGAAGTGCGCGACGGCGCCGGGCCCGTGCAGCTGGCGGCCCACCCGGGCCGCCTTCAGCGCCTGCGAGTACGCCTCCGGTAACGTCTCGGGGCCGCGGCTGGGGCGGGAGGTGCCGGTGGAAAAGGTCACGGGCGGCGTGTCGGCGAAGGCCGAGGCGGCGTCCTTGGCGATGCGGGAGGCGTCCACCGAGGCGTCCACCACGGCCACCACCTCGTGGGAGAAGCCGGCCACCGCGCCGCGCGGGTCGTGCCGGCGCATCGCGGCCGTCCAGCAGGTCACCAGCCGGTCCTGGGCGGTGCGCTCGTCGCCGTCGGGGTCGAGCTCGGCCACCAGCACGGTCACCGGCCGCTCCAGGTCCCAGCCGAACGCCCGCGCCCTGACCACCACCCGCTCGGCGGAGCCGGCCCGGCCGGTGAGCACGTCGCGCAGGAAGTCGGCGCGGTACTTGCTCTCGACCGCGTTCACCGCCTCCTGCCGGGTGACGGCGAGCGCGGCCACGGTGGCGGCACGTTCCAGGATGCCGACGTCGCTGTCGCGGATGTCGCCGGACGGGCTGTAGGCGACGATCCGGCCGTGGTGGTGCCCGCCCGCGATCACCGGCACCGACACCGCGGTGCGGGCGCCGGGCGACGCGGCCGCGCCGGGCGGCCAGTCGCGGGTGATGGACTCGCGCAGCGCCGCCTCGTGCGGGCCCGCCGACGCCAGCACCCGGCCGCGGCCGTCGACGGCGGCCACCGACACGTCCAGCAGCGCCGCCACCTCCGTGGTGACCTCGTCCAGCCCGCCGCCGGCCAGCACCACCTGCACCAGCGCCCGGTGCGCCTCCTCTGCGCGGACGAGCACGGCCGCCTGCCGGTTGAGGATGTCGGTGAGCACCTGGTTGAGGATGTCGTCGAAACCGACGTCGTTCGGCAGCAGGATGAGCGGGAAGCCGAGCCGGTCCGCCTGCTCGGCCATCGCCGACGGCAGCTCGTCGACGTACCGTCCGAGCTTGATGGCCAGCGCCGCCAGCCCGCGCTCGTCCAGGTCGGCGACCAGGCGGCCGAGCGACTGCGGCGTGTTGCGCAGCGGGTAGCCGGTGGTGAGCAGCAGCTCGTGCGGCTTCACCCAGGCCAGGATGTCGGGCACCTCCATGACGTTGAGGCGTTGCACGATACGGCCCAGACCGCTCTCCCCCGCGATCAGCCGGGCCTCCGCGAGGGTCGACACGCCCAGCAACTCTCCGACGGACACGCCGTGGATGATCGTTCCCGTGCTGGCGAGACGAACTGGGGGCTCCATGTACAGATTGTGGCCCCACATACCGTCTGTCAGGAAGAGCCAGTCTTCCCGCTGACTGTTGGCAAATTTCTCCGTACGGGCGGTTGCCGGGCCCGTTCTACGGTCAGGTCCAGGGTCGGTAGGGAGGTCCGGTGACGGTCGGTACTCACGTGAGGCGGGTACGCGCGCACGTCACGGGCGCCGCGAGCACCGCGGTGCGCCCGGTCCTGGAGGCTTCGAGGCGGCCCGCCCGGGTGCTCGCCGCGTTCCCCGCCGGGATCTACCTGGAGGTCAGGACCGAGCTGGAGCCCGCGGTGATCGCCGTGGTGACGGGACCTGCCACCCGGCTGCCGAACTCGATGCTGCTCGCCGGAGCGCTGCCGCGCGTGACCATGGGTGACGAGGCCTTCGTAGGGGACGGCTCGGTGGACGTCGGCGGGCTGAGTCTGCGCGCCCGCCGCTGGTGGGACCCGTCTCCGCGGCTGGGCGAGGTCGATCCGGCGACGCTGCCGCCGCCGTCGGCGCTGGCCGGGCGGGGCACGCCGGGCCTGGACGGCAACGACGCGGTCGAGCTGCTCGCGGCCAGTTGCGCCTCCGGGTGGCTGCTGGGCGCGGTGACGGCGGCCGAGCGGCTGGTCGGCCTCGGTCCCGGGCTGACGCCGAGCGGCGACGACGTGCTGGCGGGGCTGCTGGTGACGCTGCGCCACCTGGGGGCGGCGACCGGCACCGCGCGGGCGGTCGACCTGGCCGGGTGGCTGGGGGCGACCGTCACGTTCGACGCGCGCACCCGTACCACGCCGATCTCCGCGACGCTGCTGCACTGCGCTGCGCGCGGCGAGGCGTGCCCGGAGGTGCTCGCGGTGCTGCGCGGCCTGACCGGGCGGCAGCCGCTGGGGCCGGCGCTGCGCCGGCTGTGCGGGCTGGGCCACACCTCGGGCGCCGACCTGGCGCAGGGCATCGCGATCGGGCTGGAGACCGTACGCGCGCTGGGGGGACGGGGATGAACGACACGGTCTTCGTACGCGAGGGCGTCTACCACGACTCGGTGGCGCTGATGCGGGTGAGCAGGGCGCTGTCCGAGCTGCCTGGCACGGCGGTGGCGATCGTCGCCATGGCCACGGAGCTCAACCTGGAGCTGGCCCGCGACCTGGGCTTCGAGCTGCCTCCGGCCGGTCCGGGCGACCTGCTGGTCGCGCTGCGCGGGCCGGACACCGCGGCGGCGGCGCACGAGCTGGACCGCCACCTGGCGGAGCTCTCCTCGGCGGGGCCGGCGCGGGAGGCCGAGCAGCCGCCGCTGACCACCCGCTCGGCGGCGCGCGGCGGCGGCGCGGACCTGGCGCTGGTGTCGGTGCCGGGCGAGCACGCCTTCGCCGAGGCGATGGACGCGATCGAGGCCGGGCTGCCCGTCATGGTCTTCAGCGACGGGGTGCCGGTCGGGTTGGAGCGGCTGCTGAAGGAGCGCGCGGACGAGCGCGGCGTGCTCGTCATGGGACCCGACTGCGGCACGGCCGTGGTCGGCGGGGTGGGGCTGGGGTTCGCCAACGTGCTGCGTCCCGGGCCCGTCGGGCTGGTGGCCGCGTCGGGGACCGGCGCCCAGCAGGTGAGCTGCCTGCTGGACCTCGCGGGCGTGGGGGTCAGCCACGTGCTCGGCGTCGGCGGCAGGGACCTGTCGGCGGCGGTCGGCGGGCTCTCGACGGTGCGGGCGCTGCGCATGCTGGACGAGGACCCGGCCACGGAGCTGATCGTGCTGGTCTCCAAGCCGCCGGACCCGGAGGTGGCGGGGACCGTGCGGGAGGTCGTGGAGTCGCTGCGCACGCCGGTCGTGGAGGCGCTGCTCGGCTCCGGCACCGACCTCACCGCCGCCGCCGAGGCCGCGCTGCGCGCCCTCGGCCGCCCGGTGCCCGCCTGGCCCTGCTGGGACGGCTCCGCCCGGAGAGCCGTGACGGTGGCAGGCGAAGATCCCGGGCCGCTGATCGGGATCTACTCCGGTGGGACGCTGTGCGCCGAGGCGGCGCTGATCGCCGGGGCCGGGGAGTTCACCGACTACGGGGACGACGTCTACACCCGGGGCCGGGCGCACCCGATGATCGACCCCACGCTGCGGCTGGAGGCCCTGGGCAAGGTGCCGCCGGGCGGCGTGGTGCTCATGGACGTGGTGCTCGGCCACGCCGCCGACCCCGATCCCGCCGCCCGGCTCGCCCCCGCGATCGCCGCCCTGCCCGCCGCCGTGGTGGTCGCGCTGATCGGCACCGAGGCCGACCCGCAGGACCTGCTCCGGCAGGCCGCGGCGTTCCGCGACGCCGGGGCCGTCGTGTTCACCTCCAACGCGCAAGCCGCCCGGCACGCCAGGGACTCGCTATGACACTGCTCGACGGCCCGCCCCATGTCATCACGGCCGGCGCCGGCCTGCTCGCGGACGCGCTGCGCGAGCAGGCCGCCGCCGTCACCGGCGTCTCCTGGCGCCCGCCCCTGGCGGGCACCGCGGACGCCCTGGCCAGGGTGCTCGCCGACCCGCGCAGGCAGGCGGCCAACGACCTGGCGGTGCGCCGCCTGGTCTCGGCCCGCCCGGAGCTGGCCGGCGTACGGCGGGCGTCGGAGGTGCTGCGGACGGCGGAGCGCACGTTCCTGCACGCGGGCCCGCCGATCACCTGGGAGCGGGCGTCGGGCCCGATGCGCGGCGCGCTGATCGGCGCGATGCTGTTCGAGGGGTACGCGGACGACGAGCGGGAGGCGGCGGCCAGGCTCGCCGCCGGGGAGGTGCGGCTGGAGCCGTGCCATCAGCACGCGGCCGTGGGCCCGATGGCGGGCGTCGTCAGCCCGTCCATGTGGCTGTTCGAGGTGCGCGACACCGAGCACGGCGGCACCGCGTACTGCTCGCTCAACGAGGGCCTGGGCAAGGTGCTGCGCTACGGCGCGTACGGGCCCGAGGTGCTCGACCGGCTGCGCTGGATGGACGGCGTGCTCGGGCCCGCGCTGTCGGCGGCGATCGGGCTGACGGGGCCGCTGGACCTGCGGTCGCTCATCGCGCAGGCGCTGCAGATGGGCGACGAGCTGCACAACCGCAACCGGGCGGCGACCTCGCTGCTGCTGCGCGAGCTGGCCCCGGCGATCTCGGACGCGGCTCCGGGCCACGCGTCGGAGGTGCTGCGCTTCATCGCCGGCAACGACCACTTCTTCCTCAACGCGGGGATGGCCGCGGCCAAGGTGAGCACCGACGCGGCCCGGGACGTGCCGGGTTCGACCCTGGTCGTGGCCATGGCGCGGAACGGCACAGACTTCGGCGTGCAGGTGTCGGGGCTCGGCGGCCGGTGGTTCACCGGGCCGGCCGGGGTGCCGGACGGGCTGTACCTGGGCGCGTACGGGCCCGGCGACGCCAACCCGGACATCGGCGACTCCACCATCACCGAGACGTCCGGGCTGGGCGGGTTCGCGATGGCGGCGGCCCCGGCCATCGTCCGGTTCGTGGGCGGCGAGGTCGCGGACGCGGTGGCCGCCACGCGCTCGATGTACGAGATCACGCTGGCGGAGCATCCCGCCTACCAGATCCCGGGGCTCGGCTTCCGCGGCACGCCCACCGGCATCGACGTCACGCTCGTCGCCAGGACCGGTCTGCTGCCCGTGGTGAACACCGGAATCGCGGGCAGGATCGCGGGCACCGGGCAGGTCGGCGCGGGGCTCGTCAGCCCTCCCGCGGAGGCGTTCACGGCGGCTCTGCGGGCGCTGTCGGACGCGGTGGCTGATCCTTTCGAGGTATAGCGAAACCGCACGTCAACCCCCGAAAAGCGACACTATGGTTTCGCCCCGGTTCACGTGCCTATATGGTGACGAATCCCATGATGTGAAACCACGGCGTGACTTGTGTGACCTTTGAGGCTGGAGATGGGGGCGGGACATGGCAGCCGACCGCGTGCTCAGCGGCCCCGGCGCTGAAGGCGGCACTCCACAGAGCCAGGGCAAGCTCGTCGGCAGGCGTTACCGGTTGATGTCGCCCGTCGGCCGGGGCGGCATGGGCATGGTGTGGCACGCCCACGACGTGCTGCTCGACAGGGATGTGGCGGTCAAGGAGCTCATCCTGCCGTTCGGCCTGGACCACGCGGGCAAGCAGGCGGCGCACCGGCGGGTGCTGCGCGAGGCCAGGTCGGCCGCGCGGCTGCAGCACCCGGGCATCGTCACCGTGCACGACGTGGTGGAGGAGGACGGCCGCCCGTGGATCGTCATGGAGCTGGTCCGCGCCTGGTCGCTGGAGCAGGCGGTGCGGCAGAGCGGCCCGCTGCCGGTGATCCAGGCCGCCGAGATCGCCATCCGGGTGCTCGACGCGCTCCGGCACGCGCACGCCTCCGGCATCCTGCACCGCGACGTCAAGCCGGGCAACGTGCTGCTCACCGCCGACCGGGTGGTGCTGACCGACTTCGGCATCGCCGCCGTCGAGGGCGACGTCACGATCACCCAGACCGGGCTGCTCATGGGCTCGCCCGCGTACATCCCGCCGGAGCGCCTGTCGGGGCAGCCGATCTCGGCGGCGGCCGACCTGTGGTCGTTCGGGGCGACGCTGTACGCGGCTGTCGAGGGCCGTCCCCCGTACGAGGGTCCTGACGCGGTCGCGGTGCTGGGCGCGGTGCTCACGCAGGAGCCGTCCAGGCCGCAGCGCGCCGGCGCGCTGCTGCCGGTGATCGAGGGGCTGCTGCAGAAGAACCCGGCCGCGCGGCTCACCGCCGACCAGGTCGCCGACCGGCTGGAGCGGGTGCTGCTCGCGCACGGCTCGGTACGGCCGCGCACCCCGGAGACGCCCGCGCCGCTGCCCACGCTGGGCGACTCGACGCCCGCGGGGCTGCTGCCGCCGCTGGAGCCGCCGTCGGGGCCGCTGCCCTCCCGGATCGTGGAGACGCCCTCGGGCCCGGTGCGCGTCCCGTACGACCCGGAGAACAACCCTTCCGACGGGTACGGCATTTCCTACGACACGACGTCCGGTCACCGGACCGACCAGGTGCGGCAGCCGGGGTTCGACGCTTTCTCCTCGGGCCCGCACTCCCTTCCGGGGCTCGGCGGCTCGGCGGCCCCGAGGTCGCTGTCGGACCCGGCCCCGGGCGGCTACCCGTCACCGGGCAGCACGTCCGGGCCGTACCCGCTGCCCGGACACGACACGTCCGGCCCGTACCCGTTGCCGGGACAGGAGACGTCGGGCCCCTACTCGACGCCGGGAGGCGCGTCCGGACCGTACGCGACGCCGGGCGGGGCGTCCGGCGCCTACCCGGAGCCGGACGGCCTGTCCTTCCCCGGCGGGGGCCGCACGCGGGGGCCGGGTGACTCCGGTGAGCAACCGGCGCCGCCCATCCTGCCGCTGACCAGCGACAGCCGCAGCGTGAGCGCCTCCGGCCGGTGGCCGCTGGCCACTGACGACGACCTGCGCGACCAGTCGCACAGGCTGTCCAAGGACGTCGGCCGCAGCCGCCTGGCCCAGCTGCCCGGCGGTCCCCATCGGACCTCCGCCGGCCGGCCCACCACCAGCCGGCGCAGCCCGGACGAGAACGGCAACGCCTGGGTGCGCGACGGGCGGCCGACGCCGCTGCTGATCGTCGCCGCCGTGGCGGCCGTGGTCGCCGTGGTGGCCGCGCTGATGATCTACGCGTCGAGCGGTTCCGTCGAGCCCGTGACGACCCCGCTCTCGGTCGCCAGCAGCGCCCCGGCGCGGGCCGAGGCCTCCCCGGTGCCCGACGGGTACGTCGAGGAGACCCCGCCGGGGTTCAGCGTGGGCGTGCCCGAGGGCTGGAAGCTGAGCACCTCGGGCGGCCAGACCACGATCACCGGGCCGAAGGACTCGGGCATCGAGGTGATCGTCGCCCAGGTGGCGCCCCAGGCCGACGGCGGCCTGTCGGAGCTGACCCGCGAGGAGGCGGACGGCGGCAGGGACGGCTACATCCAGGTGCAGCTGCAGGAGACCGACTACCGCGGCTGGAAGGCGACCGACTGGGAGTACACCTACGCCGCCGAGAACGAGGTGCCCATGCACGCGCTCACCCGGTTCGTCACCGTCGACGACAAGACGGCCTTCACGATCACCTTCGACATGCCGGAGCTCGTCTGGGACGACCAGTCCGGGGCCCGCAAGGTCTTCTTCGACACCTTCCGCCAGTCCACCTGACCCGGCGTCCTTCCTGGTGGAAGGCCCGGAAGTCAGATCGTGATGTTGTACGGTCTGCACATGAGGCTGGGGAGCATCTTCTTCTATCCCATCAAATCCACCTCTGGGCACGAGGTGGCCGAGGCCGAGGTGCAGCCGTGGGGGCTGGCCGGCGACCGGCGCTACCTCGTCGTGGACGAGCGCGGCGAGCCGATCACCGCCCGCGAGCATCCGATCATGCTGGCCTGCGTGGCCCTGGCCGACGGCGCCGCGATCAAACTCACCGGCCCGCACGCCGACCCGCTGCGCGTCGTCCCCACCTCGCGCAGGTTCACGGCGAACGTCTGGGGGACGCCGGTGGAGGTGACCGACTGCGGGGACGACGCGGCCGCGTGGATGGCCGCGCTGATCGGGCGGCCCGCCAGGCTGGCCTGGCTGGACGACCCCACCCGGCGCCCGGTCGATCCCGCGTACGGCCTGCCCGGCGACCGGGTGAGCCTGGCCGACGGCTACCCGCTGCTGCTCACCACGACGGCCTCGCTGGCCCGGCTCGGCGACTGGGTCGCGGAGACGGCGGCCGAGCTGGGCGAGGAGATCCCGCAGCCGCTGGACATGCGCAGGTTCCGGCCCAGCGTGGTGGTGGAGGGCGCGGACGAGGCGTTCGCCGAGGACGGGTGGCGGCGGCTGCGGATCGGCGAGGTGGAGTTCCGGGCCGCCAAGGGATGCGACCGCTGCGTGCTGACGACCGTCGACCCGGACACCTACGCCAAGGGCAAGGAGCCGATCCGCACCCTGAACCGTCACCGCAGGTGGGACGGCAAGGTGTGGTTCGGCGTCAACCTGATCCCCGACGGCACGGGCGTGATCAGGCGAGGTGACCCCGTCACAGTGCTGTAGTCCCAAAAACAACGTTTTGGGGTGATCTCTGGGGCTATGCGAGACTTCACGGGTGACCAGCACCCCCACGACCGCTGACGCCTCGCCCTCCGCCCATCTCCGGGCCGTCCAGCGCCGCACTCTGATCGTGCTCTCGGCCGCGCAGATCGTGGGCGGCGTCGGAGTCGCCGTCGGACTGGCGCTCAGCTCGGTGGTGGTCGACCAGCTCTCCGGGTCGACGATGATCAGCGGCTTCGCGGGGACCGCGACGGTGCTGGGGGCGGCCCTGCTCGCCCTGCCGACGGCCAAGGCGTCGAGCAAGGGCGGCAGGCGGTCCGGCCTGGCGCTGGCGTACCTGGCGGCGCTGCTCGGCTGCGCCATCTCGGTCGTCGCCATCAACCTCGGCAACTGGCAGTTGCTGCTGGCCGGGCTGGTGCTGGTCGGCGGCGGCAGCGCGGGCAACCTGGCGGCCCGCTACTCGGCCACCGACCTGTCGCCCAGGAACCACGCCGCCCGGCACCTGTCGCTGGTGGTGTGGGCGGCGACGGTCGGCTCGGTGGCGGGCCCCAACCTGGCCGAGCCCGCCGACCGGATCGGCATGGAGGCCGGGCTGGTGGGGAAGGCCGGGCCGTTCGCGTTCGCCGCGCTGGCGTTCGCGCTGGCGCTGCTGATCGTCTTCGCCGGACTGCGCCCCGACCCGCTCAAGCTGGCCAGGGAGCACGACGGCAGGAAGCCCTCGACGGAGGCGGGCAACCGGACGGTCCGCACCGCGTGGCGGATCCTGCGCACCACGCCGATGGCCCGCCAGGCCCTGGTGATGATCGCCGTCAGCCACACCGCGATGGTGTCGATCATGTCGATGACCCCGGTCAAGCTGCACCACGACGGCGCCGAGCTGGACGTGATCGGCATCGTGATCAGCCTGCACATCGCCGGCATGTACGTGATGTCGCCGGTGGTCGGCTGGCTGGCGGACAAGGCGGGCCGGGTGCCGGTGCTGCTGCTCGGCATGGGCCTGCTGCTGGTCTCCGCCGTGCTGGCGGCCACGGCGGGCCACCAGGTGTGGCAGGTGACGGTGGCGCTGTTCGTGCTCGGCCTGGGCTGGTCGTGCGGGCTGGTGGCCGGCTCCGCGCTGGTCAGCGAGTCGGTCTCGATCGACGGCCGCACGGCCGTCCAAGGGCTGTCGGACCTGCTCATGAACGTGTGCGGGGCGACCGGCACGGTGCTGGCCGGCGTGATCGTGGGCGGTCTGTCGTACGGGGTGCTCGGTTCGGGCGTGGGCGTGATGGTGGCGCTGGCCGGGGTGTGGCTGGCGCTGGCGGCCCGCCGGTCGGGCGCTATTTGGCGTCCGCGTAGCAGCTGACCGCGACCGCCTCCATCGGGAAGCGCACCGGAGTGGCCCCGAACAGCAGCCGGGTCGCCTCGGCCGCCGCGGCGCCCACCGCATTCGCCACCTGCTCGGCCAGGTCGAGCGGGCAGTGCACGATGACCTCGTCGTGCTGGAAGAACACCAGCCTGGCCGGGCCGGGCAGCAGGCCGCGCAGCACCCCCATGAGCGACAGCGCCCATTCGGCGGCCGTGGCCTGGACCACGAAGTTGCGGGTGAACCTGCCCCGGTCGCGCGCCGCCCGGCCGCCCTCGGGGCCGGAGACGAGCTCGCGCCACGACGCGGACGGCGGCGGGCTGGTGCGCCCGAGCCAGGACCGCACGAGCCGGCCCTCCTCCCCGGCCTTGGCGGCGTCCTCGACGAACTGGTAGGCCTTCGGGAAGCGCCGGCGCATGACGGGCAGCAGCCGGGCGGCGTCGCCGCTGGTGCCGCCGTACATCGCCGACAGCATCGCGATCTTGGCGTGGTCGCGCTGGCCGCCGAACGAGCCGGCCAGCGCCGAGTAGAGGTCGATCTCCCCCGCCGCGGCGGCCAGCCCGGCGTCGCCCGCCATCGCGGCGAGCACCCGCGGCTCCAGCTGGGCAGCGTCGGCGACGACGAGGGCCCACCCGTCGTCGGCCACCACCACCCTGCGCAGCACCTTGGGGATCTGCAGGGCGCCGCCGCCGCTGGTCGCCCAGCGGCCGGAGACCACGCCGCCGACCACGTATTCGGGCCGGAAGCGGCCGCCGCGCACCCACTGGTCGGCCCACGCCCAGCCGTGGAAGCTGTGGAGCCTGGCCAGCTCCTTGTAGGCGAGCAGCGGCTCGACCGCCGGATGGCCGACCTGCTTGAGCTCCCAGGACCGGGTGGACTTGATCGCCACCCCGGCCCCCTTGAACGCCTTGACCAGCTGCTGCACCGAGTCGGGGTTGACCGGATGGCCGAACGCCGCCGACACCCGGTCGGCCAGCGCCTGCAGCTTGGCCGGCCGCATGCCGTGGACCGGCCGGGGCCCGAGCATCTCGGCGAGCAGCGCGTCGTGCACGTTTCTGCGCCAGGGCATGCCGTCGTGGCTCATCTCGGCGGCGATGAGCGCGCCGGCGGACTCGGCGGCGGCCAGCAACCGGAACCGGCCGGGATCGGGCAGCGCCGCGATCCGGGCGAGCTGGTCGGCGAGCACCTCGGCCACCGCCTCCGGGGGCAGCGGCTCGGGCGCGAAGAGCGTGCCGGGATCTTCCGGCGCGTCGTCGGGGACGGGCCGGCCGTGCAGCCTGGCGTGCGCGGCCCTGGCCGAGCGCGGCTCCCCGTGACGCCCTTCGTACGCGAGCAGCAGGGCCTCGGTGAGTGCGAGGTCGTGGCAGCGGGAGACCCGCACCCCGGCGGCGAGCAGCGGCGGGTAGGCCTCGCGGGTGTCGGCCCACACCCACCGTGGCCGCGACGCCTCCAGCTCGCTCACCGCGCCGGGCCCGGCGGGGCGGGGCGGCCCGCCCGCGGGAAGGAGCCGCTCTCCGGCCAGCACCACGTACACGACTCCAGGGTGCCAGGCGGCTACGACAAAGAGATGCGCACCTCGTCCTCGATGGGGGGTTCGAGCTCCTGCCGCAGGCATCCGGTGGCGGCGTGGCACCGGATGGTGAGCGCGTCGGGGGTGACCGACAGGCGCAGGAACTGCTTGAAGAACGGCGGGGTGTCCCAGTCGGACAGCTCGGACAGGAAGTGCTGGAACACCCGGTCCACCGGCAGCCGGAACGGCCACGGCCAGGACCCGAGCAGCCGCGCCGCCCACCGCATCCGCCGGGTGATCGTCACGGCGCCGCCGGCCGGCCGCACCGGCGTGTTCTTGATCTGCTCGGCCATGATGCAGGCGGCCTCGTCAGGGGTGAGGCAGAGCCACTTCATCCGCAGCCGCTTGGCGTAGAGCTGGCTGTAGAAGGACAGCGAGTCGCCGCGCAGCGGGTAGCAGCGGTAGTCGTCCTCGTGCACGCCGCCCACGTCGACGCGCCGGATGGTGTGGGTGGCGTGCATGAACGCGCCGCCGCCGCCGGACACGACGTACTGGATGACCCGGTCGCCGACCTGGACCGGGTAGCGCTGGTAGTTGTGCACGTCGCCGCCGATGGCCGCCACGTAGCGGTGGCGCGGGTCGCGCACGATGTCGTCGATGGTGCCGCCGCCCTCCAGCGCGGAGGGCTTGTAGGCGTTGCCGGTGTAGATCGGCTTGCCGGTGACCAGGAGCTTCGGCCGGGGGTCGAGCGACACGCGGCGCAGCCACGCGGTCTGGCCTTTGTCGATGGTGCCCTTGATGCCGGTGTCGACGCCCACGATGAGCAGGCTCGGGGTGTCGATCACCCAGTACGGGCCGGGCTGCGTCGCCTGCTGGGCCGGGCGGCCACGCAGCGCGCGGGCCTCGGCCAGGGCCGGTTCGTCGATCGTCTCGGGCTTGCGCCACAGCAGCCCGCGCAGCCCCCGGTCGGGCCTGGGCTTGAGCGAGGCGTCGCAGAAGACCCGCATGAACCCGCCGAGCCCGTCGTACCAGTCGTGGTTGCCGGGGATCGCGTAGATCGGCGCGTCGTAGTCCTGGTAAGGGCGGAAGAACTTGTCGCGGTAGTCGTTGCCCGACCCGGCCGGGTAGATGATGTCGCTGGCCAGGATCGCGAACGCGGTGCCCTCCCCCGCCTTCAGCATGCCGGGCACCACCGCGTACTGGGACGCGTCGCCCTCACCGGTGTCGCCGACGAGCAGGAAGTCGAAGCTCTCGCCGACCTCGGGCGCGATCCGGAAATCGGGGTCCGTGCCGCGCCCGCGCAGGGCGGCGACCCACTGCTCGCGCACCTCGCCGGACGGGTCGCCGAACAGGCCGGCGAGGATCTCGTTGCGGGACTTCCACAGAGTGACCGGGTTCAGCCAGGTGAAGCCCTCGTCCTTCGGCCGCAGCCGGTCGAACGTGCCGATCTCCTGGCACACCCATCCGGCGCCCTCCTCGGACACCCGCGAGGATGCCCGCTTCCCCCGTTCAGCCGTTGATTCGCCCATGACCCCATCTTTGCCCGTAGATCACGTCGCGCGCATCCGAACAGAGCGTGCCGTTGCCGACACAGCTGGTTCACGATGGTGTAACCTCAGTCGCCCCAAGCAAGCGGTTGTCGTCGCCAAGGGGAGGGCTAGCCATGGCCCGGAACGGTTCCGATGACGCGCTCAGGCGGAACACCACGCAGGTGGATGCCGTCGAGGGCCTGCTCGCGTACGCCGCCACGAGGAGCGCGCGCGAGGCGCTGCGCCAGGTGAGCCGTGCCGTGGCGATGAGCCGCGATCTGGCGGCCGAGCACCCCGAGCACACCTCCCTGCTGGTGCGCGCCCTGATCATGGAGGCGTCCCTGCAGCTGAGACGTAAGTGCCCGGCCGAGGCGCTGCCCCCGGCCGAGGAGTCGGTGGCGCTGGCCAGGAGGGCGGGCGGGGCCCCGCTGGCGCGCTCCCTGCACGCGCTGGCCGCCGCCTACAGGGCGCTCCGCCGCTTCGGCGAGGCCGCCGAGGCGGCGGAGGAGGCGTCCAGGGTCGTCGAGCTCGACTAGACGAGCGCTCCCGGGTTCAGCACCCCCCGCGGGTCCACCCGGTCCTTGACCGCGCGCAGGATCGCCACGCCGAGCGGGCCGATCTCGGCGGCGTAGGCGGCGCGATGGTCGCGGCCGACCCCGTGATGGTGCGAGATGGTGCCGCCCGCCTCGACGATGGCCGTGTTCGCCGCCTCCTTGGCCCGCTCCCACTGCGCCACCGGGTCGTCCTCCTGCGCGGTGACGACGGTGAAGTAGAGCGACGCGCCGGTCTCGTACACGTGGGAGATGTGGCACATGACCAGCGGCGAGCCGAGCGCGCCGAGCAGCGCGAGCCGGACCGCGTCGTACAGGCGCGGCAGGTCGGCCCAGAAGCCGGCCGTCTCCAGCGTCTCCACGGTGGCGCCCGCGGCGAGCAGCGAGTCGCGCAGGTACGGCGCGGAGAAGCGGCCGTGCGCCCATCCTTGACCGGGCTCCTCGCCGAGAGGGACGCCGCCGTGGCTTGACAGCACCGCGGCGGCGGCCTCGCGGCGGGCGGCCACCGAGGCGCCCTCGTAGCCGGCGATCACCAGGCAGCCGGCCTCGCCGCCGCCGATCCGGTCGGGGCGGGCCAGGCCGATCATGGTCTCGGTCTCGTCGGAGAGCCGCAGGACCGTGGGCAGCGGGCCGTCCTGGGCGAGCGCCCGCAGCGCGGCCGTGCCGGCGGCGAAGCCGGGCAGGCGCCAGCCCTCGTACACCTTCTCGGCCGGGGCGCGGCGCACCCGCAGCCGGAGAGAGGTGATGACGCCGAAGGCGCCCTCGGACCCGAGCAGGAGCTGGCGCAGGTCGGGCCCGGCCGCCGACTTGGGCGCCCGGCCCAGGTCCAGGTCGCCCTCGGGGGTGGCGACGGTCAGCCCGGTCACCATGTCGTCGAAGCGGCCGTATCCCGCCGAGGCCTGGCCGCTGGAGCGGGCCGCGGCGAAGCCGCCCAGCGTGGCGTACTCGAAGGACTGGGGGAAGTGGCCCAGCGTGAGGCCGTGCGCGGCCAGCAGGCGCTCGGCCTCGGGGGCGGGCACGCCGGGCTCGAACACCGCGGTCATCGACTCGGCGTCGACCTCGACCAGCCGGTCCATCCGGCCCAGGTCGAGCGAGATCACCCCGGCGAAGCCGTCGCGGGCTGCGGTGAGCCCGCCGACGACGGAGGTGCCGCCGCCGAACGGCACGACCGCGATCCGCTCGGCCGCGCACAGCCGCAGCACTCGCGCCACCTCGTCGTGGCCGCCGGGCAGCACGACGGCGTCCGGCGCGCCGGCGCCATCCCCGGCGCGCATCCGCAGCAGGTCGGGGGTGGACTTGCCACGGGCGTGCCGGACCCGCGCCTCGTGCGTGGTCAGCACGTGCCCGTCGCCGACCAGGCCGGCGAGCGCGTCGAGCAGCCGGGGCTCCAGCGCGGCGGGCGGCATCCGTACGGACTCCAGTCCGGCGGCGGGGACCGCCGGCGCGCGCACGCCCAGCAGATCGTGGAGCAGCCGGCGGACCTGTTCTGGAAGCTCGCGGGCCTTGGCCGGGTCGCCCCAGCCGGACCAGAGCATCGGTTCCGATCGCACGGTTACACTGTGACATATGACGGCTATTCGTCACAATGACGGCGTGCTGGACGCGGCCCGCGACTGCGTGCTGGCCTACGGGGTGCGCCGCACCACGCTCACGGACGTGGCGCGGCGGGCCGGGGTCTCGCGGATGACGATCTACCGGCACTGGCCGGACATGCGGGCGCTGGTCGCCGACCTGATGACGCGCGAGTGGGTACGGGTGATCAGCGGGCTCGACCTGGCCGATCCGGTGGGCGCGGTGGTGGCCGGGGTGCGCGGGCTGCGCGGGCACCCGCTCTGGCGCAAGATCGTGGAGGCGGATCCCGAGCTGCTCCTCCCCTACCTGCTCGACCGGCGGGGGGCCAGCCAGGAGGCGGTGCTCGCGGTGCTGGAGCCCGCCCTCGGCGACCCGCGCAGGGCCAGGGCGGTGCTGCTGGTCGCCCAGTCGTTCCTGCTGTCGGCGCCCACCATGCTCGATCCGCTCACCCTCGACGACCTCGACGCCGAGCTCGCCGCCCTGCTGGAGTCCTACCTCGCGCGCCCGGCGGGACGGTGAGCGGGGTCGTGCCGGGCAGCTCGCTGAACGCCGCCCGGAGGGCGCGCGAGCTGGCCCGCACCGCCGAGGAGCGGGTGGACGTGCTGGTGGTCGGGCTGGGCGCGACCGGGGCGGGCGCGGCGCTGGACGCGGCCTCGCGAGGGCTGGGCGTCGCCGCGATCGACGCCCAGGACCTCGCCTTCGGCACCTCCAGGTGGAGTTCCAAGCTGATCCACGGCGGCCTGCGCTATCTGGCCAAGGGGCAGGTGGGGGTCGCGTACGAGAGCGCGGTGGAGCGCGGCGTCCTGCTCACCCGCACCGCCCCGCACCTGGTCAGGGCGCACCCGTACGTGCTGCCGCTGACGCCGGGGGTCACCGGGGCGCGGGCCGCGACGGTGATGACCGGTTACCTGCTCGGGGACGGGCTGCGGCGCGCGGCGGGCACCCCGCGGCGGCTGCTGCCGGGCCCGTCGGCGCTGCCGGCGGGCCGGGTCCGCGAGCTGGCCCCGGTGCTGCGCGCGGGCGGGCTGCGCGGCGGGCTGCTGTCGTGGGACGGGCGGGTGCTCGACGACGCCCGGCTCGTGGTCGCCGTGGCCAGGACGGCGGCCGCGCACGGGGCCCGGATCCTGACCCGCTGCCGCGCGCTGGAGCTGCGCCCGGACGGCGCCCGGGTGCGTGACGAGCTGACCGGCGAGGAGTTCGAGATCAGGGCGCGGGCGGTGGTCAACGCGACCGGCGTGTGGGCCGGCGGGCTGGACCCGAGGGTGCGGCTGCGGCCCTCGCGCGGCACCCACCTGGTGCTCGCGGCGGGCGCGCTGCCGGGGCTGCGGGCCGGGCTCCACGTGCCGATCCCGGGTGAGAGCAACCGTTTCGCGCTCGTCCTGCCGCAAGCGGACGGGCGGGTGTACGTGGGGCTCACGGACGTCGCGGTGGACGGGCCGGTGCCCGACGTCCCCGAGGCGCCCGAGGAGGACGTCAGGACGCTCCTGGACGTGCTGAACGGCGTCCTGGAGATCGAAGTGCCGAGGAAGGCCGTGGCGGGCGCGTACGCGGGCCTCAGACCGCTCCTGGCGGGCGGCGGGCACACGAGCGGGCACGGGGACGGGCGCGGGGACGGGCGCGGGGACCCGGGGGCGGGCGGGCGCACGGCGGATCTGTCGCGGCGGCACGCGGTGCTGTCCTCGGGCGGGTTCGTCACGGTCGTCGGCGGCAAGCTGACCACCTACCGGCGGATGGCCCAGGACGCCGTGGACCGGGCGGTCGCGGTCCGCGGGCTGCGCGCGGGCCCGAGCCGGACGGCCGCCATCCCGCTGGTGGGAGCGGGCCGGCCGGCCGCGGGGACGCCGCGCAGGCTCGCCGAGCGCTACGGCGCGGAGGCGGCGGCGGTCCGGCCGCTGGTGGAGTCCTGTCCCGAGCCGGTCGGTCTCGGCCTGACCCGGGGCGACCTGCTCTGGTCCGTGCGGCACGAGGGCGCGCTCGACGCCGGCGACCTGCTCGACCGGCGCACCCGGATCGGCCTGGTGGCGGCGGACCGCGAACGGGCTCTGGAGGCCGCGGAGGGCATGTTCGGCTGATCCTCCCCAACCCGTTAGGTTAGTCTTACCTAACCGTTGGAAGGGGGAAGGTGTGGCGAAGGGCTGCGAACACGCGAGGGGATGTCACACGGGTGGCGTCCCCACTCTCGCGAGCGCCACGGCGGGCGCGCGGCTCTGGCTCCTGGTCGAGTACGCGGGCCCGTGGCCGTCACACCTGGAAAGCTTCGAACTTCCTGAGAACATCGCCGAACTGGTGGCGCGGGCGCTCGCCCGGGGCATCAGGCCGCAGCTCATCCGCCGACCGGGCCGCCGCACCCGGACGCGGGATCAGGGCATCCGCGTGCTAGTCGGGTACGGGATCGGCGACCGGCCGTGGCTCGCCGGCGGCGTCATCGCAGGTCCTGACGATCTTGACCTGGACGCGCTGGTGGCCGGAGTGGTCCCCGAGTCCTGCATACTTGAAGACGAGCCGGTATTTCTGGTGTGCACGCATGCCAAGCGCAACGCGTGCTGCGCCCGCATCGGACTGCCCCTCGCCCGTGCTCTGGCGGAAAAACTGCCAGAAAGGGTGTGGGAAACGTCACACGTTGGCGGCGATCGGTACGCCGCCAACCTCGTGTGCTTGCCACACGGAATTTTCTACGGCAGCATGTCTCAGGCTGCTGCGATCGCAGCGGCTAACGCGTACCGGTCGGGCGAGATCATTCTCGACCGTTTCCGGGGACGCGCGGGTATCCCTGAGCCATTGCAAGCCGTCGAGCACTTCGCCCGAACCCATACGGGAGAGTGCTCCGTCGGCGCGGTGACCGTGGAATCCTCCAAGTCGGACGGCGACGTCACCGAAGCCATCGTGCGCTGCGGCGACGTCCGGTTCAAGGTTGTGGTCCAGCCCTCGGCGCGGCAAGCGCCGTGTGGCTCGGTTTGCGCCGACAAGGCCGCCACCTACCGGCTGGTTTCGCTGGACAGGCTTTCGCCTGTGCGGTACGCCACGCCTGCCTACGCCTGACAAAGGGAACATCACGGTCCTCCATTGCGTTGGAACAGTGACGCCCAAAGCGTCCGATGCGGCTCAATTACCGAAATACCTCTCACGAAGGTGGTTTTCTCATGTCTCAGGTACGTCGGCAGCTCGCCCGCCCGCGCCCCAGCTGGGGTTGGCAGGATGATGCCGCGTGCCGGGGTGAGGACCTCGTGCTCTTCTTCGGCCCCGACGGGGAGCGGCAGCCCGAGCGTGACGTACGTGAGCGGAAGGCCAAGGCGATCTGCGCCCAGTGCCCCGTCCGCACGGAGTGCCTTGACTACGCACTGTCCCGTCCGGAGAAGTACGGCACGTGGGGTGGCCTCAACGAGGACGAGCGCGCCTCCGAGCGTCGCCGTCGCATGCGCCGCGCCGCCAGCGCCGGCATCTCCGCCGCCTGACACACCCGGCAGCGTCTCCGAAGATCGTGTGATCACGCAGTTGTCCCGATGACCGGGGCCCGGCACGCCGGGCTCCGGAGAACCCGGTCGGGACAACTGCCTGATCAGGCGGACCTCGCCCCGCACGAAAGAACCGCGCATGAAAGAAGCCGCCGTCCGATCCGGACGGCGGCTTTCGCGTGCCCGCCGGTCGGCGGGCTAGGGCTGATCACACCAGCAGGTCGTCGAACTCTCCGTCTTTGGCGCCCAGGACGAACGCGGTGATCTCGGCTCGCGTGTAGACGAGCGCGGGACCGTCGGGAAACCGCGAGTTGCGCATGGCCACCTCCCCTGTGGGCAGGGTCGCCACCTCGACGCAGTTGCCGTTGGGATTGCTCCGCGCGCTCTTGCGCCAGTCGGCGGAGAGTCGACCGGCGGGCGTTCCGTTGCGGAACTCGTGCATGGGTGTTGCTCCTCGGCCCTTACGGATGCACGTGCATCCGTGCTTACGAGCCGAGAATAGAGGGACGAACCGGAGGCCATATACCGGATGGCCAAAAATCCCTATGTGATGGGTCACAGGGACTCAGCCGTTCAGCAGCCGCTCCAGGAACGCCCGGGTCTGGCGGGGCTGCTCCGCCTGCACGCTCAGCCGATCCATGACCTTCACGTAGTGCTCGGAATCGGCGACCTTGTCCAGGTAGAGCGCGCTCGTCAGCTGCTCCATGTAGACCACGTCGGGCAGCTCACGCTCGGGGAAGCGCAGGATGCTGAACGGGCCGCCGGCCGCGGCGTGCCCGCCCCGGTCGAACGGCATGATCTGCAACGTGACATTGTGGTGGGCGATGAGCTCCAGCAGGTGCTCGATCTGCTCGCGCATGACCTCAGGGCCACCCAGCACCCGGCGCACCGCCGCCTCGTCGATCACCGCCCAGAGCGTGAGCGGGCTCTCCCCGGTCAGCCGCCGCTGGCGGGCCGTCCGCAACTGGACCCTGCGCTCCAGCTCGCCGGCCGGGGCGTTCTCGTGGGCCAGCTCGATCACCGCCCTGGCGTAGGCGGGCGTCTGCAGCAGGCCGGGCACGAACTGGTTCTCGTAGGTCCGGATGACCGAGGCGGCGCCCTCCAGCCCGATGTAGATCTCGAACCAGCTCGGCAGCAGATCGCTGTACTTGTGCCACCAGCCGGGCTCGTTGGCCTTCCTGGCCAGTTCCAGCAGCGGCGCCCGGTCGCCGGGGTCCGTGACGCCGTAGAGGGTGAGCAGGTCGGCCACGTCGCGCTCCTTGAAGCTGACCTGGCCCAGCTCCAGCCTGCTGATCTTGGCATGGGACGCGCGGATGGAGTAGCCGGCGTCCTCCCGGGAGATCCCCTTGCCGGTGCGGAGTCTGCGGAGCTGCGTGCCCAGCAGGATCCGCAGGACGGTCGGGCTACCCGGAGAATGTCGCAGAATGTCGCTTTCCATCCGCTTCGCCCGCTCCGCGCTCACGCTCACCGCTCCCTATCGCATCTGCACGTGCAGATGCGATTTGCATCCGTAAATCACGAAAGAGTCTTGCATCGCCGACGTCACGCCGTAAAGATGGTCTTGGACACCAGAACGCGCTTCGGGGGCCAGCATGACGACTTTCGACCCGGGACCGCAAACCGCCAGCGGTCTCAGGCCACCAGGATGGCTGACGGCCGTCCTGATCGAAGGTCGGCCCGCCGAGCGCGATCGCCTCTTCGGCTTCCACGAGCTCAGCACGTTCGAGCCCGGGTGCGTCTCGGTGGCAAGACGGTTCGTCGACCAGACGCTCGGCTCGTGGGGGGCCGAGCGGGCCGTGTTCGACGCCCAGCTCATCACCTCCGAGCTGGTCACCAACGCCATGCGCCACGGCGGCGGCGCGATCGACCTGCGGCTGCTGATGGACAGGACCGAACTGGCCTGCGTTGTGAGCGATCACAGCACGGCGCCGCCGGTCACCGGCGGCGCCGACGTTTTCGCCGAGTACGGTCGCGGGCTGCGCCTGGTGGGCGCCCTCTGCCGCGCCTGGGGCTGGCTCACGCCCGGCGGCGCGCGCAAGCTCGTGTGGGCGGTGCTGCCGCTCTAACCCGGCGCCGGGTTCCGGGCCAGCACCTCCAGCACGTCGGCGTCGGAGAGCTGGCCGAAATGCTCGTACCACTGCCCGACCGCGCGGAAGTCGGCCGGCACGCAGAGCACCACCACCTCGTCGGCCTCCTCCCGCATGGCGCTGACCGTGTCCCTGGCGCCCACCGGCACGGCGAGCGTCACCCTGCCGGGCCCGGCCGCGGCCACCGCCCGTAGCGCGGCCCGCGCGGTCACCCCGGTGGCCAGCCCGTCGTCGGCCACCACCACCTCGCGGCCCGCCAGGCGGGGCAGCGGCCGGTCACCCCGGTACACCGCCACCCGGCGGGCCAGCTCCCGCCGCTCGGCGGCCACCTCGCCGGCCAGGTCCTCCGGCGTCAGCCCCAGCCGGTGCAGCAACGGCAGGTCGAACACCGGCTCGCCGCCCTCGGCGATCGCCCCCACGCCGAACTCCGGCGACGGCGGGTAGCCGATCTTGCGGGTGACGAGCACGTCCAGCACTCCGCCGAGCCGGCGCACGATCGGCTCCGCCACCTCCACCCCGCCACGCGGCAGCGCGAGCACCACCGGGCCGGGGATGCCCGCCAGCCGCTCGGCCAGCCGCTCCCCCGCCTGCGCACGGTCGACGAACACGCACTCCATACGCGAACCCGTACCCACGCCGCCGACGGGCAGGCCCGCCGGGGAGAGGCCCGTGCGGGCCCGCTCCCCGGGGGGCGTCACGGCCGGTTGCGGCCCGAGCGGCGCATCTCCTTGTGGATCGACTTCCACTTGCTCTGCAGGTCCTTGCGCAGCCTGGCGTCCGTCCGGGAGGCCATCCACGCCGCCTCCCGCTGGAGCTTGCGCCAGCTCTCCAGCCGCCGCTCCGGCAGCTCGCCGCTCTCCAGCGCCGCCAGCACCGCGCACCCGGGCTCGGTCTCGTGGCCGCAGTCGTGGAAGCGGCACTCCGCCGCCAGCGCCTCCAGGTCGGAGAAGACCCGCTCCACGCCCTCGTTCATGTCGTACAGGCCGACCCGCCTGATGCCAGGCGTGTCGATGACGAGCCCGCCCCCGGGCAGCGGGATGAGCTCCCGGTGGACGGTGGTGTGCCGGCCGCGCCCGTCGGCGGCGCGCACCCGCTGGGTCTCCATCACCTCGCCGCCCGCGAGCGCGTTGACGAGGGTGGACTTGCCGGCCCCCGAGGGGCCGAGCACGACGGCGGTACGGGACCCGTCCAGATAGTCGCGGACGAGCTCGACCCCCTCGCCGCGGATGGAGGAGACCGCGTGCACGTCGACGCCGGGCGCGGCCTGCCGCACGTCGTCGAGCAGATCGCCCAGACCGGGCCCGAACAGGTCGGACTTGGTGACGAGCACCACCGGAGTGCCGCCGGACTCCCAGGCGAGCGCCGTCAGGCGCTCGATGCGGCCCAGGTCGGCCAGGTCGGTGGCGTGCATGGACGGTTCGGCGACGAACACGATGTCGACGTTGGCCGCGAGCACCTGGCCCTGGCCGTCGCCGGACAGCCCGCCGCGGGAGTCGCGGCTGACGCCGCCGCGGACGAACGCGGTCGTCCTGGGCAGGAGCTCGGCGAGCTCGTAGTCGCCCGCGGGCAGCGGCTTGAGCGCGGCCCAGTCGCCCACGCAGGGCAGCGCGACGGGGTCGGCGGCGGACGCCCTGCGGACGCGGGCGCCGTAGCGGGCGTGATGCCGGCCGGCGCTCGTGACGACCTCGGCCGTGCCGCGGTCGACGCGGGAGACGCGGCCGGGCACGGTGTCGCCGGGCAGCTCGGCGGCGCGGGAATCGGTCCAGCCGAGCAGAGAAAGATCGTAAGACAACGGAATTGCACCCTTGAGGTTGAGAAGGAACCCGGGTGGTCTCAGGCGAGCACCCGGAGGGGGACTGACGGCAGGCAGAACAGGACGACCCGCATAGTCCTCACCTCCTCGATCCGTTGCCGGTGACTCTACGCACCGGCCGCGCGGGACCGCAACGGGTTTTCGGCCACCCCGCGGTTGAACCGTCGGGGCGCCGTGGTCCGTACCACCTGCCGACGGACTCGAGAAAGGGGAATGATGCGACTGAGCACGTATCCCCCACCCTCGGCCGAGGGAGCAGCCCCCATGGGCAAGCCGCGGTTACGGCAGTGGTTGAGGCGCGTACGGCCGGACCCGGAGATGGTCGTGTCGGCTCTCTACCGGCAGTACCACCGGCCGTTGCTGGCCTTCGTCGTGCGGCTGACCGCGGGTGACCGGCAGTGGGCCGAGGACGTCGTACAGGAGACCATGATCCGCGCCTGGCGCAGCGCCGAGCAGCTCGATCCCGACGCGGCCTCGCTGATGCCCTGGCTGGCGACCGTCGCCCGACGTATCGTGATCGATGACCGGCGGCGAAGGGACGCCCGCCCCCAGGAGCAGGGCGACGGCCCGCTGGAGCACATGCCCGTGCCGGATGAGATGGAGCAGCTGCTGCACCAGGTGGTCGTGTCCGAAGCGCTCAAGGCCCTGTCGCCCGCGCATCGCGAGATCCTCAACGAGACGATCCTGCGCGATCGTTCCGTCAACGACGCCGCGCGGGCGCTCGGCATCCCCGTGGGCACCGTCAAGTCCCGGGTCTACTACGCGGTGCGCGCGCTGCGCGTGGCACTGGAGGAGAGGGGGGTGACGGCGTGACCTCGCGAGTGGAGCACACCGACGTGGGCGCCTACGCCCTGGGCCTGCTGGACGACGACGACCGGATGGCGTTCGAGACGCACCTCCTCGGCTGCCGTGCCTGCGCCGCCGAGCTGTCCGACCTGGCGGGGGTGGCCCAGGCGCTGCACGGGCTGGGGCCGGTGACCGACGACCCCCCTGAGGAGGAGCCGGCCGAGGTGATCGACCTGCTGCACCGCAAGCAGGCCGCCGACCGGCGCTCGCGCAGGGGGACGTTCCTCGTCGGGATCGCGGCGGGCATCTCGCTGGTGGCGGGCGGGCTGGTGCTCGGCGCCCAGATCGGCGCGCAGAACACCCCGCCGGCCGCCCACACCCAGCTCGGTCCCGCCGAGCAGTTCTACGCGATGGGCACGCCGGTGCCGGGCACCGGCAGGGACGGCGTGACGGGCGGGCTGGTGCTGGAGTCCAAGGGCTGGGGCACCCACGCGGCGCTCAAGCTGTCGGGGGTGAAGGGGCCGCTGGAGTGCGAGCTGGTGGCCGTCGGCAAGAGCGGCGACCGCCGGGTCATGATGGGCTGGTCGGTGCCGCCGGCCGGTTACGGCACCGAGGCCAACCCGGAGCCGCTCTACATGCACGGCGCGGCCGCGCTGACCGTCGACAAGATCGACCGGTTCGAGGTCATCACCGCGACCGGCCGCAACCTGCTCACCGTCGACGTCTGACGCTTCCGCCACGAGCCCTCTCACCTGCGGTGGGAGGGCTTTTCCGAGGGTACGGGAGAATTTTTCGCGAATCGTTGAACCCGGGGCGATCCGGGGGCCGTACTGCTTGCCAGAACAGGGATTCCCTCCAAGGAAGTGACCGGCATGTCAGGGGACATGCCGGTCACCCCGAGTTCGCACCGGCCCGCCGGGACGTTCGGGAACCGTCCGGACGGGTCCGCCGGCCAGTGGCGGTCCTCCCCCTCACCGCCATCCGGCCGTCGCCCCGGGGCCGTCCGGCCCGCCCCGGCCGCGACGACGCCCCGCCGCACCACGGGAGCCCGTGCGGCGGGGCGTCCCCTGCCGGGTCCGAGGCGTTCCGGCCGGCCGTAAAGCGTGCTCTTTCAGAACACCGGGGCGGGAACTCCGGGACCGGCCGGGTTACAGGCCGGGGGCCGGGAACTGGGCGGTGAGCTCGCTGACCTCGCGGTGGACGCGGGTGATGACGTCCTCGGCGTCGCCCTTGGCCAGGGCGGTGACGACCTCGTCCATCCACGCGCCGATCTGCCGCATCTCCGCCTCCTTCATCCCGCGCGAGGTGACGGAGGGCGTGCCGATGCGGATGCCCGACGGGTCGAACGGCTTGCGGGTGTCGAACGGCACCGCGTTGTAGTTGGTCTCCAGGCCCGCCCGGTCGAGCGCCTGGGCGGCCGGCTTGCCGCCGATGCCCTTGGGGGTGAGGTCGAGCAGGATCAGGTGGTTGTCGGTGCCGCCGGAGACCAGGTCGAAGCCGCGCGAGGCGAGCTCTTCGGCCAGGGCCTTGGCGTTGGCGACGACCTGGTGGGCGTAGGCCTTGAAGTCGTCGGTCGCGGCCTCGCGCAGCGCGACGGCGATGGCGGCGGTGGTGTGGTTGTGCGGGCCGCCCTGCAGGCCGGGGAAGACGGCCTTGTTGAGCGCGGTGGCGTGCTCGTCGGTCGTCGCCATGAGCATGGCGCCGCGCGGGCCGCGCAGCGTCTTGTGGGTCGTGGTGGAGATGACGTCGGCGTGGCCGACGGGCGACGGGTGGGCGCCGCCGGCGACGAGGCCCGCGATGTGCGCGATGTCGGCGGCCAGGACGGCGCCGACCTCACGGGCGATGGCGGCGAAGCCCTCGAAGTCGATGGTGCGCGGGATGGCGGTGCCGCCGCAGAAGATCAGCTTGG
This sequence comes from Nonomuraea sp. NPDC049486, assembly GCF_040676925.1. Taxonomy (NCBI): domain Bacteria; kingdom Bacillati; phylum Actinomycetota; class Actinomycetes; order Streptosporangiales; family Streptosporangiaceae; genus Nonomuraea; species Nonomuraea sp. NPDC049486. The sequence continues at coordinate 117,346 of NZ_JBFAPV010000005.1, forward strand.
GCCGGTGTTCGAGGGCGAGTTCGCGCACCTGGTCGAGGTCGATGCGGCCGGTGTCCTGACGGACGCCGTAGCGGACCGGGTTGAACCACTTGCCGGTGGCGGAGACGGACCAGCCGTGGGTGAGGTGGCCGCCGAACGGCAGGCCCATGCCCATCACGGTGTCGCCCGGCTGCAGGAACGCCATGTAGATGGCGAGGTTGGCGGGGGAACCCGAGTAGGGCTGGACGTTGGCGTGGTTGACGCCGAACAGCGCCTTGGCCCGCTCGACGGCGACGGTCTCGACCTGGTCGATGACCTGCTGGCCCTCGTAGTAGCGCTTGCCGACGTAGCCCTCGGAGTACTTGTTGGTGAGGACGGTGCCGGTGGCTTCGAGCACGGCCTTGGAGACGTAGTTCTCCGAGGCGATGAGCTTGACCGTGTCGGCCTGGCGCCGCTCCTCCGCCTTGATCAGCTCGGCGATCTCAGGGTCGACGCTAGCGAGAGAACCCATGACTCTCCTGTCATATTGACGTGTCTTGCGAAGACCCAGGCGCCCGGCCTCCGCTCCTTCCCGCTCCCCGGTGGTCGTTCCCACCTGATGCGCCAGTCGCGACGTCATTGACGATATCGGATGCCGGGGAGCTCACTCCGCCGTGATCTGGGCCTTCTCCGCGGTCATCGGGGGCCCGATCTCATTTCGCGCGGCCGTCGCCGGGCCAGAGCCGGTCGACCTCGGCGTTGAGTATCGCCCCGATGAGCACGGCCAGGGCCGTGATGTAGAGCCACAGCAGCAGGGCTATGGGCGCCGCGAGCGACCCGTACACGGACACGGGCGAGAACCAGGCGGCGAGCACCGCGCGCAGCACCGCGGCGCACACGATCCACAGGAACAGCGCCAGGATGGCCCCGGGCAGCTCGCGGAACCAGCGGGTGCGCACGGGCACGCTGACGTGGTAGAGCACGCACAGGAACAGCACGGAACCGACGACCACCACGGGCCAGTAGAGCAGGTCGACGGCGGCGGCGTAGTCGGCGGGCAGCGCCCCTTTGAGCAGCGTCGGGCCGATGACCAGGATGGGCATCACGACGATGCCGACGACCAGGCCGATCACGTACAGGCCGAAGGACATCAGCCGGGTGCGGATGATGCTGCGCTCCTCCCCCAGCCCGTAGGAGACGGAGATCAGGTCGACGTAGACGTACAGCGCACGCGAACCGGACCAGAGCGACAGCAGGAAGCCCAGCGAGATGATCGACACCTTGCTGGCGTCGTCCCTGAGCACGTCGGCGAGCAGCGGGCGGACCACGGTGTCGATCGTGTCGGCGGTGAACAGCACGCCGGCCTGCTGGATGACCCACGCCTCTATGTCGACCACGGCCTGCTTGCCGATCCAGCCGCCGAGCTTGGCCAGCACGCCGATCAGGCCGAGCACGAACGGCGGCAGCGACAGCAGGGCGAAGAACGCCGCCTCGCCCGCCAGGCCGGTGACGCGGTAGTTGATCCCGGCGTTCGTGGTGGCGCGCACGGTCGCCCACGACCTCGTGTCGCGCACCAAGCTCAGCCTGGCCCGGGCGGCCGAGGCGGCGGGCCTCTTGGACCCGCTTGGCGCTTCCGTGGACGTCATGGCACCCAACGCTCTGTCGCAGTGACTCTCCGGCTCAGCTTACGTCCCGGGTTGTCCTGCCCTAGTCGTTGTCCTCGATGCGCGCTCCCAGCGGCAGCAGCGAGACGGGGATCATCTTGATGTTGGCGATGCCCATCGGGATGCCGATGATCGAGATGAACAGCGGGATCGACGTGAGCACGTGCCCGATGGCCAGCCAGACGCCGGCCACGACGCACCAGATGATGTTGCCGATGAGCGAGAAGACACCGACCTCGGGGTCGCGCACCACGGTCCGGCCGAACGGCCACAGGGCGTAGGCCGCGATGCGGAACGAGGCGATGCCGAACGGGATCGTGATGATCAGGATGCAGCAGATGATCCCGGCGACGGCGTATCCGATGGCGAGCCAGATCCCGGCGAAGACGAGCCAGATGACGTTCAGGAGCGTGCGCATGCTTCCAGCATGTCACCGGGCGCCCGTCAGCGTGATCCCGGCGGGCGTCCCCGCCCCGGCGGGCCCGCGTACGCCTGCGCGATCGGCATCCACGCGGCCGCAGGCTCGCCGGTGACCTCCAGGGCGGTGTCGGAGAGGTGGGCGCGCTGGGTGACGGCGAGGCAGAAGTCGAGCATCGGCCCGCGCACCACGCCCGCGGCGCCTTCCGGGCCCGCCGTCCACAGCTCCCCGCCGGGCGTCGTCAGCTCCACCCGCACCGGCTCGGCCGGCACGGGCAGGCCGCGTACGGCGAACGAGTAGGGCAGGGCCATGACCCCGATGCGGGCCACGTGGCGCAGCCTGTCGGTGGGCTCGCGGGTGCGGCCGAGGGCGTCGGCGACGTCCTGGCCGTGCGCCCACGTCTCCATCAGCCGGGCGGTGGCGAACGACGCCGCCGACATGTCGACCCCGTACCAGGGCAGCCGGTGCTTGGGCGGCAGCGGGGCGAGCGCCTCGACGAGCCGGGCGCGCGAGGAGGCGAACCACGCGCGCAGCTCGCCGGCGGGCATCTCGCGCGACCGCCCGGCCAGGTCGTCGGGGGTGGTCGTGGCCGAGGCGGCGAGCAGGTCGCGGAAGGCGTCCGGATCGGTGATCGCGGTGCGGGCGGCGTCGTCGAACCAGGCCAGATGGCTCACCTGGTCGCGCACCGCCCATCCGGCGGCGGGCGTGGGCAGCTCCCAGTCGCCGGGACGCAGCGGCTCCAGGAGCGTTTCGAGTGAGGCGGTTTCGGCGCGGAGGTCGTCGAGCAGCTCGGCCATGAGATCCACGACGCCAGCCTAGCCCGGGGCGATAATGCTGTCGTGATCTGCGACAGCTGCAAGGACAGACGCCACGACGACTGCCGGGGCGGCTCGTGGTGCGACTGCCAGCATCTGCCCGCCGAAGAGGCCCAGGAGTCGGAGCTCGACTGGCCGCGTCAGGGATGATCGAGTCCAGACTCTGGACCCGGTATTGGACATCTCGGACGGCCAGAGTATCTTCATAAGCATGCCAGCGGACCCCATGCTTGTCGGCCGACGCCACGTCGACCTTCTGCGTGTCCGCAGTGCCATCTGTTGCGACGCCCGGTAACCACTCGTTTCCCACCGCTGAGCGCGTCGCACTCCTTCTTCCCCTGCACTCGATGACGAGGCAGGAGGACATCCGCGTGCGCGCGCCCATGATCTCTAAGGACGCGCAATGAGCACCCCTGCCAGCCGGCATCACAAGCGCCCGCGCGGCGAAGGTCAGTGGGCTCTCGGTTACCGGGAGCCGCTGAACAAGAACGAAGAGCTGAAGAAGAACGACGACGGGCTGAACGTCCGCCAGCGGATCATCGACGTCTACTCCAAGCGGGGCTTCGACTCGATCGACCCCGCCGACCTGCGCGGGCGCATGCGCTGGTACGGCATCTACACCCAGCGCAGGCCCGGGATCGACGGCGGCAAGACCGCGATCCTGGAGCCGGAGGAGCTCGACGACCGCTACTTCATGATGCGCATCCGCATCGACGGCGGCCAGCTCGACCTGCGCCAGCTCCGGGTGATCGCCGACCTCTCCAACGAGTACGGGCGCGGCACCGCCGACGTGACCGACCGGCAGAACATCCAGCTCCACTGGATCGAGATCGAGTCGGTGCCGGACATCTGGCAGCGGCTGGAGGCCGTGGGCCTGTCGACCACGGAGGCCTGTGGCGACACCCCGCGCACGATCCTGGGCTGCCCGCTGGCCGGGATCGAGGAGGACGAGGTGCTCGACGCCACCGAGCAGATCCGCGAGATCCACGAGCGCTACATCGGCGACCCCGCCTACTCCAACCTGCCGCGCAAGTTCAAGACCGCGCTGAGCGGCTGCCCCTCCCACTGCACGGTGCACGAGATCAACGACGTGGCGTTCGTCGGCGTGGTCAACGAGCGGGGCGAGAAGGGCTACGACCTGTGGGTCGGCGGCGGCCTGTCGACCAACCCGATGCTGGGCAAGCGCCTGGGCGTGTTCGTGGCGCCGGAGCAGGCGGGCGACGTGTTCGGCGGCGTCATCGGCATCTTCCGCGACTACGGCTACCGGCGGCTGCGCCACCGGGCCCGGCTGAAGTTCCTGATGAACGACTGGGGGCCGGAGAAGTTCCGCGAGGTGCTGGAGACCGAGTACCTCAAGGAGCCGCTGCCCGACGGGCCCGCGCCCGAGCAGCCGCGCGCCAACCGCCGCGACCACGTGGGCGTCTTCCGCCAGAAGGACGGCCGGTTCTACGTCGGGTTCGCGCCCAGGGTCGGCCGGCTCAGCGGCGACCAGCTCCACCTGATCGCCGACATCGCCGAGCGTCACGGCTCCGGCCGGGTGCGCACCACGGTCGAGCAGAAGATGGTCATCCTCGACGTCGCCCCCGAGCGGGTCGACTCGCTGGTGGCCGAGCTGGAGGCCAACGACCTGCGGGTGAAGCCGTCCACGTTCCGCCGCCAGACGATGGCCTGCACCGGCATCGAGTTCTGCAAGCTGGCCATCGTCGACACCAAGAACACCGCCGACAACCTGATCGACGAGCTGGAGCGGCGCCTGCCGGAGTTCACCGAGCCGCTCACCATCAACGTCAACGGCTGCCCCAACTCCTGCGCCCGCATCCAGACGGCCGACATCGGGCTCAAGGGCCAGCTCGTCCTGGACGAGAACGGCAAGCAGGTCGAGGGCTTCCAGATCCACCTGGGCGGCTCGCTGGGCGTCAACTCCGGCTTCGGCCGCAAGGTGCGCGGGCTCAAGACCACCGCGGCGGCGCTGCCCGACTACGTGGAGCGGGTCGCGCGCCACTTCGACGAGCAGAAGAAGGAAGGCGAGACCTTCGCCGACTGGGTGCAGCGCGCCGACGAGGCCGATCTCAAATGAGCGGCCGCGCGGTCCCGTTCCACTGCCCGTACTGCGGCGACGAGGATCTGGAGCCCTACCAGGATGACGGGGGCTGGTACTGCCGCTCCTGCGCTCGTGCGTTCAAGCTGAAGTTTCTCGGAATCGGGGTCAACATATGACGCTCGCCGACATCGAAATCGATCTGCGGCAGCAGCGCGGCGTCCTCGACCTGCAGGACATCGTCGAGTCCGCCGCGGTCTTCCTGGAGGACGCCTCCGCCCGCGAGGTCATCCGCTGGGCGGCGGCCACGTTCGGGGACCGGCTGTGCCTGACCTCGTCCATGAGCGACGCGCTGCTGATCGACCTGGTGAGCCGGGTGAAGCCGGGGGTGGACGTGCTGTTCGTCGACACCGGCTACCACTTCGCCGAGACGGTCGGCACCCGCGACGCCGTGGAGCAGGTCTACGACGTCAACGTGATCAATGTGAAGCCGTCGCGCACGGTCGAGGAGCAGGATCGCGACCTCGGCCCGCGGCTGTTCGGCCGCAACCCCGACCTGTGCTGCTTCCTGCGCAAGGTGGAGCCGCTCAACCGGGCGCTGGAGCCGTACCTCGCGTGGATCAGCGGCATCCGCCGCGACGAGTCCCCCTCGCGCACCGGCACGAAGGTCGTGGAGTGGGACGCCAAGCGGCAGATGGTGAAGATCAATCCGATCGCCTCCTGGACCCAGGAGGACGTCGACAACTACATCTCCGACAACGGGGTGCTGATCAACCCGTTGCACTACGACGACTACCCCTCCATCGGGTGCGCGCCGTGCACCCGGCAGGTCCTGGAGGGAGAGGATCCGCGCAGCGGCCGCTGGGCGGGGCTGGGGAAGGTCGAATGCGGCATTCACCTGTGACCCCCGGCCGGCCGGTTCCGTTGGCAGGCGGGGCCGGCCCGAGCGTCCCACTGGTGGCGGTCGCGCACGGTTCGCGAGATCCCCGTGCCGCCGCCACCGTGGAGGCGCTGCTCGTCGAGGTGCGGCGGCTGCGCCCCTGGCTCCCGGTGCGCTCCGCCTACCTCGACCACGCCACGCCCACCCTCGGGCAGGCGCTGCACGGCCTGACCGACGCGGTGGTGCTGCCGCTGCTGCTGACCGAGGCGTACCACAGCCGGGTCGACCTGCCCGCGGCGCTGCGTGAGGCGCGCGCCCGCGAGCCTCGTCTGCGCGTCCGCTACGGCACGACCCTGGGTCCGCACCCGCTGCTGACGGCCGCCCTTGAGCGGCGCCTGGAGGAGGCGGGCGTGCCCGCCGGCGACCCGGACACCGCGGTCGTCCTGGTGTCGGCGGGCTCCAGCGACGCGCGCGCCAACGAGGTGATCGCCCGGCTCGCCCGCGCCTGGCGCCGCCCCGCCGCCGCGCCGTCCTTCGCGGCCCGCTCCTTCGCCGCCCGCCCCGGCACCACCCCCTGCGCGGCCGGGTCTCCCGAGGGGGTATGGGAGCCCGCGCAGTCTCGTGCTACAAGCTCGGGTGCCACGCGATCCCGCACCGCGGGCTCAGGTGCCGCGCAGTCCCGCACCGCGGGTTCGGGCGCGGCATGGGCGGAGGTTGTGCCGTCCCACGCCGGGCGGTTCGACGGCGGCTCTGTATGGGCCGCCACGGGGGCGGGGTGCGGGTGGTGGGCCGTGGAGGCCGCCTACGCGTCGGCGGCGGCGCCGACGCCCGCTGAGGCCGTCGCCAGGCTCAAGGAGGCGGGTGCGCCTCGGGTGGCGGTCGCGCCCTATCTGCTGGCGCCGGGCTACTTCGCCGACAAGGTGCGCCGCACCACCCTGGAGGCGGGCGCCGACGTGGTCGCCGACGTGCTCGGGCCCGCGCCGGAGCTGGCCCGGGTGCTGCTGGAACGGTACGAGTCCGCGCTGCGGTCCCCGGCAGGCGACCTCAGGACGGCCTGACCGTACGGGACGCCGATGTGCGGAGCCGTGCCCACGGACGCCGATCACTCAGGCGCGCCACCGCATACCGTACGGAACGCGCCCGGGCGCGACACCGCAGGGCCGCGGAAACGCGCCCGGGCGCGGTCAGGACCACCTGACCGTACGAGACGCCGATGTGCGAAGCCGTGCCCACGGACGCCGATCACTCAGGCGCGCCACCACATGCCGTACGGAACGCGCCCGGGCGCGACACCGCAGGGCCATGGGAACGCGCCCGGGCGCGGTCAGGACCGCCTGACCGTACGAGACCCCGATGTGCGGAGCCGTGCCCACGGACGCCGATCACTCAGGCGCGCCACCACATGCCCTACGGAACGCGCCCGGGGCGCCGGTGCCGGGGTGGGGTCAGTAGCCGCGGCCGAGAGAGCGGTCGCCGTGGTCGTCGCCGTGGAGCTGGCGCCAGTGCTCGCGCCAGGCCGACCAGCCGCGCTTGATGGGCTTGGCCCGGGAGTCGCCGAGCACCTTCACGTCGCCCATGATCGCGTAGGCGTGGACCCGCACCATCGGCACGTTCATGCCCCGCGGCGCCTCCTGCACGTCGACCCGTTTGTCGCCCATGATGGCCATGCCGTCGAGGTCGACGTTCACACCGTCGGGGACGATGATCTTCACGTCGCCCATGACGGAGACGGCCATGATCTCCACCACGCCGGTGCGCACCTCGGCCTCGCGCAGGTCGAGCACGACGTCGCCCATCACGGCCACCGCCCCCAGCTCCTGGTCGATGCGCCAGGTGCCGCGCCGTTTGGTGTCGCCCAGGACGCCGACGAACCAGCGTCGTTTCTTGCCCTCGCGCCGCTCCGCGGGCGGCGTGAAGGCCGCGGCGGCGGGCAGGTCCTGCGTGAGCAGGGCGAGCTCGGTCTGGGTGGTGGCGGTGTAGGCGGCCTCGGTGCGGTCGGTGAGCTCGGCAAGGGTGAGCCTGCCTTCGACGGAGGCCTCGCGAAGCAGCTCGACCACGGCCTCGCGCTCGGCGTCGGAGGCGCGTACCTCCCCGGGGTCAGTCATACTCGCAACATATCGCGTTTTGACGGTGTCGCGGTCCTCCCCAAGGAGGAAATGGGGTGAACCACTATCGACACGCACCCCGTACCAGATAGTGACACGGACCCCAGCATGGTCCCGGGGCGCGGCCGGGCCAGGCTAGGGTCCGTTGTCATGCATGAGGAACAGCTCTACCGGGCCGCGCTGGACGGCGACGAGAAGACCGTCGGCGAGCTGCTCGCCGAGGGCGCCGGCCCCGATCGGCCGTACGAGGGCGACGAGGGCGGCCTGCCGCTGTGCGCGGCCGCCGCCCGCGACCGGGTGGAGGTCGCCGGGATGCTGCTGGCCGCCGGCGCCGGCGTGGACACCAGGGAGAGCGGCGGCTGGACCGCCCTGATGTGGGCCGCCACCAACGGCGCGGCGGGCACCGCGCGGGTGCTGATCGAGGCGGGCGCCGACGTCGACGCCGCCAACGAGACGGGTGACACGCCGCTCACGCTCGCCGCCCGCCGCGGCGCGCTCGGCGTGGTCCGTGAGCTGCTCGACGCCGGCGCGGACGCCGCCAAGTACGACGGCGACGGCGACACGCCGCTGGAGATCGCCGCCGACTGGGTGGGCGTGCACCTGGAGAGCGCGCTGCTCGACCAGGTCGAGCAGGAGGGCTGGACGTACGCGGTGCACCGCCAGTGGGCGGGCGACGGCACCGGGCTGGTCACGGTCACCGCCACCTCGCCCGACGGGTCGGAGACCGAGCAGGTGGCGGCGCAGCGCGGCCATGCCGCCATCGCGACCCTGCTGGAGGCGGCGGCGGGCGAGTGGGCGCCGGTCGAGCGGCTGCTGGCGCGCGCGCTCGCGCACCGCGACCTGGACGAGGACGCCGAGACGTGGTGGGCGGCGGCCGACGCGCTGGCCGCGCGGGGCGACGAGGAGACGTACGAGGCGCTGGCGCGGCTGTGCGTGAGCGAGGACGCCAGGGAGCGCGAGTTCGGCGTGGACGCGATCGCCCAGTTCGGCCTGACCGGCGACGACAAGCCCTACCTGGAGCGGACGCTGCCGCTGCTGCGGCGGATGACGGTCACCGAGTCCGGCCCGCAGGTGCTGCGTTCGGTGCTGGCGGCGCTCGGCCACCAGGGCGACCCGCGGGCGCTGCCGCTCGTGCTCGGCCTCATCACCCGCCCCGGTCACCAGCGCACCATGACCGACGCCATCGCGCTGGCCGACGTGCTGACGCCGGACCACGCCGAAGGGGTGGCGCTGCTGGTCGAGATGACCGGCGACGACGACGGCGAGGTGCGCGACTGGGCCACGGCGGGCCTGGCCGGGCTGGACGCGGACACGCCCGGGATCCGCGACGCGCTGGCGGCCCGGCTGGACGACGAGGTGCTGCGCACGGTGGCGGAGGCGGCGCGCGGCCTGGCCAGGCGCGGCGACCCGCGCGCGGCCCGCGGCGCCGAGCGGGTCCTGGCCGAGTCCGACGACCCCGAGCTGCACGAGCTGGTCGGCGACGTCCGGAACGCCTGAGCGATCCCCGGGACCGTCAGGGTCCTGACAGGGCCGGGGCCGTGCGCAGCACGTCGCGGGCCAGGCCCACGTCGCCGTCCAGCCGCGCGGGGAAGCGCTCGGGGTCGCCCCGGCCACCCAGCAGGAAGCAGAACTCGACCACGCCCGCGGTGATCCGCGCGTCCGGGGGACCGGACGCGGGGGCGTCCTCGACGCCCAGCGCCACGTGCCACTCGCCGCCGCCCGCTCCGGTGAGCGTCACCAGCACGCTGCGCCCTGACCCGTCGAGCCCGGACAGCAGCATCGTCCACGGCAGCAGCCGGGCGCACAGGTCGGCCGTCGGGTGGACGTGCTCGGGGACGGGCTCCGGCAGCCGGACGCCGGCCGCCCTGGCCGCGTCGTCGGTGTGGATCCAGGTTTCGAGCATCCTGGCGAGCACGTGGTCGCGGACCGGGACCGTCAGACCGTCGACCGAGGCGGTGGTGCCGGGCGGGACCGTGGCCAGGTGGCGGCAGAGGGCGTCGGCCTGCGCCCGCCAGTCGCGGCGGGTCTGCTCGGGGCTGCGCGCCCGCTCGTACGCCTGCACGTCGGCGGTGCGGCCGAGCGCGTCGGCGGCGGCGAGTTCGGGCCCCAGGACGGAGGCGCCGACGCCGGCCGCGACCAGGCCGTCCTTGGCGGCCAGGTGGGCGACGAGCTCCTGCAGCGTCCAGCCCTCGACGATGACGCGCGACCAGTCGTCGTCCACGGCGGCGGCCAGCAGGGCGTCCATGGCGGCGACCCGGCCCGCGTAGGGCTCCGCCCACGGCGCCGTGGGAGCCGCCGGGCGGCGCCGCGCCCGGGCTCCGGCCAGCATCTGCGGACGCAGCGAGCCCTTCGGCTCCGCCGGCTCTTCGAGCAGCGCGTCCAGATACAGACGCTCGAGCGGCTCCATCACACCTCTTCCTCCGCCAGCGCCTCCGCCAGGCGGCGCAGCGCCAGCCGGATGCGCGACTTGGCCGTGCCCTCGGGCACGCCCAGCTCCTCCCCCACCTGCCGGTAGGTCCTGCCCCCGAAGTAGGCCAGCTCGACGGCCTGGCGTAACGCGTCCGGCAGGGCCATGACGGCCTGCCGCACCCGATCGGCCTCGTCGCCGGCGAGCACCGTGTCCTCCAGCCTCTCGGGCTCCCGCTGGAAGAGCCTGGGACCGATCGCGGACACGCGCCTGCGCTCCTCCGCGCGCACGTGGTCGACGGCGCGGCGGTGCGCGATCGTGGCGAGCCACGCGCGCAGGGTGCCGCGCTCCGGGTCGTACGCCAGCGGACGCTCCCAGAAGACCAGGAAGACCTCCTGGGTGATGTCCTCGGCGATCACCCGGTCCCTCGTCACGCGCAGGGACAGGCCGAAGATCAGCGAGGCGAGCCGATCGTAGATCTCTCCGAGTGCGGCCTCGTCGCCGCCGACCACCCGCTGGTGCAGCAGGCGGTCGTCGTACGGTGCCTCCACTGGCACCACACTCCCGATGATCCGGACTAGACGGCGGGTGCGCCGCGACCCAGCATTTCATCATTCGCCGCGAAACGGCAGACGGATGTCGGCCACGGCCGCTTTCCCGCCCCGCGATAGGGTCGGAAGGTCGTCCATCAACAAGAGGGAGCACTCGCATGGCCACGACCCGCACCGCCACGACGCAGTGGAAGGGCGCGCTGCTCGACGGTTCCGGCACTGTTTCGCTCGACACCTCAGGGGTCGGGAGCTTCGAGGTGTCCTGGCCGTCCAGGGCCGAGGCCGCCAACGGCAAGACCTCGCCCGAGGAGCTCATCGCCGCGGCCCACTCCGCCTGCTTCTCCATGGCGCTCTCGCACGGGCTGGCCGGCGCGGGCACGCCGCCGGAGTCGGTGCAGACCAGCGCCGACGTCACCTTCCAGCCGGGTGAGGGCATCACCGGCATCGTGCTCACGGTCAAGGCCCACGTGCCGGGCGTCACCGCCGAGCAGTTCCAGCAGGCGGCCGAGACCGCCAAGGTCAACTGCCCGGTCAGCAAGGCCCTGACCGGCACCACGATCACGCTGAACGCCGAACTGCTGTAGCAAGACCCGATCGCATGCGACAATAAGGTCACATGCGCGACGTCTGGCCGGGCGAACCCTATCCACTCGGCGCTACCTGGGATGGCGTGGGCACCGGTTTCGCGGTGTTCTCCGAGGTGGCCGAGCGGGTCGAGCTGTGCCTGTTCCACGATGACGGCTCCGAGGAGCGCGTCGATCTGTCCGAGGTGGATGGGTTCGTCTGGCATGGTTACCTGCCCGGCATCATGCCGGGCCAGCGTTACGGTTACCGCGTGCACGGCCCCTACCAGCCCGCGCACGGCCACCGGTGCAACCCCGCCAAGCTGCTGCTCGACCCGTACGCGAAGGCCGTCGACGGTGAGCTGCAGTGGAACGAGGCGGTCTTCTCCTACCACTTCACCGACCCGGCGAAGGTCAACCGGGTCGACAGCGCTCCCTTCATGCCGAAGAACGTGGTGATCAATCCGTTCTTCGAGTGGGGCAACGACCGTCCGCCGCGCGTCCCGTACCACCAGACGGTGATCTACGAGACGCACGTGCGCGGGCTCACCATGCGCCATCCGGACGTGCCGGAGGAGCTGCGCGGCACGTACGCGGGGGTGGGGCATCCGGCGGTCGTCGACCACCTGTTGTCGCTGGGGGTGACGGCGGTCGAGCTCATGCCGGTCCACCACTTCATGCCGGAGCACTTCCTGGTGGCGCGCGGGCTGACGAACTACTGGGGCTACAACACGATGGCCTACCTCGCCCCGCACGGCGACTACTCCAGCTCCGGCACGCGCGGCGAGCAGGTGCAGGAGTTCAAGGCCATGGTGCGGGCGCTGCACGAGGCGGGCATCGAGGTGATCCTCGACGTGGTCTACAACCACACCGCCGAGGGCGACCACATGGGGCCGACGCTCGGGTTCAGGGGCATCGACAACGCCGCCTACTACCGGCTGCACGACGCCGACCGCCGCTACTACCTGGACTACACGGGCTGCGGCAACTCGCTGAACGTGCGGTCCCCGCACGCGCTGCAGCTGATCATGGACTCGCTGCGCTACTGGGTGCTGGAGATGCACGTCGACGGGTTCCGGTTCGACCTGGCGTCGGCGCTGGCGCGCGAGCTGCACGACGTCGACCGGCTGAGCGCGTTCTTCGACCTGATCCAGCAGGATCCGGTGATCTCGCAGGTCAAGCTGATCGCCGAGCCGTGGGACGTCGGGCCCGGCGGCTACCAGGTGGGCAACTTCCCGCCGCTGTGGACGGAGTGGAACGGCAAGTACCGCGACACGGTCCGCGACTTCTGGCGGGGCACGCACTCGGCGCTGCCGGACTTCGCCTCGCGGCTGACGGGCTCGGCCGACCTCTACGAGACGTCGGGGCGGCGGCCGGTGGCCTCGATCAACTTCGTGACGTGCCACGACGGGTTCACGCTCACCGATCTCGTCTCGTACAACCGCAAGCACAACGAGGCCAACGGCGAGGACAACCGCGACGGCACCGACGACAACCGGTCGTGGAACTGCGGCGCCGAGGGGCCGGTGGAGGATCCGGCGATCGTGCGGCTGCGCCACCGGCAGCGGCGCAACTTCCTGGCCACGCTGTTCCTGTCGCAGGGCGTGCCGATGCTGTCCCACGGCGACGAGCTCGGCCGCACGCAGCGGGGCAACAACAACGCCTACTGCCAGGACAACGAGATCGCCTGGGTCGACTGGTCGGCGCTGCGCACGGAGGCGCAACTGCTGGAGTTCGTGCGCAAGCTGGCGAAGCTGCGCAGCAGGCACCCGGTGTTCCAGCGGCGGCGGTTCTTCCACGGCCGTCACCCCGAGAACGGCGAGCGCGACCTGGTGTGGCTGACGCCCGGGGGCGCCGAGATGACGGCGGCCGACTGGCACGTCGGCTACGCCAAGTCGCTGATGGTCTATCTGAACGGTGACGCGATCACCGAGCCGGGGCCCCGCGGCGAGCGGATCTCCGACGACTCGTTCCTGCTGCTGATCAACGCCCATCACGAGGACATGGCGTTCACGCTGCCCGGCGAGACGTTCGGGGCGGGCTGGCTGCTGGAGCTCGACACCGCCGACGACAGCTCTGAGGGGCTGTTCGGCGACGAGCGGTGGCGGGCGGGCGACGTGGTGGCGGTGACGTCGCGTTCGATGCAGGTGCTGCGCAGGCCGCGAGAGTGACTTGTCGGAGGCGTGTGCCAAGGTAGAGGGGTGCGCCGCATCCATCCCGACATAAAAGACGATCCGGACATCGTGCAGGCCTACGCCTACCCGGAGGGCAGGCCCTGGCTGCGCCTCAACATGGTGGCCAGCGCCGACGGCGCGGCCTGGGACAAGGGGTTGTCCGGAGGGCTGTCCGGCAAGGCCGACAAGCGGGTGTTCGGGGTGCTGCGCGGGCTGGCCGACGTGGTCCTGGTGGGCGCCGCGACCGTGCGGGCCGAGGGCTACGGGCCGGTCAGGCCGCGCGAGTCCTGGCGCGAGCTGCGCGCGGGGCGGCCGGCGGCCGCGCCGCTCGCCATCGTCAGCCGCGGCCTCGACCTCGACTTCGGCGCGCCGCTGTTCCGCGAGGCGGTGAGCCCGACCCTGGTGATCACCTGCGAGAGCGCGCCCGCCGACCGGCGCGAGGCGGCGGCCGAGGCCGGCGAGGTGATCGTGGCCGGCGGCGAGCGGGTCGACCTGGCCGGCGCGGTGGCCGCGCTGCACGCGCGCGGGCTGACCCGGGTGCTGTGCGAGGGCGGGCCGCGGCTCAACGCCCAGCTCGCGGCCGCCGGGCTGGTCGACGAGCTGTGCCTGTCGGTGAGCCCGCTGCTGCTGGGCGGGGACGCGTCGCGGATCCTCGACGGTGAGCCGTCGCGGGAGCGGCTCCGGCTGGGCCAGGTGCTGGAGGAGGAGGGCGTCCTCTTCTGCCGCTACACGAGGGAGATGTGACCATGAGCGAGCCGACGACGCCCAGGCCGGCGCGGAAGCCCAAGGAGCCGGAGCCGATCCCCGATCTCGACCTGCCGGTCAGGCCGCCGGTGGGGCCGATGCTGGCCAAGCCGGTCAAGGCGATGCCGAAGCAGGACGGCACCCTGTTCTACGAGCCGAAGTGGGACGGGTTCCGGTGCATCGTGTTCCGCGACCGCGACGAGGTCTATCTCGGCAGCCGCAACGAGCGGCCGTTCACCCGCTACTTCCCCGAGCTGGTCGAGGCCGTCAAGGCGGAGCTGCCCGAGCGGTGTGTCGTCGACGGTGAGATCGTGCTGCCGAGCGGCTCGGAGCTCGACTTCGAGGCGCTGCAGCAGCGCATCCACCCCGCGGCCTCGCGGGTCAAGATGCTGTCAGAGCAGACCCCGGCCTCGTTCGTCGCCTTCGACCTGCTGGCCGTCGGCGACGAGGCGCTGATGGACGCGCCGTTCGCCGACCGGCGGGCCCGCCTGGAGGAGCTGTTCCCCCAGAAGGGCCGGTCGGTGCGGCTCACCCCGGTGACCAAGAGCGACGAGCAGGCCGGCGAGTGGTTCGAGATGTTCGAGGGCGCCGGGCTCGACGGCATCATCGTCAAGCCGGGCGACCAGCCCTACACCCCCGACAAGCGGGTGATGTTCAAGGTCAAGCACGAGCGCACCGCCGACGTGGTGATCGCCGGCTACCGCGAGCACAAGACGGGGCCGATCGTGGGCTCCATCCTGCTCGGCCTCTACGGCGACGACGGCAGGCTCCACCACGTGGGGGTGGCGGCCTCGTTCCCGATGGCGCGCCGGGCCGAGCTGGTGGAGGAGCTCAAGCCGTACCTCGCCGAGCTGGGCGAGCACCCGTGGGGCCACTGGGCCGAGCAGGCGCAGGCCAACCTGGGCCGGCCGGCCGCCACGCCCGCCACCGGGGGCCAGCGGGTGCCGGGGGCGATCTCGCGCTGGAACGCCAAGAAGGACCTCTCGTTCATCCCGCTCCGGCCGGAGCTCGTGATCGAGGTCGCCTACGACCAGATGGAGGGCGACCGGTTCCGCCACACCGCGCAGTGGCGGCGCTGGCGGCCCGACCGCACGCCGGAGTCGTGCACGTACGAGCAGCTCGAACGGCCGGTCTCGTACAACCTCGACGACATCCTTGCCCGCTGACCCTGACCATCGTCTATATATCGCTGTATGAGCAGCAGTGAAGAACTGAAGGCGGCCCTCGCCGCCCGCCGTGATCTCGGCCCCGACTTCGAGGAAGCCATCGCGGCGTCGTTCCTCGACAAGGTGGGGCAGGAGGTCGACCGGCGGGTCGACGAACGTCTCCGGGCCGCTCCCGCCAGGCGACGGCCCGGCCCGACCGACGGCCAGCGGCTCGCGCTCGCCATCGTCTCGCTGGCGCTCGGCACGGGGGCCACGATCGCGCTCGCCGCGCTCGGCGCGCTCAACCCCGCGCTCCTGGTGATCTGGCTGGGCATCGTCGCGGTCAACTTCGTCTTCAACCGCCCCGGCGCCTGACCCGGACGGCTCGCCCTGAGGTCGCCCTCGCCCGTTTCCGCTTCCTTCGTCATGTCCGGCGAACGTCCTCATGACGCCCTGGCCCGGTCCATCCAGGCGCATGAGGATGAAGATCGCACCGAGTGACTCCGCTCCATACAGGGCGGAGAGCAAACCGAAGGGAGCAAGACGATGATGCGCAAGAGGACCGTCACGACCCTGTTCGCGGGCCTCGTGACCGCGGTCGGACTGTGCCTGGCACTCCCCGGGAACGCCGGCGCGGCGTCGCAGGACTGCGAGGCGCCGGCGCAGCTCTCAGGGGTCTCCGCGCCGTTCGTGTGGTGGTGCGAGGGCTATTACATGACCTGGCAGGAGTGCAGGGACACCGGGGTGGCCTACGTCGGCGCCCAGGGCGCGAAGGCGTGGGCGTGCGATGAGGTGGGCCCCGCGAACTATCCATGGAGACTCCGCATCCTGGACTGAACGCATGCCGGCCCGGCGTGCGGGCTTCCGTCCACGCGTCAACGGATTCGCCAAGGCTGAACCGCTGTGTGACCAGCGATCCCGGCGTCCATGGACTGGACCAGATCTTCGCGGGGCTAGGCGAGCCAGATGAGTCCCGCGAAGCGGCCGGCGTCCTGGCGGCGGTGGGAGTAGAGCTCGCCGGACTCGATGGTGCAGCGGGCGTCGTGGCGCACGTCGGGCACGCCCGCGTCGCGGAGCTGCGCCTCGATGCCGGCGCGCAGGTCGAGCGCGGGGGTGTCCCAGGAGGTGGTGGAACGGGCGGGCGGCACCTTCGCGGCCACCCGGTCGCGGAGCTCGGCGGGCACCTCGTAGCAGCGCCCGCACGCCCCGGGCCCGACGAACGCCACCATCCGCCCCGGCTCGGCGCCCTTGGCCGCCATGGCCTCGACCAGCGCAGTGGAGATCCCCGCTTCCGTGCCGGGACGCCCGGAATGCGCGGCACCGGCCATGCGCGCCACCGGATCGGCCACCAGCACCGCCGGGCAGTCGGCGCCCAGGGACGCCAGCGCCAGCCGCGGCTCCGTGGTGAACACCGCGTCGACCGGCGGCGGGTCGTCGCCGAACGGCTCGCTCACGTACGCGACCCCGGCGCCGTGGACCTGCCTCATGAACACGATCGCCCGCACGCCCAGCTCGGCCGCGACGCCGTCGCGGTTGGCGCGCACGGCGGCGGGGTCGTCGCCGGTCAGGCCGCCGAGGTTGCGCGTCGCGTACGGCGGCGCGCTGACGCCGCCATGGCGGTCGGTGACGGCGACGTGCACGCCGGGGGCCAGTTCCATGCCCCGATCCTATGACCGCCCCGGACGGCGGGCTGCGGTGGCGGCGAAAGGGCGTCATGATCGACAAAGGGCCGATAGATTTCCCCCCATGAGCGAGGAGATCAACGAGGGCGCGGCCCGGTCGCGGGCGTCGGTGCTGCGCAGCCGCGCCGAGTCGTACATCGCGCTGGGGCGGCACGACGCGGCGATCGCCGACCTGACCGAGTCGATCGCCCTCGTGCCGGACAACGCGCGCGCCTGGCGGCTGCGCGGCGAGAGCCACCGGCTCATCGAGCGGTACGAGGCCGCGATCTCCGACTTCGACGAGGCGCTGCGGATGGAGCCCGACAGCGCGTACGCGCTGGGCTCGCGCGGCCAGGCGTACGCGGCGCTCGACCGCCACGAGGAGGCCATGGCGGACTTCGAGCACGCGCTGACCCTGTCACCGGACTCGCTGTGGATCCTGGAGGCCAGGGCGGACGCGCTCGCGGACCTGGACCGGCTGGACGAGGCGCTGGCCGAGCATGCCAAGATCATCGAGCTGGACGGCGGCCTGGCGCACTCCTGGGTGTCCAGGGGCGACCTCTACCAGCGGCTGGGCCTCTATACCGAAGCCATCGCCGACTACACCAGCGCGCTGGAGATCGACCCCGACCTCGTGCGCGCCCTGAGCCGGCGCGGGGAGGCGCTGCGCATGATCGACCAGTACGAGGACGCGCTGGCGGACCTGAACCGGGCCGTCGAGCTGGCTCCCGACCACGACCGCGCGCTCGGCAGCCGCGGCGCGGTCCTTAGCGAGCTGGGCGACAACGAGGCCGCGCTGAAGGACCTCGACCGCGCGATCGAGCTGGACGCCGAGTACGTGTGGGCCTACCGGGTGCGCGGCGAGATCTTCCAGGAGGAGGACCGCCACGAGGAGGCGATCGCCGACTTCACCCACGCCCTGCGGCTGGAGTTCGGCGACTGAGGACCCGTGTGCTGTGGCGCCTTCTCAGCGGGACGCGCGCAGGGAAGCGTCCAAGGTGCTCATGAGCTGCGCGACACGGTTCTTGGCGGTCGGCGCGAGGGGATACCGGCACAGAACGGCGATCAGGGTGGGCGTGGCGCGCTGCCGCGCCTGGTCGATCATCATGTCTCCGACCGCGGGATCGCCGCCCGCGTTCAGCTCGGCGACGCGTGCGGCACTCGCGGCGGCGCGCAGGATGTGGCCCACCTGGGTGGCCTTCGCTATCGGGTGCAGGTATGCGGCGGACGCGGCGTCACCGGCGGAGCGCGCGGCGAGACGCGCGGCTTCGGCGCCCGCCTCCCTGGCGGCTCGATGGGCGTCCAGCGAGGTGACGCGCTGCAGCTTGGTCCTTCTCGCGCCGTTGACGAACTCCCATGCGGCGTCGATGGCCGCGCGCGGGCGGAGATCACCCGGCACGGCCTCCTCGAACACCGGGAGGACGTCCTGAGCGCTCTCGGCCACGTAGCGCGCCACGACGCGTAGTTCGTCCATGGTCAGCTCGAAATCGCCCGACACGATCGTCATGAAGCCGATCTTTCCATGGTCCGGGAGCGCCGCGACGCCGTAGTTCTGCCGGGAGCGGGCCGGCTGTTGAGGGCCCCGGGGGTCGCCCGGGGCCCTCGGGTCACAGCGAGAGCAGCGCGCCGACCCGCAGCCGGTCGTCCGACAGCGGTCGCATCGCGATGCGGACCAGGACGAGCGCGTTGTCGTCGCCCGCGATGCGGTTGGCGCTGAGCCCGCCGCACGACTGGCAGTGGTGGATGATCAGCCACTCGCCGTCGTCCCGCACCGTGACGCTGACCGGCGCCATGCGGCCCCGGCACGCCGCCCGGCGGTCACCGGGGACGCGGTGGTCGACATGCCTGCTGGTCAGGCAGTTCGGGCAGTGGTTGCGGTGCGCGGTGCCCGGCGCGGTGACGGGCACGTCGAGGCGGCAGCCGACGCACCGGAACGCGTCGCCCGGCTCGCCGTGCCTGACGTCCTTGCGCCGCTGCGGCCGGCGCTCCGCCGGTTTCCTGCGTGGCATGCGGTCCGCTCCCGTCACAGGTCGCCGAACGTTTCCAGCGGGAACGGCGGCTCGGCGAGCGGGCGGACGGCCATGCGCATGAGGATGAGCTGGTTGTCGTCGCCGCTGATCGGGTTGGACGTCAGCTCTCCGCAGCGGGTGCAGCGATGGATGAGCATCCAGTCGCCGCCGCGCAGCACCGCGATGGAAATCGGCGCCATGCGTGATCCGCACTCGGACGGCCCGCCCTCGGCACGGTCGAGCACGTGCAGCGAGTGCAGGCAGCTCGGGCAGTGGTTGCGGCGGCCGCCTCCGGGGGCGGCTCCGGTCACGGTCAGCCCGCACCGTACGCAGGTGAACGTATCGGTCAGGACCTGACGGGTCTTGTGGGTGGACACCCTGGGGTACTCCTTGCCGGACATGATGGGAAAGGGCAGCAAGGAAGCGCCGTGCGGGCCTCGGGACGGTCAGGGATGACGTGTCATGTACGGGTCCGTATGACGGTACGACGAGGCGCGCGTGGCGCGGTCCCGGGCATAAACCCCCCGCTTTCCAGGGCGTGACCGCCCGTATGACTCGTACATGGACATCGGGAGCGTAACCAGGCCCGGTCCGGGACCGCCACCGATTTTCCCCGCCCCGGCTTCACGTTGGGGGTGGAGAAGGACCGAACAACGTTCTAGGTTCGGTCCATGGGAATCGGGCTGACCACTGACCATCGGGCGCTCGCGGGGTCCGTGCGCGGGCTGGCGGAGCGGGGTGCGGACCATGGTGCGCTGGCCCGGCACGGGGTGCTCGGGCTGCACCTGCCGGAGGAGCGGGGCGGGCAGGGGTACGGGCTGCTGGAGCTGTGCGTGGCACTGGAGGCGCTCGGCGAGCTGCGCGTCCCCGGACCGTACCTGCCGACGGTGCTCGCCGCCGCGGCGGCGGCCCGCTCCCCCGCCGCCAAGGACCTGACCGACGGCCTCGCCAACGGCTCCCTCACCGCCACCGTCGTCCTGCCCGTCACAGGCGGTCCCGCCGCCGCGTCCGGGGCGAGCGACCTCACCGGCGCTCTGCCGTCCAGCGCGGACCGCCCGACCGCCCTGCTCGCGCTCGGGGCGGCGGGGGCCGATCTGTTTTTGGTGCCGGTAGGTGCGGATGGCTGGGCGTTGCTCGATCGCGGGGATGTCGTGGCGGAGCCCGCCGCAGGTGTGGACCTGGACCGTGACCTGTGCACCGTGACCGTCATGGACGTGCCCCGGGAACGCGTGCTCGGCGCGGTGCCGGTACGGGAGCTGGCCGCCGTGCTGCTCGGCGCGGACGCCTGCGGGGTCGCGGCCTGGGCCGTGGCCACGGCATCGGAGTACGCCGAGGTACGTGAGCAGTTCGGCCGGCCCATCGGGCAGTTCCAGGGCGTCAAGCACCGGCTGGCCGCCGCCCTGGTAACCCTGGAGCAGGCCCGCGCCGCCGTATGGGACGCCGCCAGAGCCCTGGACGACCCCGGACAGCACGGAGTCCACGGACAACCTGGGGTCACCTTGCCGCCCGAGGTGCGGCTTGCCGAAGAGGCGACCACCTTGCCGCCGCAGGGACAGCTTGCCGGGGAGGTGGCTGCCTTGGCGCCGGAGGTGCGGCTGGCTGTGGGGGTGGCCGGGGTGCTCGGGGCGGAGGCCGGGGTGCGGTGTGCGGCGGATGCGATCCAGGTGCTCGGCGGCATCGGCTACACGTTCGAGCACGACGCGCACCGCTACTACCGCCGGGCGTTGTCGGATCGGATGGTGGCCGGGGATCCGGGGGTGTGGGCCGATGAGGTGGCGGCGCTGGCTCTCGCGGGGGTGCGGCGGACGATGGAGCCTGATCTGCCCGAGGACGCCGCCCCGGTCAGGGACTCGGTGCGGGCGCACGCCGCGTCGCTGCGGGCCGCCGATCCGTCCGAGCGCCGACGGCGGTTCGCCGAGGAGGGGTGGATCATGCCGCACCTGCCGGAGCCGTGGGGCCGCGGGGCGTCACCGCTCGAACAGGTGATCATCCACGAGGAGTTCCGCGACCTGAGACGCCCGAACCTGGGCATCGGCGCGTGGGCCGTGCCGTCCATCGTCCGGCACGGGACCCGGGAGCAGCGGGAACGCTTCCTGCCCGGGACGTTCGCCGGCGAGATCGTGTGGTGCCAGCTGTTCAGCGAGCCAGGCGCCGGCTCGGACCTGGCGGGGCTGTCGACCAGGGCGGTCCGTGTGGAGGGCGGCTGGACGCTGACCGGGCAGAAGATCTGGACGTCCCTGGCCCAGTACGCCCACTGGGGCATCTGCCTGGCCAGGACCTCCCCCGGCAAGCCCAAGCACGAGGGCATCACGTACTTCCTCGTGGACATGGCCGCGCCCGGCGTCACCGTCAGGCCGCTCAAGGAGATCAACGGCGACGAGTTGTTCAACGAGGTCTTCCTCGACGACGTGTTCGTGCCGGACGAGCAGGTCGTCGGCGCGGTGGACGGCGGCTGGCGGGTGGCCCGCGACACCCTCTCGCACGAACGGGTCGCGCTCGGCGACTCGTGGGGGCCGGGGTCGAGGCACACGGACATGGCCGCGTTCGCCGCCCGGCTGCCGCTGCGGGAGGCGCAGCGCGAGCAGGCGGGCCGGCTGTGGGCCGAGGGCCAGGCCATCTCCGCCCTCGGCCTGCGCGTGACCCTCGCCCAGCTCGCCACCGGCACCAGCGGCGGCGTGGAGAGCGGGGTCGCCACCAGCAGCAGAGGCGGTAAGAAGAGCAGCGTCGCCACCGGCACCAGCGGCGGCAAGGACAGCGGGGTCGCCACCGCGTCCAGCGTCCGTAAGCTGCTCGGCATGCGGCACGCCCAGGCGGTGGCCGAGTTCTGCTGGGCGCTGGCGCCCGCCGACCCCTACTGGAGCCGCATGATCCTCACCACCCGCGCCTTCACGATCGGCGGCGGGACGACCGAGGTGCAGCTCAACATCATCGCCGAGCGCGCGCTGGGGCTCCCGCGCGACCCGTGACCACTCCCCCGCCGGGAGCACGGAGTGGTCAGTCGTCGCGGGCCTTGCTCGGCTGCACGCGCTTCGGCTCGCCGGGCATTTTCGGATAGTTGGGCGGATAGGGCATGTCGCCGCGCTCGTCCTTCGCGTACAGGTCGAGGAGGGTCTCGATCGAGTAGGCCTGGTCGTCGATGGCGGCGTGCACGTCCCCCAGCTCGGCGAACCTCGCGGGGACCGTGCGGATGTCGAAGTCGCGCGGGTCGGCGTCTTCCAGCTCGGGCCAGGTGAGCGGGGTCGAGACCGGCGCGTGCGGGCGGGCCCGGACCGAGTAGGCGCTGACCACCGTGCGGTCGCGGGCGTTCTGGTTGAAGTCGATGAACACCCGGTCGCCCCGCTCCTCCTTCCACCAGGCGGTGGTGACCAGGCCGGGGTCGCGTTCCTCGACGGCCCTGGCCAGCGCGATGCCGGCGTGGCGCACCTGCACGAAGTCCCACCTCGGCTCGATGCGCACCGCGATGTGGACGCCGCGGTTGCCCGAGGTCTTGACGAACCCGGGCATGCCGAGCTCCTCCAGCACGTCCCTGGTCAGGAACGCGGCCTTGCGCACCGCGTCGAAGCCCACGCCGGGCTGCGGATCGAGGTCGACGCGCAGCTCGTCGGGGTGTTCGACGTCGGGGGCGCGGACCTGCCAGGGGTGGAAGTCGATGGTGCCCAGGTTGGCGCAGTAGGCGATGGCGGCGACCTCGGTGACCTTCAGCGACTCGGCCGTCCGGCCGCTGGGGAAGGTGACGGTCGCGGTCTCCACCCAGTCGGGGCGCTTGGCGGGCATCCGCTTCTGGTAGATGGCCTCGCTCTGCACCCCGTCGGGGTGGCGCTTGAGGTTGGTGGGCCGGTCTCTCAGCGCCCGGAGCGCGCCCTCGCCCACACTGACGTAGTACTCGACCAGCTCGCGCTTCGTCGCGCCGATCTCCGGAAAGTAGATCTTGCCGGGATTCGTCACCTTGACGGTGCGGTCTCCCACCTCAAGCTCGATGTACGGCGATGCCATGGGAACGAACCTACCCCGCGCCTCCGACAAACCACCGGGCGAGAGAAGGGGGCCCGTCCCGGAGCCGCACCGGTGGCGGGACCGGGAGCTCGACGGAACGGGCCCGTCAACGAGACCACTCGCGCCGCCGTTCCGGGCGCTGGCGCGCCACCCGGCCGGCCGTGGCGATCGCCGGCGGCGCCAGCACGGGCGTGGGCTGTGCCGCTCTGGCGATCCGGCGAGTGGTCTCGCCCCTTTACAGGAGGCGATGACACCCCCTTGCTCACAAAGACGCGAATTCGCCCCAGAAAGGATGCTCCCCCTATGGAGATCTCTTTTTGCCGCATCTCGTACGCTGAACGTATGGACAAGGTGGTCAAGAGCGAGACCGAATGGCGGGTCCAGCTCTCTCCGGAGGAGTTTCATGTGCTGCGGGAGGCGGGCACCGAGCGCCCGTTCTCCGGCGAGTACGTCGACACCAAGACCGAGGGCGTCTACGCCTGCCGGGCGTGCGGCGCCGAGCTGTTCAGGTCCGACACCAAGTTCGAGTCCCACTGCGGCTGGCCGAGCTTCTTCCAGCCGTCCGACTCCGACGCGGTGACGCTGATCGAGGACCGCAGCCACGGCATGGTCCGCACCGAGGTGCGGTGCGCGCGCTGCGACTCCCATCTGGGGCACGTCTTCCACGGCGAGGGCTACCCGACGCCGACCGACGACCGCTTCTGCATCAACTCGATCTCGCTGAGACTCGAACCCGTGGAGTGACAGCTCGTTGACACGGCGTATCGGACAGGGGTGGCGGGTAGACCATCGCCGTGAGCCGGATCCATTTTCGTCACCGGTGGGTGACGATCGAGACGATCGGCCGCGTCGTCACGCAGCGGTGCGAGGTGTGCACGAAGACCCGGGTGCGGGTGCGGTGAGATCAGGGGACGCGCGGGTGCCGCGCGTCCCTAGGCGGTCGCGAAGAAGTCCACCATCAGGGAGTTGACCTCGTCCGGCTGCTCCAGATACCCGTAGTGCCCGCACTTGGCGACCTGCGCGTACCTCGCGCCGGGGATGGCGGTGGCGACCTCCTGGCCGAGGTGCGGCGGCGTGATGAGGTCGTCCTCGAAGCCGACGACCAGGCAGCGGCCGCGGATGGCGCGGTAGTCACCCAGCCGGTCGTCCATGATCTCCAGTTTGCTCTGGGCGCGCATCACCGCCTTGGCCGTCGGGAAGAGCTCGAAGAGGTCCAGCCAGTGCCGGGCCCGGCTCTCGTCGTTGAGCGTGTGCGGCGACAGGCTGAGCACCGCGCGCAGCGCCGCGCCGTAGGCGGCGGGCAGCTCCACCGGACCGAAGTTCAGCTCGGCCTCGGCCGCGGCGAGCCTGGCGCGGAAGTGGTCGGGCCGTCCGCGCGTGGCCATCAGCACGGCCTGCTCCACCAGTTCCGGCCGCTGCAGCAGGAGCTCCTGGACGACGTGCGCGCCCATCGACACGCCGACGAGGCGGCAGCGCCCTCCGCACAGGGTCTCGGCCAGCCCGGCGAGGTCGCCGACCAGGTCATCGATCTCGGGCGGCGCCCCGGAGTCCGGCGTCAGGCCGCGGTTGTCGAAGGTGATGACGCGGTAGCCGGCGGCCAGCAGCGCGGGCGCCTGGTGCAGGTGCCAGACGTGCCCGGGGCTGCCGGTGCCCATCACCAGGATCACGGGGTCACCGGTGCCCTGGTCGGTGTAGGTCAGGGTGGTCCCGTTCACTCGCGCCACGGCCATGCCGCTCTCCGTTCTGTTCTGGTGCTCGCTCGAAGGCCGCCCGCAGCAGCGGCGGCGCCAGCAAGGAGGTGGCCACCGCGATCAGGACGACGATCGAGTACGCGGCGGGTGTCAGGATGCCCAGCCGGAGTCCGACGGTGGCGACGATGATCTCGATGAGGCCCCGCGAGTTCAGCCCCGCGCCGATGGCGAACGACTCCCAGCGGGGCATTCCGCTGGTGCGGGCGCCGATGTAGCCGCCGGCCAGCTTGCCCGCCACGGCCAGGGCCAGCAGTCCCGCCGCGGTCAGGGCGACCACCGGCTCGGCCAGTGCCGCGAGGTCCAGGTGCAGCCCGGCGAAGGCCAGGAAGACCGGGGCGAGGACGGCGATGACGGCGGTGCGCAGCCCGGCCAGGTGCCGCGCGCCCTCGCCCTTGGCGGCTCCGGCGACCAGCCCGGCGACGAAGGCGCCGACGACCGGCTCCAGCCCGGCGAGGTGCGCGGCGAGCGCGCCGGCGATGATCACGACGGCCGACATGGTCATGACGGGCGCCGGGTCGGCCACGCTCAGCACGCGCCGGGCGACCGGCCGCAGCACCAGGGCCGCCAGGAGCATGACCGCCAGCCACAGCAGCGGCATCCCGATCGTTTCCGGCCCCGCGCCGCTGGTGGCCATGGCGCCGACGACCGCGAGCAGTATCCAGGCGACCGAGTCCTGGCAGGCGCCGGAGGCCAGGGTGATCTGGCCGACGCGGTGGCCGAGCAGGCGCAGGTCGCTGAGCGTACGGGAGATGACCGGGATGGCGGTGACCGACAGCGCCACGCCGAGGTAGGCGGCGAACGTGACCCGGTCGGCGGCCGGCCCCAGGAGAGCCGCCGGCACCACGAAGCCCGCCGCCGCGCCCAGCACGAGCGGCAGGACCAGCGCCCAGGCGCTGACCCGGGCCAGCGTGCCCGCCTGCTCGCGCAGCCTGCCCAGGTCGAGCTCGGCGGCGGTGAGTCCGACGAGCAGCAGGAGCCCGAGCTGGGCCACGGCGTCGATGAGCGCGCCCGAGCCGGGCCGCGGCAGCCACTGGGCCCAGCCCGGCGCCAGCTGTCCCAGAACGGCGGGCCCGAGCAGGACCCCGGCCGCCAGCTCGCCCACGATCGCCGGCTGGCCGAGCCGGGAGGCCAGCCGGCCCAGGAGGACGGCCGAGGCCAGGATCACGACGAGCTGCAGGAGGAACAGCGGGACCCCAGTGAGCATGGCCCTCAGCGTAGGAAGCCTCCGTACGGCCCCGGCCGGGGCGGCGAGCGAATGGCGATTTCTCGCCACAACGGCGGCGGACGCTTCTCCGGCCTCCGCCACGGTTCTACGGTCCGAGGCAGCGAGATCCCCTCAGGAGAAGCGAAGGATCCCCGCAGTGAATGCCCGAATTGTGCAGGAGCTGAACCAGCACGTACGCCACGCCGGATTGTCCGGCGAGGTGGCGGCCGCCCGGCGCGAGTTCGCCGAGCGCGGATTCGCGATGGTGTCGTTCCTGGCGCCCGCGAGTGTCAAGCAGGCCGTGGCCGACGACGTGCTCTCCCTCATCGAGGAATCCGGGGTCCGGCGCGACCTCAGGTTCAAGGAAACCGGCGGCACGCCCCGCCGGATGCGCAACGTGACGCGATCGGAGATCGCCGAGCACAGCGCCCTCATCCCCGCCGTGTACCGGTCGGAGGCCCTCGTCGGCCTGCTCGCCGAGATCGTCGGCGAGCCCGTGCTGGCCTGCCCGTACGAGCCCGAGCAGTATGTGATCACCCGTCTGGAGCACAGCGGTGACACTCACGGCTGGCACTGGGACGACTACAGCTTCGCGCTGGTGTGGCTGGTGCAGTGCCCGCCACCGGAGCACGGCGGGTTCGTCCAGTGCGTCGCCGGCACCAGCTGGGACAAGAGCGACCCCGCCATCCACCGCGCGCTGCTCGACAACCCCATCTGGTCGTTCGAGGTGGGGGCCGGCGACCTCTACGTGATGCGCACCAACACCACGCTGCACCGCGTCTATCCGATCACCGCTGGCGTGCGGACGATCGTCAACATGGGGTACGCGTCCAAGCCCGACCTGGAGACGGTCACGTCCCACGAGACCATGGACGCGCTGTGGGCGGAGCAGGCGTGAGCACGATGCCGACCGAAATGGAGAACCCGATGCACACGGCTTTCACCCGCGGCCCGGTCGCCGACGTCTTCTCGTCCTACCTCGTCGCGGTGTCACTGTCGGCCGCCGGCGAGCTGGGCATCCTCGACGCGCTCAGGCGGGAGGACAGCTACTCGATCGAGACGGCGAACGCGGACGGGCTCGACCCGCGGCTGGTGCGCCAGCTGCTGGTGACGCTCTCCTGGGCGGAGATCGTCGAGGTCGCCGACGACAAGGCGGTCACCGGGCCGCGCTTCGACGACGCCTACCGCGCGCGGGGATACTTCTACTGGATGGTCCGCGGCTGCGGCGAGCTGTTCTCCGTCCTGCCCGAGGTGAGCAGGACCGCGAACCGCACCGGCGACTTCTACACCAGGGACATGCGGGCGGTGGCGGTCGGCTCCAAGCTGATCGGCGAGACCGAGGTCGAGCCGCACTTCGTCGAGCTGCTCGGCGAGCTTGACTACTCGGCCATCGCCGATCTCGGCTGCGGTTCCGGCCAGCGGCTGATCGACGCGGTCTCCCGCCGGCCCGGCGTGCGCGGGGTGGGCGTCGACATCGCGCCCTCGGCGGTGGAACTGGCGGCGACCTCGGTGGCGCAGGCCGGTCTCGCCGGCCGGATCGGCGTCGTCACCGGCGACGTGCGCGACCTCGAACCGCTGCCCGAGTTCGCCGGCGTCGACCTCATCACCTGCGTCTTCCTGGGCCACGACTTCTGGCCGAAGACCACCTGCGTGGCGGGCCTGCGCAAGCTCCGCACGGCCTTCCCCGACGCGCGGCGGCTCCTGCTGTGCGACGTGGTCCGCAGCGAGGAACCGCCGGGGGCGGACACGACGATCTTCACCCTGGGCTTCGAGCTCGTGCACGCCGCGATGGGCGTCTACCTGCCCACCCGTACGGAGTGGCGTGAGGCGTTCCGCGAGTCCGGCTGGGTGCTGAACGGCGAGCGGGACTTCGCCGCCCCTCCCCGCGGCGTCCTGTTCGACCTGAGCCCGGAGAGCTGACATGAGCAACCCGTTCGACGACGAGAACGGCTCCTTCCTGGTCCTGGTGAACGCCGAGGAGCAGCACTCGCTGTGGCCGTCGGCCTTCCCCGTCCCCAGCGGCTGGAGCGTCGCCTTCGGCCCGGCCTCCCGCGCCGAGAGCCTGGAGTACGTCGAGAGCAACTGGACCGACATCCGGCCCGCCGGCGTGAGGAGCGCACTGGCATGAGCGCCGACACGATCGAATACGTCCTCGACGGCAAAGAGGTGGACTCGATCACGGCCGTCGGCGAGCGGGTCAGGGCGCTCGGCGAGGATCCCGCCGACCCGGGCTTCTTCGACCGCTGCTGGCACATCCGCGAGGAGCTGCCGGTGGGGCTGCGCCGGTTTCTGGAGGACTTCCGCCGCACGGAGCCGGCCGCGTTGTGCCTGGTGCACGGTTTCCCGATCGACGACGACGCCGTCGGGCCGACGCCCGGCCACTGGTCGGTCCCCTCGCAGTCGGCCGCCGCGGGCGACGCGGAGGTCTATCTCGCCCTGTGCGGGATGGTGCTGGGCGAGCCGTTCGCCTGGTCCACCCTGCAGGGAGGGCGGATGATCCAGAACATCGTGCCGATCCGTGGCGACGAGATGCAGCAGAGCGGTCACGGCAGCCAGTCGTCGCTGGAGTTCCACACCGAGGACGGGTTCCACCCGCTGCGCTGCGACTATCTTCTGCTGTTCGGGCTGCGCAACCACGAGCGCGTGCCCACGGTCGTGGCGTCGGTGCGTGATGTGGAGCTGTCGCCGGAGCAGGCCCGGCTGCTGTCGCGCCCGCGCTTCCACATCATGCCCGACGACGAGCACCTGCGGCAGCTGGAGGCGACCCAGCCGGGCCATCCCGCGCTGGCGCTGATGCGCGAGATGCGCGACAGGCCCGAGGCCGTCCCCGTGCTCGTCGGCGAGCCGGGCAACCCCTACCTGCGGCTCGACCGCCCGTTCATGACCTGCGCGGACGGAGATCCAGAGGCCGAGAGCGCGCTCGACGCGCTGGTGGCCGGGCTGGAGGCCGGGCAGCAGGACGTGGCCGTCGGGCCGGGCAGCCTGCTGATCGTCGACAACTACCTCGCCGTCCACGGGCGCAGGCCGTTCCATCCCCGCTACGACGGCACCGACCGGTGGCTGAAGAAGCTGACGGTCAGCAGGAACCTGCGCAGGTCCATCGGCAACCGGGCGACGACCAGCCCTCGGGTGATCTTCTAAGGGGTGCTGCCATGCGTACCGTGGTCATCTCCGGCGCGTCCAGCGGGATCGGGTTCGCCGCCGCCGAGCACTTCGCGCGCTCCGGTGACACCGTCTTCAACCTCGACGTGCAGCCGCCGATCGCGGCGCCGAGCCCGGGTGTCACCTGGGTCGAGGCGGACGTGACCGACTGGCCGGCGATAGAGGCGGCCGTGGCGGCGGTCTGGACGGACCAGGGCCGGCTGGACGTGGTGATCGCCAACGCGGGCATCAGCGTCAGGCACGGCGTGCTCAACCTCGACGAGGCCACCGCCCGCCGCGTCGTGGACGTCAACCTGCTGGGCGTGCTGGGCCTCTGGCGCTGCGCGGCCGGTTACATGACGAGGCAGGGGCGTGGCGTGCTGCTGGCGACGGCGTCCGTCAACGCCTCACGCGCCTATCCGTACTACGCCGACTACAACGCCACCAAGGCCGGCGTCCTGGCCCTGTGCCGCACCTTCGCGCTGGAGCTCAGCCCGAACATCAGGGTGGCGTGCGTCAGTCCGGGCGCGGTGCTGACGCCCATGCAGGAGGCGGAGTACACCCCGGAGATGCTGGAGGAGGTCAACCGCTCCATCCCGCTCGGCAGGCACGCGCAGCCGTCGGAGATCGGCGCGGCCTTCCACTACCTGGCCTCGCCGGCCGCCGCGTTCCTGACCGGGCAGGAGCTGGTCGTGGACGGCGGCGAGATCGCCGGCGCGACCACGTCCGCCTTCGGCACGGGCGGCACCACGGATGTGCCGGGGCCCGCGGCCTGGCCGCTCTCCTCGACCCTGCGGGCCGGCGACGTTACTTTTTAGCGGGACCCGCGTGACAGATCGACACTTCTCCGAGAAAGGACTCCCATGAAGCGCCGCATCACCTTGGTGAGCATCGCGACCGCCTTCCTCACCGCCCTGCTCGTCTCGCCCGCCGTGGCGGAGCCGGACGTCGACCCGTTCAGGAACTTCCACTGGACCGGCGAGCGCGACATCCAGCTGCCCTGGCCCGGCGAGCGCATGATCAGCAAGCTCCCCTGACGTCGCTCAGTGCCCCTCGTCCTCCGCGAGCAGGGCGGCCGCGCGAGCCCACAGCTCGTGGGCGCCCTGGTCGTTGCGGAGCATGGCCTCCGTCGCCGCCAGCGCCTCCAGCGCCCGCGCGTGCCAGATCCTGGCGCCCAGCTCCTCGAAGACCTTCGAGGCGAGCGTCAGGTTGTTGCGGGCCGACGTCGCGTTCCCCGTCCCGAAGTAGAGGTTGCCCAGCGCGAGCGAGGTGACCCCCACCACGAACTGCTCACCGACCCGCTGGGCGATCTGCCGGGAGGTGAGCAGCGCGCTTTCCGCGGCGTCCGTACGGCCCTGCTGCGCGTAGGTCTCACCCAGGACCCGCAGCACGTAGGACTCGCCCACCACGTCGCGCAGCTCCCGCACCGTCTCCAGCGCCTTCTCCAAGGTCTGACGGGCGGCGTCGACGCGCTGGGTGAGCAGCAGCACCTCGCCGAACCGGTAGAGCGCCTGGGCCAGGCCCCGCTGGTAGCCGATCTCCTCGAAGGTGCTCACCGCGGCCTTGAGCAGGGGTTCGGCCTCGCCGTACGCGCCCCTTTCCAGGAGCACCTGCGCGGTGCTGGCCATGACGTGCGCACCGGCGGCGTGGTCGCCGAGCGCGCGCAGCATCTCCCCGGCCCGCGCGTAGCGCTCGAGCGCCAGGTCGAACCGGCCGGCGATGCGATCGAGCAGGGCGAGGTTGCGCAGGGCCAGCGCGTGGCCGTGCTCCTCGCCCTGTTCCTCGAACATGCGCACCGCCTTACGCAGGAGGCTGTCGGCGTCGTCGTAGCGCTGGCGGAACAGTTCCAGGCTGCCCAGGCCGTAGGTCATGGCGGCCTCGCCGCGGACGTCGCCGTCGCGGCGGGCGGCGGCGAGCGCGAGCTCGTGCGCCGAGCGCCAGTCGTCGTAGTAGCCGCGTACCTCGAAGAACGTCGCCGAGGTCATCGTGAGGTCCCAGCAGAGCGCGCTGAAGCCGAGCGCGGCCGCCTGGCCGATCGCCGCCAGCAGGTGCGGGCGCTCGGCCTCGAACCATTCGATCGGGTCGGGCATCATCCGGTCGATCACGGCGAAGGGCAGCCTGCGGCGCTCCGCCGGGCCGTGCAGGACGGCGTAGTCGCCGCCGAGCAGGCGGGCGTGGGCGGCCTCGGCCAGGGCCAGCCAGCAGCCGAGGGCCCGGCGCAGCGCGGCGTTGCGCTCCTGCTCGCTCTCCTCGATCAGGGCGCGCTCGCGCGCGTAGAGGCGCAGCAGGTCGTGGAAGCGGTAGCGGGCCTGGCCGCCGGGCCAGGGCTGGCTCAGCTCCAGCAGCTGCGCGTCGACGAGCTGCTCGATCAGGTCCTGGGCCCGCTCCGGATCCATCTCCAGCAGGGCGGCGCCCAGCCACGGGCCGAACTCGGCCACGTCCAGCAGCGCCAGCCGCCTGAACATGATGGCCGCCTGCGGCGACAGGTCGCGGTAGCTGAGGATGAACTTGGTGCGCAGGTCCACCTCGCCCTGGCTGAGCTCGTCGAGCCGGCGGCTCTCGTCGGTGAGCCTGGCGACGAGGTCGGCGCTGGTCCACGACGGCCGCACGGCCAGCCGGGCGGCCGCCACGCGCAGCGCCAGCACCAGCCCGCCGCACAGCTCGCTCAGTTGCCTGGCCCCCTCCGGGTCGGCGTGCACCCGCTGCTCCCCCGCGATGCACGCGAGCACGTCCACCCCCTGGTCGGGCGGCAGCACGTCCAGCCGGAGCGGGGTCGCGCCCTCCAGCGTGATGAGCCCGGCGAGCTGGTCGCGGCTGGTCACGATCACGGCGCAGCCGGGCGCGCCGGGCAGCAGGGGCCTGACCTGGCTGGAGTCGCGCGCGTTGTCGAGCACGAGCAGCAGCCGGCGCCCGGCCAGGACGGTGCGGAACAGGGCGGCCCGTTCCTCCAGCGTGGTCAGGGGATGCTGGCGGGTCACGTTCAGCGCGCGCAGGAGGGTGTCGAGCACGTCGAAGGGTGAGACCGGCGGGCCCGTCTCCGAGTAGCCGTTGAGGTCGACGAAGAGCTGGCCGTCGGGGAAGCGCGGGGCGACGCGATGCGACCAGTGGACGGCCAGGCCGCTCTTGCCGACCCCGCCCATCCCGGTGATGACGGCGATGAACGGCTGGCATGCCTGGGACTTGCGGTCGAGGAGCGCGTCGAGCCGCCCGAGCTCGGCGTCGCGGGCGACGAAGCCGGTCACGTCGGGCGGCAGCTGGGCGGGCACGGCCGGCGCCGCCTCCGGCGCGGCGTGTTCCATGACGAGGCGGCCCTGCCGCTGGCCCGTCTCCCCGCGCAGGATCGCCTCGTTCAGGCCGGCCAGCTCGGCGCCGGGTTCGAGCCCCAGCCGCTCGATGCTGAGCCGGTAGCCCTCCTGGTAGGTGGCCAGCGCCTCGGCGCGGCGCCCGGCCCTGCTCTGGGCCAGCATGAGCAGGCCGCGCAGGCGCTCGCGCAACGGGTATTCGGCGACCAGCGCGGCCAGCTCGCCGACGATCTGGAGATCGTGCGACAGTTCCAGCTCGACCTCGAAGTACTCCTCCAGGATGGCCAGGCGCCACTCGCCGAGCCGCTCGGACTCGGCGCGCACCAGCTCTCCCTCGACGCCGGTCAGCGGGTCGCCCCGCCACACGGCCAGGGCCGAGGAGAGCTGTTCGGACGCCTTCTCCAGGTCGCCCGCGGTCCGGGCCGTGCGCGCCTGGCGCAGCGCCTCCTCGACCTGTTTGACGTCGAACCTGTCGTCGTCGGCGAGCCGCAGCAGGTAGCCGGAGGAGACGGTGACGATGGGGTCGTGGGCCACTCCCGCGGCGGCGAACTCCCGGCGCAGCCCCGACACGCAGATGGCCACCTGGTTGCGGGCGGTGGCGGGCGGGTTCTGGCCCCAGATCGCGGCGCTGAGCCTGTCGGTCGAGACGACCCGGCCCACGTTGAGCAGGAGGGTCGCCAGCATGATGCGCCGTCGCGGCCCGCCCAGCGGGATCTGCAGGTTGCCCGTGATCACCGTCAGTGGACCGAGGACGCGGAACTCCATGCACACACCCACTGGGTCGTCTCAGCTAGGGCCATGGCGTTCCCGCCGACTCCATACGGGGAGATCGTAAGATATCCACGCATAGGCGATATAACAAGAAATGACAAAAAATGTCCACATCTACTGTGATGACACTTCAGTCAGAGTGACCGATAACGCACCGAAATCGCATGCACATACCTCCCCTCTAGCGTGCGAAGTAGTGATACTTCGACTGGCAACCGGGTTGGTATCGATGTCTCCTAACACCAGCAGAACCCTCCCCTTCAAACCCGCCGACCACTCCGCGGCGCAGCTCGGGCTCCCCCTCCTGGAGCTGGAACTGGCGGAGCAGACCCACGCCGAGTTGCTCGTGCTGTCCGCCGAGCCCGAGCGCATACACCCCGCCCTGCCGCGCCTGTTCGCCCAGCTCGCCCGGCGCCGGGTCGCCGTCCGCATCCTCCACGGGCCCGGCCGGCCCGGCCGCACGTCCCCTCTCGCGCAGGCCTGGCAGGCGGGCGCGACCGTCCGGGCGGTGACCGGCCTGCCCTATCAGGTGCTCGTACGGGATCGCGTGGTCGCCTACGTCGCGCACCCCGGCCCCGCCCACACCGGGCGGCTGGAGAGGATCCCCCATCCTGTGGTCGCGGCCTCCGTGGCGGGTGTCTTCGACACCATCTGCCACATCCTCGACGACCGGCGCAGCGGCGCTCACGAGGACGAGGGGCAGGACGAGGTGCTGCGGGCGCTCGACGACGGGCTCACCGACGACCGCGCCGCCGCCCGGCTGCACCTCAGCAAGCGCACGTTCGCCAGGCGGGTGGCGGGAGTGATGGAGCGCCTCAACGCCACCAGCCGCTTCCAGGCCGGAGCGGAGGCCGTCAGGCGCGGCTGGATCTGACCCAGCGCGCCAGCGGGACCAGCGTCTCCCCGTCGCTGATCGCCCCGTGCTCGTAGGACAGTCCGGGATCGGGGAGCGGGAAGCGCGGTGAGGTGGCGATCGCCATCACCGCGCCGAGCCG
The DNA here is from genome assembly GCF_040676925.1 of Nonomuraea sp. NPDC049486. Taxonomy (NCBI): domain Bacteria; kingdom Bacillati; phylum Actinomycetota; class Actinomycetes; order Streptosporangiales; family Streptosporangiaceae; genus Nonomuraea; species Nonomuraea sp. NPDC049486. The sequence continues at coordinate 151,635 of NZ_JBFAPV010000005.1, forward strand.
CTCCCGCACCGGGCCGGCGAACTCCATCAGGCCCAGCTCGCCGAGCGCGGTCGCGGGCAGCACCATGGCATGGCCGTCGAGGGCCTCGGCGAGACGTTCCGCCACCTCCCGCTCCCTGCCCGGGTGCGGGTAGAGCCAGCGCACCCGGCCGGCCCCGCCGCCCGGCAGCTCGCACAGCTCGGGCGTGTCCACCTCCGCCCAGCGTCGCGCCAGGCCGGGGTCGGAGCCGACGGGCACCAGGCCGTGGTCGGCGTAGGCGAGCACGTGCCACCCCCGGCGAGCCCAGGCGGTCGCGTGCCGCTCCAGCTCGGCCAGCGCCTCTACGGCCCGCTCGTCGTAGCCGTGCCGGTGCAGGTGGTCGTCGAGGTTGACGTAGACCCACAGCAGCAGCGGGCGGGTCCGCCGCGCGCCGATCGCCGCTCCGACGTCCGCCGCCACCCCCGCCACCAGGCGGTACGGGTCGCGGGTCAGCGCCTCCCGCGCCGGCTGCCGCGCGGCGCCGCGGGTGAGCGCGTCCACCCAGGGACCGGACAGCAGGTCGAGCTCGCGGCCCACCACCACCGCCTCGGCGCCCTCCGCCCGCTCGAAGACCGTGGGCAGCGGCCGGACCGGTTCGCGCGGCGCCGCCGCTCCCGCCAGGACGTCCCCCGTGATCGCGTTGACGAGCGGACCGCCGGCCCGCTCTCTATAGGCGGCGCCCACCGTCAGGTGCTCGGTCACCGGCGCGCCGGTGACCGAGGTGAGCCACGCCGTGGCCGAGGTGCTGGGAAAGGTGGAGGCCAGGCAGGAGAGCTCGGCGGACCGCCAGACCCGCCGGGCGACCTGCCAGGAGAGCCCGTCCACGGCCAGGACGAGCACGCCGCGACCGCCCCGGTCCAGTTCCGACAGAACCAGCCCGGGGACGGCACGCAGGTCGAGCCCGGGGCGCGCGAACGTCCCGGCCTCGGTCATGTCAGTAGTTCGGCACGCAGTCGGTGCACGTCGTGCGGAACTTCACGACCTGAACTTCCTGGCGCGCGGCGAGCATCTTCTCGACGAATTCCGGAGTCGTCATGATGGGGGTTTTCACACTGGTCTGGATGCTTTCATGCAACACGGGCGCCTCCTGGAATTGGGCCGGGCCTTTCAGCCCATTTTCTGTGATTCAACGATAAAAATCGTGATTGTTTTGGTCAATCAACTTTCGCCAGGATGGCATCAATCCGCCACCCTCGCCCCACCAGCACTGACGCGGTCACCATGGCGAAAATCACCGCCGCCGCCGCGTAGATCACCCGGAAATCGAGGAACCCCACGACGAGCGCCCCGATCCCCATGGACAACACGAACGGCAGGTCGATGATCGCGTCCATTGCGGTAAGCGCGCGGCCCTGCATACCGCTCGTGGTACGGCGCTGCACGAGCGTCGTCGTGGCCACCATGAAAATCGGGATGGAAAGACCCACCAGAACGCCGCTCGCGCACATCGTCACCTCCGTCGCGGGAATCACCAGGGCCAGGCCCGCCGCGCTGAGCCCGAAGCCCACAGCCGCCGCGCGATGCTCCCCGTACCGCCTGATGAGCACGGCGACGACGAAGCCCCCGGCGACCGAACCCGCGCCCTGGAAAGCGGCGATGACCCCGACGAACGCGGCCGGCCGGCCGAGCCCCTGCTCCACGGCGGCGAACATGGCCGGGTTGACCAGCCCCGCCGCGCACAGCGCCGCGGCCACCGCCAGCACGCCGCCACGCAGCTCCCGGTCGCCCATGATGTGGCGCACCCCCGCCAGCACATCGGCGCGGAACCGGCCGGGCTCCCGCGGCGCCGGAGCGGCCAGGTCGGGCGCCCGCCGCAGCATGAGCAGCACAAGCACCGACACCAGGAACGTCGCCGTGTCCAGGATCGCCACCGCGGACAGCCCCAGCGCCACGTAGAGCGCCGCGCCGATCAGCGGGCCGAGCACCCGCAGTCCCTGGCCGAGTGAGCTGAGCAGCCCGTTCGCGTCGCCGAGCAGCCGCTCGGGGACCATGGAGTGGATCAGGCCGCCCCTCGCCGCGTTGAAGACATGGTTGGCGAAGCCGTAGCCGAGCGTGACCGCGAACACGATCCACAGATCGCCCGGATGCCTGACGAGCAGCAGGCAGAGCACCAGCGCCCCGGCCAGCAGGTCGTTGACGATCAGGACCTTGCGCCTTGGGAACCTGTCGACGAGCAGCCCGGTCAGCGGCGCGAAGAACGACGGCACCGCCAGCAGGATGAACACCACCCCGGCCATCGTGTCCGAGCCGGTCAGCTCCTTGACGTAGATGCCCAGCACCACCAGGAGCGCCCGGTCCCCGATCATGTTCACCGTCTGACCGAAGAACAGCAGCAGGAACCGGCGGTCGCGCAGCAACTCGCGCATCAGCCCTCCTTCGCCCAGCCGGCCTCGACGAGCACGGCCAGGAACTCGTGCGCGAACTCCTCCGGCACCGGCAGCTCGGCCGCGCACTCCGCGTAGGCGGCGAGCGCCGCCCGGTCTCTTGCGCCGTCGATGCCGTGGGCGAGGGCCAGCATGAGGGCGTAGGAGCGGGCCCTGGCCCGCGCCGCCTGCCGATCCAGCCACACGCGCCCGGCGGGACTCGCCGCCTCGGCCAGCCCGCGCAGGTTGAACGGCCCATCCCAGGCACGACTGAGCACCGGCCCGGCGAACACCTCGCCGCCTTCACCGACCGGTGAGAGCGCGGCGCCTTCACCGGCCGGGGACAGCACGCCACCCTCACCCGCCGGTGACAGCACGCCACCCTCACCCGCCGGTGACAGCGCGGCGCCCGCTCCGGCCGGTGAGAGCGCGGCCACGTGATTTGCGAGGTCGGCCAGCCAGGCGCGTGCCCGGCCGCCCGCGCGGCCGTGGAGCGCCTCCACCCCGTCCAGGGCGCCCAGCGCGACGGCCGTACGGTGCCGCAGCAGCACCCGTGACCCCTGCCGGCAGCCGAGCAACCGCGCCGCCCCCCAGCCCACCGCGATGTCCTCCAGTTCGGCACGCTCGCCCGCGAGCCCGGCCAGCACCGCCGCGACCGCGCCCGCGACCGTGGCCGTACGGCGCAGCTCCGCCGGGTCGAGCTTGTCGAGCGTGTCGGCGGCGCTGTGGTTGAACCGGTCGGGCCAGTGCCCGAGCGACACCGTCGGGCAGCCGATGGAGGCGTCCACGAGCAGACTGTGGTCGGAGGCCCCGACGAACGGCGTGGCACGCCAGGCCCAGGTGTCGCAGGCCACCGCACCCGAGTAGGAGCGCGCGGCCTGCGGCAGCGCCGCCACGACGTGCTCGGTGAGCGCGTTGACGAAGCCGGGCAGGTGGTCGGGGCTGCGCTCGACGATGAGCGGCCCGCCGCACCGGCGCTGGTCCTGCCCCGCCATGTCCACGTTCACGGCGGCCACCGGCGGGCGGGCGGCGACGTCGTGCAGGTAGGCGGCCATCCCGGTGAACTCGGGACCCCAGACGAACCTGATGCCGCGCCTCCCCCGCCGCCCCGCGAGCATCCCGGCCACGCTCAGCAGCGCGGCGGCCCCCGAGGCGTTGTCGTTGACGCTCGGGCGCGGGTGGCACAGGTGCGCCGAGAGCAGCACCTCCTCCGGCCCCGTCCCGGGCAGCAGCCCGGTGACGACGGGCATGGCCGCCCGCCGGTGCGTCTCGACCTCGACCCGGACCCTGCCCCGCCGCAGCAGCTCGGCCGCCTGCTCAGGGGTCACGCTGAAGGCGGCCAGGCCGCTCCCGGCCGGCAGCTCGACCCTGCCGGGGCCGGGCAGGCGGTCGGTGACCAGGCCGAACGCGCCGGCGCTCGCGGCTCGCGTGATCGCGACGGGCACCGGCGTGCCGGGGTCGTCGTGTACGGCCAGCGAGCCCTCACCGGCGTCCGCCAGAGGCGCCACGGTGACGGTGACGCCGCCGGGCGGGGTCGCCGCCGAACCCGCCGCCAGCGCGAACGGTTGCTCCGGGTAACGCACGACGTCGTCGATCGCGGCCCGCACCGGGGTCCAGGAGAGCGGGGCGCGGAAGCTCCACCAGCGCCTGGCGCCGTCGGCGGGGAACTCCAGGAGCCGCACGTCGCTCAGGCCCGCCCGCTCCGCCCGGCCGGCGACGTACTCGGCGGCCGCGCGGATCCCGTCGGACGCCTGGTATCGGTCGAACGCGGCCAGCTCCGCGACGTCCTCGACCGCCCGCCGTACGTCGCAACGGTCGAACGCATCCTGTACGGCGTCGCCGACGGTCCTCATGCCGCCGCCCGGCGGAGCGCGGCGCGGCGGACGGCCGAGAGCGGCACGCTGACCCGGGTCAGGCCCGGCAGCCGCCGCCCGGCCAGCCACGGCGGCAGCTCGTCCTCGGTCACCACCCAGGGCAGCGCGGGATGCCCCCGTTCCACCCGGCAGCCGAGCCCGCTCAGCATCTCCACCAGCTCCGGCTTGGCCGCCGCGACGGCCTGCCGCAGCGGGGCCAGCACGTCGCCCTGGTCGAGCAGCCGCAGCGCCACCTCCAGCGACAGCGCCGACATCCCCAGAGGCGGCACCGCCTGGCGGACCGCGCCCGCCACGTCGGGGGAGCACATGGCGAAGCCCGCGCGCAGCCCGCCGCAGCAGTAGCCCTTCGACACGCTGCGCAGCACGACCAGGCCGGGCACCCGGGTGGTCAGCGGCACCGCGCTGGCCCGCGGGCCGAGGTAGTTGGCGCAGGCCTCGTCGACGACGAGCATCCCGCCCGCGGCGGCGGCGGCCTCGGCCAGCTCCGCCACCTGCTCCAGCGGCAGCACGTCGCCGCGCACGCCGGGCCGTTCCAGCAGGACGGTCGTCGGCCGTTCGCCCGCCACGTCCTGGCCGGGCGTGTACACGCGCAGCTCCGCGCCGCGCTGCGCGGACCAGGCGGGCAGGTCGGGGTGGGCGTGCGCGGTGTGCAGCAGCCTGCCGGGCCCGGCCAGCGCGTGGAGCAGCCCGGTCGTGCCCGCCCCCGTCACCACCTGGCCGGGGTCGAGCGGCACGCCGAAGTGGCGGGCGAGCACCGGGGCGGCGCTCCCCGAGCCGTACGGGTCGTCCAGGGAGTAGGCGCGGGCGGGTTCCCGGGGATCGCCGACGGCGGCCCAGGCGTCGTCGATCGCGTCCCGTACGAAGTCGATCTCGTCGGGCGCCCACCGCAGGTCCACCTCGGCGCCGCGGCCCCGGTGACCGAGCACGGCGGGACGGGGGCGCGGCGCCGCGACGGCGAGGATCTGGACGTAGCGGGTCTCCGGCTGGACGGCGGCGCCGGCGGTGAAGCCGGCGTCGGCCCGTACCAGCTCGAAGCCCGCGGCCCGCACCAGCGACACGACCTCGCTCGGCAGGTAGAGCCTGACGTCGTCGCGCAGCACGGCGACGCGGCCGTCGGCGTGCGCCACGCGCAGCTCGCCGCGGCTCCGGCCGTCCAGCGGGTCGTAGGAACGCAAGAAGTCGAAGGTGTCGCCGGCCGCTTCGAAGCGGTCGCGGGCCCGGTACCGGCTCAGGATGGCCGCGACGTTCGAGTGGTCGAGAACCAGCAGCCCGCCCGGCACCAGGCGCTCACGCACCCGCCGCAGCAGGGCGAGCTGCTCGTCGTCCCGTCCCCAGCCGAAGGCCTGCACGCAGATCGCCGCGTCGGCCTCCGGCAGCTCGACCCGCTCCAGCAGGTCGCCCTCGATCAGGCCGACCCGCACGCCCTCCCGGGCGGCCGCCGACCTGGCCTGCTCCAGAGCCCACGCGCACACGTCGACCCCGGTCACCCGGTAGCCGTGGCGGGCCAGCTCGACGGCGTGCCGGCCGGTGCCGCACCCGAGGTCGAGCAGCCGCCGTCCCGGCGCGTGCTCGCCCAGGACCTGCAGCAGGTAGGCGGTCTCCGCGGCGGTGCGCTCCCGGGTGTACTCGTGCCGGGCGAAGCTCCAGTAGTCGGCGGTGAAGTACTCGGCGTACCAACGGGTCACGCGTACTCCTGGCGCGCGAAGAAGTCGCACACGTCGCAGATGTCGACGGGATTGCGCACGCCCTCCTGAGCCACGTAGACGCCTTCGCAGACCCGGCACTTCTCTTCGACCAGCGGGAACATGTAGCGCTGCATGGTGGAGAACGACTCGAACAGGTAGTAGTCGATGCCGGGCCACAGGCCGTACAGGTGGTCGGCCATGGCGTAGGCCATCGAGCGCTCCTGCGGGCCGGTGGTGAAGCGGCCGGGGGTGCCCTGGCGGTTCAGCTCGGGAGCGACCAGCTCCAGGTAGATCGTCAGCTCCTTCTTCGGGATGCGGTAGAGCGGGAAGACGTAGCGCATCCCGCCGATCTGCCTGACCGGGATGCCGCCCATCCGGAAGCCGCTGGTGAGCCACGTGACCATGCTGGCCACCAGGTCGTCGCCGTTGAACCCGAACGCGACCGTACCGGCGCCGATCCGCTGGGCGTGGTCCTCCAGCATGCGCCGCAGCACCTGGTGGCCCACGACCATGTTCAGGTGGCTCCGGTCGCCGCCGACCACCTCGTTCATCGCCTCCACGAAGGGGCGGCGGAGCTTGAAGACCCGCTCGATGTCGGAGGCGTCGACGATGACCTGGTCGATGCCGAGCCCTTCGGCCGAGGCGCGGGCGGCGGCGAAGGTGGCCGGCTCCTCCCAGTCGGGCAGGCCGGTGATCGTCACCGAGGTCATCGTGAAGGCGGGCAGCCGGTGCCTGGTGCGTTCGAGCAGCTTCAGGAAGGCGACGCTGTCGCGGCCACCCGACAGGCCGATGACCACGTTGTCGTCCGCCTGGAGCACGCCGTGGCCGAGCACGCTCTGGACGAAGGTCTCCTCGACGTAGCGGACGAAGCTCTCCTCGTCGAACTGCTCCACGCGCCGCTCCAGGCGGCCCATGGTGTCGAACAGGATGGACTTGGTGTAGATCGGGTCGGGCGTGCCGTACACCGTGGTCGCGGGCCGGCGGGTGACGTCGAGGTCGTAGTGGCGCACCTGGCGCAGTTCGATGACGTCGTGCTCGCCGACGATCGTCGTCTCCTCGGGGACGATCTTCCCGTTGCGGGTGGTGATGACCGCGTTGACGGGGATGCCGTGGGCGGTCAGGACCTCCGTGAGCGGCCGGCCGGCGGCGGCCTCCAGAGTTTCGGAACCGCCCACCTTGTTATGGAAGACGACTTGGGCCACGGCTTTCTCCTCGCTGTTCATTGTGCTTAATATCGTTTCTACAGTCGGCGAAAGGGCGACATGAGCGACAGCCTGGAAATTGGCATCTTCACGTCAATCGACGCCCTTGACGGCGCGGAATGGGATGCGATTGTCTCGTCCTGCGGGGCGCCGGTTTTCTATCGGCATCGCTATTTGCGGTCCTACGCCCGTCATCCGCTGGCGGCCGTGCAGTTATTCCGCTATTTGGTGGTGCGCGAGGGCGGGCGTCCGGTCGCGGTGCTTCCCGTCTCGCTGATGGACGGGCTGGACCCCCTCGGCCAGCTGCGTGCCCGCTACCCGGTGACCGGCGCGGAGCGCGGGCTGCTGAGCCACGTCTGGCACTGCTACGACGCCTGGCTGCCCGGCGCGCCGGCGCTGGAGGCCGTGGCCGACGCGATGCGCGCCCTGGCCCTGGAGCTGGAGGCCGACTGGTACGGCTTCGTCAACGTCGCGCACGACTCACCGCTCCGCGCCGGTCTCGTGGAGCTGGGCTTTTCCGCCGAGCACATCGAGGACCGTTTCCGTCTCGACCTGCGCGGACTGCCGCACCCCTTCGTCCACGCCACCCGGAAGGCGCGCGCCAACCTGCGCCGGGGCCGGCGCAGAGCAGAGGAGTCCGGCGTGTGGCAGCGGGTCGGGATCGCGGGCGAGGCGGACCTCATGGAGATCGGGCGGCTGTGCGCCAGGACCGCGGCCAGACACGGCACCGGCGGCTTCTACCCGCCCGAGCTGTTCGCCGGCTTCGTCACCGGGCTGGGCGACCTGGCTCTCGCCATCGAGATCCGCCAGGAGGAGCGGCTCGTCGCGGCCGGGATCGCGCTGCGCGACGGCCGCCGCTTCCACGCCTGGGCGTGCGGGGTGGACTACGACGTGACGGGCGGGTTCAGCCCGTATGCGCTCCTGCACGCCGCGACCGCGGAGCAGGCCGTGCGCGAGGGATGCGAGGTCCTGGAGGGCGGCCGGGGCAACCCGCGGTTCAAGCTCAGGCACGGGCTGAGCCGGCTCGGGCTCGACGCGTGCCTGGTGAAGGTCTGATGCGGGTGACCGCCGGGCTGCTCCCGGCCGAGGGACCGCTGTTCAGCACCGGCCGCTGGCTGGCCGCCATGGGCGGGCGGGTGCCCGGCTCGCCGTACACCTTCGAGCTGGGCGGGGCGATCCTGCACGGGACCGTCGTCGAGCGGCCGTGTCCGGGCGAGGTGTTCGACCTCGGGCACCTGCTGACGGCGGACACCCCGAAGCTGCCGCTGAGCGCGGCCACCAGGGCGGCGCGGGCCCGGCGGACGGCCTGGCCCGGGTGCACGCCGCACCTGGTGGTCATGCTGCCCGGGTACGAGTGTCACGCGCTCGGCCCGGCCGGGGACGACGCCGCGGCGGTGGAGACCCTGGTGTCCGAGATCGTCGCCTGGGCGCGGGCACGCGGGCTGCGGGCGGTGGCGTTCCTGTACACGCGGGGGCCGGCGCTGGAGCGGGCGCTCGGCGGGCAGGGCTTCACCGGGATCCCGATGTCGTACTCGTGCGAGCTCACTCCGGGCACGCCCTTGCCGGCGCGCCGAGCTAAGGAGGCGCGGCGGGAGACGCGGCGGCTGGCGGAGGCGGGGGTGCGGCTCCGCATGACCGAGATCGGGCGGCCTGTGCCGGGAATGGTCGATCTGAAATGCGGACATTCCCGGAAATATGGCGGCAGCCCCGATCCGGCGGCCGTGGCTCGCCGTCTGCAGGCGCTCTGCTCGGGCGGCGCGCTGCTGTTCGGCGCCGAACTCGGCGAACGGCTCGTGGGATACGGGCTCTTCGTCCCCCACCGGGGCACCTGGTACTGCGTGAGCACGGCCATGGCGTACGACGTCCACGAGGCGCGGCACACGTACTTCGCGACCGCCTTCTACGAGCCGGCCCGCCACGCCGCCGAGGCCGGGATCAGCCGCCTGCACTACGGGCACGGCGCCTGGCGGGCGAAGCTGTCACGGGGATGCCGGGCCGTCGAGCTGCCGATCTGGGTGCTGGCGCTGGACCCGGAGCTCAAGCCGCTGATCGAGTGGAGCGCCAGGACGACCACGCTCTCGCCGTGACGGGCTCACTGCCAGCGGCGCAGGGGCGGGAACAGCATCGACGTCTGCAGCACCGCGTGCTCCCATCGGTCCATCGACACCCCGTGGACCGCCAGCTTGGCCGCCGCCCGCCGCAGGTCGAGACGCTCGCCTTCCGGCAGGAACTCGCAGGCCAGGAGCTCGGCCAGCGGATGGCCGGCGGGGAGCAGCGCGGCGAGCTCGGCGCCCGCCCCGTCCCGGTCCGACACGGCCAGTTCGGGGGCCAGCTTGCGCGCCCCGTCGTCGAGCTCGTGCCAGAGCGCGGCCACGACCCGCGAGCGCAACCCGGCGCGCACGTCGTCGAACTCCCTGCTCTCGCGGGGCACACCGGCCTCCAGGAGCGCCACCAGGTCGCGGAGCGGCCCCTGGTCGCCGTGGAGCGCCGTGCCGTGGCCGTCGCCCATGAAGATCCCGGCCTCGTGCCGGGAATCCTCCGGGCTGTCGGAGCTGTGCACCAGGTCCAGCAGCACGTTGACGCCGCGCAGGTCACGCCTGATCGTGCCGGGCTCGGCCGCCGCCGGGTCGCTGGCGCCCTTCAGGGCACGCAGCCGCCGGTGCGGCTCCGGCGCGGACGACCTGTCCTCTACCAGCAGGGCGAGGCTCGGCCCGAGATCGAACACCACGTCGACCTGCCGGTAGAAGTAGGCCTTCCAGACGGAAGTGATCTTGGTTTCCTGGAAGGCGTCCTGCCCGGGCGGCCGGTGCCACAGCACCTCGTAGCGAGTCGGCTCGAACCCGTGCTCCTCCAGCCGTTCCAGGACCGGAGTGACGAGATGCCGCATCAACGCGTCGGGCGGAAACAGGAACAGGATCGTCCTGTCCCACACGATCTCGGCCATCCGTCACTTCCTTAGTTTCTAGCTCTTACGGGATTTCCGGACGCGGGGGCGTTTGATGACAATGTAGATGTGCCGATCCACGGGATCGTCTCACTTTCTCCGGAGCTTGGGACGACGGACGACGAAATGGCGCCGGTCCATGTTTTCCTGCCTCATTTCCTGGTCAGCTTGGGGCGAAGACTGACTCGACGCTGCCGGTCCATTTCTCTCCTTTCCACACGGCGATTTCCTGGGCCCCATGGTCGCTGTTTCCCGCAGCCTTCTCGCGGGCCGCCGCGTTTGTTGGCAGCAAGACGCCATCACGCGCCGCCCGCGGTCGCCACGGCGAGCGGGCCAGGGATCTCGGCCAGGCCGGGCCCGCGCACCGCCTCGATCGCCGCGAGCTCGTCGGCGAGGGTCCAGTGGGAGGTGCCCGCCACCAGGGCGTGCTTGCCGTACAGCAGGACCTCCTCCAGCGACTGCTCCGCCTCCAGCCGCAGCAGCCCGGCCGCGCGCCTGGCGGCCCGCGCCACCTCCGCCTCCGTCCAGCGCGGCTCGGCGAGCAGTTCCGTCGCGCGGTCGACGACCTCGTCCAGATGTTCGGGCGCGGTGGCGAGGAAGACCCGCCAGGTCCCCGCGTCGCGGTAGGGGGCCACCATCGGCCACAGTTCGTAGCAGAGCCCCCGCCGGTTGCGCAGCTCCTCGGTGAGCAGCGCCGAGCTGGCCCCGGCCAGCAGCTCCATCAGCACGGGCCAGCGGTGGCGCAGCGGATCCCGGTACGCGGCCGCCGGGCCGCCCAGCACCACCCCGGTGGTGTCGGCGTTCAGCCGCAGCGCTTCGCGCCCGCCGCCCCAGGCGGGCGGCTCGCCGGGATCGCTCTCCTGCCACGGCGGCAGCGCGGCCAGCGGTCCCTTGTCCAGGACACGCAGCAGGTCGTCGGGGTCGGCGCCGCCGCACACCACCACGCCGGCCGAGCCGAGGAAGCGCCGGTGATGGTCGCGCAGCGCGTCCAGCTCCAGCCGGTCGACCTCCTCGATCGTCCCGCCGACCGGCCTGCCCAGCGGGTGGCCCGGATAGGCCAGTCCGAAGAAGATGTCGTGGACCACGTCCAGGGGGTCCGCCGCGGCCAGCCGCAGCTCTTCTTGGACGACCTTGCGCTCGGCCTCCAGCACCGGCGCGCTCAGCTCGGGCTCGGCCAGGGCGCGGGCCAGGATGTCCAGCGCCGCGGCCGCCTCCTCGCTCGGCACCCGCGCGTACAGGACCAGATGCTCACGGCTGGTGATCGCGTTCGCCTCGCCGCCGAGATCCTCCAGCAGGTCGATCACCCGCTCCCCGCCGGCCGACGGGACCTGCATCAGGATGTGCTCAAGCAGGTGGGTGCCGCCCTCGACGCCGGGCCGCTCGTGCCGGGAACCGGCGCGCAGCCACACGCTGACCGTGGTCACCGCGGCGCCGGGCCGATGCGCCAGCCAGGCGGGCGCCGCGCCGCGCTCGGCGACGTGGACCGGGCGGCTCACAGCGCGCCCACCGGCTCTGCCCCGGCCAGCAGGTCCTCGTCCACCTCAGTCCCGTGGACCAGGATGAACCGTCCCACCGGCGTGTGCGCCCACATCGCGCCGCCGTACTCACGCAGCGTCAGCACGTCCGCACGCTCGCCGCCCTCGACCGGCAGCGCGAAGAGGATCAGCCCCGCCTCCAGCGCGGCCCGCGGGCTCAGCCGTTCCAGGATCGCCGTTCCCGGCCTGCGCAGCTGCAGCGTCGTGGCCGCCAGGCGGAGCGGGCGGCGCAGCGCCCTCAGCACCCTGGCCCGCCGCCGCGACCGGCTCTGCCGGACCTGTGCCCGGCGCTCGCCCGGCAGGTCCGGCACCGCGAACGGGCTCTGCCGCAGCAGCCGCGCCAGCTCGGCGTACTCGGGCCAGAGCTCCGCCGCGCCGACCGCCGGCGCGCACCGGGCGAGCGTGGCCTCGTCCGCGCCGCCGAGCAGCAGCGCGGCGTCGATCAGGTCCCTGACCCGGTACGGCTGCTCGAAGCGCTCGTACAGCAGTGCCAGGAGGTTCTTGACCACCGGGTCCGCCGGCGCCTCCGTGCGATGCGGCGCCGCGATCCCGTCGCCGATGTAGGCGAGCGTGCTCAGCTCGATCCCGTACGGCAGGGCGTACGGATCATCCGGCAGGCGTCGCAGGCTGACGATCACCTGGGTCGCGCCGCCGAGCCTGACGAACGAGGCGGTGTGCATCGACCAGCCCTCGGCGAGCAGCCACCCGGTCAGCGCCCACAGCCGGTCGCGGTCGGGTATCCAGAGGTCGAGGTCGTTCATGTACCTGAGCAGGCCACCCGGATAGCGGTCGGCGAACTCCAGCCCCTTGAGCGAGACGGGCCGGTCGGGCAGGCGCGCCCACTGGTCGCGGTAGAAGGCCATCCGGCCGCGCTGCTGCTCCAGCTCGTGCGCCAGGGCCGGGCTGAGCCGCCGCCCCTCGCTCTCCCAGGCGCTGAGCAGCGTCGCCACCAGAGAGGGCTGCTCGCGCCTGGCGGCGTAGAGCACCTCGCCGGGCGTCTCCAGCTCCTGGCCGGTGATCAGCTCAAGGGTCGCGACCACCTGCTCCGCGCTGACGACGGGCGCGTTCATGCCGGCCTGCGCAGGCACCACACGGCCGTCGAGGAACCGGGCGCGAGCGGCTCGCCGGTGAACCCGGCGTGCGCGCTCTCCACCTCCCAGCCCGTCTCGCCCGCCCACCGCTCGATCTCGGCCATGGTCAGGAAGCACATCCGGATCGGCGGGAAGTAGCGCCGGTCCACCACCCGGCGCTCATCGAGCGCTTCGAGCAGCCCGATCATCTCCACCTCCAGCCCCTGCTTGTCCAGCATGCGGGTGACCTCCCACACGGCCCGCCGCTCGTCCCAGACCCGCAGCCTGGGCACGCCGTCCCGGGCCTTCTGCCGCTCGGGGCGCGGCTGGACGACCTCGAAGGCGAGCCGCCCGCCCGGCAGGGCGTTGCGGAACGCGCAGGCCAGCGCGTCGCGGACGGCCCCGCGCGGCAGATGGTTGAGGGTGTTCTGGCCGCAGTACTGCAGCGCCACCGGCTCGGGCAGCTCGCAGGCCGCCAGGTCGGCCTGGATCAGCCGGACGCCGTCGCCCAGCCGCTCGCGGGCCGCGCGCAGCATCGCCGCCGAGACGTCCACCCCGACCCGGGGTTTGAGCTCGGCGGCCAACCGGCCCGCGCCGATGCCGAGATCGGCGACGGACCCGTCCGCACTGCCGGTCAGCCGCTGGTAGTAGGCGATCTCCCGTGGATCGGCGCCGCCCATCGCGGTCCAGGCGAGGTAGAGCTCCGCCCAGTGGTCGAAGTCGTGCATCACGCTCTCCGGTGTCGGGACTTCGATCACATCACCGGGCCCGCAGGCCCGGCGGGCCCGGCCGCGTGACTGGCACAAAGATGCCGTCTAGCCGGTCGTCAGCACGAGCGGCCGGCGGCGGGAGCTGACCAGTGAGCGCCTCGGCCGGGGCATCGGATCGGTCCCGGTCTCGGCCAGCACGAGGCTCATCGCCCGCTCCCCCTCGGTGAAGATCAGGCCGCGCTCGCGCAGCTCGCCGAGGTGCCCGGCCTGCTCGGGGGTCAGGCGGTCCACGCGGGTGGGGCGTTCGAGGACGAGCAGCGTGCGCGCCACCGCCTCGTCCAGCTCGTAGCAGGACGCCGTCCCCGGGCGGGAGTCGCGCACGAACCACGACCCGGCTTCCTCCTCCAGCCGCAGGACGGGCGGGTCGCCGTCCTCCCAGCCGCGTGACCAGTCGGCCACGGCCGCGGTGAGCGGCCGGATCCACCTGGCCACACCGATCATGTACGGTGCGACGGCCCGGTCGTTGAAGTAGTAGGCCAGCCGGCTCAGCGACTCCTCGGGGAAGGGGTAGGTGAGCCGGTAGTGGTCCACCGGGTGCAGGTCGAGGCCGAAGTCGCCGGCCTGGTTGAAGTAGGGGCTGTAGCGGTCGAACCGTACCGGGAAGACGCCTTCCGGCGGCGGCAGGTGGGCCAGCGACGGCAGGTCGTCGAGATACTTGGCGAAGGTCGACTCCGGCTCGCCGGGGAAGCCGATGAGCAGGTTCCACGCCGGGGCGATGCCGTACCGCACGCAGTTCTTCAGCAACTGGATGTTCTGGAACGCCGAGGAGCCCTTCTTCATCAGTTTCAGCGTGCCCGTCGACAGCGCCTCGATGCCGGGCTGGATCCGGTCGACGCCGGCCCTGGCCATCTCGCTCATGTCCTGCTGGTCGAGGCCGACCTTGACCTCGTAGAAGATCGACGCGCCGGAGGGCGGCCGCAGCCGGGGCAGGACCTCGGTGAGGTACTCCAGCGGCATGATGTTGTCCGTGCAGGAGTAGACGGTGCACCAGGGCGCGTACTCGAAGAGCCGCTCGAACTGGGCGACGGCCCGGTCCGGCGTCATCGCGCGATAGGCCATGCCCTGCCCGTTGAGCCCGCAGAACGTGCAGTGCGAGCGCTCACCCCACCAGCAGCCGCGCGAGGTCTCGAAGAACAGGATCGGCTCGACCTTGTCCTCGACGGCCGCGGTCAGCTCGTCGAAGGACGAGACGAACGAGGCGTAGTCGGGCTCCAGGCAGTCGTCGATGTCGGTGTCGGCGCCGATGGCCCGCCGGTAGCGATCCTCCTGGCAGTTGCGCCGCGACACGACGCCGGGGATGCGGTGCGGGGTCTCCTCGTCGCCGTCGATCACCGCGCGCAGGAAGCGGGGAAAGCTCCGCAGGGCGGGGCCCGAGAAGGCGTAGTCGAGCTGGCCGGCGTGCTCCACGAGGGCCGCGCCCATCGGCGCCTCGCAGTTGGCGCCGCCCATGACCGTGACGGTGCCGGGAGAGCGCTCCTTGACGACGGCCGCCATGGCCAGGCTGGGCACGGTCTGCATGAACATCGAGCTGAACCCGACCACGTCGGCCTCGGCCAGCCGGTACTTCTCCGCCAGGTGGGCGCAGAACTCGCCCAGCCGCTCGCGGTGCCGCATCAGCCGGGCCCGCAGAGCCGCGTGCGCGGGGCCGGCGAAGTAGCGACTGAAGTACTCCTCGCCGTTGTCGGGCGCGTCCGGAAAGGCGACCTGGCGGAAGAGCCAGTCGCCGATGCCGGCGACGTGGTGCTCCATGCCCTCGGCGACGGCGTCGTACAGCTCGGCGCCGAAGAAGCGCACCACGTCGTGGTTGAGGTAGCAGACCCGTACTCTGGCCTCGTCGCCGAAGTCGCGCTGCACCAGCGAGGAGAGCTGGCTCAGCGCGAACGACGGCCGCCTGCGGTCGGCGAACGGCATGTTGACCAGGGCGATGTCAAGCACGAAGGGTCCTTTCCGCGTCCCGGTGCCACGTGGCGTATTCCCGGAAGCCGTACATGAGCGGGGATTCGGGGTCACTGGCGATGTCGACCACCCGGCCGAGCACGACCGCGTGGTCGCCGACGGTCAGGACCTGCTCCACCGCGCACTCCGCCCAGCCGTGCAGGTCCTCCTCCAGCCGGGGCAGCCGCCGCGGTCCCGCGGGAGCCCACCGGATGGCGGAGAACCGGTCGGCGGTGAGCGACGAGAACAGCTCGGCGGCCGGCCGCGACCTGGCGGGCAGCAGGTTGACGCCGAATCCGCCGGCGTCGACGGTCGCCGCCAGGGTGCGGCTGTGCACGTTCATGCTGACCAGCAGCGTCGGCGGGGTGAGCGTGACGCTGATCAGCGAGGAGCAGGTGAGCCCGCAGGGTTCGCCGTCCGAGCTCATCGCCGTCACCACCGCCACGCCCGTCGGATAGGCGCTCATGAACGCGCGGCAGGACTCGGCGAGCGGGGTCAACGCAAGCTCGTCAGGTACTCGTGGGCGGCGGGCAGCGCCGCCGCCATCCGCTGGGCCCCGGCGCGCAGGGCGGCGAACTCCGCTCTGGCCCCCGCGGGGTCGAGATGGGCGAGCGCGGGGCGCGGGCCGGGCTTGTAGTGGCCCAGGCCGAGCAGCATCGTGATCCACGAGTAGAGCTCGAACCCGTGGTAGTAGGGGTAGATCATGCTCTCGTCCGGGAGCCGGGTGGCCGCGACCGGCAGGAACCCGGCCAGCCACTCCGGGATCGGGCGGACCTTCGTCTCCTTCCAGAACGGCGTGTCGGCGCGGGCGGCGGCGCGGTAGTGCAGCACCAGGAACTCCCGCACCCCGTCGATCACCCTGGCGACCCTGTCGTTGTAGCCGTCGATCAGGCGCGGCTCCCACCGCTCGTCGGGGAAGTGCTTGACCAGCTGCTCGATGGCGTGCTGGATGAAGAAGATGCCGGTCGACTCCAGGGGTTCGACGAACCCGCTGGACAGGCCGACCGCGACGCAGTTGCCGACCCAGGAACGCTCGTTGCGGCCGATCCGCATCCGGATGTGGTTGGCCTCCAGGTCGTCGCGGCCGGGTGCGGCGAAGGCGCGCAGCGTGCGCTCGGCCTCCTCCGGGGAGCAGTACTCGTCGGAGTAGACGTAGCCGGTGCCGTTGCGGCCGTAGAGCGGGATGGTCCAGATCCAGCCCGCGTCCATGGCCGTCGCCGTGGTGTACGGGTTGATCAGCTCCTGCTCCTCGCGCGGGACGCGGAGCGCGACGGCGCGGTTGTTGGGCAGCACGTCGGTGAAGGAGCGGAAGCGCTCGCCGAGCGTCTGGTTGATCAGCAGGCCGCGGAAGCCGGTGCAGTCGACGAAGAGCTGCCCGGTCACGTCGCCGTGCCCCTTGGTGGAGACGTGGCTGATCCAGCCCCGCTCGTCCCGGCCGACCGCGGTGACGTCGTCGAGCACGTGGCGCACGCCGCCCCGTACGCCGATGCCGGTGAGGTAGGCGGCGAGCTGGGCGGCGTCGAAGTGGTAGGCGTACGGGAACTGGGCCCGCTGCTCGTCCAGGGTGGAGCGGCCCAGCGAGCCGTCCAGCCCGGAGGCGAAGAGGCTTCCGTCGAGGAGCCTCGGCGAGCGCCGGGCCTCGCACAGCCACGGGGTGAGGTAGCAGTGCCGGTCGAACGGCTCGGCCGCGCCGTTCAGTTGCAGGTGCCAGTCGGCGAGGGTGAACCCGTTGCTCACCCGCAGCCGCTCGAACGGGTGGTAGAAGTGGGTGCCGTCGCCGCGCCAGTTCTGGAAGCGGATGGCCAGCTTGTAGGAGGCGGAGCACTGCGGCATCCACTCCCGCTCGTCGAGGCCGAGATAGTCGAAGAAGTGACGGACGGTGCTGAAGGTCGCCTCGCCCACCCCGATGGTGGGGATGCGGGGCGATTCGACCAGGGTGACGGAGACCCGGTCGCCGAAGGCCCTCTTGAGGTAGGTGGCGGTCATCCAGCCCGCGGTCCCGCCGCCCACGATCACCACGTCGTTGATCATCAGTGCTGTCCTCTCAGGCTGAGCGGCCGCATGTCGGTCCAGATGGCCGAGATGTGCTCCAGGCACTCCTCACGGCTGCCGCGGACCCCCTCGTCGGTCCAGCCGGCGGGATTGTCGCGGCCCTCGGGCCAGACGGAGTACTGCTCCTCGTGGTTGACGACGACTTTGAACATCGCTTCATGCCTCCCGGCAGTGTCCGGCCACGATCGGCCCGATCAGGGCCATCGCCTCGGCCCTGGCCATGGCGTCGTGGTCGCAGTCGATCTCGTGTACGGCCAGCCGTCCCGCCACGTGCGGCGCCCAGATCCCGGCCGCCGACAGCCCGGCCGGCCAGGTCCGGGTGGCGACGAACAGGTGAGCGTCGCCGTCGTAGCGGCCGGGCCGGTGGGTGTCGAGCAGCTTGGAGTTGCGCAGCACGGTCTCCGTCATCGACGCGACGAGCTCCTCGTCGAGGTCGGCCGCGTAGCCGACGGAGTCCATGAGCAGGGCGCGGGCCTCGGCGGCGTCCTCGATGCCCGGCCGCTCCGCGCCCGAGAAGGCGGGATAGCCGTCGAGCAGGGCCAGCAGCCCGACCTCACCCGGCAGCCGCTCGGCCATGGCGTGCGCCACCAGGCCGCCGAACGACCAGCCGAGCAGGTGGTAGGGCCCTTCCGGCCGCACGCGGCGGATGACCTCCAGGTAGCGCTCGGCCATCTCGGCCACCGAGCCGGGCTGGTCGGGTCCGGTGGCCTGCAGGCCGTAGACCGGCCGGTCCGGTTCGATGTGCGGCAGCAGGCTGCTGTAGCACCAGCTGACGCCGCCGACGGGATGCACGCAGAACAGCGGCGGCAGCGTGCCCGAGGGCCGCAGCGGCAGGAGCACGTCGAACGGGTCGTCGCCGGCGCCGCCGCCGGACAGGCGCTCGGTCAGTTCGGCCACCGTGGGCGCGGCGAACAGGTCGCGGATGCTCAGCGAGGCGCCGAGCGTCGAACGCACCCTGCTGATCAGCCGGGCGGCCAGGATGGAGTGGCCGCCGGCGGCGAAGAAGTTGTCGTCGACCCCGAGTTCCGGCCGCTCCAGGACCTCGGTGAACAGGCCGAGCAGGGTGTGCTCGCGCGGGGTGCGCGGCGGCCGGTGCCCGGTGCGCGGCGGTTCCGGCAGCGCCCGGCGGTCGAGCTTGCCGTTGGCGTTGAGCGGCAGCTCGGGCAGCGGCAGGTAGGCGGCGGGCAGCATGTGGGTCGGCAGGTGGGCCAGGGCGTGGCTGTGCAGCCGCGCCGGGTCCGCGTGCTCGGGGGTCACGTAGGCCACGAGCTGGTCGTCGCGGACGATGACCGCCGCCTGGGCGACGCCGGGCGCCTGCCCGAGCGTGTTCTCGATCTCGGCCAGCTCGATGCGGTGGCCGCGCAGTTTGACCTGGTTGTCGGCCCGGCCGACGAACTCCAGCGCGCCGTCGGCCCGCCGCCTGGCCTGGTCGCCCGTGCGGTACCAGCGGCGCCCGCCGGGGGCGGCCACGAAGCGCTGGGCGGTCAGGCCCGGCCGGCCGAGGTAGCCGCGGCCGACGCCGGGACCGCCGATGTACAGCTCGCCGCGCACGCCGGGCGGCACCGGCAGCAGGTTGTCGTCGAGCAGCAGCACCTCGGTGTTGGCCAGCGGGTGGCCGATCAGCGGGATGTCGCCGTCGCGCACCCGGTATCCGGTGCTGTCGTTGGTGCACTCGGTCTGGCCGTAGTAGTTGTAGCTGTCGGTGACGGGCGCTTCCCGCATCGACCGCCACAGCCCCGCCGAGACCGCCTCGCCGCCGACCATCAGCGCCTTCGGGTGGTGCCTGCCCGGCGCGAACAGCCCGGCCGCGACCAGTTGCTCCATGAAGACGGGGGTGAGGTCGACGAAGCCGACGCGGTGCACGTCGATGTAGTCGACCAGGTCCTCCGGCGTCCGGCGGGTGACGTCGTCGATGACGTGCAGCTCGTGGCCGTCCATCAGCCACAGCATCGAGTCCCACGAGGTGTCGAAGGTCAGCGGCACCACGAAGCCGATGCGCAGCCGCTCGCCGCGGGCCGCGGTGAACAGCCCGTGCCGGTGCGCGCCGAGCAGGTGCGCCAGGCCGCCGTGTTCCAGCACCACGCCCTTGGGCCGCCCGGTGGAACCGGAGGTGTAGATGACGTAGGCGGCGTGCCCGGGGCGCGGCGGCGTGCCCGGGTCGTGGCCGGGGCCGTCGGGCACCTCCTCCAGCAGCGCGGTCCGCTCGTACGGCACCGCGCTCTCCCGCGTGGCCAGCACCAGCAGCGGTCGCGCGTCGTCCAGCGTGTAGGCGATGCGCTCCGCCGGGTGCTCCAGGTCCAGCGGCAGGTAGGCGGCGCCCGCCTTCAGCACGCCCAGCACGGCCGCGATCATCTCGGCGCCGCGGGGCAGGGCCAGCGCGATCAGCTGCTCCGGTCCCGCGCCCCGGGCGCGGAGGTGGTGGGCGATGGCGTTGGCCCGGCGGTTGAGCTCGGCGAAGCTCCACCGGCGGTCACCCGCCACGACCGCGACGGCGTCCGGGGTCCTGGCGGCCTGCCGTGCGAAGCTCTCCGGCACGGTCAGCTCCGGCGGCTCGATCCGGGGACCGCGCGAGCGGGCGAACTCCAGCTCCACCTCGTCGAACGTGAGCACGGGCAGCGCCCCGACGCGGGTGCCCGGGTCCTCGACGGCGGCCTCCAGCAGGCGCAGCAGGCGCTCGGCCATGGACTCGGCCGTCGAGCGGTCGAACAGGTCGACGGCGTACTCCAGGTAGGCGTCCATCCCCTCGGGGCGGCCGCACTCGTCGTAGCGCTCGATGACGTCGAGGGTGAGGTCGTAGTCCGCGGTGCCGTGCCGTACCGGCTCGTGGGCCGAGCGCACGCCGGGGAAGGACAGGTCGGCGGCGGCGTTGTTCTGGAAGACCAGCAGCACCTGGAAGAGCGGGAAGCGGGCGAGCGTCCTGGTCGGGTTGACCGCCTCGACGACCCGCTCGAACGGGGTCTCCTGGTGCTCGTAGGCGGCCAGGTTCGCGTGCCGCACCCGGGCGAGCAGCTCGCCGAAGCTCGGGTCGCCCGAGGTGTCGGTGCGCAGCACCAGCGTGTTGATGAAGCAGCCGACCAGGTCGTCGAGACTCTCGTCCGTACGGCCGGCCACCGCGGTGCCGATCGGGATGTCGCTCCCCGCGCCCAGCCGGGTGAGCAGCGCGGCGAGCGCCGCCTGCGTGACCATGAAGAGGCTGACGCCGTGCTCGCGCGCCACCTCGGCCATGCGCCCGTGCACCCCGGCGGGGATGGTGAAGGGCACGGTGTCGCCGCGGTAGCTGGCGATGGCCGGGCGCGGCCGGTCCGTGGGCAGCTCCAGCTGGTCGGGCAGGCCCTCCAGGGTGGTGCGCCAGAAGTCCAGGTGGTCGTCGCCCGGGTCCTGCCAGAGCGCGAAGTCGGCGTAGCGCACCGGCAGCGGCCGCCAGCCGGGAGCCCGGTTCTCCAGCCTGGCGCGGTAGGCCTCGGCCAGGTCGCGCGCGAGCGGCGCCATCGACCAGCCGTCGCAGGCGATGTGGTGCACGACCAGGAGCAGCACGTACTCGTCCGCCGCCGGCTGGAAGAGCCTGGCGCGCAGCGGCGTCTCGCGGGTCAGGTCGAAGCCCTGCGAGGCGACGTCGGTCAGCAGGCCGGGCAGGTCGTCCTCGGTGACCGGCTCGGGGGCCAGACCGAGGACGGCGGGGGCGAGAATCCGCTGGTACGGGCCGCCGGCGTCCTCGGGGAAGACGGTGCGCAACGGCTCGTGCCTGGCCACCACGTCGGTGAGCGCGGCGGCCAGCGCGGTGGTGGCCAGCGGCCCGCGCAGCCGCAGGCAGGTGAGCGTGTTCTGGGCGTGGTCGCCCGCGTCCTCCAGCCGGTTCAGGAACCACAGGCGGCGCTGGGTGAAGGACAGCGGCAGCCGGTCAGGCCGGGCCATCGGGCGCAGCGCGGGCCTGGCGTCCTCGCGCAGCACCTCCGCCAGCCCCGCCACGGTCGGATGGTCGAACAGGTCGCGGATGGTCAGCGTCGCGCTCAGCGCGCCCCGGATGCGGCTGATCAGCCGGGTGGCCAGGATGGAGTGGCCGCCGTTGGCGAAGAAGTCGTCGTCGATGCCCAGGTGGGTGGCGTTGAGCGTGTCGTTGAACAGCCGCAGCAGCGTCTCCTCGCGCGGCGTGCGGGGCGGCCGGTGCCGGGTGGCCGGCGGCTCGGGCAGGGCGGCCTTGTCGAGCTTGCCGTTGGGGGTGAGCGGCAGCGCGTCCAGCGGCAGGATCGCCGCGGGCAGCAGGTGGGTGGGCAGCTGGGTGCGGGCGTGCGCCATGACGGCGGCCGGGTTGGCGCGGGCGGGCACGACGTAGGCGATCAGCTGGTCGCCCCGGGAGATCACCGCCGCCGAGGTGACGCCGGGCGCCCGGCCCAGCGCGTGCTCGATCTCGGCCGGTTCGATGCGGTGGCCGCGCAGCTTGATCTGGTCGTCGGCGCGGCCGAGGAACTCCAGCGCGCCGCCGGGCAGCCGCCGGGCCAGGTCGCCGGTCCGGTAGAGGCGGGCGCCGCCGTGCCAGGCGACGAAACGCGCCGCGGTCAGCCCCGGCCTGCCGAGGTAGCCGCGGCCGACGCCGGGGCCGCCGACGTACAGCTCGCCGCGGCTGCCGGGGGGCACCGGCTGGAGGGTTGCGTCCAGCAGGTGCGCCTGGACGCGGGGCAGCGGGTGGCCGATGAGCATCGTGCCCGGCTCGCAGCGCCAGGCGGTCGCGTCGACGGTCACCTCGCTGGGACCGTACGCGTTGATCATCGTGCGGCCGGTGGACCACCACTCCATCAGCCCGGCCGGGCAGCCCTCGCCGCCGACGACGAGCACGCGCAGGTCGGGGAACGGCTCGCGCGGCACGGTGGCCAGGATCGCGGGCGGCACGTGGGCCAGGCTGACCCGCTGCTCCCGCAGGAAGGCGCCGAGCTCCTCGCCGGTGTACGTGGCCGGCGCGACCACCAGGCAGCCGCCGCGCGTGAACGCCGTCGCCAGTTCGGAGACCATCACGTCGAAACCGGGAGAGACGAGCTGCAGCACCCGGTGCGCGGGCCCGCCCGCGGCGTCCAGCCGCTCGCCCAGGTTGGCCGTCAGGTTCGCCAGACCGCGATGCTCCAGCACGACGCCCTTGGGGGTGCCGGTGGAACCCGAGGTGTAGACGACGTAGGCCGCCGTCTCCGGCGTCAGCGGCGTGCCCGGATCGTGGTCGGGCCCGCCGCCCAGTTCCTCCACCAGCAGTCTGCGCTCGTACGGCACGTCCGCCGCGCGGCAGGTGAGCAGGAGCCCGGGCCGGGCGTCGCGCAGCGTCGACGCGACGCGCTCGGCGGGGTGGCTCACGTCGAGCGGCAGGTAGGCGGCGCCGGCCTTGAGCACGCCCAGGATGGCGGCGATCAGCTCGGCCGAGCGCGGCAGGGCGAGCGCGACGACGCTCTCCGGTCCGGCGCCCGCCGCGATCAGGTGGTGGGCGATCCGGTTGGCCTCGCGGTCGAGCTCGGCGTAGGTCCACGTGGCCGTTCCGGCGACGAGCGCCGGGGCGTCCGGCGTACGCGCGACATGGCCGGAGAAGACGTGCGGCAGCGGTTCGGGGTCCGCGTCGCGGCGGGGGCCCTCCGCCCAGCCGCTCTCCTCGGCGCTCAGCAGCGGCAGCCGCGAGACCGGCTCGGCCGGGCCGGCGACGGCCGCGCCGAGCAGCCGCGTCAGCCGGGCCGCCATCGCCTCGGCCGTCGGCCGGTCGAACTGCTCGCACGCGTAGTGCAGCGCGCCGTGCAGCCTGCCGCCGGTCTCGTGCACGGCGAAGGTCAGGTCGAACTGGGCTGTGGGCACCCGGGTGTCCAGGCGCTCCACGTCCAGGCCGGGCAGCGTCCAGACGTCGCGGCGCTCCTCCTTGGAGTAGGTGACCAGCACGTCGAACAGCGGGTTGCGGCCGGGCACGCGCACCGGGTTGAGCCGCTCGACGATGCGCTCGAACGGGGTGTCCTGGTGGGCGAACGCCTCCAGGACGGTCCGCCTGGTGCGCCGCAGCAGCTCGGCGAAGTCCGGGTCGCCCGTGGTGTCGCCGCGCAGCACGAGGGTGTTGACGAAGAAGCCGATCAGCGGCTCGGTGGCGGGGTGGTCGCGGCCGGTGACCGGGGTGCCCACGGCGACGTCGTGCCGGCCGGTCAGCCGCGACAGCAGCGCGTGCACGGCGGCGAGCAGCACCATGTAGACGGTGACGCCGTGCTCGCGGGCGAGCCGGTGCATGCCGTCGGTCGGCAGGTCGAGCGGGACGTGGTCGCCGTGTCCCGCGACCGTGTGCGAGCGCGGCCGGTCGGCGGGCAGGTCGAGTGGTTCCAGGCCGGCCAGCCGGGCCGTCCAGTGCTCCAGGCTTCCCGGCTCGGCCGCGGACCGCTGGTGGACGGCGTGGTCGGCGTACTGGACGTCGAGTCTCGGCAGCTCGCGGCCCTGGTAGAGGGCGGCCAGCTCGTCCCACAGGACGGGCAGCGACCAGCCGTCGCAGGCGATGTGGTGGAAGACCAGCAGCAGCACGTGCGCGCCGTCCGGCTCGCGGTGCAGCCTGGCCCGCAGCACGGGTCCGTGCTCC
This sequence comes from Nonomuraea sp. NPDC049486, assembly GCF_040676925.1. Taxonomy (NCBI): domain Bacteria; kingdom Bacillati; phylum Actinomycetota; class Actinomycetes; order Streptosporangiales; family Streptosporangiaceae; genus Nonomuraea; species Nonomuraea sp. NPDC049486. Next base: position 175,660 of record NZ_JBFAPV010000005.1, read on the forward strand.
AGGTCGAAGGGCCGCCCCAGGGCGTCGTCGAGCCCGTCGCCCAGCTCGACAGGGGCGGGCGGGTCGATGACCTGGCGGGGCCGGCCGTCGGTCTCGACGTAGCGGGTGCGGAGGATCTCGTGCCTGGCGACGACGCCGCTGAGCGCGCGGGCGAGGGCGGCCCGGTCGAGCGGGCCGCGCAGCCGTACCGAGACCGGCATGTTGTAGGCGGTGCTGCCGGGCGCGAGCTTCCACAGGAACCAGAGCCGTTCCTGCGCGAACGACAGCGGCAGCGCGCTCTCGCGCGGTGCCGGCTCGATCGGGGCGGGCGCCGGGCGGGCGGCGGCGACGCGGGCGGCCATGGCGGCCACGGTCGGCGCCTCGAAGACGGTGGTGACCGGGAGGTCGGCGCCGAGCTCCTGCCGCAGCGCGAACCGGAGCCGCGTGGCGAGCATGGAGTGGCCGCCGAGGTCGAAGAAGTCGTCGTGCGCGCCGATCTCGGCGCCGGGAGTGCCGTCGAGGTCGAGCACGCGCCGCCAGATCGCGGCCACGGCCACCTCCAGCTCGGTGCGCGGCGCCTCGTAGGCGGCCCGCCTGCCCTGCGTCCCCGGGCCCGGGTCCGGCAGGCGCGAGCGGTCGACCTTGCCGCTCAGCGTGCGCGGCAGCTCGTCCACCAGGACCACGGACGACAGCCACATCGGCCGCGGCAGCCGCTCGTTGCAGAAGTCGCGCAGCGCGGCGGCGTCCGCTGCGCCGTCCGGCACGGCGTAGCCGACCAGGCGGTGGTCACGCCCGTCCGGCCAGGCCAGCACGTGGCAGTCGGCCACCGCGGGATGCGCGCGCAGGACGGCGCGCACCTCGCCGGGCTCCACCCGGTGCCCGCGGATCTTCACCTGGTCGTCGTCACGGCCGAGGAACTCGATGCTGCCGTCGGGCAGCCGCCGCCCTCTGTCCCCCGTCCGGTACAGGCGTGAGCCGGGCGCCGCGGCGAACGGGTCGGGCACGAAGCTCGCGGCGGTCGCGGCGGGCTGGTTCGCGTAGCCGCGCGCGACGCCGGGGCCGCCGACGTGCAGCTCGCCCACGACGCCGATCGGCACCTGGCGGCCGTGTTCGTCGAGCACGTGGACGGCGGTGTTGGCGGCGGCGAGGCCGACGGGCACGATCCCCGAGACGGTGCGGGCGCCCCGGCGCGCCTCGTGGATGGTGCTGTCGATGGTGGTCTCGGTGGCGCCCCACGCGTTCAGCACCCGCACCCGGGGGCCGAACGTCGCCATGAGGGCGTCGCAGTCGGCCACCGGCAGGGCGTCGCCGCCGGAGACCAGCAGCCGCAGCTCGGGCAGCTCCGGTCCACCGGCCGCCACGTGTCCCGCCAGGCCGTGCAGGACGGCGGGGATGCTGTCGAACGCCTCGATCCGCTCGGCGGCCAGCGCGCCGGCCAGCGCGGCCGGGTCGAGCGCCAGGGCGCGCGGCGCGATCACCAGGCTCCCTCCGAAGGTCAGGCTCCTGACCACGTCACCGAGGAAGACGTCGAAGGACGGGCTGGCGACCGTCAGCCAGCGGCGGACCGCGAGCTCGCGGGCGGCCCAGTCGGCCCGGAGGTTGGCCAGGCCCCTCCTGGTGCCCATGACGCCCTTGGGCGTGCCGGTCGAACCCGAGGTGTGGATGACGTAGGCCAGCGCGTCGGGGTGCACCCGCCGTCCGGGCCGGTGCGCGGGCCGCCCGGCCGCCCCGGCGACGTCGGCGACGCGCCACGGCCCCGGCGGGACGGCCGCGCCGAAGCCGGGTCCGGTCAGCACGACCGCGGGGGCGACCCCGGCGAACATGGCGGCCAGCCGGTCCGCGGGCTGGTCGGGGTCGACGGGGAAGAAGGCGGCGCCCGCCTTGAGCACGGCCAGTGGGGCGATCACCGAGTCTGGGCCGCGGCCCACACAGACCGCCACCACGTCGTCGATCCCGGCGCCGAGCTCGGCGATCAGGTGGGCGAGCCGGTTGGCCCGCTCCTCCACCTGGCCGTAGGTCAGCCGCTCCGCGCCGCACACCAGGGCCAGGTCGCCGGGCGCGGCGTCGGCGCAGGCCTCGAAGCGCGCCTCCAGCCCGGTCTCCGGATCGAAGGCGAGCCCGGTGGAGTTCCATCCGGCCAGCCGCCGCCGTTCGGCCTCGCTGATCAGGTCGTACGCGGAGACGGGGCGGTCGGGGTCGGCCGCGGCCTGCCGCAGCAGCTCGGCCAGCCGGCCGGCCAGGCGTTCGGCGGTGCCCGGGTCGAACAGCTCCGCGTCGTACTCCAGCGTGCCCGCGAAGGAGTCGTCCAGGCTGAAGGTCAGGTCGAACAGGGCGCCGCCGCCGTCGCACGGGTACGGCTCCACCGCCAGCCCGCCGAGCTCGGGCCGCGCGCCCGCCGCGTCGCTGTCGCCGGTGACCATGACGTCGAACAGCGGGTTGCGCCCGGCCTCGCGCACCGGGTTGAGCCGCTCGACGACGCGCTCGAACGGGATGTGCTGGTGGGCGAAGGCGTTCAGGACGCTTTCCTTGGTCCTGGCCAGCAGCTCGCGGAAGGTGGGGTCGCCGGCCGTGCCGGTCCTGACGACCAGCGTGTTGACGAAGAAGCCGATCAGCGGCGCGACGTCCTGCCGATCCCGTCCCGCCGTCGGGGTGCCCACGGCGATGTCGTGCTGACCGGTCACCCGCGACAGCAGTGCCTGGACCGCGGCGAGCAGCACCATGAACGGGGTCGAGCCGTTCCGCCTGGCCAGCTCGCGCAGCCGCGCGGCGCTGTCGTCAGGCACCCGGACCGGCACGAGCTGCCCCCGGTGGGCGGGTTCCGGGGGGCGCGGCCGGTCCAGCGGCAGGGCCAGTTCCTCCACCCCGGCCAGCTGGCCGCACCAGTGGTCCAGCCCGTCGCCGCCGGACTCGGCACGCTGGCGGTGGGCGTGGTCGGCGTACTGGATCTCCAGCGCGGGCAGGTCCTGGCCGCGGTAGAGCGCGTCCAGCTCCCGCCACAGGATGGGCAGCGACCAGCCGTCGGCGGCGATGTGGTGGAGGACCAGGAGTAGCACGTGGTCGTCCGGCGCCAGCCGGAACAGCGTGGCGCGCAGCACCGGACCGTGCTCCAGGTCGAACGGGGCCGCGCACTCGCGGTCGGCCAGCCGGCGCAGCTCGCCCTCCGTCACCGGGACGACCGGCAGCCCGACAGGGGCGGCGGGGTCGACGACCTGGGCGGGCACGCCGCCCTCCGCGACGTAGCGGGTGCGCAGGATCTCGTGCCTGGCCACCACCCCGTCGACCGCCCGGCCCAGCGCCTCGGCGTCGAGCGGGCCGCGCAGCCGTACCGCGGCGGGGGCGTTGTAGGCGGAGCTGTCCGGCGCCATGGACCACAGGAACCACAGCCGTTCCTGCGCGAAGGAGAGGGCCGGCGGCTCCCCGGTGCGCGGCGCGCGCGGCCGCCGCTCGCCTGCCAGCCGCTCCAGCAGGAGCTTGCGCCGCTCCGGCGGCAGCTGCGCGATCCGCGCGGCGAAGGTCTCCGACATGCGTGCGGGTCCTCTCATGACTCGGACGGCAGGAGCCGCGCGAGCTCGTCGTCCGGCAGGGCCAGGACGAGCCGGTCGAGCTCCGCGGCGAGACGTACGGCCAGCGCCGAGATGCGGGGTTCGGCCAGGATCTGCTTGATGCCGAGATCCACGCCGAACGCGGTGCGGATGCGGAAGGCGATCTGGACGGCGTCGAGCGAGTTGCCGCCGAGCTCGAAGAAGTCGTCCTCCACGCCGGGCCGCTCGATCTGCAGCACGTCGCGCCAGATGTCCGCGATCGCCTCCTCGACGGGGTCGCGGGGCGCCACGTACGGGGTGCGGGCGGCGGGCCGGTCGGCGTCGGGGACCGGGAGCGCGGCGCGGTCTATCTTGCCGTTGGGGTTCAGCGGGAGCCGGTCCATGATCATGACGGTGGTGGGGACCATGTGCTCCGGCAGCCGTTCGGCGAGGTGGCCGAGCAGTTCCTCGGCGCTGACGGCCGCGTTCGGCTGGACGTAGGCGAGAAGCCTGCCCGCGGGCGCGGTCACCACGCAGGTGGCCACCGCCGGGTGCGCGGCCAGGGACGCCTCCACCTCGCCCAGCTCCACCCGGAAGCCCCTGACCTTGACCTGGTGGTCGCGGCGGCCGAGGAACTCCAGCGTGCCGTCGGGCCGCCAGCGGGCCAGGTCGCCGGTGCGGTAGAGCCGGGCCCCCGGCGTGCCGGAGAACGGGTCGGCGACGAAGCGGTCGGCGGTCAGGCCGGGCCGCCGCCAGTAGCCGACGGCCACGCCGGGGCCGCCCAGCCACAGCTCGCCCGGCACGCCGACAGGGGCCGGGGAGAGGGTCGTGCTCACGACCCAGGCCTGGGTGTTGGCGATCGGCGGGCCGATCTGGCCGTTGGTGGCGGGGATGTCCGCCAGCGGCAGGCAGGTGGAGATGCTGGTCACCTCGGTCGGGCCGTAGATGTTGTGCAGGCCGGGGTGATCCGCCTGGCGCAGGCTGGCCAGGTTGACGCGCTCGCCGCCGATGTAGACCTGGCCGACGGTGGAGAACACGGCGGGCTCCGCGCCGACCGCCGAGTTGAACAGCGCGGTGACCAGGGCGAGCGTGGTGACGCCTTCCGCCTTGACCAGCTCGGCCAGGCGGGGCGGCGACAGCACCGTCTCGTTGGGGACGATCACCAGGCGGCCGCCGTTGAGCAGCGCTCCCCACAGCTCGAACAGCAGCGGGTCGAAGGAGGCGTTCGACAGCTGGGCCACCACGCTGTCGGGGCCGAGCCGCACGTAGTCGGTGCCGCACACCAGGCGCACGATGCCGCGGTGCGCCACCGCGACGCCCTTGGGCCGGCCGGTGGAGCCGGAGGTGTAGACGACGGTCGCCACCCGGTCGCCGCCGCCGTGGCCCGTCCCTTCCACCGTGCCGGGCTGCTCGGCGATGTCCTCCAGGGGCATGCCCTGTCCTTCGGTGAGCGGCAGGCCGGCCAGCAGGCGGCGGTGCCCGAGCACCACGCCCGCGCCGGTGTCGGCCAGCATGAACGACAGCCGCTCCGCGGGGTACGAAGGGTCGAGCGGAACGTACGACCCGCCGGCCCGCAGGATGCCGACGATCGCCGTGACCAGGTCGGCCGAGCGCTCGGCGCACAGCCCCACCAGGTCGCCGGGCCGCACGCCCGCCTCGCGGAGCCGCCCGGCGACCGCTCCCGCGCGCTCCCACAGCCGCGCGTAGCTCAGTCGTACGTCTCCGTCCACCACGGCCACGCTTCCCGGCCTGAGCCGTACGTGCTCGGCCACCAGCTCTTCCAGCGACCGCTCCAGCGGCGCCGGGCGTCGTGTGGCGTTCCAGCGCTCCACCTGCGCCCGCTCGGCCGGGGCGGCCAGCGACGCGGCGGCGACCGGCGACCGGGGGGCGGCGACGACCTGGTGCAGGGCGGTCAGGTAGGAGTCGCGGATGCGGCGGACCTGCTCGGGCGCGAACTCGCCGGAGTGGAAGTCGAGGCTCATCAGCAGCCCCGTGCCCGAGCGCGGGTTGCGCAGGAAGCCGCAGACGAACGGGTAGTTGGTCGGCTCGACCCGCACCGTGGTGAAGGCGTCCAGCTTGGGGTCGACGAAGGCGACCTCGCCGCCGTCGAGCACGTCCTTCAGCACGTGGAAGTGGTTGTAGACGAAGTGCGTCTCGTACAGCGGGCCGCCGCCCACCAGCTGCTGGATCTGCGACATGGGGAAGCGGCGGTGCGGCAGCAGGGCGTTCTCCTCCTCGAAGACGGCCCTGATGAGCTCCGCCCAGGTGCCGCCGACCCGCGCCCTGATCGGCAGCGAGTTGAGGAACAGGCCGCGCGACTCGGTGCCGTCGGCCTCCTCCAGCCGCCCGTTGAACGCCATGCCGGTGACGACGTCCTCGGTACCCGCCAGGTAGGCGAGCACGCGCAGGTGCACGGCCAGCAGCACGCTCTTCAACGGCACCCCGAGCTGCTCGGCGACCCGCTCCAGCCCCTGGCACAGATCGGCCGGGATCTTGGTCTCGCGCCAGGCGTAGAACTCGCTGCTGCCCTCGGGAAGGGTCCAGTCCTCCACCGTGTACGCCGGGGCGATCTCGTCGGCGGGGCACTCCGCCGGCCAGCGGGGCAGCGTCAGCCGCTCCAGGCCGGCCAGCCGCTCAATCCACCAGGCGCGCTCCTCGCCCGACTCCACCGCCTGCCGTTCCGCCTCGACGTAGTCGCGGTAGGTGGAGGCCGGAGGCGGCTCGGCCGCGGCGGCGGGGTCCTTCAGCAGAGCGAGGTATCGCTCCAGGATCTCGGCGATCGTCGAGTGCAGGCTCCAGCCGTCGAGGATGGCGTGGTGCTCGACCAGCGTCCACTGGAAGGTGTCGTCGCCGCGCCGGTGGACGAAGAAGCGCCACAGCGGAGGCCTGGCCAGGTCGAAGGGGCGCTCGCGCTCCCGGTCGACCAGCTCGCCGATGATCCGCCCCTGCTCCTCGGCGTCCATCCCGCGCAGGTCCGCCACCTCGATCGGCAGCTCGGCGGCGCGGTGGACAAGCTGCAGCATGTCGCTGTAGCCGCTGAGGTGGAACGAGGTCCGCAGGATGTCGTGGCGCCGCACCACCTGCGCGGTCGCCTCGCGGAACGCCTGCTCGTCCCACGGCGCCCGCAGGTGGAAGCTGTCGACGTTCTGGTAGAGCATGCGGTCGTCGGACTCCATGTGGAAGACCATCCCGACCTGCAGCGCGGCCATCGGGTAGGCGTCGACCACGTCCTCGGGCAGCCTGGCCCGGTCCTGCTCCGACACCAGCGCGAACAGCTCCCGCTCCCGCTCCACCGGCGCGGCGGGCGTGATGCCGGTGGCCAGCTGCGCCACGGTCGGCAGCTGGAAGAGCCGCTGCAGCTCGAAGTCGAGCCCGCGCTCGCGGGCCAGCGCCAGCACCTGGACGCTGCGGATGGAGTCGCCGCCCAGGTGGAAGAAGTTGTCGGTGACGCCCACCCGTTCCAGTTCGAGCACCTCGGCCCAGACGGCGGCCAGCACCCGCTCGGTCTCCGTGCGCGGCGCGACGTGGGCCCGGCCCAGCGCGGGCCGCTCCTCGGCGGGGTCGGGCAGCGCGGCCCGGTCGATCTTGCCGTTGCGGCTCTGCGGCAGTTCGTCGAGGATGATCACGACCGAGGGGATGAGGTGCGCGGGCAACCTGGGCTCCAGGAACTCGTGCACCTCCTCGACGCTCAGCTCGCCGCGCGACTCGACGTAGGCGACCAGGCGTCGCTCCGGCGAGCCGTGCGCGACGACGACGCACCGGCCTGCCCGGGGGTGCTCGCAGACGGCGGCCTCGACCTCGCCCGGCTCGATGCGGAAGCCGCGGATCTTGAGCTGGTGGTCGGCGCGGCCGTGGAACTCCAGTGTGCCGTCGGGCCGCCAGCTCGCCAGGTCGCCGCTGCGGTACATGCGCGCCCCCGGCCGGCCCGAGAACGGGTCCGGCAGGAAGCGCTGGGCGGTCAGGTCGGGCCGCTTCCAGTAGCCGCGCGCCACACCGTCGCCGCTGACGTGGATCTCGCCGATCACCCCGGCCGCGACCGGCAGCCCGTCGCGGTCCAGGACGTGGATGCCCAGGTCGGGCAGGGGCACGCCGATCGGGCTCGTCCGCCCGTCCAGCAGGTCACCGGTGAGCGGGGCGTAGGTGCTGTGCACGGTGGTCTCGGTGATGCCGTACATGTTGACCAGCCGCGGGGCGTCCTCGGGGTGGCGCTCCCACCAGCGTCGCACCGAGTCCCGGTCGAGCGCGTCACCCGCGAAGACGACCAGCCGCAGCGCCAGCCCGGCGGCCCGGCGCTCGTCCACGCCGACGAACTGGCGGAAGACGGCCGGGGTGGCGTTCAGCACGGTCACCCGTTCGCGGGCCACGAGGTCGTAGTACGCCTCGGGCTCGCGGCTCTCCCAGTGGCTCACGACGACCAGCCGGCCGCCGGTGGCCAGGCAGTTCCACACCTCCCAGACGGAGACGTCGAAGGAGCTGGAGTGCAGGAGCGTCCAGACGTCATCGGGGCCGAAGCCGTAGGCGGGCCGGGTGCTCTCCAGCAGCCTGACCACGTTGTGGTGGGTGACCATGACGGCCTTGGGCGTGCCGGTGGAGCCGGAGGTGTAGATCAGGTAGGCCAGGTCGCCGGGGTCCGGCCCGCGGCCGTCGTAGTCGGCCTCGGCGGCCGGCGCGTCGGCCAGGACCGTGCGGTGGTCCCCGTCCGGCAGCTCGACGCCGCGCTGCGTGACCACGATCTCCAGCTCGGCGTCGGCCAGCATGAACGCCAGCCGCGCCGCCGGGTAGGCGGGGTCGAGCGGCACGTAGGCCGCGCCGGTGCGCAGGATGGCGAGCATCCCGACGACGAGCTCCGCGCTGCGCCGGCAGGCCAGGCCGACCAGGTCGCCCGGCCCCGAGCCCAGCCGCGCGGCCAGGGCGCCCGACCGCTCCCACAGCTCGGCGTAGGTGAGCCGCAGCGGTCCGTCGGTGATGGCCACGGCATCCGGCCGTGCCCTGACCTGCTCGGCGACCAGACCGGGCAGGGTCGTGCCCGGTTCGATCCGGCGGGCCGGGCCCGACCAGCCTTCGATGAGCCGCTGCTCGGCTTCCGGCAGCGCGCTGATGCGCGAGACGGGCAGGTGGGGCGCGGCCAGCAGACCGGCGAGCAGGGTCTGCCACTGGTCGGCCAGCCGCCGCGCGGTCCCGGCGTCGAAGAGCGCGGTCGCGTACTCCAGCTCGACGCGCAGCTCGCCGTCGCAGTCGACCACGGTGACGGTCAGGTCGAACTTGGCGGTGCCGGTGTCGGCGGGCAGCTGGACCGCCTCGGCGGCGCCCAGCCGCCAGCGGGAGCGCTCCTGCCTGTGCAGGCCGAACTGCACCTGGACCAGGGGTGGGTGTGACAGCTCGCGCTCCGGCTGCAGCGCGTCGACCAGCGCCGCGAACGGCACCTGCTGGTGCGCCTGCGACTGGGCCGACGACTCGCGCACCCGCTCCAGCAGTTCGGCGAAGGTGGGGTCGCCGCTCAGGTCGGCCCGGACGACGAGCGTGTTGACGAAGAAGCCGACGAGCTCCTCCAACTCGGGAGCCGGTCTTCCGGCCACCGGTGTGCCGATCACCAGGTCGGTGCGCCCGCTCCAGCGGCCGAGCACCAGCGCGAAGGCCGAGAAGAGCACCTCGAACACGGTCGCGCCGGACGCCCTGGCCAGGTCGCGGACCCGTTCGGGGGCGGGGAGAAGGAAGTGCTCGGTGGCGCCGCCGTACTCCTGGACCGGCTGGCGGCGGCGGTCGGCGGGCAGTTCGAGCAGCGGCGGCAGGCCCTCCAGGTGCTCACGCCACCAGGCCAGCCCCTCCTCCAGCGGCCTGGCCCGCTCCCACGCCGCGTAGTCGGCGTACTCGACGGGAGGCGCGGCGGGCTCGCCGCCCGCCAGCTCGTCCAGCAGCAGCCCGAGCGACCAGCCGTCGACGGCGATGTGGTGGAAGGAGATCCACAGCAGGTGGTGCTCGGCGGTGCGGCTGATCAGGCCGGCGCGCAGCAGCGGCGCCGCCGCCAGGTCGAAGGGCTCCCTGACCCGCTCGCCGGCGAGCCTCGTGGCGGCCGGCCAGGCGGACGCCTGCTCGTGACTCCACGGCACGTCGGCCCGCTCGTGGACCCGCGTGCGCGGACGGCCGCCGGCGCCCACGGTGAAGGCGGTGCGCAGCACCGCGTGCCGGTCGGCCAGCCCCTGTACGGCACGGCGCAGCTCTTCCGGGTCGGCGGGACCGTGCAGTTCCAGCAGCACGGGCACGTTGTAGAGGGGGGTGCCGGGCCGCCACTGGTCGAGGAACCAGAGCCGCTCCTGGCCGGACGACAGCGGGTCGTCGCCCGGCCGCCTGCGGGGCACCGCCGGCGAGGCGGCGACCGTGTCGCCGAGGCCTGCCTCGGCGAGCAGCTTGTCGATCAGCAGCTCTTGTGCGCGGTCAGTGTGCATCTGCGATCTCTTCCTCCGCGCCCACGCGGGCGTGCCGTACCTGCAGGACGATGGCGGCTATCCGGTCCAGCCGGTCGGGATCCGCCTCGCGTAACGCGGCGGCCAGACGCCGGACGGTCTTGTGCCGGAACAGGTCGCGGACCGACATCGAGGTGCGCAGGGCGCGCTCGGCCCGAGTGGTGACCTTGACGGCGTGCAGCGAGTGGCCGCCGAGCTCGAAGAAGTCGTCGGTGGCGCCCAGCCGCTCCAGGCCGAGCACCTCGGCCCAGATCTCGGCGAGCAGTTCCTCCACCGGACCCGCGGGGGCGACCGCCTCGGTCTCGGCGCGCCCCTCCTCGGGCACCGGCAGCGAGGACGTCTCGACCTTGCCGTTGGGGCCGAAGGGGATCCGGTCCACCAGGATCACGTGGGCGGGCACCAGATGATCGGGCAGCTCACGTGCCAGGGCCTCGCGCACCGCCCCGGACGTCAGCCCGGCTCCGCCTGCGGGCTGGAGGTAGGCGATCAGCTCCACCGGGGCGTCCTGCGGGTTGCGCGCGACGACGGCGCAGGCCCGCACGCCGGGCAGCGCCGACAGGGCCAGCTCGACCTCGCCGGGCTCGACGCGGAATCCGCGGATCTTCAGCTGCCTGTCGATGCGGCCGAGGTATTCGAGGGTCCCGGCGGGCGTCCAGCGCGCCAGGTCACCGGTGCGGTAGAGCCGTCGCCCCGGCTCGACGGAGAAGGGGTCGGCAACGAAGGCACCGGCGGTGGCGCCGGGCCGCCGCCAATAGCCCCAGGCCACGCCGGGGCCTCCGAGCCACAGCTCGCCCGGCACCCCCTCGGGGGCGAGGTCACCGGTGTCCAGGTCGACCACGTAAGCGGTGGTGCCGGAGATCGGCCGGCCGATGGGGCCCCGGGTGGTGGGCGGCTCGGCGAGCGGCTGGCAGACGGAGAAGGTGGTGACCTCGGTCGGGCCGTAGGCGTCGTACAGGGTGCGCGGACCGCGCCCGCCGCGCAGCACCTCGCCCACCCTGGCCACGTCGAGCGCTTCACCGCCGACGCAGAGGTGGTCGACGGTGGCGAAGGCGCCCGGCTCCTCGGTGGTGACGGCGTTGAACAGGGAGGTGGTCAGGAAGAGCGTGGTGACGTGCTCGGCCCGGAGCAGCTCGGTCAGCGCCGACGGCGCCAGGACCGTCGCGGGCGGGACGACGACCACCCTGCCGCCGTTGGCCAGCGCGCCCCAGACCTCGAAGGTGATGGCGTCGAAGGAGGCGTTGGACACCTGGGCGAGCACGGTCGTGGTGTCCAGCGGGACGTAGTCGGCGCCGTGCACCAGGCGGACGACGCCGCGGTGCGGGACGACGACGCCCTTGGGGCGGCCCGTGGAACCGGAGGTGTAGATGACGTAGGCGGCGTCCTCGGGACGGATCGGCACCTCGGGTCCGGTCGCCGGGCTCAGGTCGCCGTCGATCGCGATCGTCTCGGTTCCCGTACGCGGCAGCGCGGCCAGCAGGCCGCGGTGGCCGACGAGCGTGCCCACGCCGGTGTCCTCCATCATGAAGGACAGCCGGGCCGCCGGGTAGGAAGAGTCGAACGGCACGTAGGCCGCACCGGTGCGCAGGATCGCGAGCATGGCGACGACCAGGTCGGCGCCGCGGTGGCAGGCCAGGCCGACCAGCTCGCCGCGACGCGGCCCGAGCCGTGCGGCCAGCGCTCCGGACCTGGCCCAGAGCTCGGCGTAGGTGAGCTGGACACGTCCCGCCGACACGGCCACCGCGTCACCGCGATCGGCCACCTGCCGGGCGACCAGCTCCGGGATCGTGGCACCGGCGTCCGTGACGCGGTCCCAGCTCGCCTGCTCGTCAGCGGCGCGGGCCCAGCTCGTGAGCCGGCGTCGCTGGCCGGGAGGCAGCACGCCGATCCGCGACACCGGCTCCCCCTGCCCCGCCAGCAGCCCGCGCACCAGCTCCAGCCACTGGTCGGCCAGCCGGTCGGCGGTGGCCGCGTCCAGCAGGTCGGTGGCGTACTCCACCTCCAGCAGCATCTCCCCCGGCGCCTCGTGCAGGGTGAACATGAGGTCGAACTTGGCCGTCCCGGTGTCGGCCTGCCGCAGCCGTGCCGCCAGCCCGTCGGCCAGTTCCCAGTCGTGGTGCGAGGGCCGGTAGTGCGCGAAGGCCACCTGCACCACCGGCGCGTGGCTCAGCGCCCGCTCCGGCTGCAGCGCCTCCACCAGAAGGGAGAACGGCAGCTCCTGGTGGCCGAGCGCGGCGGTCGCGCTGTGCCGTACCCTCTCGACGAGCTGCGCGAAGCTCGGGTCGCCGCTCACGTCGGCGCGGACGACCAGGGTGTTGACGAAGAAGCCGACGAGCGGCTCCAGCTCGGGCAGCGGCCTGGCCGCCACCGGGGTGGCGATGGGCAGGTCGCTCCGGCCCGTCCAGCGGCGCAACAGCAGCGCGAAGGCCGACAGCGTCACGTCGAACACGGTCGCCGAGCGCGACCGCGCGAAGTCCGCCAGGGCCGCGGCCAGGTCCGGCGGCAGCACCCGGCGTCCGGTGCCGCCGAGGAAGCTCTGCACCGCCGGGCGCGGCCGGTCACCAGGGAGCTCCAGCACCGGCGGCAGCCCTGCCAGGTAGGAACGCCACCACCGCAGGTCGTCGGCGACGGGACGGCCGCGCTGCCAGGCCGCGTAGTCGGCGTAGCCGAACTCGTCCGGCGGCGGCAGCGGCAGCCCGCGGTAGGCCGCGCCCAGGTCGTCGAGCAGGTGACCCAGCGACCAGCCGTCGACGGCCAGGTGGTGGATGCACAGGTACAGCAGGTGCCGGTCCGCCGCGAAGCTGACCAGCCCGCCCCGGATCAGCGGCGGGACGCTCAGGTCGAACGGCTCGGCGACGTGTTCGCGCACCAGCCGCCAGGCGTGCGCCCGGTCGTCGGCCTCCTCCCGCCGCCACGGCACCTCGGCGTCGCGGGTCAGCGGCCTCGGCCGGCCGTCCACGCTCTCGAAGGCGGTGCGCAGCGCCGGATGGCGGTCGGCCACGCGCTGCAGCGCCTCGCCCAGCCGGTCGGGGTCCACCGGCCCGGTCAGCTCCAGCACCAGCGGCACGTTGTAGAGGGCGGTGCCGGGACGCCACTGCTCCAGGAACCACAGGCGCTCCTGCTCCAGCGACGCCACGGCGGGCCCGGACGCGCCGGTCAGCGGGCGGGCCGGGCCGGCCGCGGCGCGTTCGACGACCTTGGCGCAGGCGGCCAGCGTCGGGGCGGTGAACAGCTCGTCGAAGTGCACCTCGACGCCGAAGGCCGCGCGGATCCTGCTCAGGGCCATGGCGGCCAGGATGGAATGGCCGCCGACGGCGAAGAAGTCGTCGTCCACGCCGACCCTGGGGACCTCCAGCACCTCGGCCCAGATGGCCGCCAGCTTCCGCTCGGTGGGAGTGCGCGGGGCGACGTAGGGGGTCTCGTCCCAGTCCCGGGGCGCCGCCACCGGTTCGGCGGCGACCACCACATCCGCCAGCGGCGCGTCCGGCTCCTCGGCCAGGAGCAGCAGGAGCGTCTCCAGGCGGTCCAGGTGCCAGCGCATCGCCGGCTCGGTGTAGCGGTCGGCGTCGTAGTCGCACTCCAGCAGCCAGCCGTCCGCGGCGCCGTTCAGCAGGAACACGCAGTCGCAGTCACGCAGCTCCAGTGCCACCCGCTGGGCCTCGGCCCGCCCGATCCCGGCCGCCACCAGCACCCGGGGCTCGTCGTCCCGGTCCCCGCCCAGCCGGGCGCCGTCGCGCGAGGCGGAGCTCAGCAGATCGCTCAGCCGGGTGCCGGGACCCACGGCGGATCTCAGTGCCACCAGCCCGGCGTCCGCCGCGCCCGCCGCGCCTGCCGCGCCCGCCGCGCCTGCCGCGCCTGACGCGCCTGCCGCGCCTGACGCGCCTGACGCGCCCGCCGCGCCCACCATGACCTCGTCCGAGTCCGGCCCGGCGATCAACGCCATCGCCGCCGCCGCGAGCCAGGCCAGGGGCGTCCCCGGTGCGGCCGGGACGGAGAGGCCGGCCGACAGGTGCCCGCGGACATAGCGGGGCCGTACGGTCGGCGCGACGTCGGCCGGGAGCGTGGTCGCGCGGTTCACGTCGTGCTCCCCGGCAGCACCACGTGGTCGCCGATGACCAGCCGGTCCAGGCCGGCGCGCAGGAAGGTGTCGACCGCCTCGCGCGGCGTGCGCACGATCGGCTGGCCGCGCATGTTGAACGAGGTGTTCAGCAGCACGGGCATCCCGGTGCGCGCACCGAAGGCCTCCAGGAGTCCGTGGAGGAGGGGGTTGGCGTCGGGCCCGACCGCCTGGACCCGGGCGGTGCCGTCGACGTGGGTGACGGCGCCCAGCCGGTCGCGGTGCTCGGGGCGGGTGCGCGTGGTGAACAGCATGTGCGCGTACTGCCGTTCCCGCCCGCGCCCGATCTCGAAGAACGTCGACGCGTCCGCCTCGGTCACCACCGGGGCGAAGGGCCTGAAGTCCTCCCGCTTCTTGATCAGGTTGTTGATGTGGTCGCGCATGCGCGCCTCGCGCGGGTCGGCCAGGATGCTGCGGCAGCCCAGCGCGCGCGGGCCGAACTCCATGCCGCCCTGGAACCAGGCCACCACCTCGCCCCGCTCCAGCGCCTCGGCGACCTCCGCCAGCAGCTCCGCCTCGTCCGTCACCCGCCGGGCCCGCACGTCCTCCCTGGCCGCCAGGTGCTCGGCGATCTCGCCGGACTCGTACGCGGTGCCCCAGTACGGCATCCGCATCGGCTGGATCGGCGTCTCCGGCTTGCGCGTCGCGTGCAGGTAGAGCGCCGAGCCCACCGCCGTCCCATCGTCGCCCGCGCCCGGCGGCACGAAGACCCGGTCGAACAGGCGGCTGCGCAGGATGAGCCCGTTGGCCGTGCAGTTGAGCGCGACACCGCCCGCGTAGCACAGGTCCCGCAGCCCGGTCTGGCGGCGGAAGTGCCGCAGCACGTGCAGCAGGCAGTTCTCCAGCGCCGCCTGCGCCGCCGCCGCGACATCCATGTGCCGCCGCTCGATCGGCCCGCCCGGCTCCCTGGCCGGTCCGAACGTCTCTTCCAGTACGGCCAGCACGCCCCGGTGCGTCTCGCGCTGCAGCAGGTCGCCGTCGCGGGCCAGCAGCGGGAGGGCGAACTCGGGGCCGGGGCGCAGGCGCACCAGCTGCCGCATTTCGCGCTCGTAGCGGGTGCGGTCGCCGTACGACGCCAGGCCCATCATCTTGTACTCGTCGAGGGCCATCTCGAAGCCCAGGTACAGGGTGAACACGCCGTAGAGGGTGCCGAGCGAGTGCATGGCCGGGACCGTGTGCAGGACCTCCAGCTTGCCGCCGGTCCCGGCGAGCACGGTCAGGCTGTCGGTCTCGCCCCGGCCGTCGGCCACGAGCACCAGGCAGTCGTCGAACCCGCTCACGTAGTAGGCGCTGGCCGCGTGGGCCAGGTGGTGCGGGACCGGCGTGAAGCGGGAGCGCACCGCCGCGCCGGGGAAGTGCTCGGCGAACCAGCCCACCTGGCGTTCCGGGTCGTACACCTCCGTGAAGCGCCTGGCCAGGTAACCGTCGCCGGACTCCAGCTCGGACCGCTCGTGGGCGAAGCCGTGGCCGATCAGGTCCAGGTCGTCCAGGCCGAGCCCGGCCCTGTCGAGGCAGAACCTGATGGCGTTGACCGGGAAGCGGCCGGTGGACTTGTCGCCGGTGAACCGCTCCTCGGCCGCGGCGGCCACGATCCGGCCGTCCACGACCAGCGCCGCTGCCGAGTCGCGGCCCTGGCTGATGCGGTACTCCCGCTCCGACAGCCCCGGCAGTTCGCGCCGCTTGAACTCCTCGGAGTCGTGCAGGCCACTGATACCCAGGATTCTCATCGCGCCTCCACGAGGGTCTCCGCGTGCGTCTGGAGCGCGGACCTGTCGATCTTCTGGCTGCCCGTCAGGGGAAGGGCGGGCAGGATGGCGACGTGCTGCGGCATCAGCGCGCGCGGGAGCCACTGCTCCAGGTGCTCCCGCAGCTCGGCCCCGCGCAGGCCGTCCGCCTGGGCGTACAGGACCAGCCGCTTGTCGTTGGCGCTGTGCTCCACCACCACCGCCGCCGCCCTGACGACCTGCCGGTGCCGCTCGGCGACGGACTCGATCTCCTCCAGCTCGACGCGCTGGCCGCGCAGCTTCACCTGGTGGTCGACGCGGCCGTGGTAGGCCAGCGTGCCGTCCTGGCGCCACGCGCACAGGTCGCCGGTCCGGTACACCCGGCCCAGGCCGGGATGCTCCTGGAAGACGGCGGCCGTCCGCGCGGGGTCGCCGACGTAGCCGAGCGCGAGCTGCGGGCCGCTCAGCACCAGCTCGCCGATCTGCCCGACGGGGGCCGCGCGGTCCCACTGGTCGAGCACGGCGGCGCGGATGCCGGGCAGCGGCCTGCCGATCGGCACCGGGTCCGCCGGCGGATCGGGCACGTGATGGAGGACCGTGTAGATGGTGGTCTCGGTCGGCCCGTAGCCGTTCCACACGCGGGCTCCGGTGCGCTGCAGCCCGGCGGCCAGGGCGGCGCTGAGCGCCTCGCCGCCCGCGATGACGTCCGCGCCGGCCAGGCTGCCCGGCTCCAGGTACGGCACGGTCATCCGCCAGGTGGTGGGCGTGGCCTGGACCAGGTCCAGGCGTCTGCCGGAGAGCCAGGCCGCCAGTCGTTCCGGGTCCCGCTGCAGGTCCTCGCCGACCAGCAGGAGGCGGCCGCCGGTCGCGAGCGGCAGGAAGATCTCCATGGTCGACATGTCGAACGTCAGCGTGGCCATGCAGGTGACGCGCGGACGGTCGGCGCCGATCAGGTGAGCGATGGCGCCCACGCAGTGCCGCAGCGCGGCGTGCGGGATGGCGACCGCCTTCGGCGTGCCGGTGGAGCCCGACGTGGACAGCGCGTAGGCCACGCCGTCGAGCTCCACCGGAAAGTCCGGCGGTGCGACCGCGGCTTCGGCGCCGGTGTCCAGGCTGAGCTGGACGCAGCCGGGGACGTCGACGCCGGACGGCAGCACCGCGAAGCGCGCTCCGGCCGCCTCAAGCTGGCGGCCCAGCCGGAGCGGCGGGTGCGCCGGGTCGAGCGGCAGGAAGCCGGCGCCCAGCGACCAGGTGGCCAGCAGCGCCGCGATGGTCTCGATCCGGCGCGGCAGGCCGATGCCGACGAGGTCGCCACGGGCGACCCCGGCCCGCGCGAAGCCCGCGGCGACGGCCGCCGTCAGCTCGCCGAGCCGCCGGTACGTGACGACCTCGCCACCCTGCTCGACGGCCACCTCGCCGGGCCGGGAGACCATGTGCTCCCGGATCATCGACGCCACGGTGCGGTCGGTGTCCCAGGCGCGCTCGGTGTGGGCGCCCGCGACGACGCGCTCATCCTCCTCGCCCCACAGCCACGCCCGCCCCGCCGGCTGCTCGGCGTCCGCGGCGAGGACGGCGGCCAGGTGCCCGCGCAGCAGCGGCTCCGCCTCGACGGAGCGGGCGCCGAGGTCGGCCACGAGCGTCCGCCCGCCCGCGCTCACCGGCACCACAGGACCGGCCACACCGGGCACGGCCGCGGCGTGCCCGGCCACCGCGCTCAGGGGCGCCCGCCACGGCAGCCGGACCTCGTGCCCGCAGATCTCGCCGCTCAGCTCATCGGCGCCGGCCCGGCGGGCGAGCACCACCAGCCCGGCCGCCGCGACCACCGCACCGGAAGGGACGTCGAGTTTATCCGCGAGCCGTTCCGCGGCCTCGAATATCTGATTTTCCATGTGGACCACGCCAATTCGCAAGAGTGGGAATTCCACGAAACTCCGCGTGCTGAGCAGGAAGCTATCCCGGGGTCGCGCCCCGCCACGAGCAGGGGGACGGCAAGGTGGCAAGTTCGCGCCAGGTTGGGCCGGGCCGCCTCCGGCCGGTGTTACAGTGACGCCCGATAAGCAGCCGCGATGGGAAGAGAGCCGAAAATGGCGCAACTACTCAAGCGCCCGCAGATGCGCTTCTACATTCTCGGTGACGTGCTTTCCAATCTCGGCGACTACGCGCTTTTCCTGGCAATGGCCATTTGGGTGAAAACGCTCACGGGAAGCACGCCGGCCGCCGGGCTCGTCATGTTCGCCTTCGCCGGCGGCAGCCTGGTGTTACCCCTGTCGGGCCTGCTGGTGGACCGCTTCCGCCGCCGCCCGCTCCTGGCCGCCTCGTACCTGTCCTCGGCGGCCGTCGTCCTCCTGCTCCTGCTGGTCGACGACCGGGACGACGTCTGGCTCGTCTACGTGATCATGTTCCTGTACGGCGCGCTGGGCAGCGTCACCGGACCCGCGCAGAACGCCCTCCTGCCCGCCGTCGTCCCGGAAGACCAGCTCGGCGACGCCAACGGCACGGTGCAGGCGATGCGCGGCCTCCTGCGGGTGTTCGCCCCGATCATCGGCGCCGGGGTGTTCGTCTGGCAGGGCGCCCAGGTCGTCGTGGTGATCGACGCGGTGGTCTTCGTCGTGGCGGCCGTGGCCGTACTCCTCATCCGGGTCTCCGAGCCGCGCCCCACCAGGACCGGCCAGTCCCTGATAGCCGAGACCACGGGCGGGCTGCGCTTCCTGCGCGACGCCGCCAACCTGCGCAGGCTCGTCATCGCCTGCGCGCTCACGATGCTCGTCATCGGCTTCTTCGAGTCCATCGCCATCGCCGTCGTCACCGAGGGGCTGGCGCGCCAGGCCACCTTCCTCGCCGTGCTCGCCGGGGCGCAGGCGGTCGGCACCATCGCCGGCGGCGCGCTCGCGGGCGGGGTGATCCGCCGCGCCGGCGAGCGGGGGCTGGTGGTCGTCGCGCTCGTCATGGTCGGCGCGAGCAGCCTGCTGCTGACCGTGCCGATCGCCCCGGTGGTCATCGCGGGCATGCTGGTGCTGGGCGTGGCGGCGCCGTGGATCGTCATCGGCGCCACCACCTCGCTCCAGCGGCGCACCCCGGAGGACCTGCGCGGACGCGTCTTCGCCGCGTTCGAGTTCGGGGTGACCGTGCCGCAGGTCGCCTCCATCGCCGTGGGCGCCAGCTTGATCGCGGCTCTCGACTACCGGGTGATGCTGGGCGTGGTCTGCGCGGTGGTGCTGCTGGCGGCGCTCGTCCTCGGCACCGGCCGCCCGGACGAACCGCCGGCCGCGGAGTCGCCGGACGCCGAGCAGGACGCGGTCACCCGCTGAGACAGCCGGGAAGGCTCAGGGCAGATCGGCCACCAGCTCGCGGACCGGCTTGCGGGTGCCGGTGTAGAAGGGGATCTCCAGCCGGGTGTGCCGCCGGGCCTCGGCGCCGCGCAGGGTGCGCATCAGGTCGACGATGCGGTGCAGCTCGTCGGCCTCGAACGCCAGCATCCACTCGTAGTCGCTGAGCGCGAAGGAGGAGACGGTGTTGGCCCGCACGTCGGGGTAGTCGCGCGCCATCCGGCCGTGCTCGGCGAGCATCGCCCGGCGCTCGGAGTCCTCCAGGAGGTACCACTCCAGCGAGCGGACGAACGGGTAGACGCACACGTAGGCCCGCGGCTCCTCCTCGGCCAGGAACGCCGGGATGTGCGACTTGTTGAACTCGGCGGGCCGGTGGAGCGCCATCGCCGACCAGACCGGGCGGCTGTGGCGGCCCAGCTCGGTGCGGCGGAAGCGGGAGTAGACCTCCTGCAGGGCCTCCGCCGTCGGGGCGTGCCACCAGAACATGAAGTCGGCGTCGGCGCGGAACCCGCCCACGTCGTAGAGGCCCCGGGTGACGACGTCCTTGCCCGCGGCCTGCTCCAGGAGCTCCTCGACCTCCTCGCCGACCGCGTCGCGGGCGCCGGTGACAGGCGCGCTCGCCTGGAACACCGACCACATGGTGTAGCGGATCACCTGATTGAGATCGCGGGCCTTCGGCCGCGCTGCGTCCTGCGTCATGATGTCGATTCTCCTCGTCGGGACAGGTGGTCCAGGATCCGGGAGGCGGCCGTGCGCGCGGTCGCCAGGCAGGCGGGGATCCCCAGCCCGTCGTAGGCGGCCCCGCACACCGCCAGCGCCGGCTGCCCGGCGACGGCGGCGTGCACGCGCGCCACCCGGTCGATGTGACCCACGTTGTACTGCGGCAGGGCTCCGCCCCACCGGGTGACGCGGGTGTCGAGCGGGAGCCCGCGCGCCCCCATGACCTCGCTCATCTCGGCCATGGCCACCGAGACCAGCTCCGCGTCGTCGCGTTGCAGCAGGTGTTCCTCGCCGATCCGGCCGATCGAGCAGCGCACCAGCACGAGGTCGCGCGAGAGGTGGGGCCACTTGACCGAGCTGAACGTGACCGCCTTGACGGCCCGCCCCTCGACCGGCGGCACCAGGTAGCCGCTGCGCGCGGGACGCTCGGGGAAGGCGCCGGCAGGGTAGGCGAGGGTGACGACGGCCATGCTGGCGTACTCGACGCGCGCCAGCTCGGCGGCCGCCCCCGGCACCTCGGCCTTCAGCATGCGGGCCGCGGCGGGGGCGGGCACGGCGACGATCACCGCGTCGGCCTCGATGGTCTCGGGCCTCGGCACCGGCCCGGCGACGAGCCGCCAGCCGTGCGGGGTGCGGTGCAGTTCGCGTACGGTGACGCCGGTCCTGACGTCGGCCCCGGACGCCTTGGCGACGGCCTCCGGCAGGCTGCCCATGCCGTTGCGTAGCGTGGTGAAGACCGGGCCGGCGTCCTTCGGGGTCTCTGCCACGATGTGGCGGGCGGCGGCGAGCAGGGAGCGCTCGGCCCGGGCCGCGGCGGCGACGCGCGGCATCGTCGCCTCCAGCGAGAGCATGTCGGAGCGGCCCGCGTAGACGCCGCCCAACAGCGGCTCGACCAGCCGGTCGAGCACCTCGCCGCCCATCCGGGCCCGGATGTAGGCGGCGACGGACACGTCGGTGCGGACCAGGGTCGCGGGCATGATCTGGTCGAGCGGCACCCGCAGCAGGCCGCCCGCCGACAGGATGCCGGACCTGGCCAGCTCGGCCAGGTCGGACGGCACGCCCATGACCTGGCCCTTGGGCAGCGACCGGAGCGCGCCCCTGGTGTAGATGGCCGACGAGGCGGCGCCGGGGGTCATCAGGTCGTCGCCGAGCCCGACCGCCCCGGCGAGGTCCTTGCCCTCCGGCCGCCTGGCGAGCATGGCCTCGGCGCCGGCGTCGAGGCTCACCCCGGCCACCTCCGTGGCGTACAGCTTGCCGCCGATGCGGGGGGCGCCCTCGACCACCGTCACCTTGACCCGCTCGCCCGCGCTCTGCCTGAGGTGCCAGGCGGCGGCCAGGCCGGAGATCCCGCCGCCGATGACGGCCACGTGTGCCCGATTACCTTCCACGCTTTCCGACGCTACCGCCCCGGAGGGCCGGTCAGCTGCTCGGGGGCGTGACCGTAACGTGATCCTTGCCATCAAACCGGCCCAGGCCGGGAGCCGTCTCAGGGGCATGAGGAGAGCACAGATGATCGCCGCGCTGGTGACGGGGTGCGCGGCCCTGATGGTGACCGGCTGCGCCGGCGGCGGCGGGTCGGCGGCCGACTCCGCGGCCGCCCCGGCCTACGCGACCGGCGAGGCCTCCGTCATGGCCTCGGAGGCTCCGGCCAGGGCCGAAGCCCAGAAGCAGGACTCGGGCGGGCGCAACCCCGCCTCCGGGGTGGAGGTCACCCGGCAGGACCGGCAGGTCATCTACACCGGCCGGATGACGGTGCGGGTGAAGGACGTGACGGCGGCCGCCCAGCAGGCCAAGGACGCCGTCACCGGGGCGGGCGGCCATCTGGCCAAGGAGGAGAGCCGGTCGTCCGAGCGGGCGAGCGCGTCGGCGGAGCTGGAGTTCAAGATCCCGCCCGCGCGTTACCCGCACGTGCTGACCCGGCTCGGGCGGGACCTGGGCGAACGGCTGTCGCTGAACCAGGAGACGGAGGACGTCACGGTCCAGGTGGCCGACGTGGAGAGCAGGGTGAAGTCGGCCGAGCGGGCGCTCGAGTCGCTGCGCACGCTGCTCACCAAGGCGGACACGATCGGCCAGGTGCTGGACGTGGAGCGCGAGATCGCCACTCGCGCGGCCGACCTGGAGTCGCTGCAGGCCCAGCGCAAGAGCCTGGCCGAGCAGACCGCCATGGCCACGCTCACGCTGCGGCTGGTGGGCCCGGCCGCGGCGGTGTCGCTGCCGGCCGACGAGCCCGCGGGGTTCCTCGGCGGCCTGCGCGCGGGCTGGGACTCTCTCGTGACCTTCCTGATGGTGCTGGTCACGGCGCTCGGGGCGGCCCTGCCGTGGCTGGCGGTGATCACCCCGCCGGTCGTGCTCGCGCTGGTGATGGTACGGCGGCGGCGACGTCGCAGGACACCCGCGCCGGACCCGTCGGCGGCCTGACCCGCTCAGAACTCGTGGACCAGGTCCGTGAGCCGCTTGAGCTGGTCGGGGTCGACGGACGGCAGCACGCCGTGGCCGAGGTTGAACACGTGGCCCTCGGCCGCCGCGCCGCGCCGCAGCACCTCGCGAGCCTTGCGCTCGACGACCTCCCACGGGGCCAGCAGGACGGCCGGGTCGAGGTTGCCCTGCAACGCCTTGCCCGGCCCGACCCGGCGGGCCGCCTCGTCGAGCGGCACCCTCCAGTCGACGCCGACCACGTCGGCCCCCGCCTCGCCGAGCAGCCCCAGCAGCTCGCCGGTGCCGACGCCGAAGTGGATGCGCGGCACGCCGAGGCCGGCCAGGCCCTCGAAGATGCGGCGGGTGTGGGGCAGCACGAACTCGCGGTAGTCGTCGGCCGCCACCGCGCCCACCCAGGAGTCGAACAGCTGGACGGCGGAGGCGCCGGCCCGGATCTGGACGCGCAGGTGTTCGAGGACGATGCCGGCCAGCCGGTCCATCAGGTCGTGCCACAGCTCGGGCTCGCCGTACATCATGGCCTTGGTGCGGTCGTGGTTCTTGGACGGCCCGCCCTCGATCAGGTAGGAGCCGAGCGTGAACGGGGCGCCGGCGAAGCCGATCAGCGGCGTGCCGCCCAGCTCGCCGGTGAGCGCCTCGATCGCCTCGGTGACGTACGGCACGTCGCCGGGCTCCAGCGGGCGCAGCGCGCCGAGCCCGGCCCGGTCGCGGATGGGGTCGGCGACGACCGGGCCGACGCCCGGCTTGATGTCGAGGTCGATGCCGATGGCCTTGAGCGGCACCACGATGTCGCTGAAGAAGATGGCCGCGTCGACGCCGTAACGGCGGACCGGCTGCATGGTGATCTCGACGATCAGGTCGGGCGTGGCGCAGGCGGTGAGCATGGGCACGCCCTCGCGCACCTTGAGGTATTCGGGCAGCGAACGCCCGGCCTGGCGCATGTACCAGACAGGGGTGTGCGGGACCTCCTGGCGGCGGCAGGCGCGCAGGAAGGCGGAGTCGTCGAGGTTCACCCTTCAAGGGTGCCATGACGGGGTGGCGGTCCCGCCATCGGCGCGTTGTGCGGAAAATCCCGCCGGTTCACCCCCGATTCATGATCAGATGTGGGGGTGGACGTTTCAACGCCGGCCCGCGGGGTCGAGGTCGCCCCTCGGGACGGCCGGATGCCGGTCTCGGGTGGGCCAATTATCGGCAAAGGCGCCGCGCGGCATCGATTCGGCATCCACTTTCGGGACACGCCGAGCGCGTTGCGCGGAAATGTCAGTCGCTCGTGCCACCGTCGGAGCCACGACCCGAAGAAAGGCCCCGGTTCATGACAGCGTTGTGGAGTTCCGCGGAGTGCCGCAGCGAGCACTGCGCGTCCTGTGCCGGCGAGCGGCCGTTCGAGCAGCCGGGCTGCGCCGACGGGCACGAGCCGGGTGAGTGCCCGGAGTGGGCCTGCGTCTCGTGCGGCCACGCGATCCTCCTCGGTTCGGCTCAGACCGCCCGCCCGGTCCGCCTGCTGGCGACGGTGTGACCACGCACGATGAGCACCCCCGTGGTCCCCTTCCGTCCCGCTCCGGCCTACTCTTCGACTATGACCCTCGGTGACGGGCCGTCGGCTCCCGCGGCGTTCCTCCGCGCGGTCGAGAGCCTGCGTCCGGCCGAGGTCAGGCCGGAGATCGAGCTGGAGGATCTGCCCGCGCCGCAGCGCCTGGCCCCCCACTCGGCGGCCATCGGCGCCTCGGTCTACCGCGACGACGACGAGCTGGCGGTCGGCCGGCTGATCCTGCTCTACGACCCCGACGGCCAGCGCGGCTGGGACGGGCCGTTCCGGCTGGTGGCCTACGTGCGGGCCGACATGGAGCCGGAGATCACCTCCGACCCGATGCTCGGGCCGGTCGCGTGGAGCTGGCTGACCGAAGCGCTCGACGCTCACCACGCCGACTACTCCGCCGCCGGCGGTACCGTGACAAGAGCGGTGTCCGAGGGTTTCGGCAACAAGGCCGACGATCCGGTCACCACCGAGCTCGAGCTGCGGGCGTCCTGGTCCCCCGCGCAGGAGGATCTGTCCGGACATGTCGCCGCCTGGTGCGACCTCATGTGCGTGGCTGCCGGGATCCCGCCGCTTCCCCCTGACGTGGCCGCCATGCCCCGCAGACCCGAAGATCCGGAGAGTGACCGAACGACGTGAGGGCACCAGACAACACAGCACCGGTGTCACGAGGGCGGTGACCTCATGACCGAAGAGAGAACCGTCGTCCCGCTCCTGGAGCCGCGCGACGGCATCCCGCCGATCGTGGCCGACGACGCCGCCTACTCCCGCACCGTCGAGGCGTTCGCCTCCGGCTCCGGGCCGGTGGCCGTCGACGCCGAGCGCGCCTCCGGCTACCGCTACGGCAACCGCGCCTACCTCGTGCAGCTGCGCCGCGAGGGCGCCGGCACCGCGCTGATCGACCCGGTCTCCTGCCCCGACCTGTCGGGGCTCGACGCGGCCGTCGCCGAGACGGAGATCGTGCTGCACGCCGCGTCCCAGGATTTGCCGTGCCTGCTGGAGCTGGGCTTCCGGCCGCGCTACATCTTCGACACCGAGCTGGCGGGCCGGCTGCTCGGCTACGAGCGGGTGGGGCTCGGCACGATGGTGGAGACCGTGCTGGGCCTGCGGCTGGAGAAGGGGCATTCGGCCGCCGACTGGTCGACCAGGCCGCTGCCCGAGGCGTGGCTGCGCTACGCCGCGCTCGACGTGGAGGTGCTGGTGGAGCTCCGTGACGCGCTCCACCGCGAGCTGGCGGAGGCCGGCAAGCTGGAGTGGGCGCGCGAGGAGTTCGAGGCGGTGCTCAACACGCCGCCGCCGATGCCGCGGGCCGACCCGTGGCGGCGCACGTCGGGCATCCACAAGGTGCGCAACGTGCGCGCCCTGGCCATCGTGCGCGAGCTGTGGACCATGCGCGACCGGATCGCCAGCGAGAACGACCTGGCCCCCGGCCGGGTGCTGCCCGACGCCGCGATCGTGACGGCCGCGCTGGAGGTCCCCCGCACCAAGAAGGCGCTCACCGAGATCACCGCCTTCACCGGGCGCAGCGCCCGCCGCCACATGAACGACTGGCTGGCCGCCGTGGCCAGGGCGCGCAACCTGCCCGACAGCCAGCTCCCGCAGCCGAGCACGCCCGGCGACGGGCCGCCGCCGGCCAACCGCTGGCCCGACCGCGACCCGGCCGCCGCCAAGCGGCTCGCGGCGGCGCGCGCCGTGGTGGCCGCGCTGGCCGAGGAGCACCGCATGCCCACGGAGAACCTGCTGCAGCCCGACGCGGTGCGCAGGCTCACGTGGGAGCCGCCTGAGGACATCACCGACGAGAGCGTCGCCGCCCGCCTGCGCAAGCTCGGCGCCCGCGAGTGGCAGCTCTCACTCACCGCCCACCCGATCGCGAAGGCGCTGGCCAGGCTGGAGCTCGCGAGCGAGGACTGAGCGGCTCTTGACGCCTCAGGCGGCTCCGCCGTACGGTTCGGGAAAGCGCTTTCCCCGAAAGGATCCCCATGAGCGTGCGCACCATCGGCGTCATCATGAACGGCGTCACCGGACGGATGGGCTACCGGCAGCATCTGGTCCGCTCCGTTTTGGCGATCAACGAACAGGGCGGTGTGACGCTCTCCGACGGCAGCAGGGTCACCCTCAGGCCGGTGCTCGTCGGCAGGAACGCCGACAAGCTCGCCCGGATCGCGGCCGCCCACGGCATCCCCGACCACACCACCGACCTCGACGCCGCGCTGGCCGACGACGGCAACCTGATCTACTTCGACGCCCAGGTCACCTCGGCCCGGGTCAAGGCCGTGCTCAAGGCCATCGACGCGGGCAAGCACATCTACGCCGAGAAGCCCACCGCCGAGTCGGTGCAGGAGGCGGTCGCGCTGGCGGAGGCCGCCGCGGCCAAGGGCGTCAAGAACGGCGTGGTGCAGGACAAGCTGTTCCTGCCGGGTCTGCTGAAGCTCAAGCGCCTGGTCGACGGCGGCTTCTTCGGCCGGATCCTGTCGGTGCGCGGCGAGTTCGGCTACTGGGTGTTCGAGGGCGACTGGCAGGAGGCGCAGCGCCCGTCGTGGAACTACCGGTCGGAGGACGGCGGCGGCATCGTGCTCGACATGTTCCCGCACTGGCACTACGTGATGGAGAACCTCTTCGGCCGGGTCACCTCGGTGTACGCGCACGCCGCCACGCACATCCCCGAGCGGGTGGACGAGCGGGGCGACCGCTACGCGGCCACGGCCGACGACGCCGCCTACGGGATCTTCGAGCTGGAGGGCGGCGTCGTCGCGCAGATCAACTCCTCCTGGACGGTCCGCGTCAACCGGGACGAGCTGGTGGAGTTCCAGGTGGACGGCACCCACGGCAGCGCCGTCGCGGGCCTGCGCGACTGCCGGGCGCAGCATCGCGCCGCCACCCCCAAGCCGGTGTGGAACCCCGACCTGCCGGTGACCGCCCGCTTCCGCGACGACTGGCAGACGGTGCCCGACAACGCCGAGTTCGACAACGGCTTCAAGATCCAGTGGGAGCTGTACGTCCGCCACGTCCTGGAGGACGCGCCGTTCCCGTACGACTTCGCGTCGGGCGCGCGCGGCGTGCAGCTGGCCGAGCTGGGCCTGCGTTCGTCGGCGGAGGGCCGCAGGATCGAGGTGCCGCAGCTGTGAGGATCGACCTGCCCGGCGGCCCGTACACGCTGAGCGAGCCGGTGACCTGGCCGGCCGGCGGCGGCCCCGCCACCAGCCGCGTGGTGTACGCGGCCGCGCACGTGGTGGCCGACCCGCTCGGCGACAACACCCCCGGCGCGCCCGCCGCCGTCGACTGGGAAGCCACGCTGCGCTTCCGCCGCCATCTGTGGTCGTACGGGCTGCGGGTGGCCGACGCGATGGACACCGCGCAGCGCAACATGGGCCTGGACTGGGCCGCCACCCGTGAGCTGATCAGGCGCAGCGCCGCCGAGGCGCGGACGCTCGGCGACCCGGCGGAGCTGGTCGCGTGCGGCGCCGGGACCGATCACGCGCCCGGCGCGGACGACCTGGACGCCATCGTCGCCGCGTACGCCGAACAGGTGGAGACCGTCCAGGAGACCGGCGCCGGAGTGATCATCATGGCGTCGCGGCAGCTCGCCCGGGTGGCGGACGGCCCGAAGGACTACCACCGGGTGTACGGGAAGCTGTTCGGGCTGGCGGACCGGCCGGTGATCCTGCACTGGCTGGGCGAGATGTTCGACCCCCAGCTGGCCGGCTACTGGGGGGCGCGCGACGTCGCGGCGGCCACGGAGTCGTTCCTGGAGCTGGTCCACGCGCACGCCCCGATGGTGGACGGGGTGAAGGTGTCGCTGCTGGACGAGGAGCACGAGGTGCGGCTGCGCGCCGCGCTGCCCGCGGGCGTCAGGCTCTACACCGGCGACGACTTCAACTATCCGTCGCTGATCAGGACGGGCTCGCACGCGCTGCTGGGCATCTTCGACGCGATCGCCCCGGCCGCCGCCGCGGCGCTGCGGGCGCTGGACGCCGCCGAGGCCGCGCCCGCCGGGCCGGACAGGGACCGGCTGCTGGCCTCGTACGAGGAGATCCTGGCGCCGACGGTGCCGTTGTCACGCAAGATCTTCGAGACGCCGACGTTCCATTACAAGACCGGGATCGTGTTCCTGGCGTGGCTGAACGGGCACCAGGACGCGTTCGCGATGGTGAACGGCGCGCAGTCGGCCCGGTCGCTGACGCATCTGGCGGAGGTGTTCCGGCTGGCCGACCGGGCGGGGCTGCTGGCCGACCAGGAGCTCGCGGTGCGCCGGATGCGGGCGCTGCTGGAGGTGAACGGGCTGTGAGCCTGTCGCTGAACCAGTGGACGACACGGCGGTGGTCGCTGCCCGAGGCGGTCGACGGCTGCGCCAGGCACGGGCTGGAGGCCGTCGGCCTGTGGCGGGAGAAGGTGGCCGAGACGGGGCTCGCGCGCAGCGCCAAGCTGGTGCGCGAGGCCGGGCTGCGAGTCTCGTCGCTGTGCCGGGGCGGCTTCCTGACGGCGGGCGGGCTGCCCGGCGAGGAGGGCCGGCGGGCGTTCGCGGAGGCGCTGGAGGACAACCGGCGGGCCGTCGACGAGGCCGCCGAGCTGGGCGCGGCCTGCCTGGTGATGGTGGTCGGCGGGCTGCCGGGGGTGCGGCCGGGCGAGCCGCTGCCGGCCGGGTTCTCGCGCGATGTCGCGGGGGCGCGGGAGCGGGTGGCCGAGGCCCTCGCCTCGCTGGCCCCGTACGCGGGAGAGCGCGGCGTGAAGCTGGCCCTGGAGCCGCTGCACCCGGTCTACTGCCCGGACCGGGCCGTGCTCTCCACGCTCGGGCAGGCGCTCGACCTGGCGCTGCCGTACCCGGAGGAGCAGGTCGGCGTGGTGGTCGACACCTTCCATGTGTGGTGGGACCCGGCGCTCCACGAGCAGATCGCCAGGGCGGGCCGGCGGATCGCCTCCTACCAGGTGTGCGACTACCTGCACCCGCTGCCGGCTGACGTGCTGCTGGGCCGGGGCATGATGGGCGACGGGGTGATCGACTTCCCGCCGATCACCCGGGCGGTGGCCGCCGCCGGATACGCCGGCGACGTCGAGGTGGAGATCTTCAACGCCGACGTCTGGGCGGCGGACCCTGACGAGGTGGTGGCCACGATGAAGGAGCGCTACGCGGGCGTGGTGACCGTGCCGGCAGCGCCGTTCACCGTGACCTGAGCGCCTGACGCGATGCGGTGGGTGGCGTCGGGGACGCCGACGACGGCGGGGATGCCGTACTCCCGCGCCACCACCGCGCCGTGCGACATGGCGCCGCCCATCTCCATGACCAGGCCGCCCGCGGTGAGGAACAGCGGCGTCCAGCCGGGGTCGGTGGACGGGCAGACCAGGATCTCGCCGGGCTCCAGCTGGGCGCCGACCGGGTCGAGCACCACCCGCGCCGTCCCCGTGACGGTGCCCGACGAGGCGGGGGTGCCGGTGATCGCCCCCTCCGGCGCCGCGCCGGCCATCGCCGCCTCGGGCTCGGTGCCGTCCGACAGCATGACCCGCGGCACGTGCCTGCGGCGGCGCTCCCGCTCGTGGACGGCCCGGCGGGCGGCGACGGTCTCCCGCACGGCACCGCCCTTCCCGGCCACCGCCGCCTCCAGCTCGGCGAAGTCCAGGAAGAACACGTCCTGCGCCGAGTCCAGCACGCCCTCGCCCACCAGGTGGCCGCCCACCTCCAGCAGGCTCGCCCGTACGCCCGCGATGGCCTTGACCGCGTAGAACTTGGGCAGCTCGCGGAGCCCGGCGAACTGCCGGGCGCGGCCCAGGGCGAACCGCACGACGGCCGCGCGGAGCCGGCCGCGGCGGCGGGCGGCGGCCACGGCCTCGTCCACCGCCCGCCGGGCCGCCACCTCGCCCCTGGCGAACAGCGCGGCCGGGGCGTGGTCGGCGTCCGCGTCCATGCGCAGGTAGTTGGCCAGCGCGCCGAGGATGTGGCCCGGCTCCTCCGACCAGCGGGGCACGCCGATGTCGATCTCGGCGACGCCGCGGTGCCCGTACAGGCCGAGGAACGCGGTGATCTCGCGCTGGGCGACGGGAGGCAGCGTGCCGGCGCGGTAGCGGCGGACCAGCTCGGCGACCGGCTCGCGCCGGAACACCTCCGGCTCGATGCGCGTGGCGAGCCGCCACAGCTCCAGGTCCATCTCGGTGGTCGGGTTGTTCGGGACGCTGCGCAGCACCTCCTGCATCTCCCCCAGCGGCGTTCCGGACAGCCTGGCGGCCAGCGCGTACAGCCCGTATCCGGTGAGCGCCGTCGGCATGATCGAGACGATCGCGGGAAAGGCGCCGCCGAGCATCCGCTGGGCGTGCCGCAACCGGTCGGCGGGCGTGGCCGTCTCGGGCAGCCGCAGGTGCCCGTCGAGGTCCTCGCCGAGCTTGCGGGTGTACGCGAGCGCGCGTTCCGGGCGGGTGAGCGCCCGCAGCACCTTGGCGGGGACCCGCAGGCGGCGGCCGAAGTGGGCGGCGGCCCGCAGGAGCGGGCGGCGCGAGGTGTGCGTCACCGGCAGCCGGGGGTCGGCGGCCAGCTCGCGCACCAGCGCCACGGTGCGGGCCTCACCAACCTGCATGACCCGGGGCAGGATCACCCGTCCCGCGCGGCTGCGCAGCGGGGTGGTGATGTCGATCCAGAGCCGCTCCCCCGCCGAGACCAGCACCGGCGGCCCCTCGCGCGGGTCGGCGGGCGGGCGCCCGAACGCGCCCGCGGCGCCGGAGGCGAGCAGCTTGATCGTCGCCTGCCCCAGCGGCGTGAGCGGGCCCATGACGCCCTGCGCGACGTTGAACGAGAAGTACACCCGCAGGCCGTCCCGGGGCTCGGGCAGCGGGTACAGGGTGGTGATCGGCCTGGCCTGGGTCAGCCACAGCCCGCCGTCGGCGCCGATGGCCCACTCGGTGTCCTGCGGGGCGCCGTAGTGCTCCTCGACCCTGGCGCCCAGCGCGGCCAGCTCCCGCACCTGGTCGTCGGTGAGGCAGAACCCGTCGCGCGGCGGCGTGTCGAGCCGCTCGGTGCCGCCGCCCGGCAGGGCCCGGACGAGCAGCCGCTTGTCGCCCGCGCGGCGCTCGCGGATCTCGCCGGTGCGGGCGTCGGCGACGAACCGGTCGGGGTTGACCGCGCCCGACACGACGGCCTCGCCGAGACCGGGGGCGGCGTCGATGACCGCCTCGTGCCGCCTGCCGGTCACCGGGTTGGCGGTGAACATCACGCCGGCCACCCGGGCGTCCACCATCTCCTGCACCACGACGGCCAGGCTGACGCCGGCGTGATCGACGCCGTTGGCCTCGCGGTAGGCGACGGCCCTGTCGGTCCAGAGCGAGGCCCAGCAGCGGCGCACCGCGTCGAGCACCGCCTCGGCGCCCGTCACGTTGAGGTAGGTGTCCTGCTGACCGGCGAAGCTGGCGTGCGGCAAATCCTCGGCCGTGGCCGACGACCGCACCGCCACCGCCGCGCCCGCCGGCAGCTTCTCGTACGCGACGGCGACGGCCCGCGCGATGTCCGGCGGGACGGGGGTGGCGAGCAGCCGTTCCCTGGCCTTCTCCGCCAGCCCGTCACCGCCGGCGGCGATCAGCCCGTCCAGGCCCGCCTCGGCGGCGACCCGCCGGTAGGCGTCGGTGGTCACCACCCAGCCCGGCGGCACCGGCAGGCCCGCCCCGATCAGCTCGCCGAGGTTGGCGGCCTTCCCGCCGGCTTCCGCCAGCATCCCGCCGCGCACCTGGGAAAGGTCAAGCACCATCGGGCCTCCCGCCCCTCGTGGTCCCTGAACACGAGTCTTCCCCTAGTGGGCGATAAATTCAACACTTGATGAACAATCAGATCGGCAGCGGCACACCGTCCAGGTCCCACGCCGGGTCCACCGGGATGCCGAGCTGGGCCAGCGCCGTCGGGCCCACGTCCACCGGCCGCGGCCCGGCCAGCGGCACGCCGCCCAGGTCGGCGCCCAGCCGGGCGGCGATGACGAACACCGTCCGCTCCTCGTCCGAGGCGCCGCCGTGGCCGCCCTCGTCGACGTGGCCGTGGTCGGTGGTCACCAGAACCGTCCACCGCTCCCCCGCGTACGAGGGCCGGGCGCGGATCGCGTCGAGGAAGCCGCCCAGGGCGGTGTCCTGGGTCATGAGCGCGGCGGTGTACTCGGGGCAGAACGGCCCCAGCTCGTGCGCCACCTCGTCGGTGTCGCCCAGGTAGACGAACGACAGGTCGGGGCCGGCCTCCGCCAGGTGACGCCCGGCCTCGGCGGTGACCTGCTTGTCGGCGCCGGCGAAGGTGAGCGCGTAACCGTCGAGGACGAGCCGGTGGCCGATGGTCCGGCCGAAGGCGCCGTGCTCGTCGAGGGCCGCCCAGGAGAAGAACGCCGCCGTCGTCAGGTCGGGGCGCGCGGCCTGCGCCCGCGACAAGAAGTCCGGATATTTCGTGAACTGTGCTCCGGCGAACCCGTTGTCCACCACGCCATGCTTGTCCGGCCACACCCCGCTGGCGATCGACGACCAGCCAGGCCCGGAGTCGGTCCGCGCCCTGATCACGCGTTCCCCGGGCGGAGCCGGCTCCGCCGGCGGCTCGGGGACGACCTCGCCGGGCGACTCCGTCCGCGGCGCGTCCTCCTCCCCGTACGGGAGCAGGCTCGTGCCGTACGCGCCCGCGGACATCAGCGACGTCAGGACCGGCGGGCGCAGCGCGCGCAGCCGGTCGAAGCGCAGGCCGTCCATGCCGACGACGAGCACCTTGTTTCTCAGCTGGGACATTCCCCCATCTAAGCGCCCCCGTCTGGATGATTGATTCCAAGGGGTGTGGGATCAGTCATCCAGCAGCGGTCAGAACCGGCCCGACCGCCGAAGCTCGGCCGGCCGCCCGTCCGGGTCCACCGCGAACCGGTAGAGGGGCATGGCCAGCGCCTTCTGCAGCCTCGACAGGGTGGGCTCCGGGTGCGGGCGCAGCCGGCCCGGCGGGCGCGGCCCTTCCTCGCCGCCCCGGTGCCACTCCTCCAGCCGGGACGCGGCCCGCGCGAACGCCGCGAAGGCGGCGGCCGGATCGCACAGCTTGTCCTGCTCGCCGCCGGGTAGGTCCAGGTGCTCGGCCATGAGGGTCAGCCGCAGGTCGCGGGCGAAGCGCAGCGCGCCGTACGGCGGACGCGGGTCCTCCCGCTCGTCCAGCACCGCGCAGCTCAGCTCCGAGTCGTACGTCCACGAGCGCAGGTTGACGTTGTCGGAGCCGACCGTGGCCCACACGTCGTCCACCACGCAGGCCTTGGCGTGCACGTAGATCGGCGTGCCCCGGTGGTTCTCCAGGTCGTAGACGGCGACCCGGTCGCCGCCGGCGGCGCGCAGCCGGGCCAGGGCGTCCGCGCGGCCGATCAGGCTGGCGGGGCCGGCCAGCAGGCCGTCCTGGTCGGGATGGCGCGGCACGACGACGATCATGCGCAGGCCGGGCTCGCGCTCCAGCGCCTCCGCGAACGGCTCGATGACGTCGGTGGACCACAGGTACTGGTCCTCCAGATAGACGATGGAGCGGGCGCGGGCCAGCACCTTGCGGTAGGCGCGGGCGATGCTGCGCTCGCCGTCCGGCGCGAACGGATAGCGGTCGTGCCGCGCCGGATAGGTACGCAATAACTGCACCGCGTGCCGCCCGGCCGGCGGCGGAGGCGGACCCGGCTTCGGCAGCGGCGGGGCGTCGTCCAGCCGGCCGATGTGGTCGCGCAGCCGGCGCAGCGGGTCGCGGGTCTCGGGGGCGGGGTCCTCCCAGCGTTCACAGAAGACCGCCTCCACCTCGGCGACGGCCGGTCCGTGGATGGCGACCTGGACGTCGTGCCAGGGCGGGCAGTGGCCGTACACGGCGGGCATGGGGCAGCTCTGCGGGTCGCCCAGATGGTCCGCGTCGTCGCGGCGGCTGTGGCACAGGTCGATGCCGCCGACGAAGGCGACGTCCCTGGCAGGGTCGCCGTCGTGGCGCAGGATGACGAACTTCTGGTGATGCGCGCCGCCCGGCTTGGTCCGCGTGTCCAGCAGGGCCTGGCCGCCGGAGTCCTCGATCTCCCTGCCGAGGCGGCGGTTCTCGGCCGAGCTGAAACGCAGCAGGTCCATATGGGAGCGCCAGATGAGGCCACGTACGAGGGCGCCGCGCCGCGCGGCCGCGGCCATCGCCTCGCCCACGGTCGGGCCATCGGGGGTCAGGCGCTCGTCGGGGTCGCCGCGCCAGTCGGCGAACAGCAGCAGGTCGTCCTCGCCGAGCCGCTCGACGCAGGCCCGCAGCTCGGCGAAATAGGTCGCTCCGTGGACGAGCGGGCGTACGTCGTTGCCGGTCGTCCACGGGCCGAGCCTGGTCGCCCCGTTGCCGCGTTCCTCCTCGGTCAGGAACCAGTCCTCGATCCGCATCCCGTACCGGTTACCCCGTACGGGGGCGGTGATGTGCGTCTGCGCGGCTGTCTCCTTGTCGTCCCTGGTCAACCCGCGTGAACGTCGACCCGCGCGCACTCCTCGACCAGGCGCTCGACTGCCACCCGCGTCCCGGTACGCCAGCCCTGCTGCCCCTTCAGGCAGGTCGGCGAGCACCTTCGCCGGCTCCCAGGCAGGGCTCGCCGGCCCTCAGCGCGGCTGGGGCGACGTCGCCGGTATCAGCCGCGGACGTCGACGGCTCGTGGCACACACAGGTGCCGCGCGAAGAGGCGGTCGACAGCGCCCGCCGCCGCGATGGGGTTACCCGCTTCGATGGCATCGATGATCTCCTCGTGCATGCCCGCCATCACCTTCCGCCCGATGACTCGAAGGTCATTCGCGTTGGCGTGGATGTCTTGTTCGAGTATCTGGTGCGTCACGTCGGCGAAGAAGGATATCCCACACCCCTTGGAATCAATCGTCTAGACGCCGAACCGCCGCACCCACGCGGCGGCCCCCGGCAGGATCTCCTCCACCGGCGCGACCTGCGGATACCAGGTGCGCTCCCACTCCAGCGACACCCAGCCGCGGTATCCGGCCGCGCGGAGCAGCTCGCCCGCCTCGTCCAGCGGCACGGAACCGGTCCCCATCGGCACCGGGGTGGTGTCGGCGGCCGACACCGCGTCCTTGACCTGGACGTAGGCCAGGCTCGGGCCGAGCGCGGCGAGCGTGGCGGCCGGGGACTCGCCGTGGCGCCACGGGTGGAGCAGGTCCCAGAGCGCGCCGGCCGTCGCGGGGGTGCCGGCCTCGGCCAGCAGGGCGGCCACCGCGGCCCCGGTGGCCATCTTGTCGTGGGTCTCCACCAGCACCCGCACGCCCAGCGCCGCCGCCGTACCGGAGACCGCCTTGAGCCGGCGCGCGCCCAGCGCGGGATCGTCGCCGCGCGGGAACACCCGCACCGCCGGCGCGCCCAGGTCGGCGGCCAGCTCCAGGTCGGCGCGGAGCGCCCCGATCACCGCCTCGTCGTCCGCCGGCTCGCAGACGCCGACGTAGCCGGCGAGCGCGGCGATCTCCAGCCCGGCGTCCTCGACGCGCCGCCGCACCGACAGCCGCTCCGGGCCGCCGAGCCCCGCGTGCACGCCGGTGTCGGGATGCAGCCGCAGCTCCAGCCCCGCGCAGCCGGCCCGCAGGCCGGTCTCGATCGCCTCGTCCAGGCCGGCGCCCGGCATGCCCAGGGTGCTGAAGGCCAGTCGCATCAGGTGGGTTCTCCCGTCACCGCAGGTCTCGGACGCTCTCGCGGAGCACGACCTCGCCGGCCACCCGCTCCACGACCACGCCCTCGTCGGTCGTCAGCGCCAGCTCCAGCGCCCGCGCGCCCATGTCCTTCAGCGGCAGCCGGACCGTCGTCAGCGCGGGCACCTGGTCACGCAGCGTGGCGATGTCGTCGAAACCGGCCACCGACACGTCCTGCGGAACCCGGATGCCGTGCTCCCGGTAGGCGGCGAGCGCGCCCACGGCCATCACGTCGTTGACGGCGAACACGCAGGTCGCGTCGCCGGTGCGCCGGGCCGCCGCGTAACCGCCGTCGCGGTCGAACGGGCCGTGCAGGACGAGCGGCTCCGGCAGCCCCAGCTCCCGCAGGGCCGAGGTGAACCCGGCGCACCGGTCGGCGGCGGTCATGAGGTGGGGCGGCCCGGCGAGCACGGCGAAGCGGGTGTGGCCGAGCCCGGCCAGCGCGCGGGCCAGGGCGGCGGAGCCTTCCCGGTTGGCGGGCGCGACGGTGTTCACGCCCAGCAGGTCCTGGCCGACGCAGGCCACCCGCCCGCCGCTCGCGCGGTAGGCGGCGAGCTCGGCGGCCAAACGGCCGGTGACCTCGGGGTCGGCCATGCGGGACCCGGCCAGCAGCACGGCGCGGACCCGCTGCGCGTGCAGGGTGGACACGTACGCGATCTCCTGCTCGGGGTCGCGGTGGGTGGTGCCGACCATCACCAGCAGGCCCTCACCGGCGGCGGCCCGCATGGCGCCGTCGGCCAGGGCCGCGAAGTACGGGTCGGTCAGGTCATGCACCACGATGCCGATGACGTTGCTCGCGCCGCGGGCGAGCGTCTGGGCGGCGATGTTGGCGCGGTAGCCCAGTTCGTCGGCGGCGCGCTCGACGCGCGCCCGCAGCGTGGCGCCCACCTGGCGGGTGCTGCCGTTGAGCACCCGCGAGGCGGTCGCGAGCGAGACGCCCGCCTGCTTGGCGACGTCTTCCAGCGTGACCAAGAGACCCTCCAGGAAAACGGTTTCCAGTATGCCGGAAAACAAGCGTCCGGAACCGCATCCTTACACGTCTCAGCCCCAGGGGAACAGGATGTCCAGCAGGCCTCGCCTGGTCTCCTCCGGCTGCGGCATGTCGGTGACGGGATCACTGGTCGGCGCGCTCGACTCGGTGTCCTCCGTCCGGTCCGGCTCGGGCCGGGCACTGACCTTGGCCTCGTTCATCTCGTTGACCGGCGCGCGGGTGGCCCTGCTCGACGGCTCCGGGTCCGGCTCGGCGGCACGGGTCCGCGTGCGGGTGGGCTCGGGCTCGGGCTCCGGTTCGGCCGAGGCCGTCCGGGTCGGGCGGACCCTGGTCTGCGTCGTGGGCGCGGTGGTGGGGGTCTCGGAGACCTCGGGCTCGGGAGTGGCCGTATCGGTCGCCTCCTCGATGGGGACGTCCGTCTCCGCCTCCTCGTCGGCGGAGGGCGAGCTGAGGTCGCTGACGGAGGCGCACCGCCCGCCCGCGCAGGGGTCGTCGGAGGAGGTGCTGGTGAGCATCCAGCCGCCGCCCACGCCGAGCACCACCACGGCCGCGGCGGCGGCCAGCAGCAGCCTGGTGCGGCGCCGCACCTCGCCGTCGCCGTTGTCGTAGTCCTTGCCGTAGTCCTTGCCGTGGTCGTCGCCGTCGCCGGAGGAGCCGGTCCAGCCGGAGCCGAGGAACCCGCGCTTGGGCTCCTCCTCGGGCTCCTCGTAGCCCCGGTCGAGGGGCAGGTAACCGGCCCCATCCGGGTCGTCGGCGGGCCTGCGCGGGTCGCTCGGCTCGTCTCCCGCGTACTCGCCGGCCGCGCTCTCGGCGAAGGCGTCGGTGTACACCGGACCCTGGGAGTCGGGGTAGCCGTCGATGTAGGAGGCACCCTGGTCGTCGGTGTAACCGCCGCTCACGGCGTACGGGCCGCTTTCGGCGTACGAGGTGCCCTCGGCGTACTGGGTGCCCTCGGCATACGGGCCGCTCTCGGCGTACGGGGCGTCGAGGTAGGAGGGCTCGTCCTTGGCCGGGTACGGGTCGCCGGCGGGGGTGTCGTCCGGGGGCAGGATGTACGTCTCGTTGCCCGAGACCTGGATGGCGGGCTGCTCGTCGGTGTCATCCGTGCTCCAGCGCGGAGACAGGACATCGCCGGTCAGGTCCGGGTTCACCGGCCTGCCCTGCCCGTCGTCGTATGGCCTGTCGTTGTCGTCGCGCGCCACGCTGAACCTCTTCTAGTGCGAATACGGAGTGCAACCTTTCATAACAGATTTAACCAACATCTGTCCGGATATTTCACTCGTTTCCCGAAGACTACTCACAGTCACATCGGCCCCTGCCGTGACTCGACGTCCCACCATCGGAGACGCCGGAGGGCCTTCAGCGGATCCCGGCGAGGAGGGCGTCGAGCGCGGACCTGACCCGCTCGGGCGTCACACCCTCGCGCAGCCGGTGCGCCAGCAGCGGCGCGGCGAACGGCGCCAGCAGCGCGTCGGCCAGCGGGGCGGCGTCGGCGCCGGGCGCCGCCTGCGCGACCAGCATCGCCAGGTGGGCGTGGTGGGCCTGGTAGGCGCCGCCGAAGCGGGCCAGCGGCGCGGCCGTCTCGGCCATCAGCAGCAGGTCGAGCTGCTCGACCGTACGCTCCAGCAGGGCGTGCAGGAACGCGCGGATACGCTCGCGCGGCTCCGCCCCCGGCCCGAGCGGCGGCGGCCCTCCGACGAAGGCCGCCTGGAACTCGCGCTCCCGCTCGTCGATGAGCGCGTAGGCGAGCCCGGAGCGGTCGCCGAAGCGGCGGTAGAGCGTGCCGACGCCGACCCCTGCCGCGGCGGCGACCTCCGCCATCGCCAGGCCCTCCACCCCCTGCTCGGCGACGATGCCGGCGGCGGCGGCGAGGATCTTCGCCCGGTTGCGGGCGGCGTCGCTGCGCTCGCTTCTCACGGCGTCCATCCTTCCACCCGAGACAAACGGAATAGATTCCGGTTACTATCTCAAGCGGAATCCATTCCGCTTCATTGGAGGAATCATGGGACGCAAGGTCGCGCTGGTCACCGGAGGCAGCAGGGGGATCGGCGCCGCCATCGCCCGCCGGCTCGCCGCCGACGGGTTCGACGTGGCGATCACGTACGCCGCCGAGGCCGGCCGGGCGGCGGCCGTGGCCGCGGAGGCCGAGGCGCTGGGGCGGCGTGCCCTGGCGATCAGGGCCAGGGCCGAGGACGCGGGCGAGGTGGTGGCGGCGGTCGAGCGCACGGTGGCCACCCTGGGCCGGCTCGACGTGGTGGTCGGCAACGCCGGCATCGCCCCGTACGGGCCACTGGAGGATGTCACGCTTGAGGAGGTGGACCGTGTGCTCGCGGTGCACGCCCGCGCGTCGTTCGTGCTGGCCCAGGCCGCGGCGCGGCACCTGCCTGACGGCGGGCGGATCATCATGATCGGCAGCAGCCTGGCCGAGCGCGTCCCGTACCCGGACTGGACGCTGTACGCGATGAGCAAGTCCGCGCTCGTCGGCCTCACCAAAGGGCTGGCCCGCGACCTCGGCTCCCGCGGCATCACGGCCAACCTGGTCCATCCCGGCTCCACCGACACCGAGATGAACCCGGCCGACGGGCCGAGCGCCGACGAGGAACGCTCGTACACCGCACTGGGCCGCTACTGCTCACCGGAGGACATCGCCGCGACCGTGGCCCACCTGGCCGGCAAGGGCGGCCGCAACATCACCGGCGCCGCCATCCCCGTGGACGCCGGCGTCACAACCTGACGACACCCCCAACGTTCCCAACTCACACAGACGGCCGGTCACGACCCGACGGGACCACCGACGATTCCGCCTCGCTTGGGCGCGGATTCGGGAGTCGGGTGGATCGGTGACTCCAGCTTGCCGAAACCGGGACGTCACGGAGCGTTGTCCCGCATCATGACCACCATGCTCACGAGCGAGATCGCGCCCCCTCCCGGCGCCGTGGCCGTGGCGGCGCTGCGGGCGCGGGTCCGGGACGCGCGGCGCCGCGCCCGTGTGGCGCTGGCCGCCGCACTCCTGTTCCCGGCCGCCACGCAGGTGCTCGCCGAGCGGGCGGACGGCGCGTGGGCGGCGCCGCTCGCCCTGCTCTCGCTGGCGTGCTTCGCCGGCGCGCTGGCCGCCCTGGCCGTCACGCAGGTGGTGTGGGGGTCGCGGGCGCGCGCCGCCCGGCGCCGGGAGCGGGAGCTGTACGCGGTGCCGCCACCCCCACCGCTGCTGCCGGTGGGCAGGCTGGTCATGGCGTGCGGGTGGGCGGTGGTGCTGCTGCTCGGCGGCACGCTGCCGGGCCTGTTCGGGGAGTCCGCGCTCGCCGCCGTCCTGGAGAGCGCGATGACGGCGCTCGGCTGGGCCGGGGCGGGAGCGGCGGTCTGCTTCGCCGCCTGGTGGGCCCGTGACCTGGCAGCGCGCGTCGGCCACCCGGGCACACCTCCCAGCGACCCCTGGGACCCCGCCCGGCTCGCCGGGAACACCGCCGGACCTCAGGCCCCCACGAGCGGGAGGGCGCCCAGGCATCGAGCGGGTCCCCGCCTCGGGCGCGTGCGGGCGGTGACACGGAGAGCAGGGGTGATGGTGGCTGTGACCGGGGTGCTGGGGGTAAGGGGGAGGGTGTGGGACCTCGATCCGGTGGTGATCTGCGCCCTGGTCGCCGCGGGGGTCGCGTGCGCGGTAGTTACTGATGAGTAGCATAAGGGCGGAAGCTGTCCAGCAACGAGGAGCTGATCCGTGCCTTCCTCTCGTGACGTCGTGTTCGTCGACGGCGTGCGCACCCCTTTCGGCAGATCCGGGCCGAAGGGGCTGTATGCGGAGACCCGCGCTGACGACCTGGTCGTGCGCGTCATCCGCGAACTCATGCGGCGCAACCCCGCCCTGCCGCCCGAGCGGGTGGACGAGGTCGCCATCGCCGCCACCACCCAGATCGGCGACCAGGGCCTGACCATCGGCCGCTCGGCGGCGGTGCTGGCCGGGCTGCCGAAGTCCGTGCCCGGCTACGCGATCGACCGGATGTGCGCGGGCGCGATGACCGCGGTGACCACGGTCGCCGGCGGCATCGCCTTCGGCGCCTACGACGTGGCCATCGCGGGCGGCGTCGAGCACATGGGGCGCCACCCGATGGGCGAGGGCGTCGACCCGAACCCGCGGTTCCTGTCGGAGAAGCTGGTCGACCCGAGCGCCCTGGTCATGGGCATGACGGCGGAGAACCTGCACGACCGCCATCCCACGATCACCAAGGAGCGCGCCGACGCGTACGCGGTGCTGTCACAGGAGAAGGTGGCCAAGGCGTACGCGGACGGCAAGATCCAGCCCGACCTGGTGCCGACCGCGGTGCGCACGGCGGAGAAGGGCTGGGGCCTGGCCACCCAGGACGAGGCGCCGCGTCCCGGCACCACCCTGGAGGCGCTGGGCACGCTGAAGACGCCGTTCCGCCCGCACGGCCACGTGACGGCCGGCAACTCCTCGGGCATCAACGACGGCGCGACCGGCTGCGTCGTGGCGGCCGCCGACGTCGCCGCGGAGCTCGGCCTGACGCCGAAGATGCGGCTCGTCTCGTACGCGTTCGCCGGTGTGGACCCGGAGGTCATGGGCGTCGGCCCGATCCCGTCCACGGAGCGCGCCCTCCGCCTGGCGAATCTCGAAATGTCGGACATTGGGCTGATCGAGATCAACGAGGCGTTCGCCGTCCAGGTCCTCGCCTTCCTGGAACACTTCGGCCTCGCCGACGACGACCCCCGGGTGAACCCGTACGGCGGCGCGATCGCGTTCGGCCACCCGCTGGCCTCCTCCGGCGTACGGCTGATGACGCAGCTCGCCCGCCAGTTCGGCGAGCGCCCCGACGTGCGCTACGGCATCACCACCATGTGCGTCGGCATGGGCATGGGCGGCACCGTGATCTGGGAGAACCTGGCATGAGCACTCTGGACACCTGGCGCGCGCTGCTGACCGAGCGGGCCACGGACGAGGTCGTCACCAAGGCCCTGGTCCGCGACGTGGAGCTGCCCGGCGGCGCGGGCACGATGGCGCTGATCACGCTCGACAACGGCTTCGACCACACCAAGCCCAACACGTTCGGCCCGCACGGCCTGTTCGCGCTCAACGGCGCGCTGTCGGAGATCGCCGAGCGGACCGACCTGGCGGCGGTGGGCGTCACCGGCAAGCCGTTCGTGTTCGGCGTCGGCGCCGACCTGAAGGGCGCGGCGGCGCTGACCACCCGTGAGGAGGCGCTGGCGATCGGCGCCCTGGGCCACCACGTGTTCCGCCGGCTGGGCGAGCTGGACGTCCCGTCGTTCGCGTTCGTCAACGGCGCGGCCATGGGCGGCGGCCTGGAGGTGGCGCTGCACTGCACCTACCGCACGATCTCCTCGGGCGTCCCCGCGGTGGCGCTGCCGGAATGCTCGCTCGGCCTGGTGCCGGGCTGGGGCGGCACGCAGCTGCTCCCCCGCCTGACAGGCCCGGCAAACGCGATCAAGCTGATCGTGGAGAACCCGCTCGCGCAGAACCGCATGACCAGGGGCCGCGAGGCGTTCGAGCTGGGCGTCGCGGACGCCCTCTTCGAGCCGGCCGACTTCCTGGAGGAGTCGCTGCGCTGGGCGGCCCGCGTGCTCACCGGCGAGGTGACGGTCGAGCGCCCCGACCACACCGCCGCCGACTGGGACAAGGCGGTCGCCGACGCCCGCTTCCTGGTCGACATGAAGCTGCACGGCGCCGCTCCCGCGCCGTACCGGGCGCTCGACCTGATCGCGCTGGCCCGTACCGCCTCCCGCGACGAGGGCTTCGCCGCCGAGGACGAGGCGCTCGCCGACCTGCTGCTCAGCGACGAGCTGCGGGCCGGTCTCTACTCCTTCGACCTGGTGCAGCGCCGGGCCAGGCGGCCCGCGGGCGCGCCGGACGCGTCGCTGGCGCGCAAGGTCACCAAGGTCGGCGTCGTCGGCGCGGGCCTGATGGCCTCGCAGATGGCGCTGCTGTTCGCCCGCCGGCTGCAGGTCCCGGTCGTGCTGACGGACCTCGACCAGGCCAGGCTCGACAAGGGCGTCTCGTACGTGCACGCCGAGGTCGACAAGCTGGCCGGCAAGGGCCGCGTCTCGCCCGACCAGGCCAACCGGCTCAAGGCGCTGGTGACGGGCTCGCTGACCAAGGACGCCTTCGCCGACGCCGACTTCGTGATCGAGGCGGTCTTCGAGGACCTGGCGGTCAAGAAGCAGGTGTTCGCCGAGGTGGAGGCCGTGGTGCGGGCCGACTGCGTGCTGGCCACCAACACCTCCTCGCTGAGCGTCACCGCGATGGGCGAGGACCTGGCGCACCCGGAGCGGCTGGTCGGCTTCCACTTCTTCAACCCGGTCGCGGTCATGCCGCTGCTGGAGATCGTCAGGGGCGGCGCGACCGACGATGCCACGCTGGCCACCGCGTTCACCGTCGGCAAGGCGCTGAAGAAGTCGTCGGTGCTGGTCAAGGACGCCCCCGCGTTCGTCGTCAACCGGCTGCTCACCCGGTTCATGGGCGAGGTCATCGGGGCCGTGGACGAGGGCACCCCGCTGGAGACGGCCGAGCACGCGCTGGACCGGCTCGGGCTGCCGATGACGCCGTTCGCGCTGCTGCAGCTCGTCGGCCCGGCGGTGGGCCTGCACGTGGCGGAGACGCTGCACGAGGCGTTCCCCGACCGGTTCGGGGTCTCGGCCAACCTGGCCAAGCTGGTCGCCGCCGGCAAGCCGGGCGTGTACCGGCCGGACTTCTCGCTGGACGAGGAGGCGGTCGCGCTGTTCGCGGGCGGCTCCGGCGTCGCGGACGGGCCGTCCACCGCCGATCAGGTACGCGTGCGCGTGCTGAGGGCGCTGGCCGGGGAGATCCGGATCATGCTGGACGAGGGCGTCGTGGCGGCGCCGCAGGACATCGACCTGTGCATGATCCTGGGCGCCGGCTGGCCGTTCCACCTGGGCGGCATCACCCCGTACCTGGACCGCGCCGGTCACTCGCCGTCACGGTTCCTGCCGCCGGGAGTCGCCTCGCTCCCCGCTTGACCTGCCTTTGGGGAGGCTCGCCCGGCGGGCCTCCCTCCCGGTCGTCACTCTCCGTCGTAGCCTCTGATGCCGTGTGCTACGAAGGGAAAAGATCATGATGAAGGCGTTCGGCGCGATCGCGCTGTGCGGGTCCCTCCTGACGGTCCCGGCCCCGGCGGTCGCGGCAAGCACGCCGGGAGCGGTCCTGCGGATCCTGGTCACGGTGAAGAACGGTCCCACGCGGACGGCCACGCTCACCTGCCGTCCGGCGGGCGGCACCCACCGGTCGGCGAGCGCGGCCTGCAAGCTGCTGGCGCGGGCCGGCGGCGATCCGGCCCGGCTGGTGGGCAGCTCGAAGGCCGCCTGCACGCGCGAGTTCCGGCCCGCCGCCG
The DNA here is from genome assembly GCF_040676925.1 of Nonomuraea sp. NPDC049486. Classification (NCBI taxonomy): domain Bacteria; kingdom Bacillati; phylum Actinomycetota; class Actinomycetes; order Streptosporangiales; family Streptosporangiaceae; genus Nonomuraea; species Nonomuraea sp. NPDC049486. Next base: position 219,479 of record NZ_JBFAPV010000005.1, read on the forward strand.
TGGTCGTGACGGGCCGGTGGCGCGGCGAGCCGATCTCGTTCGGCCGGATGTACTCGAACGCGTGCCTGATGAAGTCGGCAGGCGGGGCGCTCTTCACGCCCTGATCCGCGGGTCTCGGCGGGGGCGGCTCCGGCCGCCCCTCACGACCGCCGGTCGGGCCCGGCCACCATGCTGTGGCGGTAGCCGTACGCGAAGTAGAGCACCGCGCCGATGACCATCCAGATGAGGAACCGGAGCCAGGTCTCGACCGGCAGGTTCAGCATCAGGTAGAGGCAGGCGAGCACCGATAGGATCGGCAGCAGCGGCACCAGCGGCGCCCTGAAGGCCCGCGGGAGGTCCGGACGGGTGCGCCGCAGGATGATCACACCGGCGGACACCACCACGAACGCGAAGAGCGTGCCGATGTTCACCAGCTCGGCCAGCGCGCTCAGGGAGATGAACCCGGCCAGCAGGGCGGCGACCACGCCGACGATCGCGGTGAGCAGCGCGGGCGTGCCGGTCCTCGGGTGGACCTTGGCCAGCGGGCGCGGCAGCAGCCCGTCGCGGCACATGGCGAACAGCACCCGGGTCTGCCCCAGCATGAGGATCATCACCACGGTGGTCAGGCCGGCGATCGCGCCGATGCTGATGAGCGCCGCCGCCCAGGGCTGCCCGACCGCGGTGAACGCGTCGGCCAGCGGCGCGGCGGTGCTCAGCTCCGTGTAGGGCTGCATGCCCACCACCACCAGCGAGACCGCCACGTACAGCAGCGTGCAGATCACCAGCGAGCCGAGGATGCCGCGCGGCAGGGCGCGCTGCGGCTCGATGGTCTCCTCCGCGGCGGTGGCCACGATGTCGAAGCCGATGAAGGCGAAGAACACGATGGCCGCGGCGGTGAAGATGCCCAGCACGCCGAACGCCACCGGCGTGATGCCGAAGAGCACCTGGATGAGCGGCGCCTGCACGCCCTCCACCGCCGGGGTCGGCTGCGGCTCGGGGACGAACGGCGTGTAGTTGGCCATGGAGATGAAGAACAGCCCGGCCAGGATCACCAGCAGGACGACCGTGACCTTGATGATCACGATGACCAGGTTGACCCGGGACGACAGCTTGATGCCGGCGATCAGGACCGCGGTGAGGATGAGCACGACGGCCATCGCGGGCACGTCCACCACGGGGTCCTCGCCCGCGATCGACGGGGGCAGGTGCACGCCGGCCGAGGTGAGCAGCGCGCTGAAGTAGCCTGACCAGCCGACGGCGACCACGGCGGCTGCCAGCGCCATCTCCAGCAGCAGGTCCCAGCCGATGATCCAGGCGGGGAACTCGCCCAGCGTGGCGAAGGAGAAGGTGTAGGCCGATCCGGCCACGGGGATCGTGGAGGCGAACTCCGCGTAGCACAGCGCGGCCAGCCCGCACACCACCCCGGCCACCACGAACGAGATCGCCACCGCCGGCCCGGCCATCTCCCTGGCGACCTGACCGGTCAGCACGAAGATGCCGGTGCCGATGATCACACCGATGCCGAAGACCGTCAGGTCGACGGCGGTGAGACGCTTGCGGAGCCGGTGCTCGGGCGCCTCGGTGTCACGGATCGACTGCTCGACACTCTTCGTGCGAAAGATGTCCACGGTCGGTGATCCTTCCCGGGTCCGGGGCGATCATGCGAGGTGCGGAATCTCACGTGAGCGTAACCCGGGAAGGCTCTCCTACGAAGGACTGACGACCTGCGAGCTGCGCTTGGCGACCGCCTCGGTGATCTGGCGGGCGAGGTCCTGGCCGTTGAGTCCGATCCGGCCGAGGATGACGGCCCGCTTGGCGTGGTCGAGGAAGCGCTGCGGGATGCCGAAGTTGCGCACGGGCACGTCGACGTCGGCGTCGCGCAGCAGCCGCGAGACCGCGTCGCCCACGCCGCCGACCCGGCCGTTGTCCTCGACGACGGCGACGAGCCGGCGTCCGGCCGCCGCGCCGATCAGGGCCTCGTCGAGCGGCTTGACCCAGCGCGGGTCGACCACCGTGGCGCTGATGCCCTGCGCGTCGAGCAGGGTGGCGGCCTCCAGGCAGACGTGCGCCATCGGGCCCACGCCGACCAGCAGCACGTCGGGGTCGGAGGTATCGGGGTCGCGCAGGACGTCCATGCCGCCGAGCTTGCGTACGGGCTCGATCGCCTCGGCGACGGGGCCCTTGGGGAAGCGCAGCACGGTCGGCCCGTCGGTGACGGCCACCGCCTCGCGCAGCAGCTCGGTCAGCCGCTCGCCGTCGCGCGGGACGGCGAGCCGCAGGCCGGGCACGACCTGGAGGATGGAGAGGTCCCACATGCCGTTGTGGCTGGCGCCGTCGTCGCCGGTCACGCCGGCCCGGTCGAGCGCCACGGTGACGGGCAGCCGGTGCAGGGCGACGTCCATGAGGAGCTGGTCGAAGGCGCGGTTGAGGAAGGTGGCGTAGACGGCCACGACCGGGTGGAGTCCGCCCATGGCCAGGCCGGCGGCGCTGGTCAGGGCGTGCTGCTCGGCGATGCCGACGTCGTAGGTGCGGTCGGGGAAGGCGTCGGCGAAGCGCGCCAGGCCGGTCGGGTGGAGCATCGCGGCGGTGATCGCGACCACGTCCTCGCGCTCCTTGCCGAGCCGGACCAGCTCGTCGCTGAACACGTCGGTCCAGATGCGGCCCTTGGGCTTCTCGGCGCCGGTGGCGCGGTCGAAGGCGCCCGGCGAGTGGAACTGGTCCTCGTCGTGGTTCTCCGCCGGGCTGTAGCCGCGGCCCTTCTGGGTGAGCGCGTGCACGATGACCGGGCCGCGGAAGCCGCGGGCTCTGCGCAGCGCCGCCTCCATGGCCTGCTCGTCGTGGCCGTCGATGGGGCCGACGTACTTGAGGCCGAGGTCCTCGAACATGACCTGCGGGGCGATGGCGTCCTTGACGCCCTTCTTGAGGCCGTGGAGGGCGTCGTAGAGCACGGGAACGTTCCCGAGCTTCTCCTTCACGAACTCCAGCGCGTCCTCGTAGCGGCGGTCGACGCGCAGCGACGACAGGTGGGAGGCGAGGCCGCCGATGGTCGGCGAGTAGGAGCGCCCGTTGTCGTTGACCACGATGACGACCGGCAGGTCCTTGACGGCGGCGATGTTGTTGAGCGCCTCCCAGGCCATGCCCCCGGTGAGCGCGCCGTCGCCGATCACCGCGACGGCGGTGCGGTCGCGCTCGCCGCGCAGCTTGAACGCCTTGGCCAGGCCGTCGGCGTAGGACAGGGCGGTGGAGGCGTGGGAGTTCTCCACGAAGTCGTGCTCGGACTCGGCCTGGCTGGGGTAGCCCGACAGGCCGCCCTCCTGCTTGAGCGCGCCGAAGCCGGCCACCCGGCCGGTGAGCAGCTTGTGCACGTACGCCTGATGACCGGTGTCCCAGATGACCGGGTCGCGCGGCGAGTCGAAGACGCGGTGGATCGCGATGGTGAGTTCCACCACACCGAGGTTGGGGCCGAGGTGGCCGCCGAAGCGCGCGCACGAGTCGACGAGCAGGTCGCGAATCTCACCCGCCAGCAGCGGCAGGTCTCCCGCCGCGAGCCGTTTGACGTCGTGCGGTCCCTTGATCGAGCCCAGCAACCCGCTCACGGATTCGGCTCCCCTCTGCTCTTGTTCGCCGACTGGGACGAGTCTAGTTCGCCGATGCCGCACTAGACCCATCGACTTAAATCCACCCACATTTGTCAGCTCTTGACCTAGTCTTTGGCACATTATGAACACTCTCCCCATGAAGAAACTGGCGTCACTCACGGCGGCCGGCGTGGTCATCACGCTGGCCGGCACGGGGACGGCGGTCGCACAGACGCACAGCGCCCAGCCCGGGGTCCAGCAGGTCACGAGCCGGCCCGCGGCGGCGCAGCAGGTCGCGGCCCTGCAGGCCGCCCCCAAGTCCGCGGCGACGAACAGCCGGCTCTACCGGACCGGCCGCCTGGCCGCCACCAACTGCTCGCCGGGCGAGATCCAGCGGGGCAGCACGGCCGCGTACAAGCGCTTCCTCCAGCGGATGACGAACTGCCTGAACAAGGCGTGGGCCACCCAGTTCCGCAAGGCGAACCTGCGCTTCAGCAAGCCGAGGCTGCGCATCGTCACCAGGAAGGTCAACAACGCCTGCGGGCGCTGGGTCTCGGGCGCCGCCGGCGTGTACTGCAGCGCCGACCGCACCATGTACATGCTGATCACCAAGCGCGAGCTGCGCGACCCGTTCGCGGTCGGCATCGCCCGGCTGATGGCCCACGAGTACGGCCACCACGTCCAGCAGCTGGCCGGCATCTCGAACTACTACTTCCAGGCCAGGCAGCGGGCCAGCCGTTCGGCCCAGCTGCAGCTGTCGCGCCGCCACGAGCTCCAGGCCGAGTGCTTCTCCGCGGTCTTCATGCGGACGATCGCCCACTCGCTGCCGGTTCCCCAGGAGCACTGGGACCACACCGTGAACTGGTTCCGCGAGAACGGCCACAAGGGCTGGGCGCAGAACGACCACGGCAAGGGCCGGAGCCAGGCTGCCTGGATGGAGCGGGGCTACAACTCCGCGCAGCCGGGCTCCTGCAACACCTGGAAGGCGTCCTCCAGGGCGGTCGCCTGACGTCGTGACACACGGCCGCGTCACCGGCGCGGCCGTGCCTTCCACGGCCGAATGCCAAGGTTGCGTAAACAAAACACCATGAACTGGTCTAAGATCCGCGATCGTGCGTATTCCCCTTATCGCAGTGGCGTCCTGCATGATCGCGGGTCTGGGCCTCACGGGTACGGCGAGCAGCGCGGCGGCCGCGAGCACCACCGCGACCGCCGCGCTGCCGGCCGTCCTCACCAAGAACAAGATCTACCGGTCGGGCACCGCGGCCCCCATGTCCTGCGCGACCTCCGAGGTCAGGCCGGGCAGCGCCGCCTCGGTGAAGAGGTTCCAGCAGGAGCTGGCCCGGTGCGCCAACCGCTTCTGGGCCGCCCGGTTCAAGGCCGCGGGCCTGCGCTACAGCCCGCCCAAGCTGCAGATCACGACCGGAAGCCGCTCGGTCTGCGGGAAGATCACCACCAACGGCGCGCAGTACTGCCCGCAGCAGCGCACCGTCGCGATCCGGATCATGAAGCGTGACCTGCGCGACCAGATCAAGCTGAACCTCGCGCACTCGGTCGCGCACGAGTGGGGCCACCACGTACAGGAGCTCACCGGCATCCTGGACGCGCAGAACACGCTCTACTGGCGCTCCGGCAAGACCCGGCGCGCGGCGCTGAGCCGCCGGCTGGAGATGCAGGCCGAGTGCTTCGCCGGTGTCTTCTACCGGTCCACGCTCGACACGCTCAACTCCGACATCACCTGGGCGCAGTGGATCGACGGGGTGAAGCGGAGCCGCGAGAGCGAGATCCACGGCAAGCCGCGCAACCTCGCCTACTGGCAGGACCGCGGCTACGACGCCGGCTCGGCCGGCGCCTGCAACACCTGGACGGCGCCGAACGCGCGGGTCGCCTAGCCGCCCGCCCTGGCCAGCACCTCCAGCGGGTCCGCGAGGACGTGGGCGAAGGCCAGCTCGGCCGCGCCCACCAGCGTCGCGTCGTCGGCCAGTGCCGAGGTGCGCAGCCGCAACCGTTCGCGCTGGGGTGTCATGGCGTGCAGGGTCAGCTGGCTGCGCACCCGCGCAGCCGAGCCGAGGTAGATCTCCCTCAGCATGCCGCCGAAGATGACCATCTCCGGGTTGAAGATGTTGATCAGGTTGGCGACGCCCAGGCCGAGCCAGTCGCCGACCCGCTTGAGCGCCTCCTGGGCCACGATGTCGCCCCGGTCGGCGGCGTCGACGACGGCGCGCACCGCCTCCCGGCCGTGCTTGCCCTGCTGGGCGTCCCCGTTCTGGTCCGCCTTGGCCCGGCCCGCCGCCTCCAGCAGCGCCCGCTCCCCCACCTCGGCCTCCAGGCAGCCGTGCGAGCCGCAGCCGCACGCCCGGCCGCCGGGGTTAACGACCATGTGGCCGACCTCGCCGCCGTAGCCGTCGTGGCCGCCCAGCAGGTGGCCGCCCGCGATGATGCCGCCGCCGATGCCGACGTCGCCGTGCAGGTAGATGAGGTCCTTGACGGACACGCCCAGGCCGCGGCTGTGCTCGGCCAGCGCGCCCAGGTTGGCGTCGTTGCCCACGCTCACCGGCAGGCCGAGGCCGAGCCTGCGGCCCAGTTCCTCACCGAACGGCACCTCCTGATGGGGTTTCATCAGGTTGGGGCCGAAGGTGATGACGCCGTCGCCCTTGCGCACCCCGCCGGCCACGGCCGCGGCGGCGCCCACGCACACGGTGTCGGGCCTGGTCTTGCGTCGCATCTGCCGGGCGAACCCGGCCAGCGCGCCGACCAGCTCCGGCAGCTCGAACGGGCCGCGCCGGCGTGGCAGCTCCCGCCGGTCGAGGATCACCCCGCCCAACCCGACACGGGCGGCCACGAGCCGGTCGGGCCCCACGTCGAACGCGAACACGTACACCCGCGACGACTCGGGACGGACCACCAGGGAGGGCCGCCCGGCGCGGCCGGTCTCGCGCGGCAGCTCCTCGCGCACCAGCCCGGCCGCCGTCAGGTCGGAGGTGAGCGCCATGATGGTGCTGCGGTTGAGCCCCATCCTGGAGGTGAGCTCGGCGCGCGAGATCGGCCCGCCCAGATGGACATGACGCAGCAGCGCGCCGAGGTTGTGGCGCCTGATGTCCTCCTGGGACGGACCGGCACGCATAGGCTGTGGTTCCTTCAACGGGTGGAAGTCGCTGATCACCTTAGACCAGCGGCGGAGGCCCGTTTGCGCGCGATGGCGTCCACGCCCGCGGCGAGCAGCAGCACCGATCCGGTGACCAGATACTTCACACTCGCTCCGTACCCCATCAGGCCCATCCCGTTCTCGATGACCGCCACCACGGCGCCGCCGAGTATGGCGTCGAGCACCCTGCCCTTGCCGCCGAACAGGCTGGTGCCGCCGATGACGGCGGCGCCCACCGCGTAGAGCAGCACCGAGCTGCCGCCGGTGTTCGGGTCGACGGAGCTGGCCCGCGAGGCGGCGATGATGCCGCCGACCGCGGCCATCGAGGAGCAGATGACGAACGCGGCGACCTTGATCCGGTCCACCGGGATGCCGGCCCTGCGGGCCGCCTCCGGGTTCCCGCCGACCGCGTAGATGTGCCGGCCGAACGCGGTACGGTGCAGCACGAACGTCCACAGCACCAGCAGCGCCAGGATGATCGGCACCACGATCGGCACACCGGTCAGCGAGGTGAGCAGCGGGTTGCGGCTGCGCTCCAGGTTGAGCACGTACACCGCGAGGCCGCCGATGACCACGAGCGCCCCCACCCGGGCGGCGATCAGCGACATCGGGTCGGCCACCAGGCCGCGCGCGGTGCGCTTCCTGGCCCGGAGGAGCTGGATGCCCGCGTAGACCGCCACGCAGACCGCGAACAGGGCCCAGCCGAGCCACGGCGGCAGGTTCCTGGTGGCGATCGCGACGATCACGTCGTCCCTGATCGAGATGTTCGTGCCTTCCCTGACCAGCACCAGCACCAGGCCCTGGAAGGCGAGGAACGCGGCCAGCGTGACGACGAACGACGGGATGCCCACCTTGGCGACCAGGCCGCCGAGCGTGACGCCGATGACCACGCCGGTGACGATCGCGGCCAGCACGCAGACGTACCAGGGCAGGCCCAGGCTGGTGAGCGTCACCGCGAGCACCGCCGCGCAGACGCCGCTGGCGAACCCGGCCGACAGGTCGATCTCGCCGACGAGCAGCACGAACACCAGGCCCATCGCGATGACCGTGATCGCGGCGCCCTGGGTGAACAGGTTGGCGAAGTTGATCGCCGTGAGGAAGGCCGGCCGGGCGACGGCGAACACCGTGCAGAGCACGATCAGCCCGAGCACCGCGGGCAGCGCGCCCATGTCCCCGCCGCGCACCCGCTCGGCGTAGGCGCGGACGCTGAGGCCGATCGACGGCGACGTCTTCGCGGCGGCGATCGCGTCGCCGGGCAGTTCTTTGACCTTGTTCATTGCGTGATCCCCAGGTCTCCGCTGCGGCCGGATGTGATCAGTTCGACGACCTGCGCGTGAGTCACGTCGGCGGTGCGGACCTGGGCGGCCATCCTGCCGAGGTAGAGGGCCGCGATCCTGTCGGACACCGCGAACACGTCGTTCATGTTGTGCGAGATGAGCACGACGGCCAGGCCCTTGTCGGCCAGCCTGCGCACCAGTTCGAGCACCTGCGCGGTCTGGGCGACTCCCAGCGCGGCGGTGGGCTCGTCGAGGATGACGACCTTGCTGTTCCACAGCACGGCCTTGGCGATGGCGACGGTCTGGCGCTGGCCGCCGGACAGGCTGGAGACCTGCTGCCTGATCGACTTGACCGTGCGGACCGACAGGCCGGTGAGCGTCTCCTGGGCCTGTTCCTCCATCGCGGCCTCGTCCAGCATGATGCCCCGGCGGCGTTCGCGGCCGAGGAACATGTTCTGGACGATGTCGAGGTTGTCGCAGAGCGCCAGGTCCTGGTAGACGATCTCGATGCCGAGCGCCGCCGCGTCGCGCGGGCCGTGCACGTGCACCGGCTTGCCGTCGAACAGGATCTCACCCGAGTCGATCGGGTAGATGCCGCCGATGCACTTGACCAGCGTCGACTTGCCGGCGCCGTTGTCGCCGACCAGTGCGGTCACCTCTCCGGCGTTGGCCGAGAACGCCACGTCGTGCAGGACTTGCACGGGACCGAAGCTTTTGTCGATCCCGCGGACTTCGAGCAGGGGGGTCATGGGGCTCCCTCACGAGGGGCACGGCCCGCGCCCCTGAGCGCGAGCCGTGCCTTCTACCGGTTCTACGAGGTGCCTGGTTGTTACTGGATTCCCGCCTCGGTGCACTTGTCGGCGAAGTCGCCGGTGCACAGCTCTTCCTTGGTCACGTAACCGTCGGCCACCACGTCCTTGACGTTCTCGGCGTAGATGGCCTGCGGGTCCAGCAGCTCGGCGGGGACGTCCTGGCCCGTCTCCGGGTCCTTGACGCTGCCGCTCGCGGCCGGCTTCTCGCCCTTGGCCAGCGCGACCGCGAGCTTGGCGGCGGCGTCGGCCTCCTTCTTGACGGCCTTGTAGACGGTCATGCACTGGTCGCCCGCGAGGATGTTCTGCAGGCCCTGCACGGTGGCGTCCTGGCCCGTGACCGGCACCTTGCCGTTGAGGTTGTTCTTCTTCAGCACGGTGATGGCTGCGTTGCCGAGGCCGTCGTTGGCGGAGAGCACGCCGGCGATCTTCGGCTCGCTGGTGAGCATCTGCTCGAAGAGGGTGCCGGCCTGCGTGTTGTCCCAGTCGGGCACGGACTGCTCGGGACCCTTGACGTACTCGCCGGAGTCGAACTTCGGCTTGAGCACGCCGTCGTAGCCCTGCTTGAACAGCGTCGCGTTGTTGTCGGTCGGCGAGCCGTTCAGGTAGGCCACGATGGGCTTCTCCGCGCCCTTGTCGGCCAGGCACTTCGACAGGCCCTCGCCCTGGAGCTGGCCCACCTTCTCGTTGTCGAAGCTGACGTAGTAGGCGGCGTTGCCGCCCAGCGTCAGGCGGTCGTAGTCGATGGTGGCCACGCCCTGCGACCTGGCCTTGTCGATCACGGTCTTGCCGGTGCCGCTGTCCAGGTTGACGATCATCAGGACGGTGGCGCCGTTCGTGATCATCTGGTCGGCGATGGTCTGGAACGCGGTCTTGTCGTTCTGCGCGTTCTGGATGTCGTACTCGACGCCGGCGGCCTCGAAGGCCTCCTGCAGGTACTTCCGGTCGGCCGTCTCCCAGCGTGCGGACGACTTGCTGTCGGGCAGGATGACGCCGATCTTGCCTGCGGCCGGCTGTGAAGCCTCCGCCGAAGCCTCTGCCGAGGTCGTCGTGGAGGTCTGACCGCCGTCGCCCCCGCAGGCGGTGAGACCGAGAGTTAGTGCGGCCGCCGCGGCGGTCAGACTGAGGATCCCCTTGCGCATGGGTGCAGGGTCCTTTCTTCCGGAGGGGCCCGGATGAATGTTGTTTGCGGCAACGTATTCCGGTACGGCCTGCTTTGGAAGACCTCTCGGAGGGGGAGTTTGTTGTTTCCGGTAACAATCCAGAAACGCCAGGGACGCCGGATCGACACCTCGGCCCAGGTCGCCACCTGGTCGTGGGGGCACGGGCTCGGCGTCGGTCCAGCCCGAGGCGAGGACCACCTCCGTCCTGCCGCCATATCTGCCGATCCGGAGATTTCTTTCCCGCCTGCCCGATGTTTGGGTGGACCCTCTGGGGCACTGCGGCAGGTATGGCTACGATCGCATCCGAACTGCTCATCGAACGCCTGGCCGAATGGGGCGTCGACACGGTCTTCGGGATACCGGGCGACGGCATCAACGGCATCATGGAGGGCCTGCGGCGCCACTCCGACCGGGTCCGGTTCGTGCTCGTCCACCACGAGGAGGCCGCCGCGTTCATGGCGGCCGGGCACGCCAAGGCCACCGGCCGGATCGGCGTCTGCCTGGCCACCAGCGGCCCCGGCGGCATCCACCTGCTCAACGGCCTGTACGACGCCAAGCTGGACCACCAGCCGGTCCTGGCGATCACCGGGATGCAGGAGACGAGCGTGCTGGGCACCGGCTACCAGCAGGAGGTCCACCTGCAGCACCTGTTCGCCGACGTCGCCGAGTACAACCTCGTCGTCGACAACCCGGCCCAGCTGCCCGGCGTCGTGGACATCGCGATCAGGACCGCCTACGCCCGGCGCGGGGTCGCGCACCTGACCCTGCCGAACGACGTGCAGATCGCCGAGGCGGGCGCCGACCCCTACCCGCAGGTCGCGCCCGCGCGGCCGCCGGCCACCGCCCCGGTCTACCTGAGCCCGCCGGGCGTGCCCCGCGCCGAGGACCTGCAGGCCGCCGCCGACGTGCTCAACCGGGCCGAACGCCCGGCGATCCTGGCCGGGGCCGGAGCCCTGCACGCCCGCGCCGAGGTGCTGGCCGTGGCCGAGACCCTCGGCGCACCGGTGATCAAGACGCTGCCCGGCAAGGCCGTCATCCCCGACGACTCGCCGTACGCGGTGGGCGGGATCGGCCTGCTCGGCACCCGTCCCGGCGAGGAGCTCGTCGAGGACTGCGACACCCTGTTCATGATCGGCACTAACTTCCCCTACACCAGGCACCTGCCGGAGCCGGGGGCGGCGCGGGTGGTCCAGCTGGAGGCGGACCCGGTCAGGGCGGGCGTGCGGCTGCCCACCGAGGTGCCGATGATCGGCGACGCCAAGGAGGGCCTGCGCGCCCTGCTGCCGCTGCTCAAGCACGCCGGCGACCGCGCTCACCTGGCCAGGTACACCGAGCTGATGAACGCCTGGCGCGCCGACATGCGGGCGCTGGAGTCGCCGCGGCGCTCGCCGATCGCGCCGCAGTACCTGATCAGTTGCGTCGACCGGGCCGCGACCGGCGACGCGATCCTCACCTGCGACTCCGGCACCATCGCCACCTGGGCCGCCAGGCACTGGACCATCCGCGGCGACCGCGGCTTCTACCTCTCGGGCAACCTGGCCACGATGGCTCCCGGGCTGCCGTACGCGATCGCGATGCAGCACGCGTTCCCCGGCCGGCAGGTGATCGCGTTCGTCGGCGACGGCGGCTTCGCGATGCTGATGGCCGAGTTCCTGACGGCGGTCCGGCACCGGCTGCCGATCAAGGTGGTCATCAACAACAACAACGCGCTCGGCCAGATCCTGTGGGAGCAGATGGTGCTCGGCTACCCCGAGCACGGCGTGCGCTTCGCCGAGCCGGTCGCCGACTTCTCGGCCTGGGCGCGCTCCTGCGGCGGGTTCGGCAGGAAGGTCACCGATCCGGGCGAACTGGACGAGACCGTCCGCGCGGCGCTCGCGCACGACGGACCGGCCCTGGTGGACGTCGACGTGGATCCCGACGAGCCGCCGATGCCGGGCAAGGTCTCCTACGAGCAGGCCAAGAAGTTCGCGGAGGCGTTCCTGCGCGGCCAGCCCCGCAGGGCGTCCATCGCCTCCACCCTGTTCAAGGACAAGATCTCGCAGCTGCGTTCCGGCTGAGCCTCAGCCGGACGACGGCAGGTCGATCAGGCAGAGGCCGGTCTCGGGGTCGTGGCGCTTGCGCAGCCAGACCGGCGACTCCCGCACGATGACCTCCAGCGTGGGCCAGACCGTGGCCTCCAGGAGGTGGCCGCCCCGGGTGGCGCCGTCGCGCAGGCCGACGACCGCGTGCGCGTGGATCTGCGGGCGCCCGTCGGCGACCGCGATGTCGCCGGTCAGGCTCAGGACCTCGACCTGCTCCCTGACGGGGATGCGGAGGTAGCCGCCGCGCTCCGGGTCGAAATAGCCGAGCGTGGCTCCGCTGAACGCGCCGATCGCGGTGAGCGAGGCCGCAGTGACCTCGTGCTCCTCCGCCCAGCGCTGCAGCTCGGCCATGGCCTCGTCGCCCTTGTCCATGATGATCGCGTGCACGCTCACGCCGTCGGAACTCGTCAGAACTCGTGACTTCATGCGGGAGCGCCTGCCCGGGCCCGGCGGGCCTACGCATGCGCCGGAAGAGCGCCGGGAGCGCCCGTCGAGGCACTCCCGGCGATCAGCGCTGGAGAAACGTTCACCAGTACGGGTTCTGGTACTTCACGCTCTCGCCCCACCTGATCTGACCGGTGGGCGGATAACGCAGGCCCACCGCGACTTTGATGGTGTAGAGGCGGGTCTTGTTGATGGTCTCGTCGACGAACTTCTTCGTCAGGTAACCGCAGGTCTCCCTGCGGAAGGTGCTGGCGCCGGGGAACCCGTCGTTGACGGTTACCGACACCATCGCGCACCAGCCGTCGACCTGCGTGTCGTGAACATGTCCTCTGAGGAACACCTCCCTCTGGGAGTGGAAGATGAGCCACGCGGAAAGGTGAGGCTCCGGCCCGGCGAAGTTCCCGGCGTAGTCGACCCCGTTGTGCGCGACCAGGTTGAAGTGGCGATGCTCCTCCGCACTGGACGGGGTCGCCGTGAAGAGCACGAGAGTGAGGGCGCCGAGCGCGGCTCCCGCGGTTGAACGGATCCGTCGCGACCAGGTCATCTGGCTTCGTCCTCCCGATTTCGTCCAGTGGTCCGCCCGGAGGCCTCCGGCTGGACCAGTGTGCGACGCGGGGGTTATCGCGACGCTTATGCGCGGGCTTTGCACGCTCGTGCCCGGCGGGTGCCGGGGAGTGCGGCTCAGTCGCCGGTATGGAGCTTCGCGCGGACTCGTCCGGCGCCGGGGTGGCCGAGCTCGTCCAGGATGGCCAGCGCGTCGCGCCAGGCCTGTCGCGCCGGCTCGTCGCCGCGCAGGGCCGCGTACGCGTCACCGAGGTGAACGAGCGTCTCCGCCTCCGTCACGGGGTCCAGCCCCGTCCGCAGGAGAGCGAGGGCCCGGCGGTAACAGGTGACGGCCTCGTCGTGGCGGCCGAGACGGTGGTGGGCGTACCCGAGACTGTCCCAGGCCCCGCCCTGCGCCCGGGGGTCGCCGATCCGCTCGAACAGGGCGAGCGCCTGCCGGCAGCATCGCACGGCCCGGTCGCCTTCGCCGAGCTCGGCGTACAGCCGGCCCAGCCCGTCGAGCGCCTCGGCCTGCCCGAACAGTACGTCAGCGGCGCGGTACAGGTCGAGGGCGAGTCGCGTGTGACGGACGGCCTCGCCGAACTCGCCGCGCTGCCCGTGGATCCAGGCGAGCGTGTGGTGCGCCTCCGCCTGCCCCCGCTCGTCCGCGCGGTCCGCCGCGAGTTCCATGGCCCGCCCCGCATGGGTCCGGGCCTCGTCGTACCGGCCGAGGCTGCAGAGCGCGCACCCCAGGGCCAGGTGCGACAGAACCTGCTGGAGAACATCGCCCAGTCGCTCCGCCGCGGCGAGAGCGACGCGCTGCGTCCCGGCGAGGTCGTCCCACTGAGCCTGCCAGTCAAGGTGGTTCTCAAGAGTCCAGGCGATCCGCCACGCCGCGGTGTCGAACCGCTCGGCCGCCGCCCGCCCGACGGCCGCGAGCAGAGCGGGACGCTCGTCCGAGAACCAGGTCCGCGCCTGCCGGTCGTCGGTGAGCTCGTCAACCGTGACCCCGTGGGCGGGATCGCCGAACTCGATCGCGCTGCGCGCCGGGTTGATCAGCAGCGCCGCCCGATGGCCCGTGTGCGCGTAGTGGTCGAGCACCCGGCGCAGCGCCTCGCGCGATCCGGCGCCGGTCTCCTGGTCCCGGACGAGTTCGCCGGCGTAGGCGCGGAGCAGGTCGTGGAAGCTGAAGCGGCCCGGACGGTGCTCGACGAGCAGCTGGGCGGCGGTGAGGGTGTTCAGCAGGGGCCGGACCTCGGCGACCGGCACGCCGGCGAGCCCGGCGGCCGCGGCGACGGAGACGTCCGGGCCCGGGTGCAGTGCCAGAAGCCGGAAGAGCCGGGCCGCGCCCGCCGGGAGCCTGGTGTAGGAGAGCGAGAAGACCGCTCTGAGGTCGGTGGCGGGATCGGTGCCCGCGAAGGCGTCGAGGGCGGCCGCGGCGTCGCACAGCTGCCCGGCCAGCGCCCGCAAGGGGAAGCCGGGCTGGACGGCGGCGCGGGCGGCCATCACCGCCAGCGCGAGAGGGAGCCGCGCGCAGCGGGAGACGATGGTGTCGACGGCCTGCGGCTCGGCGGCGACCCGATCGTGGCCGAGCCGGCGCGCGAGCAGCTCACGCGCCTCGGCACCGGTGAGCAGGCCGAGACTGACCGGCCGGGCGGCCTCGGTCGCGACGAGGCCGGCAAGACGGTCGCGGCTGGTGATCAAGGCGAGGCAACCCGGTGAGGCCGGGAGCAGGGGCCGTACCTGTTCCTCGTCCCGGGCATTGTCCAGCAGGACGAGCACGCGCTTGCCGGACAGCAGGCTGCGGTAGAGCCCTGCCTGGGCGTCGACGTCGGCGGGGATCCGCCGCGGTGAAACCCCGAGGGCATCGAGACATCGGCGCAGCGATTCGGCCGGCGTCAGCGCGTGACCGGCCGGGTCGAAGCCCCTCAGGTTCACGTACAGCTGACCGTCGGGAAAACGGCCGGCGACCCGGTGCGCCCAGTGCACCGCCAGCGCGGTCTTGCCGATGCCGGCCGTACCGGACACGGCCGAGATCACCACGGCCCGCGGGGCGGGGCTCTCGTCGTCGGGGAGCAGGCCGTCGAGCAGCTTGACCTGCTCGTCCCGGCCGACGAAGTCACCGGTGCCCGCCGGAAGCTGGCGCGGGACGACCGGCGTCTCCCTGAGCCCGTGCCCGCCGGACGGATCCGGTGGTGCCGGTGGGCTCGAAGCCGGCGGGACGTCCAGATCGGGTGCGCCGGCGAGCATCCGCCGGTGCAGCCGTCGCACGCTCGGGCATGGCTGGACCCCCAGCTCCTCGTCGAGGAGGCGGTACAGCCGCTGGTACTCCTCCAGAGCCTCGGCCTGGCGGCCGGACCTGTACAGCGCGAGCATGAGCCGTTCGCGTAACGACTCGCGCAGCGGATGTCCGGCCACCAGCGCCGTCAGCTCGCCGGCCAGCTCGGCGTGGCGGCCGAGCGCGAGATCGGCGTCGATCCTGTCGTGCAGGACGGCCAGTCGTCGCTCCTCAAGCCGTGGCCGCTCGAGGATGACCAGCGGGCCGGTCGTGTCGCCGCACGCCGGACCTCGCCACAGATCGAGCGCGGCGCCGAGGTCACGAGCGGCGTCGGACGGCCTGCCCTCGACGAGCGCGGCGCGGCCACGCTCGGCGAGGCGCTCGAAGGCCGCGACATCGCTCGCCGCCTCGTCCAGCCACAGGACGTAACCCGCCGAGCGACGCACGAGCGGGGACGCTCCGGTGGCGTCCTCTCCCAGCACCCGGCGCAGCTTGGACACCGCCTGCTGGACCTGGTTGGCGACCGTCGCGGGCACGGCGTCGCCCCACAGCGCCGCGATCAGCCGGTCGAGGGGTACGACGCGGTTGGCGTTGAGCGTCAGGAGCGCGAGCAGCGCACGGTGCTTCGCACCGCCGAGCGGCACCGTCGCCCCGTCCCTGCGGACCTCGACGGGTCCGAGAATGCGGATCTCCATGCTCCTGTTCTCCCCAACGTCGTCATACGTACCGAGCCGGTCGGCGGTTCCCGGTCAGGCGATGGCGAAGGAGATCCACCGATCTGGGGACGACGACGGTCGATCAGGATGAGGCCGGTCATGAGGCCACGCCTACCTGCTCTCATGATGTTCCCGATATCGACGGGGTACCGATATCACTATTGGACAGCTTGCCGGAACCTCTGGTCTGCTCGTTCCCGTACGAGATCGAGATCTGAATC
Organism: Nonomuraea sp. NPDC049486; assembly: GCF_040676925.1. Lineage (NCBI taxonomy): Bacteria > Bacillati > Actinomycetota > Actinomycetes > Streptosporangiales > Streptosporangiaceae > Nonomuraea > Nonomuraea sp. NPDC049486. Next base: position 235,713 of record NZ_JBFAPV010000005.1, read on the forward strand.
AGGGGCTTTGACATGCAGCGCTACTTCCGGAGAACCCGAGCCAAGCTCGCATTCTCCTTCCTGACGTTGTCCGCAGTGCTCGCCGGAGGCGCCTGGGGACCGCAGGCCGCCGTCGCCGCGCCGGCCGGCCGCGAGGACGGCGTCCGCGCGGAGCTGCGCCGGCTCGAAGCCTCCTACCAGGGACGCATCGGCGCCTTCGCCATCGACACGGGCACCGGCAAGACCTTCGGCCACCGGGCCGGCGAGCGGTTCCCGAGCAACTCCACGTTCAAGGCCGTCCTGTGCGGCGCGATCCTGGACAAGGCCCGTACCAAGGACCCCGGCCTGATGAAGCGCGTCCTCCGCTGGACGAAGAAGGACGTCGTCGACCACTCCCCCGTATCCGGCCTTCCGGAGAACATCAGAAACGGGATGACCCCGGATCGGCTGTGCCACGCCACCATCACCCAGAGCGACAACACCGCCGCCAATGTGCTGCTCAAGCAGATCGGCGGGCCGGCGGGCATGACCCGCTACTACCGCTCGCTCGGCGACCGGGCCGGACGGCTCGACCGATGGGAGACCGAGCTGAACGACTGGAAGCCGGGCGAGAAGCGCGACACGATCACGCCCGCGTCGATGGCCCGCGACCTGAAGAAGATCACTGTCGGGGACGCCCTGGTGGCGGCCGACAGGAAGCGGCTGACCGACTGGATGCGGGCCACCGAGACGGGGAAGGAGCGCATCTTCGCCGGTCTGCCCAAGGGCTGGACGGCAGGCGACAAGACGGGCACGGGCGGCGTGTACGGGACCGCCAGTGACATCGCGATCGCCTGGCCGCCGTCGGGCGCCCCGGTGATCATCGCCGTCTACATCCAGCGCCCCTCCGCCGACGCCGAGGTGGACAACGGCGTCATCGCCAGGACCGCCTCTCTCCTGGTACGAGGGCTCGGCAAGGCCTCCTGACCCGCGTCCGGCGGGCTCACGCGCCCGCCAGGCTCTGGCCGACCAGGACGACGGCCGACACCGCCGCCACCACGAGGACGGCGATGCGGACCTTGCCGCCGTCGAGATAGCGGCGCAGCGGGCCCGAGACGAGGAAGCCGGCGATCATCGGCAGGACGAGCACCGCGCCCGCGCCCAGCGCGCGGGCGGGCAGGTGGCCGACCAGGGCCAGGATGACCAGAGACTGGGCGGCGCTCAGGAAGAAGAACATCGCCAGCGTCGCCCGGATCTCCGGCCCCTTGGCGGTCTGGTAGACGAGGGCGATGGGTGGCCCGCCGATGCCGGTGGCGGTGCCCGTGATGCCGGAGACGAAGCCCGCGGAGGTGATCGTGAACCCGTTCCGCGGCAGGCTCACCGCCCGCGCCGTGAGGATCACCGCGACGAGCACCATGGCGCCCACGAAGATGCCCAAGTGGTGGATCGAGATGTAGACCACGATGGCGGCGCCGATGACGCTGCCCGGCAACCGGCCGAGTACCGCGAAACCCAGCCCCCGCCAGTCCACGCGCCGCCACTCCACCGCCAGCGTGAACAGCGGCAACGTCATGTTCGTCACCTGGATCGCGCCCGGCATCAGCGAAGGGTCCAGCAGCGTCAGCACGGGAGCCGCCACCAGGCCCATCCCGAAGCCCACGCTCCCCTGGACCACCGCCCCCACGAAAACCGCCAAACTGCCGACCAGCAGCACTAACGTCAGATCATCCATGCGGACTACTCCATCATGCTCACCCTCCGTCGCCCCACCTGGCACGAAGTGATGATCTTCCGCGGGCGACGCGATCGGCGACCGGGTCATCCGGGAGAGCCGGCGACGGCCTTCAGCAGGTCCCCGGTGTACGCGGCCAGCCGGTCGGCGTCGTCCGGATCCAGCGTACGCAGCGACAGCGGGACCGGTTTTCCGCGGTCGACGGCGGTGAGCGGGGCCGGCGGCGGGGCGTCGATCCACGCCACGACGGGGGCCACGGCGTCGGCCACCGGCCGGGCGAAGAGCCGGCCGAGCGTCTTGAGCCCGGCGCGGACCAGCGGGTTCGGGTGCCCGTCCAGGCCGCTGCGGGTGAACCCGGGGTGATAGAGCACGTATCTGGCGCGGCTTTCCGCGTGCCGGGCGAACGCGACGCCGAGCAGGTCGTTGGCCCGGCCGGCCTGGAGCTGGGCGCGTACCTGACCGTAGCCGCGGGTGAGCTGCGGGTCGTCCCAGAAGATCCGGCCCGTCGTGACGCCGACGCCGGCCACGTTCACCACGACCGGATCGGGCGCGGCGTCGAGCAGCGGGCGCAGGCCGTGGCTCAGCAGGTAACGGCTCAGGTAGTACAGGGCGAACGTGGACTCCAGGCCGTCGGCGGTCTCCAGACGGCGGGCGTTCACCCGGTTGGCGAACAGCGCCAGCGCGTCCACCGTCCCGTGGCGCCCGGCGATCTCCGCGATCGCCCGGCGCGTTTCGGCGATCGACGACAGGTCCGCCCGCAGGAACCGCAGGCGATCGCTGTCCGCCTCGGCCAGCAGGGCGCGGCCCTTGGCGGCGCTGCTGCCGATCACGGTGACCTGGTCGCCCCGCGCCAGCCGGGCCAGCGCGGTCGCGCGGCCCATCCCGTCCGTGCCCCCGCTGATGATCACATTCTTCGGCATCGTACGCCTCCCCCGTAAGGTCAGATCATGGCCCGCCCATCCTGGGCGGATCCGGGCAGAGGGCGAAAGAAGGCAGTTTCATGTCCGATACGCACACCGATGTTCCCTCCGCGCTCGCGTACGAGCTGCCGCGCCCCGTGCCGGCGGACGAACTGGCGGCCTGTCCTGCCGGTGAGGTGTTCCGGCGCGTCGGGGACAAGTGGAGCGTGCTCCTGGTGGTCCTGCTCGGCGGGCGGCCGCACCGGTACAACGAGCTGCACCGCGCCGTCGAGGGCATCAGCCAGCGCATGCTCACCCGTACGCTGCGCGGCCTGGAGATCGACGGGCTGGTACGGCGGGAGGTGCTTCCGACGGTGCCGCCGAGCGTCGAGTACAGCCTGACCCCGCTCGGCCGGTCCCTGCTGGTCCCCCTCTCGGCGCTGGCGGACTGGGCGGTACGGCACGAGGGTGACATCAGGCGGGCCAGGAGCGACTCGACAGGCCGATGAGGGCCCGGACCGGCGGGGGCCGCGGATCCTCTAGGCTGCGTGATCGTGCGAGTCCGATCTGCGTTCCTGGGGCTGTGCGTGGTCGCCGCGACAGCCGTGCCCGCCTTGCCCGCGCACGCGGCCCCGTACAAGGACCCGTTCGACGGGAGCGGGAAGCTGGCGCGGGTGGTGTGCCCCGAGCCGGCGATCACGTACGGGGGGATCCCGCGGACGCGCGAGTATCTAGCCACAGTCGTGAAATGTCTGGATAAGTCATGGAAGGCGCACTTCGCCGCCGACCGGCGCCCCTTCCGCAAGCCCGCGGTGCGCTTCTACGACGAGCCCGGGCGGCGCGTGTGCGGCGTGCCGTGGCCCGAGAGCGCCGCCGCCTTCTACTGCACCAACCGCCGCGTCCTGGTGTTCCCGCTCACCGGCGACTGGATCGAGAACCGCACGGACCTCTACCCGCTGAAGGTCGCCGCCCACGAGTACGGCCACCACCTGCAGTCGCTGACCGGCGCCCGGCGCCACTACGAGGCCGGGGTCAAGGCGAGCCCCGGCCGCCAGGCCGAGCTGGGCCGCCGCTACGAGCTGCAGGCCGACTGCCTGTCGGGGGTGTTCCTGGGGGCCGTGTGGAGGTCGCTGGAGCGTACCGGCGACGACTGGGCGGCGCTGCTCGACGCCACCCGCGCCAGCGGCGACGACGAGCACCGGCGCAGCCACGGCGCGGGCGCCACCCGGGTGCGCTGGCTCAAGCGCGGCCATCACGCCGTCTCCCCCTCCGCCTGCGACACCTGGTCCGCCCCGCCCTCGGCAGTATCCTGACGTGGAGAGCCGCCCGGCGACGGGTGTGTCGCCGGGCGGCGTCTCGTGGGCACGGGTGATCCCCCGATTCGGGCGTGAAAGGATCTCGCCCTGGCCCGCGCCTCCGGCCGGCTGGTGGCCGGGCGGAGGCGCGGAAGGCTCACTTGGCGAGCAGGCCGCGCAGAACGTACTGCATGATGCCGCCGTGCCGGTAGTAGTCGGCCTCGCCCGGCGTGTCGATGCGCACGACCGCGTCGAACTCGACGTCACCGGCCTTGACATGGACGGTCCCGGGGACGGAGCCGTCGTTGAGCGCCTCGACGCCGGTGATGTCGAACGTCTCCTCGCCCGTCAGGCCGAGCGAGTCGGCCGTCTGGCCGTCGGGGTACTGCAGCGGCAGCACGCCCATGCCGATCAGGTTGGAGCGGTGGATGCGCTCGTAGGACTCGGCGATGACGGCGCGGACGCCCAGCAGCGCGGTGCCCTTGGCGGCCCAGTCGCGCGAGGAGCCGGAGCCGTACTCCTTGCCCGCGAGCACGACGAGCGGGGTGCCCTGGGCGGCGTAGTTGACCGAGGCGTCGTAGATGAACGACACCGGCGCCTCCGGCCGGGTGAAGTCGCGGGTGTAGCCGCCCTCGGTGCCGGGCGCGATCTGGTTGCGCAGCCGGATGTTGGCGAACGTGCCGCGGATCATCACCTCGTGGTTGCCGCGCCGCGACCCGTACGAGTTGAAGTCCCTGACCTTGACCCCGTGCTCGCGCAGGTACTCGGCGGCGGGCGTGCCCACCTTGATGGAGCCGGCCGGGGAGATGTGGTCGGTGGTGGTCGAGTCGCCGACCTTGACCAGCACGCGGGCGCCGGCGATGTCGGCGACGGGCTCCGGCTCGCGCGGCATGCCCTCGAAGTAGGGGGCCTTGCGGACGTAGGTGGAATCGGGGTCCCACTCGAAGGTGTCGCCGGTCGGGATCGACAGCGACTTCCAGTGGTCGTCGCCCTCGAACACGTCGGCGTAGTCGCGCTCGAACATCTCGCGGCCGATGGAGGAGTTGACCACGTCGGTGATCTCGTCGGGCGCCGGCCAGATGTCGCGCAGGTAGACGGGCTCGCCGTCGTTGCCCGTGCCGAGCGGCTCGTTGTCGAGGTCGATGTCCATGGTCCCGGCCAGCGCGTAGGCGACCACGAGCGGCGGCGAGGCCAGGTAGTTCATCTTGACGTCGGGGTTGATGCGACCCTCGAAGTTGCGGTTGCCGGACAGCACGGCGGTGACCGCGAGGTCGTTGTCGTGCACCGCCCTGGAGATCTCCTCCGGCAGCGGGCCCGAGTTGCCGATGCAGGTCGTGCAGCCGTAGCCGACCAGGTTGAAGCCGAGCTTGTCGAGGTAGGGCTGGAGGCCCGAGCGCTCGAAGTAGCCCGTGACGACCTGCGAGCCGGGCGCCAGCGAGGTCTTGACCCACGGCTTGCGGGTCAGGCCCTTGTCGACGGCGTTGCGGGCCAGCAGGGCCGCGCCGAGCATCACGTACGGGTTGGAGGTGTTGGTGCAGGAGGTGATGGCGGCGATGGCCACGATGCCGTGGTCGATCTCGAACGAGGTGCCGTCGGCCAGCGTGACCGGCACCTTGTTGTGCGGCCGCTCGCGTTCGAGGTGGGCGGAGTGCGGCTTGTCGCCGTTGCTGTCGTGGCTGACCGCCGGGGAGTCGGAGGCGGGGAACGACTCGGCGGACGCCTCGTCGCCCGGGCTCAGCGTGTTGGCGGCGTAGTCGTTGACGGCGGCCCGCCAGGCCTTCTTGGCGTCCGAGAGCGCGATGCGGTCCTGCGGGCGCTTGGGGCCGGCGATGGACGGCACGACGGTGGCGAGGTCGAGCTCTAGGTATTCGGAGAACTGGGGCTCGGGCGCCGACGGGTCGTGCCAGAGGCCCTGGGCCTTGGCGTAGGCCTCGACGAGCTCGATCTGCTCCTCGGAGCGGCCGGTGAGCCGGAGGTAGTCGACGGTCTGGCCGTCGATCGGGAAGATGGCGCAGGTGGAGCCGAACTCGGGGCTCATGTTGCCGATCGTGGACCGGTCGGCCACCGGCACGGACGACACGCCCTCGCCGTAGAACTCCACGAACTTGCCGACCACGCCGTGCGCGCGCAGCATCTCGGTGATGGTCAGCACCAGGTCGGTGGCGGTGGCGCCGGCGGGCAGCTCGCCGTTGAGCTTGAAGCCGACCACGCGCGGGATGAGCATGGAGATCGGCTGGCCGAGCATCGCGGCCTCGGCCTCGATGCCGCCGACGCCCCAGCCGAGCACGCCGATGCCGTTCTCCATGGTGGTGTGGGAGTCGGTGCCGACGCAGGTGTCGGGGTAGGCCTTGCCGTCGCGCGTCATGACCACGCGGGCGAGGTGCTCGATGTTGACCTGGTGGACGATGCCGGTGCCGGGCGGGACGACCTTGAACTCGTCGAAGGCCGTCTGGCCCCAGCGCAGGAACTGGTAGCGCTCGCCGTTGCGTTCGTACTCGCGCTCGACGTTGCGCCGGAAGGCGTCGGGGTGGCCGAAGTAGTCGACGATGACCGAGTGGTCGATGACCATCTCGGCGGGGGCCAGCGGGTTGATGCGGGCCGGGTCGCCGCCGAGGTCGCGCACCGCCTCGCGCATGGTGGCGAGGTCGACCACGCAGGGCACGCCGGTGAAGTCCTGCATGATGACGCGGCCGGGGGTGAACTGGATCTCCACGCTCGGCTTCGCGTTCGGGTCCCAGCCGCCGAGCGCGCGGATGTGGTCGGCGGTGATGTTGGCGCCGTCCTCGGTGCGGAGGAGGTTCTCCAGCAAGATCTTCAGGCTGTACGGGAGGCGTGCAGCACCTTCGACGGCGTCCACCCGGAAAATCTCATAAGACGCGTCGCCGACGCGCAGCGTGTCACGGCTGCCGAAGCTGTTCGCGGACACGGTGATTCGCCTCCTCCATTGACGGTTAGCTCACTAAGAATCCTGCCGCACCGGGGAAGCGTTCTTCACGTTAGGTGAACCTAAGTCACGCCGGCCGCAGATTGTCTCGACATCAAGATATCTCTAAAGTATCTCGACATCAAGTTAAAGCGGCCCGAGCCGCCAGAAGAGCAGGCCGACGATGGCGACGGAGAGCACGGGAGCCAGGATCTTCTGCTCGAACTTCCTGCCCGTCTTGATGCCGATCTTCCACGGCAGCAGGAACTTGACCGACAGCGGCCAGAGCACCGGGCAGCCCCGCTCGGTCATGCAGTCGCCCACCACGTGGATGAAGGAGCCGATGCCCACGGCCAGCCCCAGCCAGGCGTACCCGACGTCCATGGACAGGAATACGGCGTAGAGCCCGGCCGTCATGCCGATGTTGACCATGGCCGAGGCGAGCTTCTTGCCCGGGATGCCGATGCCGATCGCGCGCAGGGCCAGCCCGATGAGCAGCACCACCATGATGTCGCGCCCGATCGGGTAGGCGGCGGCCAGCCAGTGGGCGCCCAGCCCGATCGCGATCGCGAACGCCAGCGAGTGGGTGGCGCCCCGGTGTCCGCCGCTCAGCCACGAGACCGCCTTGCTGAGCAGCCAGGTGACGGGACCGAAGGTCTGGGCGATGGTGGCGCTCGGGTGGTCGAGGTCAGGGAGCATGGCGGCGCCCGAGCAGATGATCGCGCCGGCGATCAGCTCGGCCGGGCTCAGCGCGGTGGCCATGATGCCGGTCTCGATGAACCGGGACGACTCGTTCAGCAGCGGCAGTGCGGCGAGCGGGGGCGCGAGCCCCAGCCAGGCGATGGCCCCCGTCAGCGCGTGCGTGTGCCCCATCATGATCGGGATGCTAGCGCCCCGCGCCCGCTTCCGCCTGTCGCCCGGAAGTCCCTAGAACGTTCCGAAAATGCAGACGAGGCCGTCTCCAGCGGCGACAGCACCCCCCAGCCCTGCCGACGCGGAACGACCTCGTCTGATGGGAACAACGTAGTACCCCTGGATCCTGTTCCCGGCCCTCTCGAGGTTTTTGGTGATCTGAGTCACTTGTCGGAATTGGTTGCTATCGACACACTGTCGATATATCTTTGAAGCATCGTAGAACGGTCGAGAGGAGTACGACATGACATCCGCCCACGCCATGGGAGGCCAGTGGCCCGAGGCGCACGAGGTGAAGAAGGCTCTGCGCGACACGGTCAAGGCCGTGGCCGAGGCGTTCGAGCAGGGTCACCATCACCACCACGAACACCGGCACGAACACCGCCACCGCGGGCGCAGAGGCCCTGGCCCGTTCCCGTTCGACCTCGGGCGCGGCCCGTGGGGTCCCGGCGGCCCGTTCGGCGGCCACCGCGGCTGGGGCGGCAGGCCCCGCAAGGCCAAGCGCGGTGACGTACGAGCCGCGATCCTCGCGCTGCTGGCCGAGGAGCCGCGCAACGGCTACCAGATCATCCAGGAGATCGCCGAGCGCAGCGAGGGCGGCTGGAAGCCCAGCCCCGGCGCCGTCTACCCGGCGTTGCAGCAGCTCACGGACGAAGGGCTGATCATCGCGGAGGAGAACGAGGGCCGCAAGACCTTCCGCCTCACCGACGAGGGCCGCGCCTACATCGAGGCGCACGCCGACGAGATCCGCGCCCCGTGGGACGAGATGCGGCCCGACATCGACGACAACACGGCCGATCTGTGGGACACCGCCCGGCAGTCCGCTTTCGCGATGATGCAGATTCTCCAGTCCGGGAGCGACGCACAGATCCGCGAAGCGCGTAAGACTCTGGTTGAGACCCGGCGCAAGCTCTACCAGATCCTGGCCGACGGCGACCCGGGCGAGGAGTGAGGCGATGAGCCGGCCCGGCGAGAGCGAGGCATCCGTGATGGACCATGACGACCTCCGCATCGGCGACGCGGAGCGCGAGCAGACCATGACCGCCCTGCGCGAGCACTTCGCCCAGGGCCGTCTGACCCACGAGGAGCTCGACGAGCGCCTCGACCAGGCGCTGGCCGCCCGCACCCGCCGCGACCTGGCCCGCATCACGGCCGACCTGCCCGGCCACGGGCCCGCCCGGCCCCCCGGGCTTCCCCCCGTCGCCGACCTGGGGCCCTGGCCGGACGCCGCCTCCTGGCAGGAGGCGATGCGGGCGCACCGCAAGCAGATGAAGGCGTTCCGGCACCAGATGGGACACCACCATCGCGGGCCGATGCACCCCCGGCACCACGGCCACCGGGGGCCGGGGCCGATCGTGCCGATCCTGTTCGTGTTCCTGATGGTGGGGCTCTTCGCGGGCGGCTTCGGCGTGCTGAAGTTCCTCTTCTTCATCTGGATCGGCGCCATGGTCTTCATGTTCGTCCGCCGCCGCTTCGGCTCCCGGCGGTGAGAGCGCCCAGGGCCGGCGGCTAGCCCATCTCCTCCAGCCTCCGGCCCTTCGTCTCCTTGATCCACCTGGTGACGAAGAGGAACGACAGCACGGCGAAGGCCGCGTACATCGCGTACGTGAGCGACAGGTTCCACTCCGACATCGCCGGGAACGTGACGGTGATCACCCAGTTGGCGAGCCACTGGGCGGCGGCGGCCACGCCCAGCGCGGCGGCGCGGATGCGGTTGGGGAACATCTCACCCAGCAGCACCCAGACCACGACACCCCAGGACAGGGCGAAGAACAGCACGAACAGGTTCGCCGCGATCAGCGCGATCGCGCCCTGCGGGCCGGGCAGCGCCATCGTGCCCTCGATCGGCCGGGCGAAGCTGAACGCCCAGGCGGCGGTGGCCAGCGAGACGGCCATGCCGGCCGAGCCCAGGAGCAGCAGCGGCTTGCGGCCGATCCTGTCCACCAGGGCGATGGCGATGAACGTGCCGACGATGTTGATGATCGAGCTGGAGAAGCTGATCAGCAGTGAGTCGGCCTGGTTGATGCCCACCGACTGCCACAGCACCGACGAGTAGTAGAAGATCACGTTGATGCCGACGAACTGCTGGAAGACCGACAGGATGATGCCGATCCAGACGATCGGCAGCAGTCCCAGCGCCCGGCCGCGCAGGTCCTTGAGCGTCGGCCGGTGCTCGGTCCTGAGCACGTGCTGGATCTCCCGTACGCGCTCGTCCAGGTCGCCTTCGTCGCCCTCGACCTGGGCCAGCACCTCCTTGGCCCGCCGGGGCTCCCCCGCCATGACGAGGTAGCGCGGCGACTCGGGGATGACGGAGGCGAGCCACAGGTAGGCCAGCGCGGGCACGACACAGGCGCCGAGCATCCACTGCCACGCCTGCAGGCCCCACAGATGGTTGTTCACGTCGCCGCCCGCGAGCCGGGCGATCACGTAGTTCACCAGCTGCGACGTGGCGATGCCGAGCACGATGGCGAGCTGCTGGAACGATCCCAGCCTGCCGCGGTAGGCGGGCGGGGCCACCTCGGCGATGTAGGCGGGGCCGAGCACCGACGCCATCCCGATCCCGACCCCCGCCAGGGCGCGCCACATCGTCAGGTCCCAGACGGCGAACGGCAGCATCTGGCCGATGGAGCTCACGGCGAAGACGATCGCCGCGATCTGCATGGTCCTGGTGCGCCCCCACCGGTCGGCGAACCCGCCGCCGAACCAGGCGCCGACGACGGAGCCGAGCAGCGCGACGGCGACCACGAAGCCGATCTCGACGCTGCCCACCTCGAAGTGGGTCTGGATGCCCACGACGGCGCCGTTGATGACCGAGCTGTCGTACCCGAACAGGAAGCCCCCGACGGCCGCCGAAGCGGCGATGAAGATGACGCGCCCGAGTTTCTCCTGACCGGTGTGCCGGCTTACCATGCGAGCCCTCCCCTGGATGGGGAGGCAACTACCCGCGATCGCCTTTTCTAGCGCCTTGTCTTCGGAAAACCCGATCTGTCCCGGCGCTGGGGCCCCGCCGAGGTCACAGCCTCGGGTCCACGGGCTCCGACTCCAGGGCGAGCACGGCGAACACCGGCTCGTGTACCCGCCAGCCCGGCTCGCCGTCCGCCAGCCGCGCCAGCGCCTCCAGGCCGAGCGCGTGCTCGCGCAGCGCGAGCGAGCGCTTCTTACCGAGGAAACGCCTGCGCAGCACGTCCAGCGACTCGGTGTAGTCGGGGCCGTAGATGATCCGCAGGTATTCGCGGCCCCTGACCTTGACGCCCGGCTGCACCCGCCCCGCCACGTGCGCGGCCGGCTTGACCACCATGCCCTCGCCGCCGGCGGCGGTCAGCGACTCCCACCACGCGACGGCGGCGGCCCTGGACCCGGCCGAGCCGAGCGTGACGAACACGTGCCGGGTCGGGGCGATGATCGGCGCGGTGAGCGTGGCCAGCGTCTCCAGGTGCCAGGCGTGCGGCTCCAGCGCCGTGGCCCTCCCCTGGCACGCCAGGATCTGGAAGGGCGCGACCCGTACCCCCTCCAGGCCGTCGACCGGCCAGCAGTAGCGCGCGTACGCGTCGCGGAACAGCGCGGCGTTGCCCGCGCGGCGGCGGGTGCGGTCGAGCAGCCCGGCCACGTCCAGCCCGCGCCCGGCCGCCGCCTCCAGCGCGGCGACGGCGTCGGGCAGCGCGGCGCGGGCGGCGGCGCCGACCGAGGCGTACTGGCGCCTGATCAGCTCGCCTGCCTTGGCGGACCAGGGCAGCAGCTCGCAGTCGAGCGCGACCCAATCGGAGCCGAGCGCGTCCCACAGCGGTTCGCAGGCCGCGCGCAGCCGCTCCACCAGCGGCCCGGTGTCGGCGAAGAACGGCCGGCCGGTGCGGGTGTAGACGGCGCCGGAGCTGCCGTCGGTGACGCCGAACCGCTCGGCGGCCGCCTCGGGGGTCCTGGCGAGCACGGCCACGGCGCGCGAGCCCATGTGCTTCTCCTCGCACACGACCTCCTCCACCCCGGCGGCGGCGAACTCCTCGAACGCCTCGTTGGGGTGCTCCAGGTAGCCGTCGAGGGCGGACGTCTCGGGCGGCGCCATGGTCGGCGGCAGGTAGACCAGCCAGCGCGGGTCCACCGCGAACCGGCTCATCACCTCCAGCGCCGCGGCGGCGTTCTCCTCGTTCACCTTGACCCGGCCGCCGAACCTGGTCTCGACGTGACGGGTGCCGCGGACGTCGTCGACGGCGAGCAGGTCCGGGTCCCGCTCGGGGGCGGCGAGCGGCTTGACCGGCTCGTACCAGACCTGCTGGGCGGGCACCTGGACCAGCTCCCGCTCCGGGTAGCGCAGCGCGGTCAGGCTGCCGCCGAAGACGCAGCCGGTGTCGAGGCAGATCGTGTTGTTGACCCACTCGGGCCGCACGGTCGGCGTGTGGCCGTAGACGACCATGGCCGTGCCCCGGTACTCCCGCGCCCACGGGTAGCGGACCGGCAGGCCGTACTCGTCGGTCTCGCCGGTGGTGTCGCCGTACAGCGCGAAGGCCCGCACACGGCCGGAGGCCCGCCCGTGGTACGCCTCCTTGAGCCCGGCGTGCGCCACCACCAGCCGCCCGCCGTCGAGCACGTAGTGGCTGATCAGCCCGTCCATGAAGGCCCGCGCCCGGTCGGCGAACTCCGGCGGCTCGGCGGCGAGCTGGTCGAGCGACTCGCGCAGGCCGTGCGCGAGCGTGACCTTGCGGCCGCCCAGCGCGCGGGCCAGCTTGGCCTCGTGGTTGCCGGCCACGCAGATCGCGGTGCCGGCCTCGACCATGTCCATGACCAGGCGGAGCACGCCCGGCGTGTCGGGCCCGCGGTCGACCAGGTCGCCGACGAACACGGCGGTGCGGCCCTCGGGATGGCTCACGCCCTGGGGGCCGTGCCGCCAGCCGAGCTTCTCCAGCAGCGCCTCCAGCTCCGCCCGGCAGCCGTGCACGTCGCCGATCACGTCGAACGGGCCGGTCAGCTCGCGCCGGTCGGTCCAGGCCTTCTCGTACGAGACCGCGGCGCTCTCGATCTGCTCCACGCCCCGCAGGACGTGCACCTTCCTGAACCCGTCGCGGGAGATCCTGCCCAGCGAGCGGCGCAGCTCCTTGCGCTGGCGGATGACGACCCGCGCGCCGAAGTCGCGGTCGGGCCTGGCCGCGTTGCGCGCGACCGCCACCTCCTCCGGCACGTCCAGCACGATCGCGTCGCACAGCACGTCGTGCCGCCTGGCCAGGTCGACGAGGCTCTTGCGGGCGGCGTACTGCACGTTGGTGGCGTCCACGACGGTGAGCAGCCCGCGCGACAGGCGCACGCCGACGATGTGGTGCAGCAGGTCGAACGCGTCCGGGGTGGCGCTCTGGTCGTTCTCGTCGTCGGAGACGAGGCCGCGGCAGAAGTCGGACGAGATGACCTGCGTCGGCCTGAAGTGGCGGGCGGCGAAGGTGGACTTGCCGCTGCCGGAGACGCCGACGAGCACCACCAGGGAGAGCTCAGGAACGCTGATCACGGGTGAACACTCCCATCTGGGTGGGCGGGCCGAGCTCCGGGTCCTCCTCGCCGACCGGCCGCAGCTCGGCACGGTAGCCGTAGCGCTCGCCCACTCTCGCGGTCCAGGCGGCGAACTCGGCGCGGGTCCACTCGAAGCGGTGGTCGGGGTGGCGCAGGCCGGTGAGGAAGGGGTAGCGGGGGTTGTACTCGACGTTGGGCGTGGTGACGACGACGTGGCCGGGCTTGGCGTGGCCGAACACGACCTGTTCGAGCGCGGCCAGGCGGGGCGGGTCGACGTGCTCGACCACTTCCATGAGCACGGCGGCGTCGTAACCGGCCAGGCGCCCGTCGGTGTACGTGAGCGCGCCCTGGAAGAGGGTGAGCCTGGCGCGCTTGCTGTCGGGCATGCGCTCCAGCCTGAGCTTGCGCGCGGCGATGGTCAGCGCCGTCGCCGAGACGTCCATCCCCGCCACGCGGGCGAAGCGCGGCCTGGCCAGCAGCGCGCCGACCAGCTCGCCCTGGCCGCACCCGAGGTCGATGACACTGGTCGCCCCGAGCTCCTCCAGCACCTCCAGCACGGCGGCCCGCCGCCGCGTGTGCAACGGCACCCGCTTCCCCTCAGGCACTTCAGCACCGGCGCCCGCCGCATCAGGGGCGTCCTCTCCGGCCGCGCCACGCACCTCCGCACCAGCGTCAGGGGCGTCCTCTCCCGCCGCGCCACGCACCTCCGCACCAGCGCCGGGGTCGTCGCCTCCGGCCCCACCGCGCACCTCCGCACCAGCGTCAGGGGCGTCGCCTCCGGTCGCGCCGCGCGCCTCGGCCTCGGCGGCGGCGGCCTCGTCGGCGGCCGTCTCGCCCTCCGGCGCCTCCTCGGCGAGCGCGGGCGCCAGCCGCTCCTCGGGCTCGTCGCCCAGCTCGGCGAGCCGGGCCAGCGCGGTGCGGGCCAGCGCCCAGCGCCGTCCCAGGTAGCGGCGGGTGATCAGGGCCCGCTCCGGATGCCCGTACAGCCAGCCCTCTCCGGCCCGGACCAGCTTGTCGATCTCGTCGGACGCGATCCAGTAGTGCTTGCCGTCGTCGAGCACCGGAAGCAGCACGTACAGGTGGTTGAGCGCGTCGGCCAGCCGCACCGTGCCGGACAGCTCCAGCCGCACGTACCGCGAGTCCCCCCACTCGGGGAAGCCCTCGTCGAGCGGCACCGGCCGGGCGCTCACCCGCCAGCCGAGCGGCGCGAAGAGCCGCTCGGCCAGTTCGGGGCCGCCCCTGCAGGGCAGCGCCGGCAGCCGGATCTCCAGCGGCAGCGGCGCCGCCGCCAGCTCGGGCCGGGCATGGCAGCGCCCGGCCCGCGCGGTGCGGAACACGTCGGCCAGCGCCACCGCCAGCAGCGAGGACGCGGCGTAGGGCCGGTCGTTGACGTACTGGGCCAGGCTGAAGTCCGGCGCGTTCTTGCCCCGCGACCTGGCCAGCGTGACCGAGTCGACGTCGAGCAGCAGCGCGGCGGTGCACCGCTCCTCCCCCGCCTCTGGATAGAACACGGTCGCCTCGCCGAACGACTGGCCGAACCGCTGCACCCGGTCGGGATGCTTGTGCAGCAGGAAGCCGAGGTCGGTGGCGGGCCGCGCCGTCGTGGAGATCGTCAAGAGCACGCGGACAAGTGTGCACCAGCCCGGCGAAACGCCGCCATCGAGTTACACGTGCGGCAGCACCTCGGCGGCGATGAGCTCCAGGTGCTCCAGATCCCCCAGATCCATGACCTGCAGGTAGATCCGCTCGGCGCCGAGCGAGCCGAACGCGCCGATCTTCTCCAGCACCTCGGCCGGGGTCCCGGCCAGCCCTCCTTCGCGCAGCTCGTCCAGCGGCGTGCCGACGGCAGCGGCCCGGCGTTCCAGCTCTGCCTGGTCACGGCCCACGCACACGGTCTGCGCCGCCGACATCAGGACGTCCCGGCCCGTCTCCTGGGCCGCCCGCCGCACCCGCTCGAACGCGGTAGCGGTCTCCTCCACGGTGTGGAAGGGCACGTTGTACTCGTCGGCGTACGTCGCGGCCAGGCGCGGGGTGCGCTTGGCGCCGAAGCCGCCGACGATGATCGGCGGACCCGGCCGCTGCGCCGGCTTGGGCAGCGCGGGCGAGTCGACGACCCGGTAGTAGGTGCCGTCGTGGGAGTACGACTTCTCCGCCGCCCACAGCCCCTTGATGATCTCCAACTGCTCCTCGAAACGGCCGAACCGCTCGGCCGTGGGCGGGAACGGGATGCCGTACGCGGCGTGCTCGCCGTCATACCAGCCGGTGCCCAGCCCCAGCTCGACCCGGCCGCCGCTCATCTGGTCGACCTGGGCCACGCTGATCGCCAGCGGCCCGGGGAGCCGGAACGTGGTCGGCGTCACCAGGGTGCCCAGCCTGATCGTGGAGGTCTCGCGGGCCAGCCCCGCCAGCGTGATCCAGGCGTCGGTCGAGCCGGGGCCCGGGTCGCCGTCCCCGATGCGCTGATAGTGGTCAGACCGGAAGAACGCGTCGAAGCCAAGCCGCTCGGCGGTCCTGGCCACGGTGAGCAGTTCGTCATAGGTGGCGCCCTGCTGGGGCTCGGTGAAGATCCTCAACTTCATGACGCCATTATCGATCCAAAGCGGACGTCATCCGGAGATTGACCGCGCGCCACCCCGAACGCTTGCTAACGTCCACCCTCAACCGCGTTCCGTAGTCATGTGATCACTCGGAGTGGCTCATGTCGGCCTCACGGCGCAGAAGACCCGCAGGTACGCTCCCGCGTCCGCTCGCTTTCCTGGCCGCGGGCGTCCTGGCGGTGGCCACCGGGGCGGCGCTCTCGCTGCTGCCCGCCCGGGCCACGCTCCACCAGACGGCGCCCCGGCCCTCTCCCCCGCCTGCCCGCGCCACCCCCGCGCCGCCGCCGGTCCCGCCGAGGCCGTCCGGATTCGTGACGTTCGTCGACACCGCGGCCGACCCGGGCTTCGACCTCCCCACCGACGCGCGGCGCACCGGCACTCGCTGGTACGCGCTCGGCCACCTGACGGCCGCGCCTGACGGCTGCGCGCAGCGGTGGGCCGGGCGGCTGGCGTTCGGCCACGACCCGGTGGCCAACCGGATCGCCGGGCTGCGCGCCCTCGGCGGCGACGCCGGGCTGGTCTTCGGCGGCCCGGCCGGCGAGGCCGCCGCCACCTGCACCAGGCCGGGCGCGCTGGCCGCCGCCTACCGGCGGGCCGTCGGCGCCTTCGACGCCCGCTACGTCGACTTCGACCTGCCGCGCCCCGGCGACCAGGCGACGGTGCTGCGCCGCGCCCGCGCGATCAGGGCCGTGCAGCGGGAGCGTCGGCTGAGCGTCGGCTTCACGCTGCCGCTCCACCCCGACGGGCTGTCGGCGCGCGACGCGCTGATGCTGCGCCTCACCCGCGAGGCGGGCGCCCGCCTCGCCACCGTGAACGTGCTGGCCGAGATCGAGCCGCAGAACGCCCCCGAGGGCCGCCTGCTACGACTCGCCAAGGCCGTACGAGCCGCCCAGACCCAGCTCACGAGCCCGTACGGACCGACAGTCGCGAACAAGACCACCACCCGCCAACCGTCCCGGCCGACGGGCACGGCCGCAGCCGCCATCGGCGAACGGCCCCGGTCGGCGGCCACGGCCCAAGCCGCCACCGGCGAGCCGTCCAGGCTGACCGGCACGGCAGCAGCCGCCACCGGCGAGCCGTCCGGGCTGACGGGCGCGGACAGGGCCGCCGCCGGCGCGCTGGCCCGGGCGGCGGGCTCGGGCGGGATCGGTGGTGGGCCGCCTCGGCTGGCGTTGACGTGCGTGCTGGCCGATCCGGGAGATCTGAGTGTGACGGACGCGCGGAAGCTGGCCGCGTTCGCCGCCCGGCACGGGCTGGCGTGGCTGTCGCTGAGGGGCGCCGCCCCCGACCCGGAGGTGGCCAGGGCCTTGCGGAGCTGACCATTACAGCCACCCTTGCCGGAACTATAGGCTTTCGCTGCGGGACGCGGCCTATGAGCGGTTAGGGGAGTCAGGGTGGCCACCAGGCCGGAAACGGCGAAGAAGATCCTCATCTACTGGATGGACGGCATGGTCCTCCTGATGGGCATCGCCTTCGTCGCCACGATCGCCGTCGCGGCCCAGATGGGCATGATCGGCTGGGTGGGCGCGGCGGCCTCCATCACGTGCCTGACCGTGGTCCTCGTCATGTTCTCCCTCATCCTCAGGGACGCCTTCGACAACCGGCCCCGGCCCACGGTCAAGCTGCTCGTGTCCGGGGTCGCGGTGGTGGCGGTCCTCCTGCTGCCGATGCCGCGGGACGGCTCGTTCATGACCTGGGAGGTCGTGGCGTACCTCTGGCTCAGCGTCGTCCTGCTCCACCTGCCGTTCTGGGCGACCGCCCTGATGGGTACGGCGCTGGTCACGGCCATCACCGTCATGCAGACGGGGCACGGCGGTCCGTGGCAGGCCGTGCTGCTGATCCAGCTGTGCGGCGCCGTGCTGATGCCGCTGGCCATGTGGTCGTGGCGCTGGCTCTGGTGGACGATCAGGGACGCGCACGACAGCCAGGCGGCCAAGTCCAGGCTCGCCGTCGCCGAGGAGCGGCTGCGCTTCGCCCGCGACCTGCACGACCTGCTCGGTCACAGCCTGTCCGTCATCACGCTCAAGAGCGAGCTGGCCGCCAAGCTCGCGACCAAGGACGCCGCCAAGGCCGCGGCCGAGATGGCCGACGTGCGGCGGCTGACCGGCGAGTCACTGACGGAGGTCCAGCTCGCCGTGGACGGCTACCGGTCGCTGGACCTGGACGAGGAGCTGGCCAGGGCGCGCGCCGTGCTGGAGGCCGCCGGCACCCGGTGCGTCGTCGAGGCGGGCACCGGCGAGCTGCCGCCCGCCGCCCGCGCGCTGCTCGCCTGGGTGGTGCGCGAGGGCGCCACGAACGTGCTCAAGCACAGCTCCGCCTCCCGCTGCTCGATCACCTTCGCCGACGGCGTGCTGGAGATGCGCAACGACGGCGTGCACGGCACGAACATCAGCGCCGTGAACGGCACGCCGAACGGCGCCGGGAGCGGACTGCGCGGCCTGGCCGAGCGGATGACCGCCGCGGGCGGCGCCTTCTCCGCCGGGCCGGTGCGCGACGGGGAGTTCGTGCTGCGGGCGCGGGTGCCGGCATGAGGCGCGCCACCAAGCTGGACAAGGTCCGCTGGCTCATCGTCTACTCGACGGACTTCGTCCTCGCGCTGGGCCTGATCGGGCTCATGATGGTGTACGCGGCGTGGGAGGGCGGCATGCCGGGTCCGCTGGCCGCCGCCGGGGCCGTGCTCGTCGTCTCGGTCGTGGTGCTCGGGATGCGGGTCTTCCGGCTGGCGGTCAGGGGCGCGGCCCGGCCGACCAGGCTGCTGGCCGCCGGCGGGGTGATGGCGCTGCTGCTGACGCCGTTCGCGGCCGTGCCGACGATCGCGCTGTGGCCGGCGATGGTGTCGCCGTGGGTCCGCGGGCGCACCACCCTCCTGCTGTCGGCCGCGTCCATGGTGCCGGTGACCATCCTCTTCCTCGTGCTCGGCGCGTTCGAGCCGGCGCTGCTGCTCATGCAGGTCCTGTTCACCGGCCTGCTCGCCGGCGGCATCCCGGTGAACCTGTGGCTGTGGAGCATCACCAGGGAGGCGCACGAGGGCCAGGAGGCCAGGGCCCTGCTGGCCGTGTCGGAGGAGCGGCTGCGCTTCGCCCGCGACCTCAACGACCTGCTCGGCCAGAGCCTCACCGGCATCGCCGCCAGAACGGCGGGGGCCGAGGGCCTGCTGCGCGCCGACCCCGAGGCGGCCTCCCGCGAGATGTTCGAGGTACGCGACGTCGCCCGGCAGTCGCTGCGCGAGGTGCGCGCGGCCGTGCAGAACTACCGGGCGCTCGACTTCGACGAGGTGCTGGCCAGCGTCCGCGCGGTGCTGGAGGCCGCCGACGTGCGCTGCACCGTGGAGTGCGACGCCGGCACGCTGTCGCCCGAGACCCGCACCCTGCTGGCCACCGTGGTCCGCGAGGGCGCCACCAACGTGCTCAAGCACAGCAAGGCCGAGCACTGCACGATCACCATCAAGGAGGGGATCCTGGAGATGACCAACGACGGCGTCATCGGCCCGCCGGGCGAGCACGCGCCGAACGGCCTCGGCGGGCTCGCCCAGCGCGTGCGCGGCGCCGGGGGCACGCTCTCGGCCGCGCCCACGCCCGGCGGCTCGTACGTGCTCAGGGTGGTGGTGCCGGCATGACCACGCGCGTGCTGCTGGCCGACGACGAGCACCTCATCCGGGGCGCGCTGGCGGCGCTGCTCGACCTGGAGGACGGCATCGAGGTCGTGGCCCAGGTGGGCAGGGGCGACGAGGTGGTGGACGCGGTCGCGGAGCACCGGCCGGACGTGGCGGTGCTGGACATCGAGATGCCCGGCATGGACGGGCTGAGCGCCGCCGAGCGGATCAGTTCCACGTGCAAGATCGTGATCCTGACCAGCTTGGGCCGCCCCGGCTACCTGCGCAGGGCCATGGCCGCCGGGGTGAGCGGGTTCCTCGGCAAGGACGCCTCCGCCGAGGAGCTGGCCATGGCGATCCGCAAGGTCCAGTCGGGCGGGCGCTATCTCGACGCCGAGCTGGCCGCCGCCGCGATGGCGGCCGGCGACAGCCCGCTCACCGACCGGGAACGCGACGCGCTGCGGCTGGCCGCCGACGGCCACCCGATCGCGCGGATCGCGGGCGAGCTGCACCTGACAGAGGGCACGGTGCGCAACTACCTGTCGAGCGCCATGACCAAGCTGAACGCGCAGAACCGGCTGGAGGCGATCAGGACGGCGCAGCGCATGGGCTGGCTCTAAGGCTGTCCGGCTCTGACCAGGAGGGCGACGCACTCCACGTGGTGGGTCATCGGGAAGGCGTCGAAGGCCCGCAGGTCGGCCAGCGGATAGCCGCGCTCGGCCAGCCAGGCGAGGTCTCGGGCCAGCGTCGCGGGGTCGCAGGACACGTACACGACGCGTGACGGCTCCAGGGCGGCGACGCGGGAGACCACGTCGCGGCCCAGGCCCGCGCGGGGCGGGTCGACGACCACGAGGTCCGCGCGCTCGATCTGGTAGCGGTCGAGGGCGTCCTCGACGCGGCCGCGCTCGATCCTGGCCTGGGGCAGGTCGCGCAGGTTGGCGCGGGCGTCGCGCACGGCGGCGGCCTCCGACTCCAGGCCGAACACGGCGCCCTCGGGGCCGACCGCCTCGGCCAGGCCGGCCGCGAACAGACCGGCGCCGCAGTAGAGGTCGAGCGCCCACTCCCCCGGCTCGGGGGCGGCGTAGGCGAGGACGGCGTCGAGGAGGGTCTCGGCGGCGCCCGGGTGGACCTGCCAGAAGCCGCTGCCCGCGACCCGGAACTCGCGCTCGCCCACCCGCTCGTGCAGCACGCCGGAACCGCGCCGCGCGGCGGTGCGGCCCTTGCCCTCGTCGAGCAGGACGGCGGCGGGCGCGTCGAGGTCGGGCACGGCGACGGGGCGGCGGTGGTGCGGGGTGACGACGACGGCCCGCTCGCCGCCGGACGAGGCGATCACCTCGACCGCGCGGGCGCCCGGCCAGTCGTGCGACTCGGCGCCGACGGCCTCCACCTCGGGGTGGGCGATCAGGCAGGCGTCGATCGGCTGGATCTCGTGGGAGCGGTGCCTGCGCAGGCCGAGCCGGCCGTCGGAAAGGGCGGCGAACTGGACGCGGGTGCGCCAGCCGAGCCCGTCCTTGGCGCCGGGCACCTCCTCGACGACGACCTCGCGCTCGATGCCGGCGAGGCGGCGCAGCTGCTCGGCCACCACGTCGGCCTTGAGCCGGCGCTGCGCCTCCAGGGTGGCGTGCTGCCAGTCGCAGCCGCCGCACAGGCCGGGGCCGGCGTACGGGCAGGGCGGCACGACCCGGTCGGGCGACGCCTCGATGACGCGCACCGCGTCGGCCCGCAGGAAGCGGCTCGTCTCCTCGGTGGCCTCGGCCACGACCCGCTCCCCTGGCAGCGCGTGGCGGACGAAGACCACACGGCCCTCATGGCGTGCCACGCACCAGCCGCCGTGGGCGACCGGACCTACCGTCAGCTCGAGCGATGCCTGTTCCACACCCGACAGCCTATGCCCGGCGGGGTCCCGCCCGGCCCGCTCGACTACGGTTGACGATCGTGACGGAGTCGGGGCGGGTGGTGCGCAGGAGGCTCGGCTTCGCCGGGACGCTCCTCGCCACGCTGTTCTTCTGCGCCTCGCTGACGCCCTCGCTGCTGCCGCGTACGTGGGAGTACCAGGGGGTGATGGGGGCCGTCACGGCCATACTCGGCTACGGCGTGGGCGCGTCGATCGGGGCCGGGTGCCGCGCGGTGATCCGCTACCGGCCGCCCGCGCGGTGGGTGCGGCGGGCCTGGGAGGTCATGCTCGGGGTGTGCGCGGCGCTGACGGTGGCGGCGCTGTCCTACAGCTACGGCTGGCAGCGCGACCTGCGGGCGCTCATGGGCATGGACACCGTGATCCCCTGGTATCCGCCGGTCATCATCGGGCTGGCCACCGTGCTGTTCTGCGTGTTCCTGACGCTGGCCCGGCTGGTGCGGCTGGGCGGGCGCAAGCTGATCGGGTGGCTCGACCGCTACGTCCCGCACGTCGTGGGACACGCGATCGGGGGGATCCTGGTGGCCTTCCTGATCGCGGTGTTCTTCAACGACGTGCTGTTCTCCGGGTTCGTCGCCGCGATGAACAACGTCTCGTCGGTGGCCAACGAGAGCACGCAGGCGGGCGTGCGCCGCCCGGCCTCGCCGGAGCTGTCGGGCGGTCCGCGGTCGCTGGTGGGCTGGCAGGAACTCGGCAAGGAGGGGCGCACGTTCACCGGCGCCGCGCTGACCCCGCGCGAGCTGGAGACGTTCTCCGGCAAGCCCGCCGAGCAGCCGATCAGGGTGTACGTGGGCCTGGAGTCCGCGCCCACGCCGCGCGCGCGGGCCGACCTGGCGGTGCGGGAGCTGGAGCGCACCGGCGCGTTCGAGCGGCCGGTGCTGGCCGTGCTGGGCACCACCGGCACGGGCTGGGTCGATCCCGGCCTCTGCGAGGCGCTGGAGTACATGTACAACGGCGACACGGCCACGGTCGCCGTGCAGTACTCGTACCTGCCGAGCTGGGTGTCGTTCCTCGTCGACAGGGACCGGGCGGCGGTGGCCGGCCGGACGCTGTTCGACGCGGTCCGGGAGCGCTGGGAGCGGCTGCCCGCGGACGACCGGCCGCTGCTCCTGGTGGGCGGCGAGAGCCTCGGCTCCTACTCGATGGAGAGCGCGTTCAGCGGGCTGGACGACATGGTCGCCCGCACGGACGGTGCGCTGTTCGTCGGCTCACCGTACGCCAACCCCATCTGGTACGAGCTCACGACGGAGCGCGACCCCGGCAGCCCGGTCTGGCGGCCCGTCTACGGGTCGGGCGAGATCGTCCGGTTCGCGCAGCGACCCGCCGACCTGGCGGGCGAGCCGCGCCCGCGGGTGGTCTACCTGCAGAACGCCTCCGACCCGGTGGTGTGGTGGACACCCCGGCTCATCTTCGACCGGCCGGCCTGGCTGGAGGAGCCGCGCGCGCCGGCGATCAACCCGCAGATGAACTGGTTCCCCCTGGTGACCTTCTGGCAGGTGCTGGGCGACATGACGGCCGGGCTGGGCACCCCGCCCGGCTACGGCCACCGCTACGGGTCGCTCATCGTGTACGGGTGGGCGGCCGTCGCCCCGCCCCCCGGCTGGACCGCCGCCGACTCCGCGCGCCTGGGCGTCCGCATCAGCGGCGGTTGACGTCCTTCTCGCCGGACGAGCGCTGCAGCGGGCGGCGCACCCCGCCGGGGGCGAGCGGCTCGGGACGGCCGGACAACCGGGTGGACGAGTGGAGCTGCCACGGCACGCTGGTCACCATCACGCCCGGCTTGAACAGCAGCCGCGCCTTCAGCCGGAACGCGCTCTGGTTGTGCAGCAGGTGTTCCCACCAGTGGCCGACCACGTACTCGGGGATGAAGACGGTCACCACGTCGCGCGGGGAGCGGCGGCGTACGGACTTGACGTAGTCGAGGATCGGCTGGGTGATCTCGCGGTAGGGCGAGTCGAGCATCTTCAGCGGCACCTGGATGCCGCGGCGCTCCCAGTCCTCCCGCAGGCGGCGCGCGTCCTCGCCCTCGACGCCGACCGTGATCGCCTCCAGCGTGGAGGGCCGGGTGGCGCGGGCGTAGGCGAGCGCCCGCATGGTCGGCTTGTGCACCTTGGACACCAGCACGATCGCGTGGTTGCGGGCGGGCAGCGTGGTCATGTCGACGTCCTCGGTGAGCTCCAGCTCGGCCGCGACGTTGTCGTAGTGGCGCCTGATGCCCTTCATCATGAGGAACAGCAGCGGCATCGCGATGCACACGATCCACGCGCCCACCGCGAACTTGGTGACCAGCACGACCACGAGCACCAGCCCGGTCATCACGGCGCCGAAGAAGTTGATGGTCCGCGACCGGTGCATCTGGTGGCGGGCCTTCAGGTCGTCCTCGGTACGCAGCCGGCGCGTCCAGTGGATGACCATGCCGGTCTGGCTGAGCGTGAAGGAGACGAAGACGCCGACGATGTAGAGGTTGAGCAGGCGGCTGACGTCGGCCTGGAAGCCCCACAGCAGCAGGCACGCCGCCAGGGCCAGGATGATGATGCCGTTGGAGAAGGCCAGCCGGTCGCCGCGGGTGTGGAGCTGGCGCGGCAGGAAGCGGTCCTGGGCCAGGATCGAGGCGAGCACGGGGAAGCCGTTGAAGGCGGTGTTGGCGGCCAGGAACAACACCAGCGCGGTCACGCCCGAGATGACGTAGAACGGGGCCGAGCCGCCGCCGAAGACCGCGTCGGCCACCTGGGAGATGATCGGCTGCTGGTGGTAGCCGGGGCCGACGGGAGTGCCGTCGGGCCGCAGCAGGTCGGTCGCGGCGACCGACGGATCCGCCACCTTGACGCCGGACGCCAGGCCGAGCGCGGTGATGCCGCCGAACATGGCGACCGCGATCAGGCCCATCATGAGCAGCGTCTTCGCGGCGTTGCGGCTCCGGGGCTTGCGGAAGGCGGGCACGCCGTTGCTGATGGCCTCGACGCCGGTGAGCGCCGCGCAGCCGGTGGAGAAGGCGCGCAGGATCAGGAACGCCGCGGCGAAGGCGGTCAGGTCGCTCTGCTCGGCCACGATGCCGAAGTCGGCGGTGGGGGCGCGCAGTTCGATGCCGAGGAAGACCAGCTCGTACGAGCCGATCGCGATCATGCCGAGCACGGCGAACATGAACGCGTACACCGGCACCGCGAACGCCAGCCCCGACTCGCGCAGCCCGCGCAGGTTGACCAGTGTGAGCAGGATCACGATGCCGATCGCGACCTGTGGCTTGTGCTGGGCGACGAACGGGATCGTGGCGCCCACGTAGTCGACGCCGTTGGCCACCGACACCGCGACGGTGAGCACGTAGTCGACCATGAGCGCGCTGGCCACCGTGAGCCCGGCGTTCTGCCCCAGGTTGGTGGAGGCCACCTCGTAGTCGCCGCCGCCGCTGGGGTAGGCGTGCACGTTCTGCCGGTACGACGCCACCACCGTCATCATGACGACGATGACGGCGATGGCGATCCACGGGCTGTAGGAGTAGAACGCCACACCCGCCAGGGACAGGATGACGAGGATCTCCTGGGGCGCGTACGCCACGGAGGAGAGGGCGTCGCTGGCGAAGACCGGCAGCGCGAGGCGCTTCGGCAGGAGCTGCTCGTGGAGCTGGCCGCTGCGCAGGGCTCGTCCCACGAGCAGGCGTTTGACGAGATCCGATGCTTTCGCCACGTTACGGAATGTTAGCCCGCTCCCGGATCCAGGCAGACGGCGAGCGCCCGGCGCGGTCCATACTGGTGTCGAGCGTCCAGATGACCGCGAAGTGCGGGGGAGTATGCATATTGTGATCATGGGATGTGGCCGGGTCGGCTCGACCCTCGCCCACATCCTCGAGGACAACGGCCACTCGATCGCGATCATCGACCGCGATCCACAGGCGTTCCGCCGCCTGCGGGCCGGGTTCCGCGGCCGCCGGGTGACCGGCATCGGCTTCGACCGCGACGTGCTCACCGAGGCCGGCATCGAGTCCGCCTCCGCCTACGTGGCCGTCTCCAGCGGCGACAACTCCAACATCATCTCCGCCCGGGTGGCCCGGGAGACGTTCGGCGTCGACAACGTGGTGGCCCGCATCTACGACCCGCGCCGGGCCGAGGTCTACCAGCGGCTCGGCATCCCCACCGTGGCCACCGTGCGGTGGACCGCCGACCAGATCCTGCGCCGCCTCCTGCCGGAGGGCACCGAGCCGCTCTGGCGCGACCCGACCGGCACGGTCGTGCTGGCCGAGGTGAACGTCAACCCGGCGTGGATCGGCACCCGCGTGGTCGACCTGGAGGACCGGGCGCGGGCCCGGGCGGCGTTCATCAACCGGATGGGCGAGGCCGTGGTGATCACCGGATCGACGGTGGTGCAGGAGGGCGACGTCCTCCACATGATCGCCGCGGAGCGCGACATGGACCGGGTCAACAAGCTGCTGGCCGCGGCGCCGGAGGAGGAAGACTGATGCGGGTCGCCATCGCCGGAGCGGGGGCCGTCGGCCGCTCCATCGCCGCCGAGCTCCTGGAGAACGGCCACGAGGTGCTGCTCATCGACAACAACCCCAGAGCGATCAAGATCGACAGTGTGCCGCGGGCCGAGTGGCTGCTCGCCGACGCGTGCGAGATCGCCTCGCTCGACGAGGCCGGGCTCAACAACTGCCATGTGGTCGTCGCCTCCTCCGGCGACGACAAGGTCAACCTCGTCGTGTCGCTGCTGGCCAAGACCGAGTACGGCGTGCCGCGCGTGGTGGCGCGGATCAACCACCCCAACAACGAGTGGTTGTTCAACGAGTCGTGGGGGGTCGACGTGGCCGTTTCGACGCCGCGTCTGCTGAGCGCGCTGGTCGAGGAGGCGGTGAGCGTCGGCGACCTGGTGCGGCTGATGACGTTCCGCCAGGGTCAGGCCAACCTGGTCGAGCTCACGCTGGCCGAGGACGCGCCGGTGGTGGGCCAGCGGGCGGGCTCGGTGCCGTGGCCGATTGACTCGGCGCTGGTGGCGATCCTGCGCGAGGGCAGGGTGCTGGTGCCCACCGCCGACGATCCGCTGGAGGCGGGCGATGAGCTGCTCTTCGTGGCCAACCAGGAGGTGGAGCAGGAGCTCGCCCGCCTGCTCTCCCAGCACTGACCCGTCTCCCGGCGCGGGACCCCGCCATGGAGCGCGGGGTCCCGGCAGGGCGGGCTCAGGTGGCCGGTGGGGTGATCGGGGTGCGGCCGCGGCCGAGCACCCAGACCATCGCCGTCAGGGCCGCCACCTGGAGCGGCCACCCCATGACGATCTTCGCGAAGCCCAGCGCCGCCACCGCCTGGTCGCCGCCGCCGAACAGGTAGACCGGCAGCTGCACCGCCACCCGCACCACACACGGGAGCATGAGCAGCCAGGTGAGCCGGGTGCAGAGCTTGACGATGCCCGGGTCCTTGCGCCATCCGACCGGGTCGTTGGTCACCGACCCGATGAGGAATCCGACGACCGGCCACCGGGCGACGATCGAGACCAGCATCGCGACCGCGTAGGCGCCGTTCCACAGGATGCCGGGCAGGAAGTAGTCCTTGGCCTCACCCGTACGGCTGGCGAAGAACGCGCCGATGGCGATGCCGATCAGGCTGTTGATGACGAACTGCGGCGTCGACCGCTGCACCAGCCTGACGACCAGGAGCAGCACCGCCAGCGCGATGCTGATCATGAGCGACAGGCGGAGCTCTTCGGTGATGATCCAGGTCAGGGTGAAGGCGATCGTCGGGACGGCCGCCTCGGCGATGCCCCGGACGCCGCCGAACGCCTTGGCGAGCTGGGCTCGGACCGCCGCCTCGACGGTCTGGTGGGCGGCCTCTCCGGCCTCGGCACTCACCTGATCAACTCCCTGGGCGCAGCTCGTATCGCGGATTGAACATCACCTTGCGTCCGTCCTGGATGCTCACCAGGCCCTCGGCCTTGACCGGGCGGCCCGGCTCGATGCCGGCGATCTTGCGGCGGCCGAGCCAGACCAGGTCGATCACGTCGGAGCCGTCGTAGAGCTCGGCTTCGAGCGCGGGCGCCCCGCCTCTCGGGCGCAGGGTGACAGTACGTAGCGTACCGGCGACGCAGAAGCGGCGGCGGCCGCCACACGCGGCGATGGGGGTGGCGCCGGCCTCGTCGGCGTCTTCGCGCAGCTCCTGGGCCTCGATCTCGGACTGGCTGGAGGTCAGCCGGCTCAGGAGACCGCGCAATCCCCCACGTTTGGGAGGCTCTGCCGTACTCATGATGAATCAGCCTATGTGATGAGGGCTGATCAGCGAATCTCGCTGATCTCCGGCCCTCGTCTGAAGGGGTTCTCACGCACCTCGGGCTGCTCGGCGGCGGCCTGGTCGTTCGGACGGCGCAGCGGGATCGACTCCTCGCGGGCCATCGGCTCGTCGCCGCGCACCACCACGATGTCCTTGATGAAGTCGACGAACGCGGCGGCCAGTTCGTCGTCGACCGCCGCCCGGCCGTTGACCACGGCCAGCAGGAACCAGCGCGACCCGTCGACGCCCATATAGCGGGCGGCCCTGTCGGAGCCCTCCACGGTCACCTTGCCCACCAGCTCGGCCCCGAACGGCCCCTCGCGCTCCTCCAGCGTCTTGGCGGCGTTCTTGATCTTGGCTCTGACCTCCTCCCACAGCCCGGACGACTTGGGCGCGGCCAGCGCCTGGAGCTGCAGCGAGCTCTCCTCCCACAGCACGACGACGCCGACGTGCTGGTCGCCCACCGAAGCCAGGCGGACGTCGAAGGCCGGGTTGTGGGGCAGCCGCAGGCCGCCCAGGTCGATCCGCTCGGTGTCGGGGTGGGGCTCGTCGGCGTCCCACGGGCCGGACTCGCGGGTGGGCGCCTGAGCGGTCGCCTCGGCCACCTGCTCCTGCTGCTCACGACGGCGACGACGGAACACTGTGTCTCACTCTCCCTGTATCAACGTCCTGTGGAACCGTGGCCGCCCCTGCCCCGCGCCGACCCGGGCAGCTCGCCGACCTCACGGAAGGCCGCCGTCTCCACCCGCTGGAAGACGAGCTGGGCCATCCGGTCGCCGCGGCGCAGCCTGAAGGGCTCCTTCGCGTCGGTGTTGATCAAGGTGACCTTGATCTCGCCGCGGTAGCCGGCGTCGACCGTGCCGGGGGCGTTCACCAGCGTGACGCCGTGGCGCGCGGCCAGCCCCGAGCGGGGATGCACGAACGCGGCGTAGCCGTCGGGCAGCGCGATCGCCACGCCGGTCCGGATGACGGCCCGCTCGCCCGGCAGCAGCTCGGCGTCCTCGGCGGCGTAGAGGTCGGCGCCGGCGTCGCCGGGATGGGCGTAGGAGGGCAGCGGCAGGCCGGGGTCGAGCCGCTGGATGAGAACCTCCGGCTCGCTCACGGGTTCACCTCGTAGTCCTGGTGTTCGGCCTGCAGGGCCGCGAGGTCGCCGTGTTCGGCGAAGTGCGTCATGTCCACCTCGATGAACAGCGCCGCCGCCCGGACGGCGACCGGGCCGCCCGGGGCGCCCACGCGCCCCTCAGCCTCAAGGTACGCCTTCCTGCCCGCTATCCCGGTGCACCAGGCGCGCAGGTGGAGTGTCGTGCCGACGGGAACGGGGAGAAGGTAGTCGGTCTCCAGCCGTGCCGTGACATAGGGCTTACGGAGCAGCCAGATGGACATTCCGATGACCTCGTCCATGGCGCTGGCGAGCACGCCGCCGTGCGCCAGCCCGGGCGCGCCCTGGTGCGACTCCCCCACGGTGAACGCGGCCTCGACGCTCGCGCCGTCGGGGGTGACGGCGGCGATGTGGAGACCGGTGGGGTGGTCGTCGCCGCAGCCGAAGCAGCGGCTGAAGTGGGAGCCGAGCGAGCCGCCCGCGGACGGCCCGTCAGGGTGCGTCTTCGGGGGCTCGGCGCCGGGTGGCGGGGTGGTCAGGGTGGAGCGGGTCACGGGTGATGAGATTACTCGCTGTCAGCACCGGATCGTCCCGCCGCACCGGGTTTCCCGTCGTCGGCGGGTCCTTGGGAGCCGGCCGGGGCGCCGGGCAGCTCCGAGCCGGCGGCGACCGGCGGGGCGACCGCCACCATGGAGGGTGGTGGAAGCGCCGGCAGGTCGGTCATCAGCTCGGGGAGCGCCCGGTAGATGACCGCGGCCACCGGCACGGCCACCACGGCCCCGGCGATGCCCGCCAGGATGCCGCCCACCGACAGCGCCAGGATGATCGCCAGCGGGTGGAACTTCAGCGCCCGCCCCACGATGAGGGGCTGCAGCACGTGGTTCTCCAGCTGCTGCTCGACCACCAGGATGCCGACGAAGATGAGCGCGTACACGATGCCCTTGGCTCCGAGCGTGACCAGGGTGGCGACGGTGCCGGCGAAGAAGATGCCGACGATCGGGATGAAGCTGGCCAGGAAGATCAGCACGGCCAGCGGCGCCCAGAGCGGCACCCCCATGCCGGCCAGCACGATGCCCATGACCACGCCGTGCACGGCGGCGACGAGCACGCTGCCCTGCACGTAGTGGGAGAGCGTGCTCCACGCGGCCCGGCCCGCCCTGTCGACCCGCGGCGACATCCGCCCGAAGCCCTTGAGGAACCAGCCCCAGATCCGGTCGCCGTCCTTGAGCAGGAAGAACGTGACGAACAGCAGCAGCACGATGGAGGCGAGCACCTCGACGGCCACGGCCCCGGCGGTCAGCACCGTGCCGGTGATGGCCGTGCGCTGGGCCTCGATGAGGGCGACCACCTCGTTGAAGTACTGGGTGATCTGCGTCTGCTGCAGGTGGAGCGGCCCGGTCACGAGCCATTCCTGCACTTCGCCCACCGTGGCCTGGACCTGCTTGACCAGGTTGGGGAACTCGTCGGTGGCGCGGGCCCCGACGAGCCAGCCGGTGCCGGCCAGGACCGCCAGGGCCGCGATCATGGTGAGCCAGGTGGCGTAGATGGGCCGCATGCCCGCCTGGCGCAGGCTCCTGGTCATCGGGAAGAGCAGCGCGGTCAGCAGCAGGGCGATCGCCACGGGCAGCACCACGAAGCTGAGCCGGGCGATGATCTGGACGAAGTAGAAGACGACCACGCCGGTGAGGATCAGGCACAGGCTCCAGGCCGCCATCTTGGCCAGCACGGGCGGCACGAGTTTGGTGGGGCGGTCGCTCAGCACACTCCAAGACTGGCACGTCCAAGCGCGGGACGCGCGCCTATCGACCGCCCCGTATTCCTCCCGCGGCGACCCCGCCCGCGGGGAAACTCCCGCGTCAGCCCAGCTCCACCTCGATCGAGGTCTCCTCGCCGTGCTCCAGCACGAACTCCTCGACGTGCCCGGCGCCGCACAGGTCGTCCTGGGCGAGCCGGACCAGCCCGGCCCTGGGCGAGGTCACCGTGAGCCTGGACACCTCCGCCCGCATCGACTGCTTGGCCTCGGACTTGGCCTTGCGCACCTGGCGGAGCACCTCGGAGGCGGCCTCCAGCACCGCAGGGTCGCCCGCGACGGCCCCGGGCTCCGGCCAGGCGGCGCCGTGCACCGAGCCCTCGCGCCACCAGGACCACACCTCTTCGGTGACGAACGGCAGGAACGGCGCGAACAGCCGCAGCTGCACGTCGAGCGCGCGGCGCAGCGCCTCGTGGGCCGACGCCGCCGCCGCGTCGCTCCCGTACGCCCTGGCCTTGACCAGCTCCAGGTAGTCGTCGCAGAAGGTCCAGAAGAACCGCTCGGCGACCTCCAGCGCCCGCGTGTGGTCGTAGCCGCCGAAGGCCTCGGTGGCCTCGCGCACCGCGCCGGACAGCGCCGCGAGCATCGACAGGTCGACCGGCTCGGTGACCTCGCCGCCGCCCTCGCCGAGCCCGAGCACGAACTTCGACGCGTTGAGGATCTTGATGGCCAGCCGGCGCCCGATCTTGAGCTGTCCGGCGTCGAAGGCCGTGTCGACGCCGTAGCGCCCGTTGGCCGCCCAGTAGCGGACCGCGTCGGAGCCGTGCTGCTCCAGCAGGTCCATCGGGGTGACCACGTTGCCCTTGGACTTGGACATCTTCTTGCGGTCGGGGTCGAGGATCCACCCGGAGATGGCCACGTCGCTCCAGGGCAGGCCGCCGAACTCCAGGTGGGACCTGACGACGGTGGCGAACAGCCAGGTGCGGATGATCTCGTGGGACTGCGGGCGCAGGTCGGCCGGGAACACCCGGCGGAACAGGTCGTCGTCGGTCTCCCAGCGCCCGGCGATCTGCGGCGTGAGCGACGAGGTCGCCCAGGTGTCCATGACGTCGGGGTCGGCCATGAAGCCGCCGGGCATGCCCCGCAGCTCCTCGGCGTAGCCGGGCGGGGCGTCGGACGACGGGTCGACCGGCAGCGCCTCCTCCGGCGGCAGGATCGGCTCGTCGTAGACCGGCTGCCCGTCCTGGTCGAGTGGATACCAGACGGGGAACGGCACGCCGAAGAACCGCTGACGGGAGATCAGCCAGTCACCGGCCAGGCCGCCCACCCAGTTGTCGTAGCGGGCCCGCATGTGCGGAGGGTGCCAGGCCAGCTCGCGACCCCGCTCCAGCAGCCGCTCGCGCAGCGCCTCGTCGCGCCCGCCGTTGCGGATGTACCACTGGCGGGTGGTGACGATCTCGAGCGGCTTGTCGCCGCGCTCGTAGAACTTGACCGGCCGCCGCACCGGCCGCGGGTCGCCCTCCAGATCGCCGGACTCGCGCAGCAGCTCCACGATCCGCTCGCGGGCGCTGTGGACGGTCTTGCCGGCCAGCTCCTTGTAGGGGTCGGTCTCGACGCCCTCGGGCGGCTCGGGCAGCAGCCGGCCGTCCCAGCCGATGACCGGGCGGGTCGGCAGGTCGAGCTCGCGCCACCAGGTCACGTCGGTGACGTCGCCGAACGTGCAGATCATCGCGATGCCGGTGCCCTTGTCGGGCTCGGCCAGGTGGTGGGCCAGCACCGGCACCTCGGCGCCGAACAGCGGGGTGAGCACGGACGTGCCGACCAGCGACCGGTAGCGCTCGTCGTCGGGGTGGGCGACCAGCGCCACGCAGGCCGGGATCAGCTCAGGCCGGGTCGTCTCGATCCAGACCGGCCCCTTCTCGCCGTAGAACGAGATCTTGTGGAAGGCGCCGGGCCACTCGCGGTCCTCCAGCTCGGCCTGGGCGACGGCGGTGCGGAAGGTGACGTCCCACAGCGTCGGCGCCTCGGCGAGGTAGGCCTCGCCGCGCCGCAGGTTGCGCAGGAACGCCCGCTGCGACACCCGGCGCGACTCGTCGCTGATCGTGGTGTAGAGCAGCGACCAGTCGACCGACAGGCCGACCCGCCGCCACACCTCCTCGAACGCCCGCTCGTCGATCTCCGTCAGCTTGTGGCAGAGCTCCACGAAGTTGCGCCGGGAAATGGAGACCTCACGTTTGCCGGGCTTCTCCGGTGGCACGAAGTCGGGGTCGTACGGCAACGACGGATCGCAGCGCACGCCGTAGACGTTCTGGACGCGGCGCTCGGTGGGCAGGCCGTTGTCGTCCCAGCCGATCGGGTAGAACACCGACTTGCCGATCATGCGCTGGTAGCGGGCCATGATGTCGGTGTGGGTGAAGGAGAAGACGTGACCGACGTGCAGGGAGCCGGAGACGGTGGGCGGCGGCGTGTCGATCGAGTAGACCTGCTCGCGCGGCCTCGACCGGTCGAACCGGTAGGTGCCCTGCTCTTCCCAGCGGGCTACCCATACCTGCTCCAGGCCGTCGAGAGAGGGTTTCTCGGGCATGGACGCATGGCGTAGTCGCTGCTGAGTCATGCCTCCTTATGGTACGGCTTGCCGGGGCCTCGAAGCGGCACAGACTAGGGTTCGTTACAAAGGGGAAGGAGAGATCGCATGGCGGATGACAAGCCCGACATCGCCTGGCGAGTCGTCGGGGGCCTGGTGGGGCTGGTGACAGCCTGGGCCGCCAGGAAGCTGCTCGGGTTCGCCTGGGTGAAGGCGACCGGCAAGGAGCCGCCTATCGACCCAGACTCCCCCGAGGTCAGCATGGGTGAGGCGATCGGCTACGCCGTCGTGATGGGCGTCGGCATGTCCGTCGCGCAGATCGTGGTCAACCGGACGGCCAAGAAGCGCTACGACTCATGGCGGGCTCTGAAGCGGACGGTGACTCCAGAGAGCTGAGAAACTCGCTGGCCCAGCGGTCCACGTCGTAGGTGGCGACCCGGCGGCGCATCGTACGCATCCGCCGGGCCAGCTCGTGCGGCGTGGCCCGCATGGCGGCGAGCATCTGGCGCTTGAGGTCCTCCACGTCGTACGGGTTGACCAGGAACGCCTGGCGCAGCTCGTCGGCCGCCCCGGCGAACTCGCTGAGCACCAGCGCGCCGTTCAGGTCGTGGTGGCAGGCGACGTACTCCTTGGCGACCAGGTTCATCCCGTCGCGCAGCGGCGTGACCACCATGACGTCGGCCGCCAGGTAGAGCGCGGCCAGCTCGTCCTTCGGGTACGACTGGTGGAAGTACTGGATCGGCTGGCTGCCGAACTCCGAGGTCTCGCCGTTGATCCGCCCCACCTGCAGCTCGATGTCGTCGCGCAGGCGCCTGTATTCCTCCACCCGCTCCCGGCTGGGCGTGGCGATCTGCACGAACACCGCCTCGCCGGGGGTGATCCGGCCGTCCTTGAGCAGCTCGCCGAACGCCTCCAGGCGCTGCCCGATGCCCTTGGTGTAGTCGAGCCGGTCCACGCCGAGCAGCACGTGCTCGGGGTCGCCCAGCTCCATCCTGATCTCCTTGGCGCGCGAGACCACCTCCGGCCGGCGCACCATCTCGTCCAGCTCGCCGAAGTCCACGCTGATCGGGAACGCCTGCGTGCGGACGATCCGGTCCTCCAGGAAGATCTCACTGCCCTTGTACGGGACGCCGAGCAGCCTGCGGCACAACCGGCGGAAGTTCGCGGCCCCGCCGGGCAGCTGGAAGCCGACCAGGTCGGCGCCGAGCAGACCCTGGACCAGCTCGCGCCGCCACGGCAGCTGCCAGAACAGCTCGACGGGCGGGAACGGGATGTGCAGGAAGAAGCCGATGCGCAGGTCGGGTCTGAGCTCGCGCAGCATGGCGGGCACGAGCTGCAGCTGGTAGTCCTGCACCCACACGACCGCGCCTTGCTCG
The DNA here is from genome assembly GCF_040676925.1 of Nonomuraea sp. NPDC049486. Taxonomy (NCBI): domain Bacteria; kingdom Bacillati; phylum Actinomycetota; class Actinomycetes; order Streptosporangiales; family Streptosporangiaceae; genus Nonomuraea; species Nonomuraea sp. NPDC049486. The sequence continues at coordinate 270,074 of NZ_JBFAPV010000005.1, forward strand.
GCGTGCGCGGCCGCCGCGCGGGCGAAGCGCTCGTTGACCGCCCGGTACGCCTCCCACATCGACCGCTCGAACACCGGCGGCGCCACCACGTCGTGGTAGAGCGGCCAGAGCGTCGCGTTGGAGAAACCCTCGTAGTAGAGCTCGATCTCCTCGGCCGTCAGCGGGATCGAGATGAGGTTCATCCCGTCCTGCTCGAACGGCTCCAGCTCCTCGTCCGGCGCCCCGGGCCAGCCCAGCCAGGCGCCGTGGCGACGCTGCATGACCGGCGCGATGGCGGTGACGAGACCACCAGGGCTCCGGCGCCACGAGGCCGTTCCGTCTTGCTCGACGACCCGGTCGACGGGCAACCGGTTCGCGACGATCAGAAACGAACTACGGCCAACCACCCAATTCCTCCTTGACTCACTGTCACGGAAGGCGCGAAGCGCGCCTCACAGCGGCCACCACCGAGTCCGGCCCCGCATGGGGGACGATCGCGGCGATATGGGCATCGGGCCTGATCAGCCACGCCTCATCGGGTCTGGCGCCGAGCCTCTCAGCGAGCACGCCCGACCCATCCACCTCCGCGAGCTCGCGGACGACGAGCGGCGCCGTACAGACCTTGCCCAGGACCTGCGCAAACAAACCCGAATCACACATTTCGCCCAGGAGTACCAGGAAACCGTCGCGGCAGAACTCGCGCAGCCGCCCCCCGGGCACCGGCACGTCGGGCACGATCACGCCGGGGCAGGGATCGCACAGCGCGCCCTTGGGCGGCCTGCCCGCGAACGGCCGGCCGGGGTCGGGGGTCGTGAGCGGCGAGTCCACGTACCAGAAGGGCTCGGCGAACCGCCCGGAGTCGACGCCGTCGGCCCGCCCGGTGGCCAGCGCGGTCTCCAGCGCCGCACGCCTGCGCGCCCGCTCCTCGTCCGTACGGGGCGCGAGGAAGCGCATGGTGGCCGCCGTGACCTCCAGGTTCTCGCGGGCGGCGGCGTGCCGCTCGTCGTGGTACGTCTCCAGCAGCTCCTCCGGCGCCCACCCGTTGAGCACGAACGCGAGTTTCCACGCGGCGTTCTCGGCGTCGGGCACCCCGGAGTTCAGGCCGCGCGCCCCGAACGGCGCGACCAGGTGGGCGCAGTCGCCCGCCAGCAGCACCCGCCCGGCCCGCATCCGCGAGGCGATGCGCGAGTGGAAGCGGTAGGTCGTCTGCCACAGCAGCTCGTAGTCGCGGTCGCCGACGATCGCCCGGATCTTCCGCGCCACCTCCTCACCGGTGGGCACGGCGTGCGGCGGGATCTGCCAGTCGACGCGGTAGGTGGAGCCGGGGCAGGGGTGGACGAGCACCTGGCGGCCGGGGTTCCACACCGGGTCGAAGTGGAAGCGCCGCTCGTGCTCCCAGCCGGGCAGGTCGGCGCGGACGTCGCAGATGAGGAACTGGTCGTCGAACGTCTCGCCGTCGAACGTCACCCCGAGCGCCTGCCGCAGCGCCTGGCCGCGGGCGCCCGCGCAGACCACCGCGTACGGGGCGCGCAGCACGCGGTCGCCGCAGCGCACGGTGACGCCGCCGTCGTCCTGTTCGAGACCGGTGACCCGGTGGTCCCACCGCACCTCGGCCAGCGGCTGGGCGGCGAGCGCCGCGTCGAGGATCTGCTCGGTGCGGGTCTGCGAGATGTTCACGCACGCGGGCAGCCCCGGCCCGCCGTCGAAGGTCCAGGAGAACAGCTCCTCGCCCCGGTAGTACGTGCGGGCCGTGGTCCAGGCCAGGCCCTCCTCCGCGATCCGGCCGGCGCCGCAGGCCGCCCAGATGTCGAGCACGTCGCGCTGCTGGCAGATCGACTTCGACCCGGCAGGCTCGCGCCCCGGCCGCCCGTCGAGGACCAGCACCCGCACCCCCCAGCGGGCCAGCAGCAGCGCCGCGGTCTGCCCCACCGGCCCGGCGCCGACCACGATGACCTGCGCGTCCTGCATCGGCCCTCCTCAGCTCTGGAGCCGCGCCCACACCTCGCGGTCGCGCTCCGCCGTCCAGACGCGCGGCCGCTCGACCCCGTCCAGCTCGTCCCACAGCCGGGAGACGTTGAACGGCATGCAGTGCTCGAAGATCGGCCAGGCGCCGTAGCGGGGTTCGAGCGCCCGGTGCGCGGCCTGGAACGCCTCCTTGAGCGTGCCGCCGCGCTCGTGGGCCGCGCCGACCTCACGCAGCATGACCCGCAGGAACTCGCGGGTCTGGGCGATGGCCGCGTCGACCTCCGACCGGCCGCGCGCCACCTCTCCCCTGCCGCCGACCAGCGTCCGCGCGCCGAACGAGGCCACCCGGTCCAGCGTCGCCGACGCCCATGCGCGGTGGAAGGCGTCGCCGGTGTAGAGGGCGGCCCGCGACTCGACCAGGTCGCCGGCGAACATCACGCGCTGCTCCGGCAGCCAGGCCACCAGGTCGCCCTCGGTGTGGCCGCGCCCGCAGTGGTGCAGCTCCAGCCGGCCGCGCCCGCCGCCGAGGTCGATGGTGAGCCGGTCTCCGAAGGTGAGCGTCGGCCAGGTCAGGCCGGGGATCGAAGCGGGCTCCTTGAACAGCCGGGGCATGCGGGCGTACTCGCTGGCCCAGTCCTCCGCTCCGCGCTCGGCGATCAGTTCGCGGGTCTTCTCGTGCGCGACGATCACGTCCGCGCCGAACGCCGACGCGCCCAGCACCCGCACCGCGTGGTAGTGGGACAGGACCAGGTAGCGGACCGGTTTGCCGGTGTGCTCGCGCAGCAGCGCCAGCCATTCGCGGGCGGCCACGGGGGTGGCCATGGCCTCGAAGCAGACGAGGAAGTCCTCGCCCTCGACGGCTCCGACGTTGGGGTCGCCCTCGGCGGTCAGCGCGTACACGCCTTCGGCCAGTTCCTCGAAGGAGCGCGTCTTGTCGGCGAGGTCCGCCGACGAGGCGAACGGCTTGGCCATGGTCCCTCCCGGTCAGGCGACGGCAGCTAGGACATACCCGGCCATCATCCGCTTCTTCCCGCCGATCCTCTTCGAAGTCGACGGGTGACGGCCCGCGTGCTTGACAGGGGCCGTCAGGCGTGAAGTGATTACCGAACAGTCGGTCGGTAATCGGGAGGGTCCATTGGAGACCGCGCGTCGCATGATGGACGACGACACCGCCTCCGCCGCGCTCGGCATCGAGCTGGTCGAGCTGGATCCCGGCCGGGCCGTGTGCCGGATGAAGGTCACCGGTCAGATGATCAACGGGCACGCGCTCTGTCACGGCGGCTACGTGTTCCTGCTGGCCGACACGGCGTTCGCGTGCGCGTGCAACACCTACGGCGCCGTCACGGTCGCGGGCGGAGCCGACATCACCTTCGTCTCGCCCGTCCGTGAGGGCGACGTGCTGGTGGCCGAGGCCGCCGAGCGCACCCGCTACGGGCGCAGCGGCGTCTACGACGTCACGGTGCGCAGGGCGGACGGCAAGGTGGTGGCGGAGTTCAGGGGGCGGAGCAGGGAGCTGAGATGAGCGGGGGCGGGCTACAGGGGGACGTGCGGAGGTTCGGCGGGCTACGGGCCTAAGCGCCCGCGCTCCTGGCCGGGCGGCAGCGTCTTGACCCGCAGGTCGTCGCGGATGGCGGCGGCGAGCTTCTTGGTGGCCATGCGGTTGAGCGTGCCGCCGGCCACGGCGCCGGTGAGGAACGGGCCGAACGTGGTCAGGTGGCGCCCGAGGACCCTCAGCAGGCGGTTGCGCAGCGCGGTCTTGGTCGCGGCGCCGAGCGCCAGCGTCACCGAGGAGGGGGCCAGCGGGTCGATCCCGCGCTGCTTGGCCCAGGCGGCGGTGAAGGCGATCGCGCGCTGGGCGCCGGTGCCGTCGACGTGCACCCCGTACACCTCGTGCAGCTCGGCGAGGAGCTTGACCTCGATGGCGGCCACCACGATGGTCTCGGCGACGAGCTGGGCGGGGGCGGAGAGGAGGAGAGGAGGAGCGGCGAACTCGGCCGCCGCGACCGCGCCGCCGATGGCGCCGACCGTCATCGTGCCCTTCATGGCGGTGCGTACCAGGTCGTCGGCGAGCTCCTCGCCGGTCAGGCCCTGGTGGTGCTGGGAGAGCGTGTGCAGGTCCCTGATCGGGATGCGGGGCGCGATGTTGAGGAAGACGTCGGCCAGCCATCGGCCGCGGCCGGCGCCGGACTTCCTGGCTCTCGCCGCGCCCACGGAAAGCGCGCGTGTGAGTCGGCCGAGCAGTTTGCGCCGCTCGGCCGGTTCGAGCTCACCCGGCTGGGTGAGCCTGCCCACGAGTTCGCCGACCTCTTGACCGGGGTCGGCGGCCTCGTCTTCTGAGTGTCGATCAGGTGATGCCACGCGTATGCCTCCTTATCAGGCGGCGCACTCCCGGCAGATCTGCTGGCCGTTCTTCTCCGAGGCCAGCTGGCTGCGGTGGTGCACCAGGAAGCAGCGCGCGCAGGTGAACTCGTCAGCCTGACGCGGGATCACGCGCAGGCTGAGCTCTTCGTTCGACAGATCCGCACCGGGCAGCTCCAGCGACTCGGCCAGGTCGGTCTCGTCGATGTCGATGCTGCCAGACGACTTGTCAGTGCGCCGCGCCTGGAGTTCCTGGAGGCTGTCTTCGCCCAGGTCGTCGTCGGTCTTGCGCGGGCTGTCGTAGTCGGTAGCCATCGTGCTTACTCCATCCCCCTCATCAATATGTGTTCGCGCTCATCGCGCGTGTTCTAACGTCCGGGAAGCTCATCTTGTGCCCGTTCCGCCGGGGAGATTTCCTCTCGGTACCCCGAGGAAACGGACGACGAACCTCCCAACACGTCAGGGCCTGCTGCCGACGGCAGTGGTTAGCCAAATATGGCGAAACCCACAGCCTTGGCGTCATGCGCCACCGTGTTCGACGGCACATCCAACCACATGTGCGACGCGAACGAGACGCCCCCCGTGGGGCAACACGCCGGATCAACGTCGCGGCAGCCGGATCGTCACCACTAGTCCGCCACCCTCCCGCGGCACCGCGTTGACGTTGCCGCCGTGAGCCTGCACCACAGCACGGACGATGGACAGCCCGAGACCCGCTCCCTTGGCCGAATCCACCCGGTCGGCGTTGAGCCTCCTGAACGGTTCGAACAGGCTGTTCACCTCGTACGCCGGGACATGCTGCCCCGTGTTGGCCACCTGAACAACCAAGGCCCCGTCCACCATTCCCGTACGGATCCAGACTTTTCCGTTTTCGGGAAGGTTGTACTTGACGGCGTTCTCCAGCAGATTGCTGACCGACCGTTCGAGGAGCACCGGATCGCCGATGGTAGGGGTGCTTACCAGTTCGGTGGTGAGCGTGACGCCGTGCTCCGCGGCGAACGGCGTCACCTGGTCCACGGCCGTCTGCGCGACCTCCTTGACGTCCACCGGCTTGCGCACCGCGAGCTCGCGCTCGCTCCTGGCCAGCAGCAGCAGGCCCTCGATGAGCTTCTCGTTGCGCGCGTTGACCTCCAGGAGGGTACGGCCGAGCGCCTTGAGATCCTCGGACGCCTCCGGGTCGGACAGCGCGATCTCCAGCACCGTCCTGTTGATGGTCAGCGGCGTGCGCAGCTCGTGTGAGGCGTTGGCGACGAACCGGCGCTGGGTGTCGAAGGCCACGTTGAGCCGGGTGAGCATGTCGTCGAAGGTGTCGGCGAGCTCCTTCAGCTCGTCGTCCGGGCCTTCCAGGCCGATGCGCTGGTGGGCCAGCGTGCTCTCGGAGAGCTTGCGCGCGGTCGCGGTCATCTGGGTGACGGGCCGCAGGGCCCGGTCGGCCACGAAGTAGCCGAGGATGACCGCCAGGATGCCGACGCCGAGCAGCACCAGGATCGACTGCCTGACCAGGGTGTCCAGCACCTCACTGATCTGGTTCACCCGCAGCAGCTGCACCTGCTGCTGCAGGTCGGCCGCGAACTCTGGGGAGATGTAGCCGGGCACCTGGAGCTGGAACTCGAACCCGGTGTAGAGCGTCGAGCGGATGATGAAGTACATGACCACGAGCAGCATCGCGCCGGCCGTGAAGAACATCGCGCTGTAGGTGAGCGTGAGCCGCCAGCGGATGCTGACCTTCCCGGTCAGACCCTTGATGCCCGCCGCCGGGTCGTGCTTCACCGGGCCGTACTCGGGCGGCGGCGGGCCGTCCCAGGCGGGCGGCCCGCTCGGCGGGGGCGGCGGCCCCTGCCTGGCGGCCCGCGCCGAGTGCGGGCTGATCATCGGATGCGTCGGCACCGACTCACGGCCCGGCTCCCGATCCGACGGTTCTGTCACAACTTGTACCCCACGCCGGGGACGGTCTCGATCACCTGAGGCTCGCCCAGCTTCTTCCGCAGCGTCATCATGGTCACCCGCACCACGTTCGTGAACGGGTCGATGTTCTCGTCCCATGCCTTGTCGAGCAGGTCCTCCTGGCTGACCACCGCGCCCTCGGCGCGCAGCAGCTCCTCCAGGACGGCGAACTCCTTCTTGGTCAGCACGATCTCCCGGCCGTCGCGCTCCACGAGCCGCTTGCCCGGGTCGAGCCGGATGCCGGAGCGCTCCAGCACGGGCGGCAGGGCCGGCGCCGACCGGCGGCCGAGCGCCCGCACCCGGGCCACCAGCTCGACGAACACGAACGGCTTGGCGAGGTAGTCGTCGGCGCCCAGACCGAGCCCCTCCACCTTGTCGTCCACGTCGCCCGAGGCGGTCAGCATCAGGATCCGCGACGCGGTGCGCTGCCCGACCAGGCGGCGGCAGACCTCGTCGCCGTGCACGACCGGCAGGTCACGGTCGAGCACGATCACGTCGTAGTCGATGTAGGAGGTGCGTTCGAGCGCCCCGCCGCCGTCGTAGGCGACGTCCACGGCCATGGCCTCGCGCCGCAGCCCGGTCGCGATAGCGTCGGCGAGAACCTTCTCATCCTCGACCACCAGTACGCGCACGCTGCCACACCTTCCTCTGGTTCTGATGACTCATTGTGCCCCTCGCTTCGATAAGCGCACGGTAAGGCATGTCCAGGGACAGGTGACGCAGCCCACAGGGAATTCCATGTTTCGGACGCCGAGCGGTCTGGGTATGCCTGCGAGACACCCATGCGCCCGTGTCCCCCTTCGGGCTCCGCACGGGCGGGTGGGCCTTCGCCCCGCACGAATCGAACCCCTGAGAGAGTAGGTGAGATGGGCGAGTTCACGACCACGATCGAAAGCCGCCTCGACCAGGCTTACAAGGGTCTTCGGGAAGCCAGGAGCGCCGGTGACGACTACCTCGCCGACACCCTCACCGCCGAGATCGAGGATCTGCGCCGCCTAGCGGACGATCACGGTATCCCGTTGCGCTGACGTGGTTTCACGCCGACGGCCGGAGCCCCGAGGGAGTGGCTCCGGCCGTCGGCGTCCTCACCTCAGGAGTCGCGTGCCGGGTCGAGCGCCGCCAGCAGGTCATGGAGCTCCTCGAACAGCCCCGGCGGCGCGCAGAGCGCCATCTCGGCGCCGCACGGCCCGCCGTGCAGGCCGCCGACCCTGGCCCCGGCCTCGGCGGCGACCAGCCCGCCCGCCGCGTAGTCCCAGTAGTTGACGCCCCGCTCGTAGTACGCGTCGACCCGGCCGAGCGCCACCGAGCACAGGTCGACGGCGCACGATCCGCCGCGCCTGATGTCGCGCACGCGCGGCAGCACCCCGGTCAGCACCTCGGCCTGGACGGCCCGCCGCGCCGCGCCGTAGGCGAACCCGGTGGCGACCAGCGCCTGCCCGAGCGGCGGCGCCGGGTCGCACCGCAGCCGCTCGCCGCCGAGCCAGGCGCCCTCGTCCAGGGCGGCGGTGAACACCTCGCCGCGCGGCGCCACGTTCACCACGCCCGCCACCACCCGGCCGCGCACCTCGACCGCGATGGACACGGCCCAGTCGGGCAGCCCGTAGAGGAAGTTGACCGTGCCGTCGATCGGGTCGACGACCCAGCGCACGTCGGTCTCGCCGGGCCGGTCGCCCTCCTCCTCGCCGAGGATCCGGTCGCCCGGCCTGACCGCCAGGATGCGCTCGCGGATGAGCTGCTCGGAGGCCCGGTCCAGGACGGTGACGACGTCGGTGGGGCTGGACTTGGTCTCGATGTCGGCCGAACGGGTGGACATCGAGGGCCGCTTGGCCAGCAGCATGTCGCCGGCCTCGCGGGCGATGTCCTCGGCCAGCCGCAGGAAACCGGCGGGTGTGGTGGTGCCGGGCATCAGGCCACCGACTCCGGGCGCTTCCACTCCTCGCCGAGCACGTGGTGGGCGAGGAAGGCCAGGACGGACTCGTACCAGGCGACGACGTTGCCCGGCTTGAGTATCCAGTGGTTCTCGTCGGGGAAGTACAGGAACTTCGACTCCACGCCGCTGCGCCGCAGGTCCCACCACAGGCGCAGGCCCTCGCCGATGGGCACGCGGTAGTCCTTGTCGCCGTGGATGACGAGCATCGGGGTGGTGATCTTGTCCAGGGCGAGGTGCGGCGAGAGCTCGCTGTAACGTTCCGAACCCGCCGGGCCGAACTCGCGCTGCCAGTACATGGCCGCGTCGGTGGTGCCGGCGAACTGGTCGAGGTGCCAGAGCGAGGCGTGGGTGACGATCGCCCGGTAGCGGTCGGTGTGGCCGGCGACCCAGTTGGCCATGTAGCCGCCGAACGAGCCGCCCATCGCGGCCGTGCGCTCGGCGTCGAGGTCGTCCCTGGTCAGCGCGGCGTCCACGATGGCCTCAAGGTCGGCCATGGTGCGCGGGCCCCAGTCGCCCCAGCCGCGGTCGATCATGCCCTGACCGTAGCCGGTGGACAGCGCGGGGTCCGGCATCAACACGGCGTAGCCGTGCCTGGCCATGATCCACGCCTGCCAGCGCCACTGCCAGTCGTTCCAGGAGGCCACCGGGCCGCCGTGGATCCACAGCAGCAGCGGCGCCGGGTCGGCGGCGGAGGCGCCTTCCGGCAGCACGAGCCAGCCGCGGATGGTGACGCCGTCGTCGGCGGTGGCGGTGACCTCGGTGAGGGTGCCGGGGGTCTCGGGGCGCGGCGCGGGCGAGGGCAGGTCGGCGATGGCGCCGTCGAGGCCGATCCTGGCGGGGCCTGGGGCCAGCGCGACCCCGCTGCGCAGCGCGTACAGGGACTCGCCGTCGGCCGAGACGTTGAGCGCGAGGTACGAGGCGTCGTCCGCGGTGAGCCTGGTCACCTCGCCGTCCTCCAGCGTGACGCGGAAGACCGGGCGGCGGCCCTGGTGGTCGGCGGCGATGTGCACGGCGGCGGAGTCCGGCGCCCACACGACGTCCGAGGGGAACAGGTCCGGCGCGTACGTCCGCCCCTCGCCGGTGGCCAGGTCGCCGATCCACAGCTCGATGCGGACGGACCGGTCCAGGGCGGCGTGCCGCTCGCGGACGCAGGCGATCTTGGTGCCGTCCGGCGAGACGGCGAGCGGGCCGCCGAAGTCGTGGCCCTCCTCACTGGCGAGCGTGCGCCGCTCCCCGGACTCCACGTCGATCGCGACCAGCTCGACGCGCTGCTCGGCGTGGGACAGCGGGATCCGCCAGGTGGAGATCACCGTGCGGCCGTCGGGGGTGAGCGTGAAGGCGGCGTCGCGCAGCGCCTCGCCCGGGTCGGGGGTCAGGTCGCGGACGTCCTCCAGGCCGTCGGGGCCGAGCCTGCCGGCGAACAGGCGGGTGCGGCCGGGGCCGAGGTCGTGGTCCCAGTAGCGGACCGGGTAGCCCTCGTGCAGGATCGCGCTGATCCCGGCGTCCTTGCGAGCCTTGCGCCGCTCGGCCTCGTCCGCCTCCTCGCCGTCCAGCACGTCGGAGGCGAACACGACCGTGTCGCCCGCGGTCCTGAAGGCGCCGACGCCGCCGGGGCGGGCGGCGATCCGGCGGGCCTCGCCGCCGCCCGCGGGCAGCAGCCAGAGCGCCGCCACCTCCTCGTCCGCGTCCTTCACGGTGGGGTCGGGGCGGGAGCTGGTGAACAGCAGGTCGCCCGTGCCGGTGAACTCGGCCGCCGTCTCGCCCTTGGCCGACCGGGTCAGGCGGTACGGCTCGCCGCCGAGGGGGATCGCCCAGAGCGCGGTGCCGTACGACTTGCCGTCCGGGTTGAGCGTCTGGACCACGGAGACGAGCCGGGAGTCGTCGGGGGAGAGCTTCAGCGAGTGGACACGTGGGATGGCCACATAGTCACGGATATCGTCAAAGGGGCTCACTTGTCCGAACCTACCTCCTGGCGGGACCACCGGCACGTCGCCATAGGCTTGTTCACGTGGCACATTACGACGCGTTGCTGGTGCTGTCGTTCGGCGGTCCCGAGGGTCCCGACGACGTCATGCCCTTCCTGGAGAACGTGGTGCGCGGCCGGGGGGTCCCGCGCGAGCGGCTGCTGGAGGTCGCTGAGCACTATCAGAGCTTCGGCGGCGTGAGCCCGATCAACGGCCAGAACCGCGACCTGGTCGAGGCGCTGCGCCCGGTGGCGGGCGTGCCGGTCTACTGGGGCAACCGCAACTGGCACCCGTTCGGCGAGGAGACCGTGCGCCGGATGGCCGACGACGGGGTGCGCAGGGCCGCGGTGTTCGCCACCTCCGCCTACGCGGGTTACTCCAGCTGCCGTCAGTACTACGAGGACATCGCCAGGATCTCCTTCGACGGCGGCCCCGAGCTGGTGAAGCTGCGCCACTACGGCGACCACCCCGGGTTCGTCGCGGCGATGGCCGACCACACCCGGCAGGCGCTCGACCGGCTCAAGGACAGGGCCGGCCACGACCACGCCCGGCTGGTCTTCACCGCCCACAGCATCCCCGTCTCCATGGCCGAGACCGCGGGGCCGTCGGGCGGCCTGTACGAGGCGCAGCTGCGCCGCACGGCCGAGCTGGTCAACCGGGCGCTGGGCCGCACCGCGCCGTGGGACCTGGTGTGGCAGTCGCGCAGCGGCCCGCCGCAGGTGCCGTGGCTGGAGCCGGACGTCTGCGACCACCTGCGTGGGCTCGACGCCGAGGCCGCGGTGCTGGTGCCGATCGGGTTCGTCTCCGACCACATGGAGGTCGTCTACGACCTCGACACCGAGGCCAGGCAGGTGGCCGAGGAGCGCGGGCTGCCGATGGAGCGGGCGTCGACGGCCGGCACCCACCCCGCGTTCGTGCGGATGGTGCGCGAGCTGATGGACGAGCCGGAGCCGGTGCCCTGCGCGCTCACCTGCTGCCCGGCGCCGAAGCGCAGGCCCGCTCAGGTGCCGGATCAGGTGTAGGAGCGGGCGTAGGCGTCGGCGATGCCGAGCACCTTGTTCACGTAGTCCCATGAGTGGTTGTAGTGCCAGACGGCCTTGCGCAGCTTCTCACCGCCCTGGCCGGCGCCGACGGCGCACAGGTAGTTCGCCGCTCCCGGGACCGCGTCGTACGGGCTCCAGATGTCCTTCTTGCCGTCGCCGTCGCCGTCCACGCCGTAGGCCTTCCAGGTGGCGGGCATGAACTGCATCGGCCCGAGCGCGCCCGCGCTGGAGGGGCCGTTGTTGCGGCCGTGGCCGCTCTCCACCTGGCCGATGGCGGCCAGCACGGTCCATGACAGGCCGGGGCAGCGGGTGGCCGCCTGCTGGTACAACTCCAGGTAGCTGCCCGGCCTGCCGGTGGTGACGGCGGCCCGCTGCGGCTGCTCGCGTTCCCGGTGAGCCTTGTCGAGCATGACGACCTGGGCGCCCTGGCCGAGCGCCTTGCGCACGCCCGCCTCGCTGATCTTGCCTTCCTTGCCGTGCAGCAGCACCGCCACGCCGGGGGCCAGCCCGAGCGCGCGGCCGAGCTCGGTGCCGACCAGCGCGTCGACCCCGGTCAGGCCGAGCGGCGCGGAGGCGGCCAGCCGCAGCCGGGGCCCGCCGTCCACCTGGTAGTACGCGCCGAGTTTGAGGTCGTACTTGCGCACGGCCGCCGCGTCGGCCACGAACTCTCCCCTGGCCAGCGCGCTCCACACGCCGGGGTGCCCGGCGACCGCCTCGGGTGTCCAGGAGCGGAACTCGGCCTGGTCCACCGCGAGCAGGTTGAGCCCGGTGCCGGCCACCTTGACCGAGCCCGCGTCCACCACGATGGCCTTCTGCACGTGCTTGAGCGCCGACAGCGCGAAGCGGGTCTCCTTGGGCACCTCGCCCGGCGCGATGGCGAGCACGCGCGGCGGGGTGGGGGTGACGCCGGCGCCGCCCTCGCCGAACTCCTTCACCGGAGCGGCGGTCGGGGGCGTGGTGGGGACGAGCTTGTCCAGGCCCGCGGTCTGCCTCTCGGGCCGTTTCTCCGTCTCCCGCGCCGCCGGGCCGGCGGACGGATCCTCCCCCATGACCAGCACCACGCCGCCTGCCGCGATCGTGACCGCGAGCACGGCGGTGACCATGAGCAGCACCGCGCGCAAGGAGGGAAGACCGGACACCCGGGACACGTTAACCCACTCGCCAAGAAATCTGTTGCCATCCGGACAGACGATGCGCGAAGTTATGCCTGCACAGTAAGGAGACAGTGAGATGGTCGGGCCTTACCGGGGGTTGTTCACAGGGCCCGGCGTCAAGGGATTCGTGCTGGCCGGCTTCTTCGGCCGGATGCCGATGTCCATGCTCGGCATCGGCGTGGTGCTGCTGGTCCAGGGCCTCACCGGGTCGTTCGCGATGGCCGGGGCGGTGTCCGCGGTGCTGAGCATCGCCTTCGCCGTCGCCGCTCCCCTGTCCGGGCGGCTCGCCGACCGGTTCGGGCAGGGCCGGGTCATCCTGCCGTTCGCCGTGGTCAACGCGCTCGCGCTGGTCGCGCTCATGCTCAGCGCCGGGCTCGGGCTGCCCGACTGGACGCTGTACGCCGCCGCGCTGGTGACCGGCGCCACGTCGCTGTCGCTCGGGTCGATGGTCCGGGCGCGCTGGTCCCACCTGCACCCCGGGTCGGCGAAGCTGCACACCGCCTTCGCCTTCGAGTCCGTCGCCGACGAGGTGATCTTCGTGACCGGGCCGGCGCTGGTGACCGTCCTGGCCACGGCCGTGAACCCGTACGCGGGCCTGACCGTGGCGCTGGTGGCGATGCTCACCGGGTCGGTCGCGCTGGCCCTGCAGCGGCGCACCCAGCCGCCGGTGCGGCCGGTCCGCTCGGCGGGCGGCACCCCCATCCTCATCCCCGGCGTCGCCCTGCTGTCCTGCGTCTATCTGGGGCTCGGCGCGGTCTTCGGCTCGGTCGACCTGATCACGGTGGCGTACGCCGACGAGCACGGGGTCAAGGGCGCCTCCGGGTTCCTGCTGGCCGCGTTCGCGGGCGGGTCGATGGTGTCGGGGCTCTGGTTCGGCTCGCGGCGCTGGCGGATCTCGCTGCGCGGCCGGTTCGTCCGGGCGCTCGGCGTGTTCGTGGTCGGGCTGCTGCCGATCATGTTCGTCGGTGACGTGCGGGTCATGGCGGTCACGCTCTTCGTGGCCGGGCTGGCCATCTCGCCGACGCTCATCACCGGCTTCTCGCTGACCGAGCGGCTGGTGCCGCCGTCGCTGCTCACCGAGGGCATGGCGTGGATCTCGACCTCGATCGGGTTCGGCGTGGCGATCGGCGCGTGGGCGGGCGGCCGGCTCACCGAGATGGTCGGGGCGTCCGGCGCGTACGGGTTCTCGGTGGCGTGCGCGGCGCTGGCCGTGGTGGTGGGAATCGGAGGTTCGGGTTTGCTGAGACTTCCCGGAGCGCCTTCACCGGCGGAGAGCTGATCCGCTACCGTCGGGACATCCCTCGCATCACCCTTCACATTGGAAACTACAGTTATGTCCCGACATTTGACTTCACTCCTGGCTATCGCGGCGGTTGCCGTGATGGCGGCGCCCGCGCCGGCGGTCGCCGACCCCAAGGCGAAGGAGGTCGACTGCACGCGGATGAAGTGCGTGGCGCTGACCTTCGACGACGGGCCCGGCAAGTACGCGGGCAAGCTGCTGGACATCCTGAAAGAGCACGACGCCAAGGCCACGTTCTTCCTCGAAGGCCAGTACGTGAAGAGCCGCCCGGCCTACGTCAAGCGGATGGTGAAGGAGGGGCACGCGATCGGCAACCACAGCTACGCGCACCCCGACTTCACCAAGTCCACCCCGGCCACGATCCGCAGCGAGATCAAGAAGACCAACGACGCGATCAAGAAGGCGGCCGGGGTCGAGCCCAAGCTGCTGCGTCCCCCGTACGGGATGTCGGACCTGCAGGTCCAGGACATCGCGGTCGAGTTCGGCATGCCGATCATCCTGTGGACCGGCGGCTCCCGTGACTGGGAGTCGAAGAACGAAGAGAAGATCAAGAAGCAGACCCTGTCGGTCGCCAAGGGCAACAGCATCGTCCTCATGCACGACTGGGTGAAGCAGACGGTCGACGCGATGCCGTCGATCATCAAGACCCTCCAGCGCAACGGCTACCACCTGGTCACGGTCGACGACGTCATCAAGCACGAGGAACTCAAGCCGGGCGACGTCTTCCCGCTTCCCGAAGGCTGGGAACAGTGAGTATCGTTCACGTTTGACCGGAACGAAGCCCCAGCCAGGAGAACCCGCGCGCATGGCGTTCACCAACTGGGCAGGCAACCAGGCCTGCTCCCCCGCCGAGGTGCGCACGCCGGCCTCCGCCGACGACGTGGCGCGGGCCGTGCGGGACGCCGCGGCGGGCGGACGGCGGGTGCGCATGGCCGGGACGGGCCACTCCTTCACCGGGGTGGCCCTCACCGACGGCATCCTGCTGCGCCCCGAAGAGCTGACCGGCGTCCGCTCCTGGGCGGACGGCCAGGTCACGGTCCTGGCCGGCACCCCGCTCAAGACGCTGAACACGCTGCTCGACGGGCGCGGCCTGGCGCTGGCCAACATGGGCGACATCACCGAGCAGACGGTCGCGGGCGCCATCCAGACGGGCACGCACGGCACCGGACGCGACAGCGGCGGCCTGGCCGACCAGGTGACCGGCCTGGAACTGGTGCTGGCCGACGGCTCGCTCGTCACTGCCGCGCCCGGCGAGGACCTGTTCGACGCCGCCAGGGTCGGGCTGGGCGCGCTCGGCGTGCTGACGGCGGTGACGTTCCGGGTGGAGCCCGCGTTCCTGCTGCACCACCGGCGCAGGCGGCTGCCGCTCAGCCGCATCCTCGACTCGCTCGACGCCCTCACCGCCGAGAACGAGCACCTGGACTTCTTCTGGCTGCCGCACACCGACGCGTGCCTGGTCAAGACCAACAACCGGCATCCCGGCCCGCCCGCCCCGCCGAACGCGTTCCGGCACTGGCTGGACGCCGTGTTCCTGGAGAACACCCTGTTCGGCGCCGCCTGCGCCGTCGGCGCCCGCCTCCCCGGCCTGATCCCCCGGATCAACGCCGTCAGCGCCGCAGCCCTGAGCGACTCCGAAGCCGTCGACACCTCGTACAAGATCTTCACCGCGCGGCGGGAGGTGCGCTTCCTGGAGACGGAGTACGCGATCCCGCGCGAGCGGCTCGGGCAGGCGCTGCGCGAGACGCGCGACCTGATCGACCGGATGGGCTGGCAGATCAGCTTCCCCGTCGAGGTGCGGGTGACGCCGCCGAGCGACGCCTGGCTGTCGACCGCGTACGGCAGGCCGAGTGCGTACGTGGCCTGCCACATCTACCGTGAGACCCCGAACCCGGCCTACTTCGAGGGCGTCGAGGAGATCATGACCAGGCTGGGCGGCCGCCCGCACTGGGGCAAGCTGCACACCAAGGACGCCGCGTACCTTTCGGGCGTCTACCCGCGCTTCGCCGACTTCACCGCCCTGCGCGACCGCCTCGACCCGGACCGCCTTTTCGGCAACGCCTATTTGGACCGGGTGCTCGGGCAGGTCTCCCCCAGGTAAAGAATGCGCGCGGACGCGTGTCCCGCCGTGCCTCCGCCCGTCGGGGGCGGCAACCTCGTCGATCGTGCCCCGACGTTCCGGCCTGCCCTCCCCGTACGCGACCGCGGCCCTCACCGCGCCGGCCGCCTCCAGCCCGAAGTGCGAACCGATTCGCCAGAATCCGACGAGGACGTCTAACCTCCTCCTGCGCACGGGCGGGCTCTGAGAGGATGGACTCGTCAAATGTGACTGGCGTCACAACGCCCCGCGGCTATCCCAGCAAGGCGATGTTCGGACATGCCGGGTACGGTGCTGGCAGGCAACCGGCACACGCGAGAGACTCAAGGGTCCGGGGGAAGAATGGCGACGCTGACGAAGGGACTCGCATGCAGGAGCTCCGACTCGTCGCGGTGAGTGAGGACGGCACCTATCTCGTGCTGGCTACTGCCGGGCGGGGCACGCGCTTCACTCTTCCTGTGGACGACCGGCTCCGTGCTGCCGTCCGTGGCAACTTCTCCCGTCTCGGCCAGTACGAGATCGAAGTGGAGAGTCCGTTGCGCCCCAAGGAGATCCAGGCCCGCATCCGTGCCGGGGAGACCGCGGAAGAGATCGCCGCCACGGCCGGGATCCCGGTCGAGCGGGTCCGCTGGTTCGAGGGGCCGGTGCTCCAGGAGCGCGAGTACGTCGCGCAGCAAGCGCAGCGCGTCACCGTCCGCATGCCCGGCGAGACCGCGGCCGGCCCGACCCTGGGCGAGCTGGTCGCCGAGCGGCTCACCCGGCGCGGCGTGCCCGCCGACGAGATCGACTGGGACTCCGCCAAGCGCGACGACGGCCTGTGGCGGGTCAAGCTCGGCTACGTGTGGAACGGTCACACGCGCCACGCCGAGTGGCTCTTCGACCCGCGCCGCCGCCACGTCAGCCCGCACGACGACGAGGCCCACCGCCTGTCCTCGGCCGACTTCGACCCTGATCCCGTGGTGGAGGACACCACGGTCACGCCGTTCGCGCCCCGGATGGCCAAGCTGCAGCCGGTGCCGCCGCTGACGTCCGACCCGCTGCCGTTCCCGTCCGTCATCAGGCCGGGCTCCCAGCCCGAGGAGCCTGCGGTCGGCTACGACCCGCCGGCCCGCGAGCTCCCCGTGGACCTTCCGCCGGCCGCCTTCGACCGCGACCCCGACCCGGCGCCGCCCGCCCGCGACGACACCCGCCGCGGCGGCCCTTCCCCATGGCTCCCGGACCTCGGCCCGTCCCGCCCCCAGCCCTTCTACGCCCCCGCCGACGACCGCGTCTCCCCCGACCGCACAGCCGGTCCCGGCCACCGCCCCACCGGCCCACACCCGGACCGGGGTGCGGTGCCGGGCGCAGACTCACACCCCGACCGGAGCGTGGCACCGGGCGCAGACCCGGGCACGACCCGTCAAACCGGCTCATACTCCGACCGGAGCCCCATTCCGGGGACAGACCCCGGCACGACTCGTCCGACCGGTTCACACCCGGACCGGAGCGCGGCGTCGCGGCCGGAGCGTCCGACGGCGGCTCAGCCGCCTACGGACCGGTTCGTCCCGCAGGCGCGCACCGACGCCGCTCCGGCAGGGCCGTCCTCCTCCGGCGCGCCCACTGGCTCCTTCCGGGAGGCCACGCCCGAGAGCACCGTGCCCGTGGAGTCGGCTCCGACCGCCGCGTCCTCGGAGACCGTCGGGCAGCCTTCCGCTCCTGAGGCGACTCAGGCGCCGACCAACGACTCCCCCGCTGCCCAGACTCCGGCGGCACCGGCCGCGCCCGTACAGGATCAGGGCTCCGCCGCGTCCACTCAGACGCCCTTCGCCGAGACCTCCGCCTCCGCCGAGCCGGGCGGAGCGGCCCAGCGTCCGGAAGCCGCCATCGCCCAGTCCGCCACACCGGCCCGGCAGCAGGAAACGCCGGACACGGCACCGGCCGCGCAGTCCGCACAATCGTCTGAGCAGACCGCGGCGCAGGCCGCCCAGACGGGATCACCGGCCGAGCAGTCTGGGACGTCACCCACACAGCAGCCGGAATCCGCACCCGCCCAGGCGCAGACACCCGCCGCTGCCGACGCCGCCACCCGGCCCACCGATGCCCCGGCACGTATCACCGACGGCACCGACGACCACGCGGACGTCTCGGCAGACGCCGTGACCACCGGCCCTCCGGCAAGCGACCACCAGCCGGAAGCGGCTCCAATCAGCGCGGACGCTCCTGCTCAGCAGCAGGAAACACCGGCCACCCAGACGCCGCCGTCGTCCACTCAGACCCCGGCACCCGCCGCACAGTCGGCGCCGTCGCCCGCACAGGACACCACACCACCTGCGCAGACGGCACCGTCGCCCGCACAAAGCACCACACCTGGCGCGCAAGCGGCATCGTCGCCTGCGCAGGGCGCCATACCTGCCGCGCAGGCAACGCCAACCACTGAGCAGGGCACCACACCGACCGCGCAGTCGGCGCCCGCGGCTGAGCAGGGCACCACATCCGCCACACAGGCGACGCCAGCCGCTGACCAGGGCACCGCACCCGCCGCGCAGGCGGCGCCTACGGCTGAGCAGCCTGGTACGTCACCCACGCGGGAGCCGGAATCCGCGCCCGCCCAGGCGCAGACATCCACCACACCCGCCGCCGACACGACGACCCAGACTGCCGAGGCCCCGGTGTCCGACGCCACCGATGCCGAGACCCATGCTGCCGCCGACGGCGGGACCGCTGCATCGGCTGCCGCCGCCGAGCCTCCCGCTGCCGCGGAAACGCAGAGCCCGGGATCGACCGGCGACGCCTCCGGGCCCGCCACGGAGGGCCCCGTGACGGCCGGCGCTCCCGCCGCGCGGAAGGCTCCCGAAAGCGACGCCTCGCCCGTACGGGAGACCGAGGCGGCGGAGAAGAAAGCTCCCGAGGTCCAGGCCGAAACGGAGACCGGTGGCGGCCGCAAGCATCAGCCCAAGGGCGCCAAGCCGGCGGCGAAGGCGGTGCCCGCGGCCCGGCCGAGCAAGGACGACCAGACCGAGCAGGAGCCTCCGGCCAAGGAGGAGCCTCCCGCGCCGACGCCCGCGCCCAAGCCGGCCCGCCAGTCCCGCAAGGGCTCGCGCGGACGCCGCGCCTCGGTGCCGACCTGGGACGAGATCATGTTCGGCGCCCGCCGCCAGGACTGACAGCGACGGATGCACGTGAGCGCACCCGCCTGAACTCGCAGGGCCCGCCAGGTCTGTACTGCCCCAGCCCACAGGGCCCGCGAGAGTCCGTGCGCGCCGCGACCTCAGCTCACATGGCACGCCAGGGTCCGTACCCACCGCGACATCAGCTCACAGGGCCTGCCGGGGTCTGTGCGTGCTGCGGCCCCAGCCCAGAGGCCCCGCCAGGGTCCGTGCGCACCGCGGCCTTAGCTCACAGGGCGCACCAGGGTCCCTGCGTGCTGCGGCCCCAACACACAGGGCCCGCCAAGGTCTGTGCATGCTGCGGCCTCAGCCCAGAGGCCCCGCCAGGGTTCGTGCGCGCTGCGGCCTCAGCTCACAGGGCCCGCCAGGGTCCGTGCGCGCTGCGGCGTCAGCTCACAGGGCCCGCCAGGGTCTGTACTGACTGCGGCCTCACCCGCCCGGCCCAGGCAAGCGGCAGACGCCTGGCCGGGCGTTTCACCGTACGCGTGACCCGGCAGTCCTGACCGCTGACAAGAAGTGCCTCTGAAGGGCTGCCCGTGCCCTGTCACACCCGGGGCAAGGGTCAGCCGGTGGACGGAGGATCGGAGGGGGTGTGCGGGTTGAGGAACGGGGCCAGCCACTCGGGTGTCACCTCGGCGGGGAAATCCCTGCCCTGGGCTTCGGAGACGTCGATGGCCGAGTATCCGCCCTTGCCGGCGCCGGCCCCCACCGTCAGGGTGAGGACGCCCGCCCGCCGCTGGAACCACGTCTGGTGGAGCCGCCAGCCCACCACGGCGCGGCGTTCCACCACGGCCGTCGACCGTCTGAGCGAGCCCGAGCGGACCGCCACGCGATCGCCGTCGTAGCCGTGACCGAGCGAGCGGTAGCGGTCGAGGCCCAGGGGAACGCCCAGGGCGGCCATGACGAGGGAGACCACGAGCAGCACCCACCACACGGTCAGCCCTGTCAGCAGGAGCAGCAGACCGGCCAGCGCCGCCGGGACGAGCCACGGGAAGACGGCCCTGAACAGGCGGCGGTTGCCGGCGACCGGCGGGTGGGGCCGCAGCTCGGCCTGGTAGGGGCCGATGGCGTCGCCGGTGACCGCCGTGGCGTCCGCGCGGGGGACCACCGGCAGGAGCTGCCCGCGGGTCCCTGAGTCGCCGAGCCCGGTCACGATGGCCCAGGCGCGGACGACACCGGCCCAGCGTTCGGCGAGGCCGTCGACGATCTCGTAGCCGCGCACCCGCCGGGACTCCAGCGACACGCTGCGCCGGTTGATCAGCCCGCGTTCGGCCACCAGGTAGCCGTCGCGCCGCTTGAGCCGGAAGTCCCAGTTGAAGACCGCGTACATGACGCCGCCCGCGATCGGCATCGCCACGATCAGCAGCACCATGGCCGCCACCAGCAGCGAGGGGCGCTGCCACAGCCATTCTCCGACGCTCCATGCGGCGTTGCGGCCGAAGCCGAGGTCGTCGCCCCACTGGAAGGCCAGGCCGACGGCGCCGCCCGCGAGCGCGAACGGGGTCAGCAGGTAAGCGCCGGACAGCGGCCCGTACAGCAGCCACCTGCGCGGGACGGCGAAGATGACCCGCTCCGCCGGCACCCCCTCCGCGTGCCTCTCCTCCTCGGGCCTGACGGTGGTGGTGGCCTCGGCGCGGGCGCGGCGCAGCAGGAGGGGTTTGAGCCGTTCGGCCTCTCCGACGGTGACGCCGTCGAGGGTGGCCTCGCCGTCACCCCCGCTCGCGCCGGTGTCGATCTTCAGGACGGCCAGGCCGAGAAGGCGGTGCATGGGCGGGGTGGACACGTCGACGCCGCGCACCCGTTCCAGCGGGATGGTGCGGATCGAGCGGCTGATGAGCGAGCGCTTGATCTCCACCCGGTCGCCGGCGATCTCGTACGTGAACGTCGCCCATCGGATGAGGGCGAACACCACGGTCCCGACCAGGCCGAACGCCGCCCAGAGGTAGGACCTGGGCGAGAACCCGCCCACCACCAGCACACCGACCAGGGGCACCAGCAGCGAGGGCAGCATCCGTACGGGATCGATCAGCAGCACCTTGGGGCTCAACCGCAGTGGCACCGAGAACGGCCCCGGCAGTCCTCCCACATACGACCCTCCAGCAGACGCGTACGGCCCACCAGGAGACGCACCGCCCCCGTACGGCCCACCAGGAGACGCATACGGCCCCTCAGGGGATCCACCCCCGTAAGGCGCCCCACCCGCACCGGACCCGGCCTCCCCATGCGGACCCACCTCAGAGAGGCTGCCCTCACGAGGCGGGGTGTCATCGCAGGGTGGAGTGCCCTCCCGAGGCGCGGCGTCCTCCCCAGGCGCGACGCCCTCACGGAGTGGGGTGTCCTGGTGGAGGCGGACGTTCTCGCGAAGCGCGGTGTCCTCGCGAGGCGCGGCGTCCTTGCTGGGTGCTTCGTCCTCGCGGGGTGGAGTGCCCTCCCGAGGCGCGGCGCCCTCTCGGGGTGCACCCTCGCGAGGCGCGGCGTCGCGAGGCGCGGTGTTCTCGCGGACCGCAGCGTCCTCGCGGGGTGCGATGTTCTCGCGGGGTGGAGTGCCCTCCCGAGGCGGGGTGCCCTCTCGGGATGCGGCGTCGCGAGGCGCGGCGTCCTCGCGGGGTGCGGCGTCCTCGCGGGGTGCGGCGTCCTCGCGGGGTGCGGCGTCCTCGCGGGGTGCAGGGTTCTTATGAGGTGTCTGCTCGGTGGGGTCGGCGCTCGGGGCCGGGATGTCCTCGCCGGGAGTCCTCTCGGGCGGGGGGTCGGCGGGCGGCTGCGGGTGGCCGGTGGGGCCGGTCATGTCGCGTCGTCCCTGAGCTGCTCGGCGCGGTGCGCCAGCGCCTCCGCGAGCTCCGCCGCCACCCGGAAGTCCAGCCCTTTGATCGTCGACGACCCGGCGTGGGAGGCGGTGCGGATCTCCAGCGTCGCCAGCCCCAGCATCCTTTCCATCCATCCCTGCCCCTTGTCGACGGTCTGGATGCGGCTGACCGGTACGAACACCCATTCCCTGGACAGGAACCCCTGCCGGGCGTAGACGACGTCACCGGAGAGCTCCCACCGGTGCACCGCGTACCGCACGAACGGCTCGGCCAGCAGGAACGGCGTGGTCAGGACCGCCACCGTGACCGGCAGCAGCCACGGCCGCGCGGCGAACCACTGCGGCACCCACGGCCAGCCGCTGCCACCGACCCAGCCGGCGACCAGCACCGACCCGCCGACCAGCAGCACGAACCCGATCAGCGCCTCCAGCAGCCAGAGCCCGCGGGCCCGGGGCGAGACGCGGTTGGCGGGATCGCGCAAAGGACCTGATGACGTCACAAGGCCAGCTTAGGGCTCGTGGCATATCGCTGATCTGTCACCGGTGTCCGGATCCGGATCCGAAGAATGTCGGTGGGCTCAGGCAGAGTGTCCCCATGACGGGGAACCACTACGCGATCGAGGCCGAAGGCCTGGTCAAACGTTACGGGGAGACCAGGGCGCTCGACGGCGTCGACCTGGCCGTGCCGCCCGGCAGGCTGCTGGGCGTGCTGGGCCCCAACGGCGCGGGCAAGACCACCGCCGTGCGCGTCCTGGCGACGCTGCTGACGCCCGACGCCGGCCGGGCGTCAGTGCTCGGGTTCGACGTGACGAGTCAGGCCCACCAGGTGCGCTCGCTGATCGGGCTGACGGGCCAGTACGCGGCGGTCGACGAGATGCTGACCGGCGTCGAGAACCTCGTGATGATCGGCCGGCTGCTGGGCCTGTCCAGGCGTGAGGCGCGCGGGCGAGCCACGGCCCTGCTGGAGCGGTTCGACCTGTCCGACGCGGGCGGGCGGGCCGCGAAGACCTACTCGGGAGGCATGCGCCGACGGCTCGACCTGGCGGCGAGCCTGGTGGGCAGCCCTCAGGTGCTGTTCCTGGACGAGCCGACGACCGGCCTCGACCCGCGCAGCCGCACCGAGCTGTGGGGCGTCGTGCGAGGGCTCATGGCCGACGGCGTGACCGTCCTGCTGACCACCCAGTATCTGGAGGAGGCCGACCAGCTCGCCGACGACATCGTGGTGTTCGACCACGGCAAGGTGATCGCCTCCGGCACGTCCGACGAGCTCAAGGCCACCACGGGCGCGCAGGTGCTGGAGGTGCGGCCGATGGCCGGACACCAGGTGCCGGTGGTGTCGGAGGTGGTCGAGGAGATCGTGGGCGAGGTTCCGGAGGTGTCGGGCGGGCGGCTGACCGTGGCCGTGCGCGACCCCGCCGTAGTGCCGGCCGTGGTCCGCCGCCTCGACGACCTGGGGATCGTCGCCTCTGAGCTGACGCTGCGCAAGTCCAGCCTCGACGAGGTGTTCCTGGCGCTGACCGGGCACCGCGCGGAGGAGCCGGCCAAGGACGACGAGTAGGCCTACGCGTGACCGCGACCACGTTGCCGGCGCCGCCCAGGCGGGTGAGCCCCGGCGCCACCGTGAGCCAGACCCTGACGCTGGCCTGGCGCAGCCTGGTGCAGATCAAGCACAACCCGTGGGAGCTGCTCGATCTCAGCATCCAGCCGATCATGTTCCTGCTGCTGTTCACGTACGTGTTCGGCGGCGCGATCTCCGGATCGACCGGTGACTACCTGCAGTTCGCGCTGCCCGGGCTGCTGGTGCAGAACGCCCTGTTCTACACGCTGTCCACGGCCATCGGCCTCAACACCGACATCGCCAAGGGCGTCTTCGATCGGCTGCGCAGCCTGCCGATCGCGCGGTCGGCGCCGCTCGCGGGGCGGATCATCGCCGACACGTTCAAGCAGGTGTGGGCGTTCGCGTTGCTCATCGGCTTCGGCATGGTGCTGGGGTTCCGGGTGACGACCGGGGTGACCGGCCTGCTGGGGGCGCTGGCGCTGCTCGTGGTGGTGGCGCTGGCCATGTCGTGGATGTCGGTGCTGATCGGGCTGACGGCGTCCAATCCGGAGAAGGTGCAGATGTTCTCCTTCTCGGTGATGATGCCGCTGACGTTCACCAGCAGCGCGCTGGTCAACCCCGACACGTTCCCCTCCTGGCTGGCGGCGTGGGCGGGGGTCAACCCGGTGACACATCTCTCCGACGCGATCCGGGGCCTGCTGATCGGCGGCGAGGTGGCCCGGCCGGCGCTGATCTCTTTGCTGTGGGCGGCCGGGTTCATGGTGGTGTTCGCGCCGCTGGCGATCAGGGTCTTCCGGCGGCGGGCGTGAATGATCTTATTCACGCCCGGCGATCCGAGGCTGACCATCCGGTTCTCCGGCGGCGGGCGGGCGTTGGCATGAACCCTTCCCTCAACCGACGAAGCCGGGCATTCAGACTGCCGTTCGGGCATCGCTCGGGAGGCACTGACCGCCCGGTTCTGAAGAAGGGACGACCTTCCGAGCCATCCTCTCGGACGCCCGGCGTCCCACCGGAAACCATCCTCAAGGCGGGTAGCTCCCAAGCGCCCCCGGAGGCGACGCGGCGCGCGTCCGTCACGCCGCTCGACCCGTGGCCGGATCGAGCAGTATCGAATCAGCCGGCCGGATCGCGTACGGATCGGTCAGTGGTTGTCGTCGTTGATCGGCGAGGGCTTCGGGGGCGTTTTTTCGGAGGGTGGTTCGCGGGCGCGGAGGCGGTGCCCGCGGCGTTTTTCGCGCCGCGGGCGGCATCCGGTCGTCCCAGAAACGGGCGATCAGCCGGTCCGGCGGCGCGGGGTGGCCCGCGTCGAGAAGCGGCAGGCCAGACACGGCGCGGAGGCGGTGGTAAGTGATCTTGGCAGGCGGGACGTCTCGCCCCCGCTTCCCCTGATCGAGGACGGCGGAGCTCGCGACCGCGCCCGCCGTCACCCCTCTGCCGCTCCGGCCGGTGGCGGATTTGCCGGGCTTTACCGGCCACCGACCCTTCCGAAACGGTCGGCGCATGCCCGAGACGCGCGTAGCATCGTGCGGCATGGGGCTGTGTAACAGGACGAGGCGAGTGCGACGTGCCGCCGTCATGGTGACGGCGGTGGCGTCTGTGCTCACCGTGTCCGGTTGCGGCACCATCATCGGCACGTCCGAGGCGCAGGAGATCGCGCGGATCAACGTCTCGAGCCCCGATCTGCGCGAGGGCAGGCCGCTGCCGCGGCAGTTCTCGTGCCAGGGCAGCCAGGGCAGCCCGCCGCTGCGCTGGTCGAGCCGGCCTCTTGAGGAGGCCGAGACCGTCGCGATCGTCGTCGACTCCAACTCCGCCGAGTCGTCAGGTGTCTACTGGGTGCTCTACAACATCCCGGCCACCACGACCGAGCTGGGGCCCAACGCCGCCGAGAGCCCCCCGGAGGGGTCCGGTCAGGCCAAGGTCACCAGCGGCAAGGCGGGCTACGAGCCCCCTTGCGTGGGCAAGGGCACCTACCGTTTCAGCGTCTACACGTTGAGCGGGAAGGTCGACGTGGAGGAGGGCGCGTCCCTTTCCACGGTCCTGAAGAGGATCGCGGATCGCACCATCGCCCGTGGCCGGCTCACGGCGGTGAACATCGAGTGAGACGGACGACACGGAGCGTAGTTCTGGTTACCAATTCTTCACTTAGGGTGTGACAACGCTCGTCGTGGTCCGACAGAATCAGATCCAATTGTTAGGTGCTGGTGATCAAAGGGGGCAGGTCGCGTCGATGGCCGCGCGATCTCACCGGTGCCGAAGGCAGGCCATGGCTTTGAGGGTGGTGCAATGACTGCGGTCGTAGTGAGCTTGGTCGCTGTTGTGCTCCTCGTGCTTGTCGTCGTGGCACTGGGCATGCGTTCGATGAATCGCAGGGAGAGCTCGCTTCCTCCTGAACGTCTGAAGGAGATGGCCGAGAAGGAGGAGCGGACGGTCACCCGCTCCACTGATCAGTTCGCGGCCGCCGAGCCGAAGATGACCAAGTTCAGCCCCGACTTCAGCCCCATCGACGAACCGAAGCCCAAGCCGGTCCGCACCGGCCAGCGGGGCAAGCGGGGCGTCGACGAATGGGGCAACCCTCGCTCGGACGACGACGACGAGGAGTTCTGGGCCAACATCCGCAGCGACGCCGAGGAGGGCGGGTTCGGCGCCGGCGGCACGGTCGCGGCCCGCAAGGCGGCGTCCAGGCCGGCCGAGCGCGAGAGTGAGCCGGCTGCCAGGGACCGTTCCACCGAGACCCAGCGCCCCGCTCCCCGTCGCACCAGGCCCACCCCGGTCGACGCCACCGCCGTCGACCCCAACGCGGCCACCGTCCAGGCTCCGCTGCCCCAGCGGCCGGCGAAGGCCCCGAGCCCCGCCGCCGCCGGTCTGGCCGACCTGGTGGAGCCGGTGCAGCATCCCGCGCCGTCCGCCTCCGACCTGGCCGACCAGCGCACGGTCACGTTCTCGGCGCAGACGTCGGACGTGATGAGCATCCTCGGCGCGGGCGCCCAGCCGGTGCCGTCGCCGCGCCCCGACGCCCGGCAGACCGGCGGCTCCCGCGCGGCCCAGGGCCGCGGCCAGAGCCGCGCCCAGAGCGCCCCCCAGCAGTCCACCGGCGGATACGCCGCCGCGCCCGGCGCGGGCAGCGGCTCCTTCCCCGCGGTCGACCCCGCCTCCAGCGGCTCCTTCCCTGCCGTGCCCGCCTCGCCGATCAACGCCGCGCCGACCAGCGACCCGTTCCCCGCCTACAACGGGGGCTCCCCCGCCGCCGGTCCGGGCGGCTCCTGGCCCGCGCAGCCCGCCGCCACCGCGTCCGGAGGCTGGCCCGCCACCCCGTCGCCCGACATCCTCGACGACCCGGCGCCCGGCGCCACGAGCGGCTCCTGGCCCGCTTTCCAGGAGCCGCAGCAGCCGTACCGCTCCTCCTACGAGGTGCGCGCGGGCTGGGCGGTGGCCGACGACTCCGACGCCCTGTCCGGGCCCTCCCCCGCGAGCGCCGCCCCGGCCGCGCCCGCCAGGCCCGTCCCGGCCTACGACGACGTGCTCGCCGCGCCGACGTCCACGCCGATGCCCGCTCCGTCGCCGCAGTCGTTCGCGTACGAGACCGGCGACTTCGCCAACCCGGCCACCTCCCAGGCGGCCTGGCCCGCCCCTCCGGCGAACGCCGGTTACGGCGCGGACACGTACGGCGCGGCCGAGACCGGTCGCGACGGCGGCGGTCACCGGCGCACCACGCCCGAGCAGGAGTTCCCCGACTACTACCGCTGATCGGCGTCGCGGGAGCGAGACAGGAATCCGTAAAACCCCTAGCGGGCCACTCAAATGAGGGTCGGCCCCGCTAGGGTTTGCGCATGGTCCGCCTTACGCAGAGTAGCCTGCTGAGCACACTCCGCCATGATGTGCCCGCTTCGATCGTGGTCTTCCTCGTCGCGGTGCCCCTCTCGCTGGGCGTCGCGATGGCCTCGGGCGCCCCGCTCGCCTCAGGGCTGATCGCCGCCGTGGTGGGCGGCGTGGTCGCGGGCGCGCTGGGCGGCTCCGCCGTCCAGGTGAGCGGCCCGGCGGCCGGCCTGTCGCTGGTGGTGGCCGACCTGGTGCAGACCTACGGCTGGCGGGCCACCTGTATGATCACCTTGCTGGCGGGGGCGGTGCAGCTCCTGCTGGGGGTGTTCAGGGCGGCCAGGGCGGCGCTGGCGGTCTCCCCCGCGGTCGTGCACGGCATGCTGGCCGGGGTGGGCGTGGTGATCGCGCTGTCGCAGCTGCACGTGGTGCTCGGCGGCAGCCCGCAGCGTTCGGCGCTGGCCAACATCATCGAGCTGCCCGGCCAGCTCGTCGACCCGCACGGCCACAAGATCGCGGTCGGGATGCTGACGATCGGGGTGCTCGCGCTCTGGCTGCGGCTGCCCAAGCAGGTCAAGGTGGTGCCGGCGCCGCTGGCGGCGCTGCTGGTCGCGGCGGTCACGGCCTGGGCGTTCGGCTGGGACGTCACCCGCATCGACCTGTCCGGCGCGTTCACCGAGTGGACGTTCCCGGTGCTGCCGCAGGGCGACTGGCACATGGTCGTGGCGGCGGTGCTGCTGGTGGCGCTGCTGGCCGGGGTGGAGTCGCTGCTGTGCTCGGTCGCGGTCGACAGCATGCACACCGGGCCGCGCGCCGACCTCGACCAGGAGCTGACCGGGCAGGGCGTGGCCAACATGGTGTCAGGGGCGCTGGGCGGGCTGCCGCTGGCGGGCGTGATCGTGCGGAGCACCACGAACGCGCGGGCGGGCGCCCGCAGCCGGGCCTCGACGATTCTGCACGGGGTGTGGGTGCTGGTGTTCGCGATCGGATTCGGGTGGTCGATCCAGCTGATCCCGGTCGAGGCGCTGGCGGCGCTGCTGGTGTTCATCGGCGTGCAGATGGTCAATCTGGGCCACATCCGCAAGGTCCACGGCCATGGCGAGGTGCCGGTCTACATCGTGACCATGGCGGCGGTGATCCTGCTCGGACTGGCCGAGGGCGTGCTGTTCGGGCTGGCGCTGGCGGCGCTGATGGCGCTGCGCAGGCTGACGGGGGTGACGGTGCGGACGCGGCAGCAACCCGACGGCCGCTACCACGCGACGATCTCCGGTTCGCTCACGTTCCTCGGCGTGCCGAGGCTGACGCAGGAGCTGCGCGCCATCCCCGCCGGGGCGCCCGTGGACCTGGACCTCAACATCGACTTCATGGACAACGCCGCCTTCGAGGCGATCCACGCGTGGCGGCTGGACCACGAACGGCTCGGCGGCACGGTCGACATCGACGAGCTGCACGACGAGTGGTACGCGATGGCGGCCAGCGGGGTGCGCATGTATCCGGCGAAGACCCTGTCGAGCGGCCCCGACCGGTCGTGGCTGCCGTGGGCGCACCGCCGCTCCCGCGCCTCGCAGCGGGTGGAGCCGCCGCACGGCACGCCCGGCCAGGCCGACTGCCGGCTCACCGAGGGCGCGCGGGAGTTCCACCGGCGCACGGCTCCGCTGGTGCGGCCCATCTTCACCGAGCTGGCGCGCAAGCAGCAGCCCACGCACTTGTTCATCACGTGCGCGGACTCGCGGATCATGCCGAGCCTGATCACCGCGAGCGGCCCCGGAGACCTGTTCACCGTGCGCAACATCGGCAACCTGGTGCCGCGCCGCGGGACCGAGCCGCACGACGACTCGATGGGGGCGGCGATCGAGTACGCGACGCAGGTGCTGGGCGTGCACACGATCACGGTGTGCGGCCACTCGGGCTGCGGGGCGATGGCGGGGCTGCTGAGCGGCGGGGTGAAGGCGGGCAGCCTGCCGTCGCTGCGGCGCTGGCTGCGTCACGGCAACCACAGCCTGGCGAGGTTCATCGAGACCGCGGGCGACCGGCTCGACGCCGACGCGCTCGACCTGCTCTGCAAGGTCAACGTGCAGCAGCAGCTGGACAACCTGCGCACCTACCGGAAGGTCGACGACCAGGTCCGCGCGGGCCGGCTGAAGCTGGTGGGACTCTACTTCGACATCGGCTCGGCGCGGGTGCACATGCTGCCGCCGGTGTCGTCCTCGCTCTCCGTGAAGGCGTGAGCCTGGGGCGTCCGTTCTGCGTATTCCTGCACAGACTCGACCGGCCGGCCGGGGTTAGCGTGCGGGGTACGCGAGGTGGCGCTTCGCGGAGGTCCTGACTCCCAGGGGCCGGGAGGGCGGAGGCGCCCGCCGCCGAGCCGCGTCCCCTGACGAGGGCCGCCGGCGGCGGGACCACCGCCTCCGCCCTTCACCGCGTAAGTCCCCGGGTCTCAGGCGTCGGCCCGCACGGCCGCCGGATAGTACGCGGCCCATGCCGCGTCTCCCATGCGCAGGATCTTCAGCCCTGTCCAGCCGAGGCCGATGACGGGCAGGGCCCAGAAGACCGCTGTCAGCGGTCCGTACGGCACCGGGAAGGACAGCACGTACCCGCCGGCGACCAGCGCGGGAACCCACCAACCGACGAAACCGGCCCGCCACACCGCCGCCGTCAGCAGGGGCAGCCCGAGGGTCCCGAAGAGCAACCATGGCAGCTGGAAGCCCCAGATGACGCCGGGCAGGCCGAGCATCTCCTCCATGATCCGCTGTGACTCCTCCGGCTGGTACCGCTGTCCCAGCCACCACTCGACGGGGTCGCTCATCAGCAGGGCCGAGGCCGAGATGTAGCCGACGACCGTGAGGGCGCCGGTCACATGGCCGAAGGCGGTGGCCTTGCGCCGGGTGAGATGGATGAGCCCGAGGGCGGCCAAGGCCATGAGGATCCAGCTCCAGTGGTAGAGCACCGACTGGAGCTGGGCCAGCGCCGGGTTGTCGCCGAAGCTGACGGCTTCCCTGTCGTCGCCCCAGGTGCCGGGGTCGACGACGACGGCGACGGCCTGGAGCAGCGGGGCCAGGATGAGCAGGATGCCCGCCGCGGTGCGGCGGAAGGTCACGGGGTTGCCTAACATTCCGCCCAAGCTAGGGCGCGGACGCGCCGGTGGTCGTCCTCCTGACGGCTGACCGGCGGTCGCCTTCCCGGCGGACGCTCAGGCTTCCGCCGGCAGGCGCTCCTCGGGTTCGGCGAGGCCGGCGCGGCGGCGTACGAGATAGCCGAAGACCAGTGTGGTGCCGAACATCAGCACCCCGTAGACGGCGGGCGGCACCGCCATCGTCGAGTTGGCCAGCAGCGAGGGGCTCAGCGCGATCGTGATGGCCAGCGTGCTGTTGTGGATGCCGATCTCCATCCCGGACGCGATGGCCTGCCGCCGCTCCACCTTGAACAGGCGGGGCAGCCAATAGCCCACGGTCAGGCTGATCACGCTGAACAGCAGCGCCACCAGCCCGACGGCGGCGATGTAACCGCCCAGCCGCTCCCGCTCCTGCACGATCGCCCCGACGATGACCGCCGCCAGCACCAGCGCCGACAGGATCCTGACCGGCTTGTCCATCCGGTCGGCGAACCGCACGCTGAGCCGCCGTACGAGCATGCCGATCACGACCGGCACCAGGACGATCGCGAAGACCTGCACCACCTTGTCCGCCTGCAGCCCGATGTCCTGGCCGTCGCCGAGGAAGTGGTTCAGCGACAGGTTGACGACCACGGGGAGCGTGAAGGCGGCCAGCACCGAGTTGACGGCGGTGAGGGTGATGTTGAGCGCCACGTCGCCGCCGAACAGGTGGCTGTAGAGGTTGGCCGTCGTCCCGCCGGGTGAGGCGGCGAGCAGCATCATCCCGACGGCGAGCAGCGGGTCCAGGCCGAACAGCACGACCAGGCCGAAGCAGGCGGCGGGCAGCACGAGCACCTGGGCGACCAGGGCCACGATCACGGCCTTGGGCCGGGTCGCCACGCGGGCGAAGTCTCCGAGGGTGAGGGACAGCCCGAGCCCGAACATGATCAGTGCGAGCGCGGCGGGGAGCATGACTGTGGTGAGAACGGACTGCTGCATGGGGGGACCACCGTTTCTCGGGCCTGAGCAACCGCTGCCCCTGTCTAACAGCCCGGTGTCGGGCCGATCAAGACATCGATCTCATTCGTGACCTTCCGTGTTGTCAGGGCTCCTCCACGAGCACCGTCAGGCCGTCGAGGAGGGTGCGCAGGCCGAGCTCGAACAGCCGGTCGAGGTCGAGGTCGTAGCCGTCGCGGCCGAACGCGGCCATGAGCCGCGAGAAGGCCGGATAGGCGCCGGTCGCGGCGATCGACCCGAGGGCGGGCCCCTGGCTCTCCATCCACTGCTCCTCAGACAGGCCGGTGGCGGCCTCGGCCAGGACCTCGCGTTCGAGGTGGACGGCCAGGCCCTGGACGTGGCTGTAGATCACCACCTGGAGGTCCATCCTGGTCGTCTCGTCCAGGCCGAGGCTCTCCAGCCCGGCGAGCAGTTGCTCGCCGTGGGCCAGCAGGTTGGACAGCGGCAGCGGCCGGAAAAGCGAGTTGAGCTGGGCGAGCCACGGATGACGGCGATGCACCGCCCACAGGGTGCGCGCCGCGCGCTCGACCTGGGCCCGCCACCCGGCTCGCGGCTCGCCCGGATAGCCCAGCTCGCCGAACGCGGCGTCAGCCATGAGGAGGACCAGCTCCTCCTTGCCCGCGACGTAGCGGTAGATGGTCATGGTCGCCACGCCGAGCCGTGCGGCGACGCCGCGCATGGACAGCGCGTCCAGCCCTTCGGCGTCGGCCAGCTCGATCGCGGCGCGCACGACGCGGTCCCGGCTCAGCTCGCCGTCGGGCTGCCCGGACGGCCGCGGCCCACGCCGCCGCGGCTGGTCCCCGGGCTCGCGCGCCCGCGCCGGGGCACGCGCAGAGGCGGCGGTGTGATCACCCGCCTCTGCGGGATCGCGGGGCTGAGCAGGGTCGGGCGGCTCGGCGGGTCCGCGCGGCTCGGCGGGGGCGGCGACCACCGTGCCGGCGCGGGGTCTGGAGTGCACGAGCCCTTCGTCGCGCAGGCGGTTGAGGACCTTGGTGGCCGTGGCGAGCGCCACCCCGTGCTCCCTGGCGATCTGGCGGGTGGACGGCACCCGATCCCCCGGCCTGAGCCGGCCGTCGGCGATGCTCCGGCGGATCTCCGCGGCGATGCGCAGATAGGGCGGCCCGGTGGGATCGGTCACGACCTGCTCCTTCGTCCATCTGTACTAGCACAGAAACTAGCACAGCTCTCGCTGTCCTAGTACATAAACGCAGGTCAGAGCGTTGCACTCGAAATTAGTACGCTGTACATTCAGGTCCGCGAAGACCGCAACACAAGGAGCGAGACATGACCACCGTCCTCATCTCCGGCGCGAGCGTCGCCGGCCCCGCCCTCGCCTACTGGCTGCGCCGCCACGGCATCACCCCCACCGTCGTCGAGCGGGCGCCCGCGCCGCGCGCCGGCGGTCAGGCCATCGACATCCGCGGCGTGGCCCTCGACGTGGTCGACCGGATGGGCCTGCTGGCCCCACTGCGCGAGGTACGCACCCGGATGCGTGGCATGTCCATGCTGGACGGCGACGGCAACGAGATCATGCGGTCCACCGAGCACGCCATCAGCAGCGGCCGCCTCGACAACGACGACATCGAGCTGCTGCGCGAGGACCTGACCACCCTCCTGTACGACCGGACCAGGCAGGACGTCGAGTACGTCTTCGACGACTCGATCACCGCGCTGGAGCAGGACGAGCACGGCGTGCGCGCGACGTTCGAGAAGGGCGGGCCGCGGACCTTCGACCTGGTCGTGGGCGCCGACGGGCTGCACTCCACGGTGCGGCGGCTGGCGTTCGGCCCCGAGGAGGAGTTCGTCCACCACCTCGGCACCTACCTGTCGATCTTCACCGCCGACAACTTCCTCGGCCTGGACGACTGGCAGGTCTGGATCCGCGAGGGCCAGGCCGGCGGCGGCATCTACCCCGTGCGCGACAACACCGAACTGCGAGTCAACCTGGGCTTCGAGTCCGATCCCGTACCGTACGACCACCGCGACCTCGACGCCCAGCGCCGGCTCGTCGCCGAGCGGTGCGGCGGGCTGCGCTGGGAGGTGCCCAAGCTGCTCGCGGCCATGGAGACGGCGCCGGACTTCTACTTCGACGCCATGGCGCAGGTGCGGATGGACTCCTGGTCGCGTGGCCGGGTGACGCTCCTCGGCGACGCCGGCTACTGCGCCTCGCCGCTGTCGGGCCAGGGCACCAGCCTCGCCCTCGTCGGCGCGTACGTGCTCGCCGCCGAACTCGCCGCCGCCGACCACGCGACGGCGCTTATCCGGTACGAGACGCGCATGCGTCCCTTCGTCGAGCTCAACCAGGCGCTCGCGACCGAGAACCCGGGCGGGCCGGCCTCAGAGGAGTCACTCGACCGCGCCAAGAACGCCATCACCCTGTAGATGTCATCCGCGCGCATCCCGACGATGCGGCGCCCGCCCGCGCTCGGCCCGGTGGTCCGCCCATGGGTGTTGATCGCCACGATGATCCTCGAATCGCACGCCGTGACCGGCGCACCGCAATGCGTTCATGCGTTCGATAGCCGGGAGGCCCTGAGAAGCCCACACAGGGGCTCTCGCTCCAACTCCGAGATTCCGCTCGTAACTGCGCCAATAGAAAGAACTGCGGTAACCCCAGGTTACCGGCAGCTGCAAACGGCAAACAAAACGAGAACCGAAACGCGGATTCGATCCGCGATGCAAATGGCGTACGAAATACGGCGGCCAAAACGCAGTGCGCAGCGCGCTACCCTCTTCACCTGCGGATGTAGGGCAGCATGCTCCCCACTGCCAGCCGACCAAACCGGCGGCTCCACAATAGAGAGCACCGCTTTAAGATTGCGCTCTTCTAAGGCGGCGAGTAAACGTGTGTATTCGCTGCGGAGCGGGTTCAGATGGCCTAGGCTGAGGCGCGCAACACAAGAGCCCGACACCAGACGGGTGTCGGGCTCTGAGTGTCGTCCAGCCTGGGGCTGGAGGCGCACACTGGCGATCTGGACAATCCCAGTGTAGCGCCTCCATTGCATCGTGCCCCAGGTCCCGGCACCTTTCGACCGCACAGAGCCCAAAGGAGGACCTGGGACATGAGGAAGCTGGAAATTACCATCTCTATCCCGTGGTGGGTGATTCATGCCGCCTGGATGGCGGCGATCGCCACCCTCGCGGCAGTTGCCCTATTGAAGTCGGGTGCGGACATCAGCGTGAAGATAGGCTGATGCCACGTTGTGGCGGATAGGCCGTGACAAAGGCGGCAATCCCGAACTATGGGGAGCGACCGCCTTTGTTGCCTAAATGTCTCGAACCACTCTGCCTGTCCAGGTTACTCGTCCTCGGCTGACCCAGAACTCGAACCAGCCCACGCCAGGCGGCCGGCTCACCCATGCGAGCGGCCCAGGATTCTCCCCGACAGGGGGCCGCGTGGCTCCTTCTCATGTCATGCTCATCGCCAGCCCTCCGTACGAGGCAGCGCGAACCAGGTCGCCTTTCCCTCCACCTCAGGGCACGTGGCGAACCTCTGTGGGATGCAGCCGTAGAGCCCGGCCGACAGTTCCGCCACGATCAACAACCCCCGGCCGTTCTCGGCCTGAGCATCCGTACCCCGCAGCTTCGGGAGAACGGCCCCGGCGTCGACCACCATGCAGACCACTTCGGCTGGATCGACCCGTACCACCAGCTCATACGGCGCGGCACCGTACAGCACCGCGTTGGTGACCAGCTCGCTGACCATCAGAACCGCGTCGTCCACGAGATCCGGCCGCAGACCGACCAGCAGGAGCGCACGGCGGAGAAGGCGCGGGCGTCCCCCACCGCCCGCGCGTCATCGCGAAGCCGCCAGACCAGGCTCCGCCCGAGAGAACTTGAGTGCGCCGCGACCTCAGGCGCCACTGATCTCATTGGGTCCCGCGGGTACCCGCAGGCGAATGGGCCGTCCACATCTGTGTCCACAAGGTAGCCGTCCTTACCGTGGTCCGGAGCTGATGGCACGCTCATCGAGCATGGCCAGTCCCGGCCCGGCTGGATACGACCCGCTGTCGCACTTCCGTTGCACTTCCGTAGGCCCTCGGTAACTCTGCGTGCTTTCATGGCCGTGGAAGGGAGCGGCGACGTGACGACGGTGCATGAGTGGACCGGCCGCGAAGCGCATGCACTTCGTCTCGCCTTGCGGATGAGCGTGCGGACGTTCGCCCAGCACAGTCTTCGGCCTGGTGCCCTTGGTCGCCATCCGGCCCACCGCCGTGCAGGGCTGGGTGAAGGATTTGCACGTCAAGGGCCTGACGCCGCGGACGATCGAAACCATTTATGTGATCTTCTCCAGCATCATGCGTGGTGCCGTACGGGACGGCATGATCCGTCGCTCGCCCTGCGTCGACATCCGCTTGCCAGAGGCGGATAAGACCACGATCCGGCTCCTCTCCCCTGCCGAAGTGATCGCGCTCTACCGTGCGATGCGGCCCGAGTTCGCGCCGCTGGTCCTCCTCGGGGCTGCGGCCGGCCTACGGCAGGGGGAGGCACTCGGTCTGACCGTCGATCGGGTCGATTTCCAGGAAGAGATGCTGCGGGTGGACCGGCAGATTGTGGTGATCGATCGGCGGCCGGTGCTGGCTCCGCCGAAAACGCGGGCGTCCGTGCGGGACGTGCCGATGCCGGCCGTGCTCGCTGACGCCCTGGCGAAGCACATAGATCGACGGAAGCCCAAGGACGCGCTATTCCGGACGTCGCGCGGCAACCTGATCCGGCGCGACTACTTCAACGCCGACGTCCTCAAGCCAGCGATCCTCGCGGCCGAGGTGCCAGCGGACATGACGTTCCACGATCTGCGGCACACCTTCGCCAGTACGGCGTTGGCTGAGGGCGTGCCTGTCTCTGAGGTGTCCCGGTGGCTGGGGCATGAGTCCATTACCACGACCGTGGACCTGTACGGTCACCTGGTGCCTGAAGCATCGCAGCGTGCGCGCACAGCTATGAACAAGGCGTTTTCAAAGGGGATTCAAGCACTCTGATCATCTAAGGAATGATCCTCAGGCCTCTTCTCGGAGGTCGTTTTCAGGCAGGTCGGCTAGATCAAGAATGCTGATTAGTTGGACCTCGGGAGGATCTTCCGCTGGCCAAAACCGAATCGTGATCACTAAGTCTGTTCGCGGCCAGATGGATATTGGTCGAAGGGTAGTTGGATCGTTAGCTTGATCTTCAGTCCAGTACCATCGATTCCGCCAGGCTCCGGTTCTGATGGTCTCAAGCACCTTTGCGACAAGCTGGTGATCTCCCTCCTTGCAGCTATCCGAGTTCCACCACTTCGCAAGTACTCGATCACTTCCCGCCTGGAGCCGGAGCTCCGCCATGGCTACTCCATGAGTCGGTTAAGCACCTCATTGATGTCCAGCGACCCACCAGAGCCCCCGTGATCTTTCGAAGCGCTCCTTACCGCTTCGGCATAATCGGGAATGCCGCGCAGACGAATGGTCGCGAGGAGATTGTTAGCGAAATGCACGAGGTGGTCAATATCCTTGGTTCGCTGGAAGGCCAGCGTTGCACGGTAGGTGCTACGTAGGAGCTCTCTCTGTTCAGCCGGTTTCAACCCATCAATTGTTGCCATAGCCCGTTCGACCGCTGGGTCATCATGTGAAACAGAACCGGCCGGGAAGAATTCCTCGTTCATGTTTCCCTACTCCGTTGTGTAGTTGACCTTTGGGTTTGATGCGAAGAGAGAGGGCTATTGATGCTCTCCGCACGCGAACAGGGTTACCAGAAGGGAACACCTTCCTATATTGATCACGGACGCCCCGGGATCGAACGCCTATTCGATGTGACAGTACGCCTGCGAGCCAACGCCATGCCAGAGGCGCCCACGGACCTTACCTTCGCGTAAGGGGCACCCGGCCGGCGCCTCTAGACCCATCCGCTAGGAGATGTAATCCGTCCTGCGCCCATGGGCGTCAGGCCGGAGTGCCCCCGATGTGCCCTGCGCATGCGCGCCGACGGTTCCATGCGAGGTCAGAGCAGCAAATATGGGACGAGCCGGCCTGTAGGCCGGGTTCTGTCCTTCGCCGAGGCGAAGGGGCGACCATCCATCTAGGGCCGTCGTTGCCGGCGGCCTCGAGCGGTCTACCCGTGCGCCTCGGGCGGGCAGCCCTCAAGCGGCGCACGCGGGACGGTCCCCGAGGGGAACGTCCCTTCTTGACCTTGCTCCGGGTGGGGTTTACCGAGCCGCCCACGTCACCGTGGGCGCTGGTGGTCTCTTACACCACCCTTTCACCCTTACCTCCCGGAAATCCGGAAGGCGGTTTGCTTTCTGTGGCACTTTCCCGCGGGTCGCCCCGGGTCGGCGTTACCGACCACCCTGCCCTGTGGAGCCCGGACCTTCCTCGGCGGGCCTCGTGAAGAGGCCCGACGCGGTCGCCCGGCCGGCTCGTCCGGTGTCGAGGTTAGCGCATGCAAGCGGTCCGCAACCAAATGACAAGATCCGCACGATGAGATGACGGGGTGTCATCGCCTGAGGGGGGCGGTGGCGCCAGGGGTCGTGCCGGGTGTTCTGGCGGCGCCCGGCACGACCGGCTCCTGGACTTGTACGAGAGCGCGAACCGTCAGCGGAGGTGGGCGGTGTCGTTGAAGGACTTCACCACCGGGTTGCCGTCGGCGTAGTGCTCGATGAGCGACAGGCAGGCCAGGTCCAGGTGCATCCGGTAGAGGGCGGCCGGGGGCGCGTCCAGGGCCAGGCGCAGCAGGGTCTTGATGGGCGTCACGTGGGAGACCAGCAGGACGGTGCGGCCCTCGTACCTGTCGATGAGGCGGCGCTGGGCGCGGGTGACGCGGTCGGCGACGGCGGTGAAGCTCTCGCCGCCCGGCGGGGCGACGTCGGGGTCGGCGAGCCAGGCGGCCAGCTCGGCGGGCCATCGGCGCTGGATCTCGGTGAACGTGTGGCCTTCCCACGCGCCGAAGTCCGTCTCCCTGAGGTCCTCGTCGGTCTCCACGTCCAGGCCGGCGCGCTCGGCGACGGTCTCGGCCGTCTGCCTGGCGCGGGTGAGCGGGGAGGTGACGACGGCGTCGAGCTTGTACGGGTCGCGCGTGAGCCTGTCGGCGGCCGCGGCGGCCTGGGCGAGGCCATTGGCGGTGAGCTCGGGGTCGCCGAGGCCGGAGAAGCGGCGTTCGACGGAGAGCGGGGTCTCGCCGTGGCGCAGGAGGACGAGCGAGGTGGCGACCCGGGTGGGCGGGGCCCAGCCGGTGCCCTTGGCGGTGCGCTGCTGGGCGGTGGCGACGGAGGCGGTGGGGCCCGACAGGTCGAGGAGGTCGGTCTGCTCCACCAGTCGGGCCTTCGGGGGTGAGGGCGCTTCTTCGGCGGGGCTTTCCGCGGCTGATCTCGCGCCGCCGGACTTCCAGGAGAGGCCCTGGGCGGCGGCGTCCATCGCTTCGTTGGCCAGGCGGTCGGCGTGCTCGTTGCGGGCGCGCGGGATCCAGGTCCACTCCGTCACCCGCAGCCGCCTGGCCAGCTTGCCCGCTTCGAGGGCGAGCGGGCGCAGGCCCTCGTGCTTGACCTTCCAGCGGCCCGCCATCTGCTCGACGACGAGCTTGGAGTCCATCCGCACGGCCACCCGCGCGCCCTCGCCGCCGACGTCGAGCGCCAGGCGGAGGCCGGCGATGAGGCCGCGGTACTCGGCGACGTTGTTGGTGGCGACGCCGATGGCCTCGGCCGACTCGGCGAGGGCCCGGCCGTCGGCCGCGTCGCGGAGGACGGCGCCGTAGCCGGCCGGGCCGGGGTTGCCGCGGGAGCCACCGTCGGCCTCGACGATGTAGGCGGTCACTCTTTCCTCTCAGCGCGGGGGGACGGGGTCACAGGCCCGACTCCGCCGTGCGGACGAGGATGCGGCGGCACTCGTCGCAGCGCACCACCTCGTCGGCGGCGGCGGCCTTGATCTGGTTCATCTCGGCGATGGACAGCGCCACCTTGCAGCCCTGGCAGCGGCCGCCCTGCAGCATGGCGGCGCCGACCCCGTACTGCTCGCGCAGCTTGTCGTACAGCTTGAGCAGGTCGGCGGGGATGTCGCCGACGACGGCGGCGCGGCGGGACCGGACCTCGCCCGTCTCCTTGTCGATCTCGGCGAGGGCGGCGTCGCGGCGGGACTCGGCGTCGGCCAGGGTCGCCCTGGCCTCGTCGCGCCGGGTCTTGAGGTCGGCGGCGCGGGCGTCGGCGGCCTCGCGGCGCTCCATGATCTCCAGCACCACCTCTTCGAGGTCGCTCTGCCGCTTGTTCAGGGAGACGATCTCGGACTGGAGGCCGGCCAGGTCGCGCGCGGAGGACACGGCGCCGGAGTCGAGACGCTGCTGGTCGCGCTCGATGCGGGTGCGGACGGTGTCGACGTCGCTCTCGGCCTTGGTCTGCTCCCGCGCCAGGTCACCGGCCTCGGTCTCGGCCTCGATGACCTCGGTGGCGTGCTTGGCGTAGCGTTTGGACTGGTCGTCGATCTCCGCCAGCTCGGGCAGGCTGCGGCGGCGGTGGGCCAGCCGGTCGAGCGCGGAGTCGAGCTCGGCGAGGTCGAGGAGCCTCTTCTGGACCTCGGGGGCTGCTTTCATGATCAATATCCTCTTGTCCAAGCATCGGTGACCGTGGCGGAGACACGTGTCTCAACGTTAACGCCCCTGGCGGTGAGGATGGACGCGGCGGTGTCGAGCCAGGGCCATTCGGTGGCCCAGTGGGCGGCGTCGATCAGCGCGGGCCCGCCCGCCTCGACGAACTCGCTGGCCGGGTGGTGGCGCAGGTCGGCGGTGAGGAACACGTCCACGCCCGCCGCGCGCGCGGTGGCCAGGAGCGAGTCGCCGGCGCCGCCGCTGACCGCGACGCGCGAGACGCGGCGGGACAGCGAGCCGGCGACGCGGATGCCCCAGGCGGTGGCGGGCAGCCCGGCGGCGGCCTGGGCGGCGAACTCGCCGAGCGTCAGCTCCTCCGGCAGGTCGCCGACGCGGCCCAGGCCGCGCCACGGGTCGTCGGCGAACGGCTGCAGCGGCACCAGGTCGCCGGTCAGCCCGACGGCGCGGGCCAAGGCGTCGGAAACGCCTGGGTTGGCCACGTCGGCGTTGGTGTGGGCGGTGAACAGGGCGATGTCGTTCTTGATGAGCCGGTGGACGAGCCTGCCCTTGGGCGTGGTGGCGGCGACGGTGGTCGTGCCGCGCAGGTAGAGGGGGTGGTGGGTGACGATCAGGTCGGCGCCCCACTCCACGGCCTCGTCGGCGACGGCGGCGACCGGGTCGACCGCGAACAGCACCTTCTCCACTCCCTGGGCGGGGTCGCCGCAGACCAGGCCCACGGCGTCCCAGGATTCGGCCCGGCCGGGCGGGTAAGCCGCCTCCAGCACGTCGATCACGTCGGTCAGGTTCCATGCAGCCACCAGGGCAGACTATCGGCCGGCGCGATCTCCGTCGGTCATGGCGGCGAGTGTGGGCGAGGGGTGGGCACTGAACCTGGTTCGGCGTAATGTAAGTGGATCCTGACTCGGTGGAGGGGTGGCATGACACCTAGGGTCGCGATCATCGGCGCGGGCTTCGGCGGATTATGCATGGCGATCCGGCTCGAACGCGCCGGGATCGGCTCGTACACGATCTTCGAGAAGGCGGGCGGGCTGGGCGGCACGTGGCGGGACAACAGCTACCCCGGCGCGGGCTGCGACATCCCGTCGCATCTGTATTCGTACTCGTTCGAGAAGTACGCGAGCTGGACCCGGAGATATCCGGAACAGCCGGAAATCTTGGGCTATTTAGAACACTGCGCCGACAAATACGACGTCAGGCGAAAAATCAGGTTCAGCACCGAGGTCACCGACGCCACCTTCGACGGCTCACGGTGGCAGCTGACCGCCTCGGGCACCACCGAGGCCTTCGACGTCCTGGTCATGGCGGTCGGCCAGCTCAACCGCCCCCGCCTGCCCGACATCCCCGGCATGGACGACTTCGCCGGCACGTCCTTCCACTCCTCCCGCTGGGACCACTCGCAGGATCTCACCGGCCGCAGGGTCGCGGTGATCGGCAGCGGCTCGTCGGCGGCCCAGCTCATCCCGCCCGTCGCCCGGCAGGCGGAGCGCCTGGAGGTGTTCCAGCGCACCCCGAACTGGGTGATCCCCAAGCCCGACGCCACCTTCAACGCCGCGGTCAGGCTGGCGTTCCGGTTCGTGCCCGGCCTGCAGCGCGCCTACCGCGAGTACATCTACCGGTACGCGGAAGCCACGCTCTACCCGGCGCTGGCCCGCGGCTGGAGCGAGGACCTGCTGCGCAGGCGCGCCCTGAACCACCTGCGCGACCAGGTGAAGGACCCCGAACTGCGGGCCAGGCTCACCCCCGACTACCCGCCGGGCTGCAAGCGGGTGGTCATCGACAGCCGCTTCTACCCGGCCCTGACCAGGCCCAACGTGGACGTGGTGACCGACAAGATCGTGCGCATCACGGAGAAGGGCGTGCAGACGACCGAGTCGGTGCACGAGGCCGACACGATCGTGTACGCGACCGGATTCCGCAGCACCGAGTTCCTCGCCCCGATGCGGGTCACGGGCCGCGACGGCGTGGACCTCGCCACCCGGTGGGCCGGCGGCGCGGAGGCCTACCTGGGCATCGCGGCGCCGGGCTTCCCGAACATGTTCCTGCTGTACGGTCCCAACACCAACCTCGGGCACAACTCGATCATCTACATGATCGAATGCCAGGTGAACCACATCATGAACTGCCTGCCGCACCTGTCGGACGGCCGCCGGCTGGAGGTGCGGCCGGAGGTCATGGACGCCTGGCGCCGGCGGCTGGACGAGGCGATGGGGCGCATGGTGTGGGGCGACGGCTGCCGGAGCTGGTACAAGACCGCCGACGGCCGGGTCACCAACAACTGGCCGGGCACCACGATGCTCTACCGCAGGCTGACTGCCAAGCCCCCGCGCGCCGCCTACAGGGAGGTTTGAATCCGCCGACCAAGAAGGGGGCCGGAGCTCGTGCGGACCGACATGGCGGCGGCGCGGGCCCGCGCGGTAGCGTCCGCCTCATGACGTCTTCCCTGCACCGTCGCTCCGTCGTCGCCGACACCCACAACGACCTGCTGATGGCGGTCTCGGCCAGGCCGCCCGAGCGCTGGGCGGCGTTCTTCCGCGAGCGCTGGCTGCCCCAGCTCAAGGAGGGCGGGGTGCGGCTGCAGGTGCTGCCGGTCTTCATCGACGACCCGTACCGTCCCGAGGGCGCGCTGCGGCGGACGCTGCGCATGATCGAGTGCGCGCACGTGATCGCCGAGGGGAACGCGGGCGACGTGCGGCTCTGCACGGACGCGGCGGGCGTCGACGCGGCGCTGGACGACGGGCTGATCGCCCTGGTGCTGGCCATGGAGAGCATGCCGGGGCTGGACGCCAGCGTCGAGCTGATCCCCACCCTGCACCGGCTGGGCGTGCGGATCGCCTCGATCGCCCACTGGGGCCGCACCCCGCTGGCCGACGGCAGCGGCGAGGACGCCACCGGCAGCGGGCTGACCTCGCACGGCGTGGCCGCGCTGCGCGAGATGGAACGGCTCGGCATGATCTTCGACGTGTCCCACCTGGGCGCGTCGGGCGTGGCGCACGTGCTGGAGCTGGCCACCCGGCCGGTCATGGCGACCCACTCCTCCGCGCGGGCGCTGCGCGACCACCACCGCAACCTCACCGACGAGCAGCTGCGCGGGGTGGCCGCCACCGGCGGGGTGATCTGCGTGAACTTCTTCGCCGGGTTCCTCACCGAGCACGAGCACGAGGCGACGCTCGACCACCTGCTCGACCACATCGAGCACGTCGCGGGCGTGGCCGGGATCGACCACGTCGGCCTGGGCCCGGACTTCATCCGCGAGGTGATGGCCGACGTGATGCCGCCGTGCGAGGAGGTGAGCTACGGCGTCGACGTGCTGGCCGCCATCCCCGGCCTGGAGGGCCCGTCGGGGCTGCCCATGGTGACCGAGGGCCTGCTCGGGCGCGGCCTGCCGGAGAAGGACGTGCAGAAGATCATCGGCGGCAACGTGCACCGCTTCCTCACCGGCACGCTCGGGTAGACCCACCAGGTGGAGATACACGAGCTGCGCCGGTTGGAGGAGTTCCACGCGGCGTACCGGCTCTTCGACGACATCTGGCACCCCGACCCGCGCAACCCGCCCGTCCCGGTCGAGCTGATGATCGCCTTCGCGCACGCGGGCGGCTACGTCGCGGGCGCCTTCGAGAGTGGCCGGCTCGTGGGCGCGTCCGTCGGGTTCCTGGCGGCGGACCGGGCCCTGCACTCGCACGTGACCGGCGCGCTGCCGGGGCGGGGCGCCGGGTCCGCGCTCAAGCTGCACCAGCGGGAGTGGTGCCTGCGGCGCGGGCTGGAGCGGATCACCTGGACGTTCGACCCGCTGGTCCGCAGGAACGCCTGGTTCAACCTGGTCAAGCTGGGGGCCAGGCCGGAGGCGTACCTGGAGCGGTTCTACGGGGTGATGGCCGACGAGATCAACGAGGGCGACGAGTCCGACCGGCTGCTGGCCGTGTGGCGGCTGGACCGGCCGCCGGGCACGGCGGTGGAGGCCCGCTACCCCGCCGTGCTCGCCGACGCGGGCGGGCGGCCGCTGGTCAAGCCGGCCGAGGGGCGCACAGTGCTGGTGGCGACGCCGCCCGACATCGAGACGCTGCGGGGGCAGGACCCCGGCGCGGCCCGGGAGTGGCGGCTGGCGACCCGCGAGACGCTGGGCGGGCTCATGGCGGCGGGCGCGCGCGTAACCGGTTTCACCCGTCACGGGGAATATGTCGTGGAGCGGAATTAACCGGGTAGTTCCAATTCCGTTACGGATGCCTGTCATAAGGAGATCCGCATGACGGAGTTCACCCCCACGGT
The DNA here is from genome assembly GCF_040676925.1 of Nonomuraea sp. NPDC049486. Lineage (NCBI taxonomy): Bacteria > Bacillati > Actinomycetota > Actinomycetes > Streptosporangiales > Streptosporangiaceae > Nonomuraea > Nonomuraea sp. NPDC049486. Next base: position 314,056 of record NZ_JBFAPV010000005.1, read on the forward strand.
CCCCTCCCGCGTCCTGCCGCCCGTCACCGTCCGCGACCTTCCCCCGCCGCCCCGGTCGGCGTGGCCCATCATCGGCCCCGGCCTGGTCGGCGCGGGCGTCGGACTCGCCTCGGGCGAGTTCATCCTGTGGCCGTACATCGCCTCCCAGGTCGGTCTCATCTTCGTCTGGGGCGCGCTGATCGGCATCATCACGCAGTGGTTCATCAACATGGAGATCGAGCGCTACACGCTGGCCACCGGCGAGACCGCGCTCACCGGGTTCAGCCGGTTATGGCGCCACTGGGGCCTGGTCTTCGTCCTCATGACGCTCTGCTCGAACCTCTGGCCCGGCTGGGTCACCACCTCGGCCACCATGGTCACCTACCTGACCGGCACCGGTGAGGGCAGCGTGCGGTGGATCGCCATCGGCATGCTCGTCGTCATCGCGCTCGGGCTGACGCTGGCGCCGGTGATCTACACGGTGCTGGAGCGGGTGATCTTCATCAAGATCGCCCTGGTGCTCACGCTGATCGTCGTGGCGATCGTGTTCGCGATCAACGCCGACGCCTGGGCCGGCCTCGGCCGCGGTCTCACGGTCGACGCGAGCCTCCCCGTACCGCCGCTGGAGTTCGCGCTGCTCATGGGCGCCATCGCGTACGCGGGCGCAGGCGGCGGGCAGAACCTGTGCCAGAGCAACTGGATCCGCGACAAGGGCTTCGGGATGGGTCTGTACGTGCCGCGCCTGGTCAGCCCGGTGACCGGGCAGGAGGAGGCGGCGCCGTCGACCGGTTTCCAGTTCGCGCCCACCAAGGAGAACCTCGCCCGCTGGCGGCAGTGGTGGCGGGTGGCCAACATCGAGCAGGCGTCCACGTTCGCGCTGGTGTCGTTCGTGACGATCGCGCTGATGTCGATGCTGGCGTACTCCACCGTGTTCGGGCGGCCGGGGCTGGAGAACAGCATCGACTTCCTCGGCGTCGAGGGGCAGGTGCTGCAGCAGACGGTCGCGCCGTGGTTCGGCGTCCTGTTCTGGGTGATCGGCGCGCTGGCGCTGTTCGCCTCGGCGATGGGGATCGTGGACTACACCTCGCGGCTGGTCGCCGACACGATCAAGACCGTGTATCTCCGGGGGAAGCAGGTCACGGAGAACCGGGTCTACTTCGCCGTGGTGTGGGCGCTGGCGCTGACCGGCATCGTGATCCTGCTGCTTGGCTTCGACCAGCCGCTGGTGCTGCTGGTGCTGTCGGCGAGCTTCGCCGCGGTGATGATGTTCGTGTACTCGATCCTGCTCATCTGGCTCAACCGGAAGGCGCTGCCCGCGCCGATCAGGATCCGCTCGTACCGGCTGGGGGCGATGGTGTGGTCGATCGCGTTCTTCGGGACGCTGACCGTGCTCACGCTGATCCAGCAGGCGCAGCGGATATTCGGCGGCTGACCGCTGAACGAGGAACCGCGCTTTCCGCGATAGGGGGCAGACTGGCGGGCATGCTGGAGACCTCCGCCCGCCTGCTCAAGCTGCTCTCTCTGCTCCAGGCGCACCGGGAGTGGACCGGCCCCGAGCTGTCGGCGCGGCTCGGGGTCACCACCAGGACGATACGCAACGACGTCGAGCGGCTGCGCAGCCTCGGTTATCCGGTGCACGCCACGCCGGGCGTGGCCGGCGGCTACCGCCTGGGCGCGGGGGCGGCGCTGCCGCCGCTGCTGCTGGACGACGAGGAGGCGGTGGCCGTCGCCGTCGGGCTCGGCCGGGCCGCCGGGGGCGGCGTGGAGGGCATCGAGGAGTCGTCGGTGCGGGCGCTGGCCAAGCTGGAGCAGGTGCTGCCGTCCCGGCTGCGGGCGCGGGTGGGCGCGCTGAACGCGTACACGGTGCAGATCCCCGGCGAGGCCCCGTCGGTGCCGCCCGCGCTGCTGACCACGATCGCCAACGCCGCCCGTGACCGGGAGCGGCTGCGCTTCGACTACACCGGGCACGACGGGTCGGCGACCGTCCGCGACGTGGAACCGTACCGGCTGGTGCACCGGCGCGGCCGCTGGTATCTGGTGGGCTACGACGTGACCCGGCAGGACTGGCGGACGTTCCGGGTCGACCGTCTCAGGCCGCGCGTCCCGTCGGGCCCCCGGTTCACCGCGCGGGAGCTGCCGGAGGACGGCGACGTGGCCGCGTACGTGGAGCGCGGCGTGAACACGGCCATGTGGCGTCACCGCGGCACCGTGCTGCTGCACGCCCCGGCCGAGCGGGTGCGGGAGCTGGGGCTGGGCGACCGGATGGAGATCGAGCCGGCCGGGCCGGACACCTGCGTGCTCAAGCTGGGCAGCGACGACCTCGACGGCATGGCCGTCTGGATCGGCTTCCTGGGCCTGGACTTCGAGGTGCTGGACCCGCCCGAGCTGGCGGAGGCCGTGCGGCGGCTGGCGGAGCGTTACGGGCGGGCGGTCAGCGAGCGGTAAGGGCCCGGCCAGCGGCGGGCGGCAGCCTCGGCGGCATGAACATCACCCAAGTCGCGGGCAGCAGGGACGACTTCCAGCTCGTCCGCCACATGACCGTGGAGGGCGGCCAGACCGAGATCGGCCGCCGCCTCACCGAGGAGGCGCTGCGGCTCGGCTGGCGGCCGCAGCCATCGCACCCCACCGTGAACCGGGCCAGGCGGGCCTGGTTCGAGCGGCACTGGCCGCAGCAGCACGCCCGGATGGACGGCGCGGCCGAGGCGCTCGGCCTGGACCCGGACCAGGACGAGCTGGCCCTCGACGGGCTCGGGTACGTCCCTGCGGGTTCCGCCTGCTCGGCCCTGTGGGTGCCGCCGTCGGCGTCGGCGGACGGGCACGGCAGGATCGGCCGCAACTACGACTTCTTCACGCTGACCACCAGTGAGGTCATGGGCGGTGATCCGGCGCCGGGTGAGCTGCCGATGGCGTCGCGCCCGTACGTGATCACCACGGTTCCGGACGACGGCCTGGCCTCCACCGTGATCACGATGTCCGACCTGGACGGGTGCATGGACGGGATCAACGAGGCGGGGCTGGTGGTGACGCTGCTCATCGCCGACATCGACCAGGCGTCCCCGCCGGAGAACGTCTCCCCCCAGGTGGGGCTGAGCAGCGTGCAGCTGCCCCGGTTCCTGGTGGAGACCTGCGAGACCGCCGAGCAGGCCAAGCAGGCGCTGCTCTGCGCCAAGCAGTACGACCACGGCACGCCGCTGCACTACCTGGTGGCCGACGCGCACGGCGGGGCGTTCGTGTGGGAGCGCGGCAGGGACGGCTCGGAGCACGTCGTGGAGTTCGGCGGCGGGCCGCTGTGCGTCACCAACCACCTGCTGCACCGCAATCCGGACCCGATGGCGCTGCCCGCCGACACCGAGAACACGCTCGGCACGTACGGGCGGCTGCGCGCGCTGTACGAGCGCAGCAAGGGCGTCACGCTGTCGGGCCGCGACCTGCGTGACAGCCTGGAGGCGGTGCGGCAGTCCGAGTTCGGGCCGTTCCGCACGCTCTGGAGCACCGTCTTCGACACCGCCGAGCGGACCCTGTCGACCTCCTTCTATCTGGGTGCGGAGCGTTACACCGAGGAGCTGGTGTTCAGCCCGCGTCGAGGTACTCCTGCCTGACCTTGGACCGCGACAGCTTGCCCGTCGGGGTGCGGGGCAGCCGCTCCCGGTACCCGATCACCCTCGGGTGCTTGAACCTGGCGATGCGCGGGCCGCAGTGGGCGAGCAGCTCAGCGGTCAGCTCCGGGCCGGCGGCGACGCCCTCGGCCGGCTCGACGAGGGCGACCACCTTGTGGCCCCACTCCTCGTCGGGCACCCCGATGACGGCGACGTCGGCGACCGAGGGGTGTTCCAGCAGCGCGGCCTCGATCTCGGCGGGGTAGATGTTGACCCCGCCGGAGATGATGAGGTCGGTGCGCCGGTCGCACAGGAACAGGAAGCCGTCCTCGTCCAGGTAGCCGATGTCGCCGGGGGCGTACCACTCGCCGCGCATGCTGGCCGCGGTCTTGGCCGGGTCCTTGCGGTACTCGAACTTGCCGAGGCTGGACTTGACGTAGACGAGGCCGGGCTCTCCCGGGGGCAGCTCGGTCCCGTCCTCGGCGAGGATCCTGGCTTCGAAGGTGGGCGCGGGCCGCCCGACGGTGCCGGGCCTGGCCAGCCAGTCGTGCGGCTTGACGGAGAAGGCGATGGTGGACTCGGTGGAGCCGTAGTACTCGTAGAGCACCGGCCCCCACCAGTCCATGATCCCTTGCTTGACGGCGACCGGGCAGGCGGCGGCGGTGTGGATGACCTGCTGGAGGCTGGAGAGGTCGTGGCGCCGCCTGACCTCGGCGGGCAGTTGCAGCATCCGGTGGAACATGGTCGGCACCATCATCGCGTTCGTCACCCGGTGGCGCTCGATCAGCTCCAGCACGGTCTCCGGCTCGAACCGGGGCGCGATCACCACGGTGTGGCCGAAGTGCAGCGCGAACTGGGTGTGGGCGCACGGCGAGGAGTGGTACATGGGCGAGGTCACCAGGTGGATCCCGTCGCCCGGCTTCAGGTCGACGACCTCGCCCAGGAACCAGGTGTACATCGGCACGATCGCCTCGGGCTCGGCGCCGGGCAGCGGCCGCTGCACCCCCTTGGGGCGGCCGGTGGTGCCGGAGGTGTACCACATGACGGCCCCGGCGGTGCGGTCGCCGGGCGCGGTGGCGGGCTGCCCGTCCGCGAGCCCCGCGGTGCCGATCTCGGCGCCGGGGACCGCGTACTCCTGGCTGGTGACGACGAGCTTGGCCTCGGAGTCCTTGACGATGTAGTCGATCTCGGGCGCGGCGAGGTGCCAGTTGATCGGCACGTAGTACAGGCCGATCTGGCCGGTGGCCATGAGCATGATGACCTGGTCGAGCCCGTTGGGCAGCACGCCGGCCACCACGTCCCCGGTGCCGAGGCCGCGCCCGCGCAGCCCGTGGGACACCTGGTTGACCAGCGCGTGCAGCTCGCCGTACGTGGTGCGCGAGCCGTCGGTGTCGATGACGGCGACCCGGCCGGGGTCGGCCTGGGCGATGGCGTAGAAGCCGGGCGACTGGCTGATGTCCATCACAGCTCCAGCAGGTCGGCGATCCTGGCACGGTGGATGCGGGGCGGGCCGAGCAGCACCTCGTCGGTCTTGGCCCGCTTGAAGTAGAGGTGGGCGTCGTGTTCCCAGGTGTAGCCGATGCCGCCGTGCAGCAGCAGGCTGTCGCGGGCCACCTCGAAGCAGGCGCGGCCCACGTACGCCTGCGCGAGCGCGGCGGCGCCCGGCAGCTCGTCCGGGGCCTCGTCGGCGGCCCAGGCGGCGTAGCGGACGATCGACTCGGCCTGCTCCAGCTTGCAGTGCATGTCGGCGAGCTTGTGCTTGACGCCCTGGTACGAGCCGATGTAGCGGCCGAACGCGACCCGGATCTTCGCGTAGCCGACGATGGCGTCGAGCGCGGCCCGCAGCACGCCCAGCTGCTCGGCGGCGAGCGCCACGGCGAGCCGGTCGGCGATCCCGTCGGCGGGCTCGCCGAGCGTCCGGGCGGGCGCGCCGTCCAGGACGACCCGGGCCTGGCCGCGGGTGATGTCGAGGGTTTCCAGCGGGGTCCTGGTGACGCCCTCGCCGGTGAGGTCGACGGCGTGCAGCGCGGATCCGGCGGTCACGAGCAGCACGTCCGCCTCCATGCCGGACAGCACCTGCGGGAGCGTGCCGCTGAGGCGGCCCGTGTCGTCGGCCGTGACGTCCGCTCCCGGCAGGGCGAGGGTGGCGGCGACGCGGCCCTCGGCGATGCCGGACAGCAGCTCCTTGTCGGGCGCCCGGGTCAGCGTGACCGCGGCGAACACGGTGGCCAGGAAGGGGCCGGGGAGCAGCACCGCCCCGGTCTCCTCCAGCGCGACGGCCAGCTCGGCGAAGCCCGCGCCCGCTCCCCCGTACTCCTCGGGGACGATCAGCCCCGACAGGCCGAGCTCGCCGTTGAGCCGCGCGTACACCTCGGGGTCGTGGCCCTGGCGGGACTTGGCCGGCGGCGAGGCGGCGGCGAGGAAGTCGCGGACGGCGGCGCGCAGCTCGCGCTGCTCCTGGCTGGGTACGAGTTTCACGCCTGCGTCCCCACCTTCAGGTCCTTGAACGGCACGGTCTTGTCCACCCGGGGTTCGGGCGGCAGGTTGAGCACCCGGTCGCCGACGATGTTGCGCATGATCTCGTTGGTGCCGCCGCCGAGCGCCAGCCCCGGCGCGGTGGAGAGCACGGTGCCGAGCGGGTGGCCGCCGACGACCGACTCGGGCCCGGCCAGCCGGGTGGCGAGGTCGGCCTGGTAGAGGGTCAGCTCGGCCAGCAGCAGCTTGGCGGCGCTGCCGCGGGCGCCGGGGAACACCCCCGCCTCGGTCTCCTGGGCCAGCCGCTGGTTGAACAGGGCCAGGGCGCGCGAGCGGATGTGCAGCTCGACGAGCTCGTCGCGGACCAGCGGGTCGCTCGTGTCGACGGTGCGGCGCAGCGCCTCCAGCGAGGCGGGGTTGTCCTTCTGGCCGCCCATGCCGACCCCGGCGGAGATCGACAGCCGCTCGTGCAGCAGTGTCGTGACGGCGACGCTCCAGCCGTCGTCGACGTCGCCGACCCGGTGCTCGTCGGGGATGTGCACGTCGTCGAAGAAGATCTCGTTGAAGTTGGACCGGCCGCTCATGTCCTTCAGCGGCCTGACGGTGACGCCGGGGTGGTGCATGTCGACCACGAACATGGTCAGGCCCTTGTGCTTGGGCACGTCCACGTTCGTCCGGGCGAGCAGCAGCCCCCAGTCGGCGTGCTGGGCGACCGACGTCCACACCTTCTGCCCGTTGACGATCCAGTCGTCGCCGTCGCGCTCGGCCCTGGTCTGCAGGCTGGCCACGTCACTGCCGGCCCCGGGCTCGGAGAAGAGCTGGCACCAGATCTCCTCGCCGCGCAGCAGCGGCCGGACGAACCGCTCGCGCTGGGCGTCGGTCCCCCGGTCGACCAGCGTCGGGCCGGTCATGCCCAGGCCGATGGAGAACACGTAGATGGGCAGGGTGAAGTCGCGGGCCGCGGCGGCGAACGCGCGCTCCTCCTCCTGGGTCAGGCCCTGGCCTCCCCACCGCTCCGGCCAGGTGATGCCGGAGTATCCGGCGTCGTAGAGCCGGGCCATGAAGTCCTTGGCCTGGGCGATCGGATCACCGTCCGCGCGCCCTTCCGACGGGACGTTCCGCTCCAGCCAGTCCCTGGCGGCGCGCTGGTAGTCCGCTGGGTTCACATCGACTCCCTCGCATCAGTGCTCACTTACTCTAGCCACGCCTTCGCGGACCGTACAGAGCAATGATCTGGTGGAGATTTGCACCATTTGTCGCCGAATCTCCGCTAATTGGAATTAAGGTGACTCTATGTGATGACATGACCACGGAGGGGAGCAGGTGGTCACACGGTTCATAGGGTCCATGCGGGGGCGACTGACGCTGATCGCCACCGCGTACATGGCCGTGCTGTGCGCCGCGGCGGGCGGCTACCTGCAGTACGCGCTCTACCAGACGGCCGCCGACCACCAGCGCGACGCGCTGGAGCGCAGGGCCATGCGGGTGGTCGAGCTGATCCAGCACGGGGAGGCTCCGAAGCGGCTCGCGTCCGACTATGAGATCGACATCCAGGTGGTCGACGACACGGGCAGAGTGCTCCTCTCCAACTCCGACATCGCCGGGAAGCCGCGGATCAGCACGCTGGTGCCGCCGGAGCGCGCCGTCAGCACCACCGCGGAACAGTGTGACCTGCCGCTCTACCCCGGCCAGTGCAACTGGGTCGTCGCCTACCGCTTCGCCGGGCCGACGGGCGGCGACTGGCTCATCTACACGACCGAGAAGGCCGTTCCCTGGTACGTCACGCCGCGGGTGCCGCTCGCCCTGACCGCGATCTTCTTCGCGCCGGTGGCGCTGACCGCGATCGGCGCGTGGCGGGTGGTCACCAAGACGCTGAAGCCGGTGGACCGCATCCGCGCCCGCCTCGCCACGATCACCGCCACCGACGTCGGCATGCGGGTGCCGGTGCCCCGCCACGACGACGAGATCCGGGCGCTGGCCATCACCGCGAACCACACGCTGGAGCGGCTGGAGTCCGCGGCCGAGCGGCAGCGCAGGTTCGCCTCCGACGCCTCCCACGACCTGCGCAGCCCGATCACCGCGATGCGCACCCGGGTGGAGGAGGCGCTGCTGTATCCCGAGGAGGCGGACTGGCCGAGGACCGGCCGCGAACTGCTCGACAGCCTGGACCGGCTGCAGGCCATCGTGACCGACCTGCTCATGCTGGCCAAGCTGGACGCGGGGGCGCCGGGTGAGCGGGAGCCGCTGGACCTGTCCGAGGTGGCCCGCGCGGAGGCGGCCAGGCGGCGCGGCAAGCGGGTGATCACCACCCTGCAGCCGGGCGTGCTGGTGACCGGCGACCGGCTGAGGCTCAGCCGCCTGATCACCAACCTGGTCGACAACGCCGAACGGCACGCCGAGTCCACGATCATCATCGCCGTCCGGAAGGACGGCGAGGCCATTCTGGAGGTGCTCGACGACGGCGCCGGCATCGCGCCGGAGGACCGCGAGGTCGTCTTCGAGCGGTTCGCCCGCCTGGACGCCTCCCGCAACCGCGACGTCGGCGGCACCGGGCTCGGCCTGCCCATCGCCCGCGAGATCGCCCACGAGCACGGCGGAAGGCTCACGATCGAAGAGTCGGACCGCGGTGCCCGCTTCGTCCTACGATTGCCTCTGCGGGGTGATTAGAGTTACGGCCTGTGACTCCAGGTTTTGGCCGGTTACGGCGTGATGACTTGTTGAAGGCGTCCTGCGAGGTGATCGCCGCGCAGGGGTTCGGGCACACCAGGACCATCGACATCGCCAGAGCAGCCGGCGTCAGCCAGGCGCTGCTCTTCTACCACTTCGAGACCAAGGACCGGCTGTTCGCCGAGGCTTTCGCGTACGCCGCACGACGCCATATGGAGTCGCTCGCCGCCGTCGAGCGCTCCCCGAAGCCGCCGCTCGACCGGCTGCGGGCGCTGCTCAGGCTCTCCTCCCCCACCGCCTCCCCCGAGGGGTGGCGGCTGTGGATCGACGCCTGGGCGGAGTCGATGCGCAACAAGGACCTGCAGCGCACCTCCCGCAGGCTGGACGTGCAGAGCAGGCAGGTGATGCAGAGCATCATCGAGGCGGGGGTCGCCGCCGGGGACTTCACCTGTCCCGACCCGGAGGGCGCCACCTGGAGGATCTTCGCGCTCGGCGACGGCCTGGCCATACAGATGAACGTGCACGGGCGCGTGCTGCCCCGGCGCCGCGTCACCGAGCTGGTCAAGACCGCCGCCGCCAGGGAGCTGGGCCTGTCCGCCGACGACCTGTGAGGGGCTCCGGGCGGTGTGCGGGCCGTCTCAGAGTTTTCTCAGGTCGGGAAAGTAGGCTCCCCGCATGAAACGTACGGCCGCGCTGGTCGCGGTGCTCGCTCTGCTCGGGGTGACGGTGTGGCTGGTGTGGCCGTCCGTGCCCGAGGTGCGCGGACAGGCCCAGCGCATCACCGTCGTGGACGGGCCGTCCGACGACCAGCGGGTCGAGCTCGACGTCACCTTCTTCCCGCCGCCGGGAGGCGGCAGGGCGCCCGCCGTGCTGCTCGCGCACGGCTTCGGCGGCAGCAAGCGGAGCGTCCGCGCGGAGGCGACGGAGCTGGCCCGGCAGGGCTACGCGGTGCTGACCTGGTCGGCGCGCGGCTTCGGCGGCTCGACCGGCGAGATCGCGCTGAACTCGCCGGACTACGAGGTCAAGGACGTCAAGCAGCTCATCGACTGGCTGGCCGGGCGTCCCGAGGTGCTGCTCGACGCGGCGGGCGACCCGCGCGTGGGCATCACCGGCGCCTCCTACGGCGGCGCCATCGCGCTGCTGACCGCGGCCCACGATCCCCGCGTGGACGCGATCGTCCCCCAGATCACCTGGTCCGACCTGGGCGACGCGCTCTTCCCCGACGCCGCGGGCGGCGGGCCCGCCAACGGCGTGTTCAAGCGCATGTGGGCCGGCATCTTCTTCGGCCAGGGCGGCGCGGTCCAGAGCGGCGCCGCCGAGGGGCTGGAGGCGCTCACCCGCCGGCCGCAGCCGATGACCGCCGAGCAGGCGCGGTGCGGCCGCTTCCTGCCCTCGATCTGCGAGATCTACCAGGACGTCGCCGAGACCGGCAAGGCCACCCCGGAGGCCGTCGAGCTGCTCAGAGCCTCCAGCCCGGTCCACGTGGCGGGCCGCGTCAAGGCGCCGACGCTGCTCATCCAGGGCCAGCGCGACTCGCTGTTCCCGCTCGGCCACGCCGACGCGAACGCCAGGGCCATCGCCGCCGCCGGCACGCCCGTCTCCCTGGCCTGGTACGACGGCGGCCATGACGGCGGCAACGGCGAGGCCGACTGGCTGCGTGAGCGGACGCTGGCCTGGTTCGGCCGCTACCTGAAGGGCGACGACACCGCCGCGGTGAGCGCCTTCACCATCACCCGCGACGGCGGCCGTGACCCCGGCACCCGCCAGCGCATCCGCCTGCACCCCGAGGCCGACGCCTACCCCGGACTCGGCGGCACCGACGTCACCGCCGTCACGCTGAGCGGGCCGGAGCAGCACGTCGCCAACCCGCCGGGCGGCTCCCCCGCCGCCGTCTCCACCGTGCCCGGCGTGAGCGGCCTGCTCGGCGGCGGAGGCCAGGGCACCACCGGTCTGTCGATCGACATGCCCGGCCAGAGCGCCGCCTTCGAGTCGGCCGCGCTCACCGCGCCGCTCCAGCTCACCGGCAGCCCTTCGGTCAAGGTCAGGGTCCACGGCAGCGGCGAGGTGACGCTGTTCGCCAAGCTCTTCGACGTGCCGGACTCGTTCCAGCCGCCGGCGCTGCCCGCCGGGCTGGTAGCGCCGTTCCGGGTGACGATCCCCGAGGGCGCCGGCAGCGCGGAGGCCACCGTCACCCTGCCGGCGGTCGACCACCGCTTCGAGACCGGCCACCGGCTGCGGCTGGTGGTGTCCACGACCGACATGGCCTACGCCACTCCGGCCGAGCCCGCCTCCTACCGGATCGGGCTGGTCTCGCCCGCCCTGTCGGTGCCGACCGTGTCCTCGCTGGCCGCCCCGCCGTCCGGGATCGCCTGGTGGGTGTGGGCGATGCCGCTGGCGGCGATCGCCGTCGCCGCGGTCGTGCTCGCCACCGGCCGCACCGGCGCCCGCCGCGCCGCCGGGCCGCCCGCGGCCGAGCGCGTCCCGGCGCCGGACGACGCGCCGCCGCTGGAGATCAGCGGGCTCACCAAGGCCTACCGCAACGGCGAGCTCGCCGTCGACGGCCTGTCGTTCCGCGTCGAGGAGGGCCAGGTGCTGGGCCTGCTCGGCCCCAACGGCGCCGGTAAGACCACCACGATGCGCATGATGATGGGCCTCATCCGCCCCGACGGCGGCGGGGTCCGCATCTTCGGCGAGCCCGTCACCCCGGGCGCGCCGGTGCTGTCCAGGCTCGGCTCGTTCGTCGAGGGGCCCGGCTTCCTGCCCCACCTGTCCGGGCGCGACAACCTGGAGCTCTACTGGGCCGCGACCGGCCGCCCGGCCGCCGACGCCCGCTTCGACGAGGCCCTCGAGATCGCCGGGCTGGGCAAGGCGCTGGGGCGCGCGGTGCGCACCTACTCCCAGGGCATGCGCCAGCGCCTGGCCATCGCCCAGGCCATGCTCGGCCTGCCCGACCTGCTCGTGCTGGACGAGCCCACGAACGGCCTCGACCCGCCCCAGATCAGGGAGATGCGCGAGGTGCTCAAGCGCTACGCGCGCGACGGCCGCACGGTGATCGTCTCCAGCCACCTGCTGGCCGAGGTGGAGCAGACCTGCAGCCACGTGGTGGTGATGCACCGCGGCAAGCTCGTCACCACCGGGCCGGTGTCGGTGCTGCTCAGCACGGCCACCGCGACCAACGGGCACGGCCCGCGCCTGGAAGACGTGTTCCTCGACCTGATCGGAGACAAGGCATGACGGCCGCACCCGGCTACGCGCCGCGCCGTACGCTGCCGCTGCGGGTCGAGATCGTCCGGCAGTTCAAGCGGCGGCGCACGATCGTCGCGTTCGGGCTGCTGCTGGCGCTGCCGTGGATCCTGGTCATCGCGTTCCAGTTCGGGCCGCAGGGCCCCGGCAACGGCCAGGGGCTGCGGATCTCCGACCTGGCGACGGAGAGCGGGCTCAACTTCGCCGCGTTCGCGCTGTCGGCCTCGGCGAGCTTCCTGCTGGTGGTGGCGGTCGCGCTGTTCTGCGGCGACACCGTGGCCAGCGAGGCGAGCTGGTCCTCGCTGCGTTACCTGCTCGCCGCGCCGGTGCCGCGCGACCGGCTGCTGCGGCAGAAGCTCGTCGTGGCGCTCGGCTACTCGGCCGCCGCGGTGATCTGCCTGCCGCTGATGGCCCTGCTGGCGGGCACGCTGGCCTTCGGCTGGGACGACATCCAGGTGCCCGGCACCGGCGAGACCATCCCGGCGCTCGACGTGCTGCCCCGCTTCGGCATCGTGATCGGTTACGCGCTGGTCAGCCAGCTCGTCGTGGCGGCGCTGGCGTTCCTCATCTCCACCGTCACCGACTCGCCGCTGGGCGCGGTGGGCGGCGCGGTGGGGCTCTGGATCGTCTGCACCATCCTGCAGGCGGTGGAGGCGCTGGGGGTGCTACGCGAGTTCCTGCCGACGTTCTGGAACAACGCCTGGATCGACGCCCTGGCCCCCGAACTCGACTGGAGCGGCATGGCCAAGGGCGCCTCGGTGTCGATCACGTACGCGGCGATCCTCATCGCGATCGCCTTCCGCCGCTTCCGGGTGAAGGACGTCGTCAGCTGAGTAGGGTCGGCCCATGCGGTTCAGGGTGCTCGGGCCGTTGGAGGTACGCCGGGCGGCGGGCGAGCCGGTCTCCGTGCCGGGGCGGCGGCCGCGTGCGCTGCTGGTGATGCTGCTGCTGGGGGCCGGCCGTCCGGTCGCGGTACGGGACCTGATCGACGGGCAGTACGGCGCGGACCCGCCGGCGGGGGCGGCCAACGCGGTGCAGGCCCAGGTGTCGCGGCTGCGGCGGGTGCTGGAGCCGGGGCTCATCGGGTTCACCGGCGCCGGCTACCGGCTCGACGTCGACCCTGACGACGTGGACGTGCACCGCTTCGAGCGGCTGGTCCGCCAGGGACGGCGGGCGGCGGAGGCGGGGGATCCGCCGCTGGCGGCCTCCCTCCTCCGTGAGGGGCTGGCGCTGTGGCGGGAGCCGCCGCTGGCGGACCTGCCGTCGGCGGTGGCCGCCGCGACGCGGCTGGAGGACCTGCGGGTGTCCGCCGCCGAGGACCTCGCGGAGGCCGAACTGGGCCTGCCCGGCGGCCCCTCCGTGGGCGAGCTGCGGCGGCTGGTGGCCGCCCACCCGCTCCGGGAACGCCTGCGCGCTCTCCTCGTACGGGCCCTGGCGGCGCAGGGGCGGCAGGCGGAGGCGCTCGGGGCGTTCGAGGAGGGGCGGCGGCTGCTGGCCGACGAGCTGGGCGTGGACCCGTCCGGCGAGCTGGCCGCCGCCCACCTCGCCGTACTGCGCGGCCCGGAGTCCGCCCCGCCCGCCGGGGGCGGGCTGCCCGCGCGGCTGACGAGCTTCGTGGGGCGGGAACGGGAGCTCCACCGGCTGGCCGCCCTGCGCGGCTCCCGCCTGGTGACGGTCGTCGGGTCCGGCGGCACCGGCAAGACCCGTCTCGCCGTCGAAGCCGCCTCCCGTGACCCCCTGCCCGCCTTCTTCGCGGACCTCTCCACCCTCCCGGCCTTCCCCTCCGCAGGGAGCACGCCTTCGGTGGGTGAGGTGGCGCGGGTGGTCCTGTGGGCGCTCGGGGCGCGGGAGGGCGGGTTGCGCGCGCCGGGCGGCGGGGATCCGGTGCGGCGGCTGGTGGCGGCGCTGGCGGGGAGGCCGGCGCTGCTCGTCCTGGACAACTGCGAGCACGTGGTCGAAGCCGCCGCCGAGCTGGTGCGCGCGCTGCTCGACGAGTGCCCGGACCTGAGGATCCTCGCCACCGGCCGTGAGGCGCTGGGGATCACCGGCGAGGCCCGGCTGGACCTGGCGCCGCTCGGCCTGCCGCCCAGGGAGGACTCGCCCGTACGCGACGCGCTGCGGTACCCGGCGGTCAGGCTGTTCGCGGAGCGGGCGGCGGCCGTGCGGAGCGGGTTCGCCGTGGACGAGGGCAACGTGGCCGACGTCGTGCGCGTCTGCGCGGCGCTGGACGGGATACCGCTGGCGATCGAGCTGGCAGCGGCCCGGCTGCGCGCCTTCGGGGTGCGGGAGGTGGCGCGGCGGCTGGCGGAGGACGGCCGGTTCCTGGCGCTGGACCGGGGCGAGCGGGGCGCCGTCGGGCGGCACCGGACGCTGCGGGCCGCCGTGGAGTGGAGCTGGTCCCTGCTCACGCCGGACGAGCGGGCGGTGGCCGCGCGGTTCTCGGTGTTCACCGGGGGCGCCGCGCTGGAGGCGGTCCTGGGCGTGTGCGGACCGGACGCCGCGGACGCGCTCGAAGGGCTGGTGGACAAGTCGCTGGTGCTGTTCGACGGAGACCGCTACCGGATGCTGGAGACCATCCGCGAGTTCTGCGCCGGGCGGCTCGACCGGGCGGGCGAGCGGGAACGGGTGCGGGAGCGGCACGCCGGCTGGTTCGAGGGCATGGCGCGGGAGGCCGACCCGTGGCTGCGGCGCGGGGAGCAGATCGGCCGGCTACGCCTCCTGTCGGCCGACCACGGCAACCTGATGGCGGCGCTCACCTGGGCCGTCCGGCACGACAGGCCGCTGGCCTTGCGGCTGGTGTCGGCGCTGGCGACGTACTGGTGGCTGAGCGGGCGGCAGAGCCAGGCCGCGTCGCCGGCCGCCGCGCTGCTGGACGGCCCGGTCGAAGGGCTGGAGGAGGAGTACGTGCTGTGCGTGGTGCACGCCGCGCCCGTCGCCGGCCGGGAGCACTGGGCGCGGGCCGAAGCGTACATGCGGGGGTTCCGGCGGCCGTTGCGCAACCCGTTCACCGCGGCGCTGTGGGGGATGACGGCCGGCCCGTTCGCCTCGGGCGTGCGGCCGGCCGACGATCGGGTGCTGGGGTCCGATCCGTGGAGCATGGCGCTGGGCCGGCTCGGCTGGGCGCTGGTCCGGTGGCTGGACGGGGAGCCCCGGGCGGCGGAGCGGGAACTGGAGGCGGTACTGGCGCTGTTCCGGCAGGTCGGCGAGCGGTGGGGGACCGCGCAGGCGCTCGACGCCCTGGCCACCATCGCCGGGCGGCGCGGCGAGTGGGCGCGGGCGCGTGAGCTGTGGCGGGAGGCGCTGGAGCTGCTGGACGAGCTGGGCGCCCTGGAAGAGACCGCGGATGTGCTGGCCCACCGCGCCGAGGCCTTCCTGCGCGAAGGAGATCCGGCTCAGGCCCTGGCGGGCTACCGGCGGGCCGAGGAGGCGGCCCGGCGGGCGGGGCGCGAGGTGCCGGTGCCGGTGTCGGCGGGGCTGGCGGAGGTCGCGCTGCTCGAAGGGGACCTGCGGGAGGCCCGCCGCCTCCTGGAGGCGGCGCTCGCGGCGTCGGACGGCGCGGTGTTCGGGGCCCGGCACGCCCGCGTGCGGGTGCTGCTCGGGCTCGCCCGCCTGGCCGAGGCGGGCGACGCCGGGGCCCTCGGCGCGGAAGCCGTCTCCGGCGAGATCCTCGCCGTCGCGCGCGATGTCCCGCTCGGCACGGTCCTGGCCGACGCCGCCGAGGCCCGGGCCGCCGCCGTCCTCGCCGGGACGAGGACCCGCCCATCGGACACGCGCACCGCCGGAGAGTCCGGCGCCGGTGAGGTGGACGCCGGGGAGCCGGTCGCGACGCCTGCGGAGCCCGGCGCCGGTGAGGTGGACGCCGGGTGGCTGGTGGGGGTGTTGCTGGGGGCGGCGGTCGCGCTGCGGGGGGCGCCGGTGACGGGTGATCGACACGCCGCGCGTACCGCCGCCGGAGGGCGGGCGCTGTCCGGGGCGGAGGCCTTCGCCGAGGCGTACGCGCGAGGGAAGGCGATGAGCAGGCAGGAGGCGCTCGCGCTGCTGGAGGGCGGAGCGCCCGCGAGACGCTGACGACGCTGTCAGCGGACCGGGGGCGGGTTGTCAGCGGCGGGCGGCAGCCTCGGACACATGCGGAAACTCAAGATTCTCGTCTCCGGCGCCGGCATCGCCGGGCCCGCGGTCGCGTACTGGCTGAGCCGGTACGGGTGCGAGGTCACCGTCGTGGAGAAGGCGCCGGGATCGCGGCCCGGCGGGCAGGCCGTGGACTTCAAGGGCGCCGCGCAGCTGGAGGTCCTGGCGCGGATGGGCGTGCTGGAGGAGGTGCGGCGCCGCCAGACCGGCGGGAGTGACCAGGTCATCGTGGACGGCGCGGGCAGGCGGCTGGCGGTCATGCCGGCCGAGTTCACCGGCGGTGAGGTGGAGATCCTGCGCGGCGACCTGGCGGCGCTGCTCCACGAGCGGACCGCCGGCGACTGCGCCTACGTGTTCGGCGACTCGATCGCCGCGCTGGAGGAGGCGGCGGACGGGGTCCGGGTCGCGTTCGAGCGGGGCGCGCCGGGTGTGTTCGATCTCGTGGTGGGCGCGGACGGCATCCACTCGACCGTGCGGGGGCTGGCGTTCGGCCCCGAGGAGCGGTACGTGCGGCACCTGGGCTACTACTACGCCCTGGCCCGGCTGGACGTGGACGGCGCCGGCGAGATGTACAACGAGCCCGGCCGGATGGTGTCGCTGGGCGGGCCGGAGGCGGCGTCGTTCTTCGTCTTCGCCTCAGGGCCGCTCGCCTACGACAGGTTCGACGTGGACGA
The DNA here is from genome assembly GCF_040676925.1 of Nonomuraea sp. NPDC049486. Classification (NCBI taxonomy): domain Bacteria; kingdom Bacillati; phylum Actinomycetota; class Actinomycetes; order Streptosporangiales; family Streptosporangiaceae; genus Nonomuraea; species Nonomuraea sp. NPDC049486. The sequence goes on from NZ_JBFAPV010000005.1 coordinate 330,818, forward strand.
GCAGCGGCGCGTCCTGGCGGACGCGTACCGGGGCGGTGGCTGGCGGATCCCGGAGGTGCTGCGGGAGATCGCCGCCGTGGACGACGTGTACGTGGACGCGATCAGCCGGACGGAACTCGGCCGTTACGCGCGCGGCCGGGTGGTGCTGCTGGGCGACGCCGCCTACGGCAACACGCTGGGCGGCTTCGGCTCCGGGCTGGCCGTGCTGGGCGCGTACACGCTGGCGGGCGAGCTGGCCGCGGCGGGCGGGGACCACCGGGCCGCGTTCGCGGAGTACGAGGAGGTGATGCGCCCCTACGCGAAGGCCGCCATGAAGGGCAACGCGGGGCCGTTCCTGGCCCCGCCGACGCGGGCGCGCATCGCGCTGCGCAACCAGGTCTTCAAGCAGCGGCTGCTGCTGCGCGGCATGCTGAAGCTGACCGACGCCTTCGCCACCCGCGGCGAGCTCCGGGACTATCCCCAGTGAGGGGGGCGGTTGTCGAGGTAGAAGGCGTCGGGGTCGTCGTCGCGCCAGTCGCCCCAGCCGAGGTCGGTGTCGTCGGAGGTCTGCTCCGGGAGAAAATCCTGCACGGCAATCATGCTACTCGGTGCTACAAACCCCCTCCCGGGCCGGAATCCGGTGCCGGGACACCCCGCGGGAGCGGCGGTACGATGCGAGGGCAGGTTGTCGCCTATCCCCCGTGAGGTCGTTGATGGCCACCCCGACAGGATGGCGGCGAGACGGCAATCTACCGGCGGAGCTGACGAGCTTCGTGGGGCGGACCCGCCTCCTCGCCAACCTCAAGCGACACCTCGGTGAGTCGCGCCTGGTCACCGTCACGGGCATCGGCGGAGTCGGCAAGTCCCGCACCGTGCTGCGGCTGGCGCACCAGGTCCGCGGTCTTTACCCCGACGGCGTGTGGTTCGCCGACCTGGCCCGGCTTCAGGACGCGGGCATGGTCCGCCACACGATCGCCTCCGCGCTCGGCATCGCCGACCAGTCCTCGCGCGCCGAGTCCGAGACGCTCTCGGAGTGGGTCGGCGACCGCGACATGCTGCTCATCATCGACACCTGCGAGCACCTCGTGGAGGGCTGCGCCGAGCTGGTGCACGAGCTGCTGGAGGCGGCGCCCAACCTGAAGGTGCTGGCCACCAGCCGCCAGTCGCTCCACCTGCCCTACGAGCAGGTGGTGCCGGTGCCGCCGCTGCAGGTGCCCGACGACGACCCGATGGAGAACCTCTTCACCAACGAGTCGGTGCAGCTGTTCACGGCCCGGGCGGTGGCCGTCCAGCCCGACTTCATGCTCGACGAGGACAACATCAACGCGGTGGCCGAGCTGTGCCGCCGGCTCGACGGCATCCCGCTCGCGATCGAGCTGGCCGCGGTGCGGCTGCGCGCGCTGTCGGTGGAGCAGATCCTGGGCCTGCTGGCCGACCGGTTCAGCCTGCTGGCCGGGGCCAGCCGCACGGCCCTGCCGCGCCACCAGACGCTGCGGGCGGCCATCGGGTGGAGCCACGAGCTGTGCGAGCCCGCCGAGCGGCTGCTGTGGGCGCGGCTGTCGGTGTTCGCCGGCGACTTCGAGCTCGACGCGGCCCGGTTCGTGTGCTCCGACGAGCGGCTGCCGTCGGAGGACATCACCGACCTGGTGACCGGGCTGGTGGAGAAGTCGATCCTGCTCATCCGCAGCAACCACGCCGGGGTCCGCTACAAGCTGATCGACACGCTGGCGGAGTACGGCGAGGAGTGGCTGGACAAGCTCGGCCAGACCCAGGTCATGCGCCACAAGCATCTGCAGTACTACCTGTCGCTGGCCACCCGCAGCGAGGACGCCTGGTCGGGGCCGCGGCAGATCTACTGGTTCATCCGGATGCGGCAGGAGCACGACAACGTACGGCTCGCGCTGGAGCACGCGCTGCGCACCCCCGGCGAGACGCTCATGGCGCTGACCCTGCTGTCGTCGCTCTGGTTCATGTGGGTGTGCTGCGGCTTCGTCCGTGAGGGCCGGCTCTACCTGGAGCGGGCGCTGGAGGCCAACCCCGGCGTGAGCAAGGAGCGCTGCAAGGCGCTGTGGGTGCTGTCGTACGTGCGCAGCGCCCAGGGCGACAGCGTGGGCGCGCTGGAGGCGGCCGAGGCGTGCAGCACCGAGGCGGTCAGGGTGGGCGACTCGCGGGCGGTCATCCTGGCCTCCAAGATGCAGGGCACGGCCGCGCTGCTCCAGGGCGACCTGCAGAAGGCGAGCGCGCTGCTGGGCGTGGCGATCGAGTTCAACACCGACAACAAGGAGCTGAACCCGGGCCTGCTGCCCGCCATCGTCGAGCTGTCGCTGGTGCTGTCGGCCCAGGGCGAGGTCTACGAGGCCGAGTCGCTGCTGCAGGACTGCCTGCAGGTGTGCCGTGAGCGGGGCGAGCTGTGGGTCGGCTCGTACGCGCAGTGGGCGATGTCGCTGACCAAGCTGGCCACCGGCCGTCCCGACGAGGCGCTGCACAGCGCCCGGGAAGGGCTGCGGGTCAAGCGCCACTTCCACGACACGCTCGGCACCCTCCTGGCGCTGGAGACCACGGCGCGCATCTGCGTGGCGCGCGACCAGGACCGGGTGGCCGCGGTGCTGCTCGGCGCGCTCCATCAGAACTGGAAGACGGCCGGGCTGCCCATGCTGGGCGCCCCGTTCCTCACCACCGACCACGACCAGTGCGTCAAGGAGTGCCAGAAGTCGCTGGGCGAGAAGGCCTACTGGGCGGCGTTCGAGGAGGGCGGCAGGCTGGACCTCGACGAGGCGTCCGCGCTCGCGCTCGGCGACCTGGACGCCCCGGAGGACTCCACCGGCTGAGACGGTGAACGCCGTGCCCGGGACCGGCACGGCGTGGGGGGACCGGATCAGACGGCCTGCGGCCAGCGGGTGCCGGTCGGCCAGGCGTGCACGTAGCGCGCGCTGCCCAGCGAGAACTCGATGTGGCCGCGTACCCAGTGTTCGAGGCCCAGCACGTACTTGCGGACCGGCAGCGGCGCCCAGGTGTCGAGGCGGGCGCGCCGCTCGACGAAGGCGTCGATGGCGGCGTTGTGCATCCTGGAGACCTCGTGCAGCGCCTCCTGGAGGGTCAGCGCCCGGTGGGTGGCCAGCACGGTGACCAGGTTGTGCCGGGCCTTGTCGTTGCCGCGTTCCTTGGCGTACGAGAGCAGGTCGTTGTCCCAGCCGATGAGGTCGCAGGCGAGGTCGGACAGGGCGCGCACGTCGGGGTGGTGCCACTCCTCGGCTTCGAGGCGGTAGCCGCCGCCGACGTCGATGAGGGCGAAGCAGGTGAACGTGGCGCCGGTGATGCGCCGCATGAGGACGTAGTCCTCGGGGGTGGGGATGAGGTCGGCCTCGCGGTTGGCGGCCTCCCAGATCTGGGCGAAGAGATACTCCTTCACGGTCGTCCGCCACCGGTCGACCTGGGCGGGGGTGCCCAGCTCGGCGATGCGGTCGAGCAACTCGCGCAGGGTGACGCCGAAGGGGTCGCCGGGGGCCGGTTCCCTGCGTCTGTCGAGGACGTCGAACAGGGGCGGCAGGGCGCGGGCCAAGGCGGAGGGCCGGTGGCCCATCAGCTCCCCTTCGCAGAACGCGTCGTCGAAGGCGAACAGCCAGTTGTACCAATCGTTGATCAGTCTGAGGCTCTCGCGGGGCACGGGCGGGTTCGTCCGCGCCGCGAGCATGCCGATCTTGGAGCGGCGGAAGTGCTCGATCGCGCCGGTTCCGTCGAGCATGGACGAGGCGGCCAGCCACAGATGGCTCTCGGCGTCGACCTCGGCCGCGTGCTCGTTGATCTCGTTGGGGAAGGGGCACGGGAGCGGAGGGATGCGGAGTGGTCGCCTACCAAAGGAGTGCGCAGAAGTAGCCACCCACCCAGCATGACGAGAGAGTGTCCGAAAGGCCACACTCGGCTACCATCATGCATTTGCAGGTTATTTCATACTGTGAACCATTCGCCCCCTCCGTTGCTCAGGCCCTCCATGCCACCGGAACTGGCGGGGTCGAACAGCCTGGTGGCGGACTCTTCGGGCTCCGGGTCCCCGTCCCTGTATCCCGTTGTGTCTCGATAGGGTGCCCTGCACGGAATCGTTCCGGCTCGCCGTGGGTTCTGGATGTGAGTACCTAGGGAAAGGCTGTCCAACGTGTTCGACCCGACGGATCTATACAGGCTCGCCGAGGACCTCCCCGAGCTGACCGATCCGGTGTTGCTGTATCACTTCGACGGCTTCGTCGACGCCGGGGCCGCCGGACGGCTCGCGCTGCGCCACGTGCTGGACGAGCTGGAGCACCGGGTCGTCGCGACGTTCGACGTGGACCGGCTGCTCGACTACCGGTCCAGGCGGCCGATCATGGTGTTCGACACCGACAGGTGGGTGGAGGTCGAGACGCCGGAGCTGGTCGTCTACAGCGTGAAGGACGCGACGGGCACCCCCTTCCTGCTGATGACCGGCCCCGAGCCGGACCGCGCGTGGGAGCTGTTCATCCGGGCCGTCGGCACGCTCGCCGGCCGGTTCGGGGTGAGCAAGATGGTGACCATGCACGGCATCCCGATGGCCGTGCCGCACACCCGCCCGCTGGGCCTCACCATGCACGCCAGCCGGCCGGAGCTGATGAGCGGCAAGCCGAGCACGTTCGGCCGGGTGCAGGTGCCGGGCAGCGTGGCCGCCCTGATGGAGTTCCGGCTCGGCGCGGAGGGGCGTGACGCGATCGGCTTCGCCGTGCACGTGCCCCACTACCTGTCGCAGGCCGAGTACCCGACGGCCGCGGTCGCCGCGCTGGAGGCGGTCACCAGGAACACCGGGCTGATGTTCCCGCTCGACGCCCTGCGCGAGGCCGCGGAGCGCACGACCGTGGAGATCGAGGAGCAGATCAGCTCCTCGGCGGAGCTGTCCAGCGCGATCAGCGGGCTGGAGCAGCAGTACGACGCGTTCGCGGCCGGCGAGGAGCGCGAGAACCTGATCGCCGAGTCCATCCCGATGCCGACCGGCGACGAGCTGGCGGCGCAGTTCGAGCGGTTCCTGGCGGAGCGCGACGACGATTGATCACCCCGGGTAGCCTGGGGCGATGGACGAGATCCAGGTCGGGCTGATCGGTTACGGCACGGCGGGGGCGGTCTTCCACGCGCCGCTGATCGAGGCCACGCCCGGGCTGCGGCTGACGGCCGTGGTGACGCGCGATCCGGCCCGCCGCGACGAGGTGTCCGCCCGCTACGGCGCCGAGCCCGTCTCCGAGGCCGCGGCGCTGTGGGGCCGGTGCGACCTGGTGGTGGTCGCCTCGCCCAACCGGACGCACGCGAGCCTGGCGGCCGAGGCCCTCGACCATGGCAGGGCGGTGGTGGTCGACAAGCCGTTCGCGCGCACCGCGGAGGAGGCCCGCGCCGTCACCCGGCTGGCCGCCGCGAAGGGCCTGATGCTGACCGTCTTCCAGAACCGGCGCTGGGACGGCGACTTCCGCACCGTGCGCAGGCTGGTCGCGGAGGGCGCGCTGGGCGAGGTGCGGCGGCTGGAGTCGCGCTTCGAGCGCTGGCGGCCGTCGCCCAAGGGCGGCTGGCGCGAGACCGGCGGCCCCGGCGACGCCGCCGGGCTCCTCTACGACCTGGGCAGCCACCTGGTCGACCAGGCGCTCCAGCTGCTCGGCCCGGTCACCCACGTCTACTGCGAGAGCGACGTGCGGCGCGCGGGTGTGGCGGCCGACGACGACACGTTCGTCGCGCTGACGCACGCGGGCGGGGCGCGCTCCCACCTGTGGGTCAGCGCGGTGACCCCGAGCCTGGGGCCGCGCTTCCGCGTGCTCGGCTCGTCGGGCGCCTACCTGAAGTACGGGCTCGACGTGCAGGAGGAACGGCTGCGCGAAGGACGGTCGCCGGCCGCGGCGGGGTTCGGCGAGGAGGACGCGGACCGCTGGGGCGTGGCGGGAGCCGGCGACGACCTGCGCGAGGTGCCCACCGAACCGGGCGCCTACCTCGACTTCTACCGCGAGGTGGAGTCCGCGCTGCGCACCGGCGGGCCGCCTCCGGTGACTCCCGAGAGCGCCGTGGAGGCGCTGGCCGTGATCGAGGCGGCCCGCCGGTCGGCCGGCGAGCGGACCGTGGTGCGGGTGGGCTAGCCGCGCAGGCGGTCGTACATCGCCTGGCTGTCGTCGTCGGTCCAGCCCTGCCGCGCCAGCCAGCCGAGCGGGCCGCCGAACCTCTCGTCCAGCACGCTCAGGAACTGCTCGATGTAGCGCGGGCGCGGCATGTGGTCGTCGGCCGGGCGCGAGTCGAGGTCGTCGCGGTAGGTGGAGCTGCCGCGCAGGCGGCGCAGGATCAGCTCCAGCCGCTCCCCCGTGGCCGCGTAGTCGGCCACGATGGCCTCGCGGGTGGCGCCGGCCACCTCCAGCGCGAGCGCGCACAGCACGCCGGTGCGGTCCTTGCCCGCGGCGCAGTGCACCACGGCCGCGCCGTCGTCGCGCGCCATCGTGCGCAGCGCCCGCACCACCGCGTCGGGCCGGTCGCGCAGGTAGCCGTAGTAGAAGCCGGTGACGCGCAGCTCCACGTCGCCCTGGCGCTCGTGCCAGGGCAGCACCCGGTCGGCCTCGATGGTGTCGGCCTCGACGTCGGTGCGCCGCCCGCCCTCGGGGAAGAGCGTCAGGTGGTGATGGGTCACCTCGGGCACCTCGGCCAGCGGCCCCGGGCCCTCCAGCGTCACCTCGGGGGTCGAGCGCAGGTCGACCACGTGCCGCAGCTTGAGTTCGCCGACCAGCCGGGAGACGTCGGCGGGGGTCAGTCCCTGGAGGTTGTCCGACCGCAGGATGCGGCCGAACTGTGTGACGCCGCCGTCACGCGTCGGAATCCCGCCCAGGTCACGGACGTTGACGGCGCCGTCGAGATCGATCCATCTGCTCATCACGTTCACCCCGCCGACCCTATATGTCCCGCAAACATGAGCGGATTCGCGGTTCATAACGCAGCATGAACGTATGGATCCACGTGCTCTGCCCCCTCGGCTGGTGATCGATCCATCGCTGCCCCCGGACGTCTCCGTCGAGCTCCGGTCGAGCCCGCACGTGCTCAGACTGGCCAGGTCCGGCTGGCGGATGGCACCTCGCAACCTCACCTGGCTGTTCGTCCTGCCCGGTTTCCTGTTGCTGCTGTGGATGGTGACGGGGACCGGCGCGGTCATCACGGCGGCCGTCGGCGCCGGCCTCTTCGGACTGATCCGCTGGCTCTCCGTCGGGTCGTACAACAGGGCGACCCGCCGCAGGCTCGCCCTGGCCTACGAGTACGCCAACTACTACATCCTCCCCGAGGACCTCGACTACCCCTGCCAGGTGCTGCTGCGGCGCGCCCAGCGGGCGGCCGAGGCGATCCTCGGGTCGCAGGTGCACAGGGAAGGGCTGATCGACACCATCGACAACCGGGTGACGCTGCCGGAGGAGGTCTGGCAGATCGCGCAACGGCTGCGCAAGCTGTCGGCCATGCACGCCGAGCACGGCAAGCTGGTCCCCCGCGAGCTGCCCACGGGGCTGAAGGACGCGTTCAAGCCGTACAGCACCGCGCTGGACGCGGCCTGGACGTCGTTGTCGAAGCGGGTGCGCAACCTGGAGCAGTACGCCAAGCAGGTGGTGAAGGCCGACCGGGTGTTCCACGCGCACCGGCGGCTGGAGGCGCTGGCCGCGCGCACGCCCGACTACCAGGAGCTGATCGCCGACACGGTGCGCGACGACATGGCGCGCGCGCACCTGCGGGAGCTGACCGACCAGGCCGCACACGCGCGCAAGCTGTTCGAGGAGAGCATCCACCAGGCCAGGCAGGCGGCGGGCGAGCTGCTCAGGCCTCCGCGGCCTTGAGCAGCTCCAGCGTGCGGCGCACGCCGGCCTCGTTGCCCAGGCTGCGGTAGATGTCCCTGGCCTGGCGCAGCGGCGGCCCGGCGGCGCTCCCGGCGCCCGCGTCCAGGTGCGCCTCGCCGATGTACTGCAGGCCGCGCGCCATCCACCAGCGGTCGCCCAGCCGTTCGAAGGCGTCGACGGCGCGGCGCAGCTCGCGCTCGGCCTCCGCCACGCGGCGCAGCCTGCCGAGCACCCGGCCGACCGACAGGGCCGAGCGGGCGACGCCCCAGGAGTCGCCGAGCGCCTCCAGGATCTCCCCCGCCCGGCGGGCCACCTCCAGCTCGCGCAGGCCGCTGGACGGGTCGCCGACCTCGCCGGCGGCGCGCAGGCAGCGGGCCTCCTCCCACAGCTCGCCGCGCCGCCGGAACATCTCGGCCGCCCGGTCCAGGCTGTAGCCGGCCTTGGTGAAGGTCTCGACGGCCGCCCGCTGGTCTCCCGCCCGGTGCAGGCCGCGGGCCTGGGCGGCGAGCACCTCGCCGTACACGCGCAGCGTCTGCGCCTCGGAGTAGCGGTTGCCCTCGCGCTCGAACACCTCCAGCGCGTCCTCCAGCAGCTCCCTGGCCTCCTCGGGGCGCCGTTCCGCCAGCCGCATCTCGGCGAGGTTGCGTTGCGTACGCGCCATCCACCAGAAGTCCTCGACGCCCTTGAACGCGGTGATGGCGGCGACCAGGAACTCCTGGGCCCGGTCGAGGTGGCCGTCGCTGAACAGCGTCATGCCGATGGTGCGCAGCGCCCTGGCCGCCCACCACGTCTCGCCCAGTTCGGTGAACGCCTCCAGCGCCTGCTCGGCGTCCGCCCGGCCGCGCTCCTGGCCGCCCTGCCCGCCCCAGACGGCGGCGCGGTCCAGCGCGGCGATGGCCCGCGCGCGCCGGTCGCCGGCCCGTTCGGCGGCCTCGCAGCCGATGTCGGCGGCCTCCGCCCAGTCGGCCCAGTAGGCGCGCAGCGAGTGGCACAGCGAGCAGAACGCCCGCGACAGCCCCCACGTCAGCTCCCACAGCTCCAGCCGCCTGGCGATGCCGATCATCGCCATGAACGTGAGCCGCTCGGCGTTCAGCCAGTCGCCCGCGTGGATCTGGCCTTCGGCGGTGGAGCGGCGGCCGCCCTTGCTCCAGTCCTGCGGCCAGCGGTTCTGCGCCGCCTCCTCGGCGCGGCGGCGGTAGCCGTGCAGGACGCGCTCGACGGCGTCGCCGCGCCTGGCCGGGTCGTCGTCGCCCGCCGGCTCGGCGGCGAACAGGGCGACCAGGTCGTGCAGCCGGTAGCGCATCGAGCCGGTCAGGTCGGTGCCGGAGCACTCGGCGAGCTGGGCGTCGATCAGCGCCTCCAGCTGGTCGGCGCCGTCCAGGGTGGAGATGTCGAGCAGCTCGCCCGCCACCCAGCCGGGCACGTCGGGCGCCGAGCTGAGGGCGCTGAGCAGCCGCAGCAGCCGCCGCTGCATGCCGGTGCAGTCGTCGTAGCTGAGCTGCACCGAGGCCCGCACGCTCTTGTCCACCGTGGGCGCCAGCTCCAGCTGGTCCAGGCGGCGGCGCTCGTCGGCCAGCCGGTCGGCCATCTGCCGCAGCGTCCACTGCTCGCGGGTGGCCAGGCGGCCGCCGCAGATACCGATGGCCAGCGGCAGGTAGTCGCAGAGCCGCACGATCTCCTTGGCGGACTCCAGGTCCTCGAAGACCCGCTCGCCGCCGGCCAGCCTGGCCAGCAGTTCGACGCCGTGCGCCTCGCTGAACGGGCCGAGCCGGGTGTCGTGGGTGCCGCCGAGGAACAGCGGCTGGCGGGAGGTGACCAGCACGGCGCAGCCGCGTTCGGCCGGGATCAGCGCCTTGACCTGATCGGCGCTGTGCGCGTTGTCCAGGCCGATGAGGATCCTGCGGTCCTTGGTCCAGGTCAGCCAGAGTTTGCGCAGCTCCTCCAGCCCGCCGGGGTCGATGGCCAGCCGGACCCCGAGCGCGCGCAGGAATCCGATCAGCACCTCCTCGGGCCGTACCGGGGAGTCGACGCCGCCGCGCAGGTCGGCGTAGAGGCGGCCGTCGGGGAACGATCCGGCGACCTCCTGGCCGAACCGGGTGATCAGGGATGACTTGCCGACGCCGCCCCTGCCGTACACGGAGACCACCAGCGCCGGTGCGGGGGCCGCGGCCTTCCTGCGGGCGGCGAACACCTCGCGCAGCTCGGCCAGCGCGTCGGCGCGGCCGGTGAAGTGCTCCGGCACGGGCGGCCACTGCTCGGGCGCCCTGGAGGCGGGCTCGGCCGGTGTCACGCGGCGGGGCCGCACCTCGGTGGTGGCCCAGGTGGCCACGCCCACCAGGAGGGCGGCCGCCGCCGTGACGCCCACCTTGGCCACCGGCGGGATCTCCCACTCCAGGGCGGCCGCGAAGATGCTGGCCGCGGCGGCGGCGAAGCCCGCGGCGACCGGCGCGGCCACCCCGATCTTTCTTAACCGCCGCGGTCGCGGTTTGTCAGGCAGGTCACCTGTCATGATCGGATTCAAACCGATGGGGCACGGCTCGCGCCAGCCGTACCCCATCGTTCATTCAGACGCCCACCACGAGACACGTGGCGGTCGCGGACTTGGCCGGGTCGCTCTCCGAGGTGGCGGTGAGCTTGACCCGGGCCAGCCGGTCGCCGCCGGAGCCGCGGACGGCGTTGACGGTCACGGTGTCGTGCCCGCCGAACTCGACGGTGGCCAGCGCGTTGGGCGTCTGAGCGGTCCAGCCCTTGCCCGAGACCTCCGCGGTGAGGCGGTAGACGTCGGACTTCAGGTAGGCGCTGACGTCCTCGGGGTGCTGCCCCTGGGCGGGGGCCGACCTGCCGGTGTTGAACAGCGGGAATCTGCAGGTGGACAGGTTCTTGCCGGACGGGACGCCGGCGCCGGGCAGCAGCCGCACGCCGCGCCGCTGCGGGCCCGCGCCGTCGAGGGAGCGGATCGCCACGGTGTAGGACAGGATGCCCTTGCGGTCGCGGTGCACGTCGGTGATGTAGAAGTGCAGCCGGTTGGCCTCGTCGACGTACTCGTACTCGCTGCCGGAGTCGGTGCCGGCGTGGAAGAGCGCGTCGGACAGCTGACGGTAGTCGCCGATCGTGATCGGCACCTCGGTGCCGTCGGGCATCACGTAGTCGGTCATGCCGATGTCCTGCGGGTTGGCGTCGATCACCCACTCGAACGGTGCCCGGTCGGCGTTCTTGGTCTTGGCCAGGAGCACGCCGGAGTCGGGGGTGAACGAGTCGCTGCCCATCCGGTCGACGACCTCGACCGTGTAGTTGTCGTAGCCGCCGCCGTCGCACATCGGGTCGGTGCCGGGGTCGCAGGCGGGGCTCTTGTCACCGGTGTCGAAGGCGATGTTGATCCCGGACAGGCCCTTGTCGCCCGGCTGGACGGCGCGGGCGGTCACCTTGGCCGTGACGAGGCCGGACTCGTCCAGCGCCTCACGGGACAGGCGCAGCACGTTCCGCTCGTCCACCATCTCCAGCTTGATCTTGTTGCGGAGCATGTGCTGCGCGCCCATGGACGCGCCCGCGGTGGGCGGGATCAGCCAGCGGGAGTGCGGGCCGCCGGGCCCGTTGAAGCTGCCCCGGCTGAGCATCTCCCAGATGCCGGTGTACGCGCGCCGCGGCGGCACCCCGTACGGGTTGTTGTAGTTGTCGGCGATGCCCATGATGTGGCTCAGCTCGTGGGCGTAGACCGCCATGCCCGAGCTCTCGGCCTGCACCGAGTCGATGCCGAAGCGGGCGTTGGGCCAGAACGTGGAGCCCGCCTGCCAGGAGGTCCACTCGACGTAGCGGGTCCTGGACCAGTTGGGCAGGGCGGGGTCGTTCTCGGGGCCCCACGCGTCGGGCACGTCCTCCTTCGTGGGGAACTTCATCATGCCGAACTCCTGCCAGGTGGACGACTCGTCCTGGCCGGCGCTCACGTAGAAGACGAAGTCGAACTGGTCGGCCACCTCCTGGCCGACGTCGGCGAGCCAGGCGGCGTTGCCGTCGGTGCGCAGGTTGCGGTTGCAGGTGTCGCCGGCGGGGCAGGCGTCCCGCTGGTACTCCAGCGCGTACTCGTGGTCCTTGCCGGGCATCGTGTACGGGCCGAACCCGGTCAGATCGACGCCGTAACGCCCGCCGGAGTCCTCCATCCAGTACTCGTGGATGGTGTGGCCCTTGTTGAGGTCGTTCGGGGTGTTGAGGAAGTCCTGGTAGAACTTGGCGACCTGGTCGCGGGGCACGTCGTGGGCCTGGGCGCTGGGGTTGCCGAAGATGGTCGAGCCCTGGGGCTGGGTGACCACGAACGGCTGGTTGGGGTAGTCCAGCAGCACCAGCGCGCCCTTGAAGGTGCGCACGGAGCCCTCGGCGGAGGGGTCGTTCCAGTTGGTGCCGGGGATCTTCTTGTAGTCGGCCCACGTCATGTGGTCCGGGTTCTCCCAGTTCTGCGGGTCGATCGGCTCGAAGCCCGCCGAAGGCCGGCCGCGCAGGGCGCTGGGGTTCTCCGCGGGCGCGTCACGCTGCCAGGGCTGGGTCTGGGGCCAGTGGTCGAGCCGCCAGGGATGCTCGGGGTCGTCTGCGGGGGGTGCTGCGGAAGCGGGAGTCGCCATCAGGCTCACCGGGATCAGCACGATGGCTGACAGCACGGCTCCCAGCAGTTTCTTCGGGACAATCACGGCTCGACGGTATAGAGCATATTGACCGAGATCACCGTTCAGTTGTAGGGAAGACCTGTAGCAGCGCTTCCAACAAATGATGAAAAGTCCTGATCAAGGGGCGCCCGTGGCGGATCTTCAGCGGATCGTCGACGACCTCGCGGCCCGGCTCGGCCGCCCGCTCCTGCTGGAGGACCGGCTGCAGCGGGTCATCGCCTACAGCGAGCAGAACGGCGCCATGGACGACATCCGCCGCGACTCCATCCTGCGCCGCCGCACCACGCCGGAGGTCCGCCAGTTCCTGCGCGCCGCGGGGGTGCACGACGCGCAGGACCCGCTGCGCACGCCGGGCGCGCCGCAGCTCGGGCTGCTGCCGCGGTGGTGCGTCCCGGTACGGCACGAGGCGGCGCTGCTGGGATTCCTGTGGTTCATCGACACGGCGCCGGCCATGTCGGGCCCTCAGGTGGCCGAGGCCGCCGCGGCCGCTCCGGCGCTGGCCCTGGCGCTGTTCCACGAGAGCCTGGCCACCGGCCTGGCCTCGCACCGGGAACTGGAGGCGGTCAGCGGGCTGCTCATGGGCGAGCGGGAGGCGGCGCTCCAGCTCATCGAGGCGGGCGCGTTCCCGCAGGCGCAGCCGGTGACCGTGCTGGTGGCCAGACCGCCGGCGGGCGAGCCGGACGACGCGCTGCGCCTGGCGCTGGAGCAGGGGCTGCTGGCGCTGCGGCGGCGGCTGAGCGGGCACCACCCGCTGCATCTGGTCCGCTACGACCACGCGGCGCTGCTCGTGGCCGGCCCGCCGATCGCCGCCGACGAGGTGCACGCGGCCATGTCGGTGCCGGTCGTGGTCGGCATCGGCCGCCCGAGGCCGGCGCTGGCCGAGGCGGCCGGGTCCTACGCCGAGGCGCGGCACGCGGCGGACGTGGCCGCGCGGGTGCCGGGCCTCGGCCGTTCCGCGCTGTGGGAGCGGCTGGGCGTCTACCGGATGCTCACCCGGCTGCCCGACTCCGAGCTGCATCCCGGGCTGGAGCCCCTGCTGGGCGACACGCAGCACCTGCCGCTGCTGGAGACGCTGGAGACCTATCTGGACCTGGCGGGCAGCGCCGTCGCCACCTCGCGTGCGCTGCGGCTGCACCGGACCTCGCTGTACTACCGGCTGCGGCGCGTCGAGGAGCTGGCCCGTACCGACCTGAAGGACGGCGGAGAGCGGCTGGCGCTGCACCTGAGCCTCAAGCTGGCCCGTCTGTCAGGCCGCTACCGGCCGCGTGACGGGATCGGATGATTGCGGTGTGCACGCGCGCTCACGTTTAATGCATAAAAGGGATATTTGCCACGGGAGTATCGATGGGGGTCGTGAAGCGCGCGCGTCCGGCTCTGAACCCCCGTGTGTCCAGACCCGTGGTCCTCCATTCCGCGACGCTGGTCCTGCCCATCGCCACCGAGCCGATCAGGAACGGAGCCGTCGCCGTGCGTGGCGAGCGGGTGCTGCGCGTCGGGCCGCGCGACGAGCTGCTGGGCCGCTACCGCGTCACCGAGGAGCACCACTGGCGCGGGACGATCGTCGCCGGGCTGGTGGACGCGTACGCGTCGGGCGGCGCCCCCGGGCCGGGGGTGGTGGCCCGCGCGGCCGAGCTGGGCGACCCCGCCGCCGCTCCAGGGCCGGCCGCGAGCGTCGCGTACGTGCCCGTGACCTGCGAGTCGGAGCGGGAGTGGGAGGAGAGCCGGCGCGACGCGCTCATCACGGCCATCCGCGAGATGGACCGGCCCGTCGGCATCGCCCCGCACACGCGCGACCCGCACGTGCTGGAGGACGTGGCCCTGCTGGCCAGGACGTTCGGCCTGCGGCTGCTGGTCGACCTGGACCGCCATTCCCTCGCCGGGCTGGACGAGGCGGGCGTGCTCGGGCCGCACTGCCACGCGGCGTGCGCCCGGCCGCTGGACCCGGGCGAGCGCAAGCTGCTCAAGCTGCGGGGCACGACGGTGGCGCTGCGCCCCGGGCCGGGCGTCGACGAGTGGCCGGCGCTGGTCGAGGAGGGCATCCCGCTCGCCATCGGCACCGCGCCGGCGCACGGGGACGTGCTGGCGTGCGCGGCGGCCGTCCGGGCGCGGGTGCGGGAGCTGGGGCTGCGTCCGCGCGGGCTGGACCGCGCGCTGGTGGAGGCCGCCACGCTCGGCGGCGCCAGGGCCCTCGGCATGGCGGGCGGGCCCGGCGGCCTCGGCCGCCTGCATCACGGCGGCCGGGCCAGCTTCGCGGTGTTCGAGGCCCGCGGGCGCTATCCGTACTCCGCCCTGATGCACGGCCCCGCCTGCCTGGCCACGATCATCAGCGGCCGCGTGTACCCTGCCTGACCAGCCAGGCCACGGATTACCACTATGCCTACCTGCCCTACCCGGAGCGCAGGCGCTGCTCGGGCTCGGCGCCGAGAAGCGGTTCCCCGCCGGGCAGGTCCTGATGCAGCAGGGCTAAACCTTTCCACGGGGTGAAATAGCACACATTTCGGTCATTCCGGAATCCAGCTTTCGGAGCGGCGTGTTCCCCCCTCGGCCGCACCGTCAAATCCGGGACAAGTCTTGTCGCTCACCGCCTCTACTTTCCGTGCCCTGCGTCATCACAACTACAGGTTGTGGGCAGGGGCGGACCTCGTCTCCATCACCGGCACCTGGATGCAGGTGCTGGGCGTGAACTGGCTCGTCCTCACGATCACCGGCTCGGCCACCAGCGTGGGGCTCAGCCTGGTCATGCAGGCGCTGCCCACGCTGCTGCTCGGCATGTGGGGAGGGGCGCTGGCGGACCGGCTGCCGACCCGCCCCGTCGTGGTCGCCGCCCAGCTCGCGCAGGCCGCGCTCGCCGCCGTGCTGGCCGTGATCGCGCTGACCGGGGTGCGGTCGCCGCTGCCGATCTACGCGGTGGCGCTGGCCGGCGGGGTGGTGTCGGCCCTGGGCGGGCCGGCGCTCGGCCGGTTCGGGGCGGAGGTGGTGCCCCGGGAGGACCTGCCGAACGCGATGGCGCTCGGCTCGATCATCAACTCGGCCGGGCGCATCCTCGGCATGTCGGTGGCCGGGATGATGCTGCCCCTCACCGGGAACGCCGTGCTGTTCGCGGCGAACGCGCTCACGTTCTTCGCGGTGATCGTCGCGGTGATGCGCATGCGGTCGTCGGAGTTCCACGAGCTGGCCGCCGAGGAGCACCGGCCAGGGGCGGTGCTCGCGGGGCTGCGGTACGTGGCGCGCACCCCGTGGCTGCTCGTCCTGCTCGCGCTGTCGATCGTGCTGGGCAGTCTGGGCCGCAACTACCAGGTGACCATGGCGGCGATGAGCGCGGGCCCGCTGGCAGCGGGCGCGGGCGGGTACGGGCTGCTGTCCACGGTGTTCGCCGCCGGGACCGTCGTGGGCGGGTTCCTCGCCGCCTCGCGGCCTCGGCTGACGATCCGGCTGCTGCTGATCTCCGCGTTCGCCATCAGCGTGCTGCAGGCGCTGAGCGGCCTGATGCCGTCGCTGGCCGCCTTCGCCGCCTTCATGCTGCCCATCGCGGCCGGCGCCATCCTGGTCGACACCACGGTCTCGGCGCGGGCGCAGCTCGACAGCCCGGACGCCATGCGCGGGCGGGTGCTGGCCGCGCTGGGCATGGCCGGCGCCGCGTCGGGCGCGCTGGGCGGGCCGGTGCTGGGCTGGCTGAGCGACTCCTTCGGCCCCCGGCTGGCGCTGCAGGTGGGCGGCGTCTCCTGCGTCGTCGCGACGCTGCTGGCGGCGGCCGCGCTGGCGCGGTTCAGGAAGACCGCCACCGGCCCGGCTCCGGCGCGTGTGGCGATGGAGAACGCCTAGTCTCGACGGGTGCGAAACACCCGATACGCCCCCTCTGGGATGGTATGCAGCATCGACCATCTCGCGTCCGCCGCCGGGGTGACGGCGCTCGACCGCGGCGGTTCCGCCGCCGACGCCGCCATCGCCGCCAACGCCGTGCTCGCCGTCACCTCCCCGCACATGTGCGGGCTCGGCGGCGACCTCTTCGCCCTCGTCCACGACGGCCCCGCGTTATCCGGCCCGCGCCCTGGTCCCGTACGAGACGGCCACCCGACGGACGGCGGGCCGGTCCACGCGCCCAACGCGTCCGGCAGGTCCGGGGGCGGTGCGGACGGCGGGCCGGTTCACGCGCTCAACCTGTCCGGCAGGGCCGGGACCGGTGCGGACCGCGGGCCGGTTCACGCGCTCAACGCGTCCGGCAGGGCCGGGAGCGGTGCGGACGCCGGGCGGTTGCGTGCGGAGGGGCACCGGCGGATGCCGCACCGGCTGGACGTCAGGTCCGTGCCGGTGCCCGGCTGCGTGGACGGCTGGCTCGCGCTGCACGCCCGGTACGGCCGGCTCCCGCTGGCCGACGTGTTCGCGCCCGCCGTACGGCTGGCCCGCGACGGTTTCCCGGCCTCGCCGCTGCTGGCGCCGATGGCGCGGGAGATCGCGGACCGGCCGGACGCCGGCGACCTCGCCGAGATCCGGGCCGCCGGGGACCGGGTCCGCAGGCCGGGCGTGGCCCGCGCGCTGGAGGCGGTGGCCGAAGGCGGGCGCGCCGGGTTCTATCTGGGCGAGTTCGGCGAGGGACTGCTGGAGCTGGGGTCAGGCGAGTACACGCGGGCCGACCTGGAGCGGGACAACGCCGACTGGGTGGAACCCCTGCGGGTGCGCGCGTTCGGCCACGACGTGTGGTCCGCCCCGCCCAACTCCCAGGGTTACCTGCTGCTGCTCTCGCTGGGCATCCTGGACGGGCTGGAGCTGCCGCCCTCGACCGCGCA
Organism: Nonomuraea sp. NPDC049486; assembly: GCF_040676925.1. Classification (NCBI taxonomy): domain Bacteria; kingdom Bacillati; phylum Actinomycetota; class Actinomycetes; order Streptosporangiales; family Streptosporangiaceae; genus Nonomuraea; species Nonomuraea sp. NPDC049486. The sequence goes on from NZ_JBFAPV010000005.1 coordinate 348,068, forward strand.
CGCCGCCTGGGCGCACGCGCTGGCCCGGTCCGCCCGCGCCGCCGCGCACGACCGCGACGCGCTGCTGCACGAGCACGCCACCGGCCTGCTCTCCCCCGCCGAGATCGAGCGCCGCCGGGCGCTGACCGGTCGCGGGGACCTCAAGGTGCCCGCCGCCGACGGCGACACCACGTACCTCTGCGCGGTGGACGGCGACGGGCTCGCCGTCTCCCTCATCCAGTCGAACGCCTCCGGTTTCGGCAGCTTCCTGTTCGAACCCCGTACCGGCATCAACCTGCACAACCGCGGCATCGGCTTCTCGCTGGAGCCGGGCCACCCCGCCGAGTACGGCCCCGGGCGGCGGCCGCCGCACACGCTCACGCCCGCGCTCATCACCCGCCCCGACGGCTCGCTCCGCTCGGTCGCGGGCACGATGGGCGGCGACGCGCAGCCGCAGATCCTGCTCCAGATCATCACCAGGCTGCTGCGGTACGGGCAGAGCCCGGGAGAGGCGATAGCGGCGCCGCGCTGGCGGTTCGGCAGCGGCACCGGCTTCGACACCTGGCGCCGCGCCGAGGGGGCGGTGGTGGAACTGGAGGACGGCACCGGCTGGCGCGACGGGCTGGCCGCGCTCGGCCATCGGGTGTCCCCGGTGCCCGGCGGCGCGTTCGGCCACGCGCACCTCATCGACGTCCTGCCGGACGGGATGCTGGCCGGTGCGACGGACCCGCGCGCGCTGACCGGCGCGGCGATTGGGCGGTGAGGGAAGGGGTAGCCACGGACGTCATGGCAACCGACGTCATCACCCTGATCACGAATGACCACCGCAAGGTCGAGGCGCTCTTCGAGCGGCTCAAGAAGGAGGAGGGCGACCCCAAGGCGGCCGTGACCGAGTTGCACGCCCTGCTCATCGCGCACGCCCGCGCCGAGGAGGACCGGGTCTACCCGGACCTCGACGCGCACCACGGCCTGGAGGAGCACAAGGAGGCCGAGGTGCTCCTCGACGAGCTGGTGCGGTCCCGGCCCGGCACCCCCGAGTTCCGCCGGACGCTGGACAAGCTCGTCGAGTCCGTCAACCACCACGTCGAGGAGGAAGAGGGCGAACTGCTCCCGCAACTGGCCGAGCAGGCCGGCGAGAAGCGGCTGCGGGAGCTCGGCAAGGCCTTCGAGGAGCGCCGGGACGAGGAGCTGCGGGCCCTGACGGCCGGCGGCGCCACCAAGGCCGAACTGTACGAGCAGGCCCAGAAGGCGGACATCCCCGGCCGTTCCCAGATGGACAAGGAAGAACTGCAGGAAGCCGTACGCAAGACCACCTAACCCGCCGGCGGGGCGGGTCAGGCGGACCACGTCTTGAACCCGACCGGCAAGGCGGGTCAGGCCAGGCGGACCACGTCTTGAACCCGACCGGCAAGGCGGGTCAGGCCAGGCGGACG
>NZ_JBFAPV010000005.1:349574-393653 GCF_040676925.1 Nonomuraea sp. NPDC049486
GCCAGGCGGACCACGTCTTGAACCCGACCGGCAAGGCGGGTCAGGCCAGGCGGACCACGTCTTGAACCCGACCGGCAAGGCGGGTCAGGCCAGGCGGCGCAGCGCCGGGAGCAGCGCGTGCAGGTCGTCGGCGATCACGTCGGCGGCCTCGCGCGCCTCCGGCCGCGCCGCGTGCAGGTAGCCCCACGGGCCGCGGCGCAGCAGGGCGGTCCGCATCCCGGCCGCGGCGGCGGGGCGCACGTCGTTGTCGAGCCGGTCCCCCACGTAGAGGATCTCCCCCGGCTCGCGCCCGGCGACCGCGGCCACCTTGGCGAAGAACCCGGGCGCCGGCTTGGACACCCCCCACCCGTCGGAGGTGTGCACCGAGTCGACGGGCAGCTCCATCGCGACCAGCGCGTCGTAGGCCCGCACCGGCTGGTTGCCCGCCAGGATCACCTGGTAGCCCGCCTCCCGCAGCCCGCCGAGCGCCTCGCGCACGTCGGGGTAGAGGTCGTCGGCGTCGAAGTGGTTGCGCAGGCTGTCAGGCTCGTCACGCTCCCAGGCCGCGATCTCGGCCTCGACGTCGAACCCGGGCCGCACCAGCTCGAACCCCTCGCTGAAGGACTGGTCCAGCGCGGCCATCCCGCCGAGGACGCCCATCAGCACGAACCTCGGCACCCCGAGCCGGTCGGCCCACCGCGACCAGATCCGCGTCTCGTCGATCACGGTCTCGCCGACGTCCAGCACCACAGCCTTGATCATCAAAACCCATCCGTCATCTGGAATTTTCCCTCCACTGTACGAGCCCGCCCCGACGCCCAGATTCGTGGAATACTGAGCGTGCCCGTTCGAGTACGGAGGGACAGATCTGATGGTTGCCATGGCGATCCGGCACGACGAGTACGCGAAGCTCGCCCCCACCAGCGAGAAGCGGATGCCGGAGACCGCGCGAGAGCTGTTCGACGCACTCCCCGAACTCCCCGGTTTCCGGGCCGACGTCATCGAAGGAAACCTCATCGTGAGCCCTGTCGGAACCCCCGCCCATGGCCGCTCCGCCATGCGCCTCAACCGAGCTCTGGCCCCTCTCATGGATGAGCGGGGATGGGAGTCGTGGGTCGGAAACGTCGATGTGTGCGTCGAAGGCCCACGTGAGCCTGTGGAGCCGGACTTCGTGCTGGCACCGCTCAACTGCCCGCTCTGGGGCGAGCGCGAGCTGCGGTCGTCCGGGCTGATCATGGTCGCCGAGGTCGTCTCGACCGGTAGCGCGATCAGGGACCGTGAGGAGAAGCCGCCCCTCTACGCCACCGGCGGCATCCCGATCTACCTGCTGATCGACCTCGTCGCCAAGACTCCCTCCGTCACCGTCTACAGCGAGATCGGCGACAGCGGGTATCTCGCCCGCGCCACCGTCCCCATCGGCACGCCCTTGCGACTGCCCGCGCCGATCGACTTGGAGCTCGACACGTCGATCTTCAAGGCCTGAGGCGGTCCATCGCCTTGGCGATGCGCTTCTCCGACACCGGGGTCGGGGTGCCGAGTGTCTGGGCGAAGAAGCTGACCCGCAGTTCCTCGATCATCCAGCGGATCTCCGCCACGTCCGGGTCCGCGCGCCGGCCAGGGGGCAGGCGTTCCAGCAGGTCGTGGTAGTCGTCCTCGACCTTGTGGACGCGGTCCATCCACTCCTCGTCACGCCACGGGTCCTCCGGCAGCTTGGTGAGCCGGCGGTCGACGGCGCGCAGGTAGCGCAGCACGTCGGGCAGGCGGGCGTGGCCGGTGGCGGTGACGAAGCCCGGGTAGACGAGCCTGCCGAGCTGGTCGCGGACGTCGTCGGCGGAGGCGCTGGAGCGCATGGCGTCGAGCTGGATCCCGGCGGCGTGCCACACCGTCAGGATCTGCTCCACCCGGCCCAGGATGCCGGCCGCCGTGTCGTACAACTCGGCGCGGACGTGCTGGTAGAGGCGGTCGTAGGCGGCGGGGTCCCAGACGGGGCCGCCGAGGTCGCGCATGAGCTTGTCGGCCGCGGCGTCGACCACGTCCTCGAAGAGGGCCACGGCGCCGCCGTGCGGACTGCGTGACAGGGCCAGCTTGGCTTGGTTCGACAGCCCCGACAGCAGCGGCTTGGCGGGGTTGGCGACGTTCAGCAGGAGCAGGCGGCGGGTGCCGGCCCAGTGGGAGCGGCGCTGCTCGGCCTCCGTCTCGAAGATCTTGATCGAGACCGAGTCGCCGGCGTCGGCCAGCGCCGGATAGCCCTTCATCCGGCCCTGCTCGAACACTTTCGGCAGGGTGCCGAAGCTCCACGTGCGCAGCCCGGTGCGTTCGAGGCCGTCGCCGGCCTCCGAGAGGGTCTTGCGCAGGCGCGGGGCGAGGCGGCGCTTGAGCGCCGCGAGGTCCTTGTCCTCGGCGATGGCGCGCCTGCGCTCGTCGATCACCCGGTACGTGATGCGCAGGTGGTCGGGAACCTGGTCGAGCTGCCAGGCGTCGCGCGGCACCCGCACGCCGGTCAGCCTCATCAGCTCGCGCTCGACGGCCTCCAGCATCGGCTCGGCGCCCGGCTCGGCGTTGGCCAGCACCTGCCTGGCGTAGTCGGGGGCGGGCACGAAGTTGCGGCGCAGCTGCTTGGGCAGCGACCTGATCAGCGCGGTGACGAGCTCCTCGCGCAGGCCGGGGATCTGCCAGTCGAAGCCGTCGGAGGTCACCTGGTTGAGGAGGTGCAGCGGCACGTGGACGGTGACGCCGTCGGCGCCCTGCTGATCGTCCGGGTCGGGCGCGAACCGGTAGGTCAGCTTCATCCGCTGGCCGAGCTGCCGCCAGGTGTCGGGATAGTCGCGGGCGCTGACGTCGGCGCCCTCGTTGACCAGCATCTCCGGCGAGAAGGTGAGCAGGTCGGGCTGGTCGGCGCGGGCTTTCTTCCACCAGGAGTCGAAGTGGCGGGCGGAGACCACGTCGGCGGGCAGGCGCTGGTCGTAGAAGTCGAACAGGGCCTCGTCGCCGACGAGGATGTCGCGGCGGCGGGCGCGGTTCTCCAGCTCCTCGACCTCGCCGAGCAGCCGCCGGTTGTCCTTGAGGAACTTGTGGTGGCTGTCCCAGTCGCCCTCGACGAGCGCGTGTCGGATGAACAGCTCGCGCGACAGCTCGGGATCGATGCGCCCGTAGTTGACCTTGCGCCCGACGACCAGCGGCACCCCGTACAGCGTGACCTTCTCGTACGCGATCACCGCCCCTTGGTTCTTCTCCCAGTGGGGCTCCGAGTAAGTGCGCTTGACGAGGTGCTGCGCGAGCGGCTCCACCCAGTCGGGCTCGATCTTGGCGTTGACCCTGGCCCACAGCCGGGAGGTCTCCACGAGCTCGGCGGACATCACCCACTGGGGCTGCTTCTTGGCCAGCGCGGAGCCGGGGAAGACGGCGAAGCGGGCGTTGCGGGCGCCGAGGTACTCCTGGATGGGGCGGCGGCCGTCGGAGGCGCGCTGGCGGTCCATCACGTCCTTGACGCCGACGTGCGACAGCAGGCCGACCAGGAGCGACTTGTGGACCAGCTCGGGGTCGGCCGGGTTGCTGTTGGGGTGCGCGCCGAGCGACTGGCGGATCTGGCTGTAGATGTCCTGCCACTCGCGTACCCGCAGGTAGTTGAGGAACTCGGACTTGCACAGGCGGCGGAAGGCGCTGGAGGAGAGCTCCTGCTGCTTGTCGCGCAGGTGGTTCCACAGGTTGAGGTAGGTGAGGAAGTCGGACTCGGGGTCGGCGAAGCGGCGGTGCTTCTCGTCGGCCTGCTGCTGCTTGTCGGCGGGGCGCTCGCGCGGGTCCTGGATGGACAGCGCGGCGGCGATCACCATGACCTCGCGCACGCAGCCGTTCTTCTCCGCCTCCAGCACCATGCGGCCGAGCCGGGGGTCGACGGGCAGGGTGGCGAGCTTGCGGCCGATCGGGGTGAGCTTGCCGTGGGCGTCGAACGCGCCGAGCTCGTGGAGCAGGTTGACGCCGTCCTTGACCTGGCGGCGGTCGGGCGGCTCGACGAACGGGAACGCCTCGATGTCGCCCAGCCCGATCGAGGTCATCTGGAGGATGACCGAGGCCAGGTTGGTGCGCAGGATCTCCGGGTCGGTGAACTCCGGCCTGGCGAGGAAGTCGTCCTCCTCGTAGAGGCGGACGCAGACGCCGTCGGAGGTCCGGCCGCAGCGGCCCTTGCGCTGGTTGGCGCTGGCCTGCGAGATCGCCTCGATGGGCAGGCGCTGCACCTTGGTGCGGTGGCTGTAGCGGGACAGGCGGGCGTAGCCGGGGTCGACGACGTACTTGATGCCGGGCACGGTCAGCGACGTCTCGGCCACGTTGGTGGCCAGGACGACGCGGCGGCCGGTGTGGCGCTGGAAGACGCGGTGCTGCTCGGCGGCGCTGAGCCGGGAGTAGAGCGGCAGGATCTCGGTGTTGCGGAAGTCGGCCTTGGCCAGGGCGTCGGCGGCGTCGCGGATCTCGCGCTCGCCGCTGAGGAAGACGAGGATGTCGCCGGGCCCCTCGCCGGTCAGCTCGCGGCAGGCCTCGACGATGCCCTGGGTCTGGTCGTCGTCCTCGCCCAGCGGGCGGTAGCGGACCTCGACGGGGTAGGTGCGGCCGGACACCTCGATGATCGGCGCGTCGCCGAAGTGGCGCGAGAACCGCTCGGGGTCGATGGTGGCGCTGGTGATGATGACCTTGAGGTCGGGGCGTTTGGGCAGCAGCTGCTTCAGGTAGCCGAGGATGAAGTCGATGTTGAGGCTGCGCTCGTGGGCCTCGTCGATGATGAGCGTGTCGTACTGCTCCAGCATGCGGTCGTGCTGGAGCTCGGCGAGGAGGATGCCGTCGGTCATCAGCTTGACGAGGGTGCGGTCGCTCGCCTGGTCGGTGAAGCGGACCTTGTAGCCGACGACCTCGCCCAGCTCGGTGTGGAGCTCCTCGGCGACGCGCTCGGCGACGGTGCGGGCGGCGATGCGGCGCGGCTGGGTGTGGCCGATGAGGCCGCGCACGCCCCGGCCCAGCTCCAGGCAGATCTTGGGGATCTGGGTCGTCTTGCCGGACCCGGTCTCACCGGCGATGATGACGACCTGGTTGTCGCGGATGGCTTCGAGGATGTCGTCCCTGCGCTGGGAGACGGGCAGCGCCTCCGGATAGCCGATCTCCGGCACGCTCTCGCGGCGGCGCTGAAGGCGACGCTCGGCACGTTCCACGTCGGCGAGGATCTCCGCGGCGATCTTCTCCCGCGCTTCGCGGGAGCGCACCCGGCGCACGCCGTCGAGCCTGCGCCGCAGCCGCCGCTGGTCGCGCGGCATCAGGTCGGGCAGGCGGGCCTGAAGCTCTGTGAGAGAGGAGGACGGAGAGGACAACGCAGGAGTTCCCATACTGCTTTCAGGATATTCGGGCCCCGCGTGCCGGGAGCCAACGGCCCATCGTGCCCGACGGGCGCGTCGCGCGCATCTCGAATTCCGTTGACCGTGATCGCCCGCGACCGGCCCACTCTCCCCAGAGTTGCATCGTGGGCGACCACGGTCATAGATGAGACTCCCCTAAGCGGAGATCGGTTGCCATGAGTCATGGTCACGTTTTGGCCCGTGGTGTGGGCGGTCCGTCACCCAGCGTGCGCGCCGGCCTGGGCCGCCGCCCGGGCGGCGCCGATGATGCCCGCCTGGTTCAGCAGGGCGGCCGGGACGACGGGCGTGTCGAGGCTGATGTGCGGCAGGAACTTGCCGGCCTTCTTGCTCACGCCGCCGCCGATGACGATCAGGGAGGGGGTGAACAGCATCTCGACGTGCCTGAGGTACTCCTCCACCCGCTCTGCCCACTTGTGCCAGCCCAGGCCGTGCTCCTCGCGCGCCCGGTCGGAGGCCCGGTGCTCGGCGTCCGTGCCGTGCAACTGCAGGTGACCCAGCTCGGTGTTGGGCACGAGCACGCCGTCCGCGAACAACGCGCTGCCGATCCCGGTGCCGAACGTCAGCATGAGCACGACGCCGGGCTGCCCCTGCCCCTTGCCGTACGTCATCTCGGCCATGCCGGCGGCGTCGGCGTCGTTGAGCACGGTCGCGCCCCCGAACAGCTCGCCCGCGTGCACGCCCGCCCACGAGCCTTTCAGGTTGACCGCGGTCCTCACCACGCCGTCCACGACCACCCCGGGGAACGTCACGCCGACCGGGCCCGTCCAGTCGAAGTGCCGGACGATCCGCGCCACCGCGTCCGCGACGGCACCCGGCTCGGCGGGGTGCGGGGTGGGGATGCGCAGCCGCTCCGCGGTCAGCTCGCCGGCCCGCACGTCGACGGGCGCGCCCTTGATCCCGGAGCCGCCGATGTCGATGCCCAACGCGTCCATTCCCCTTCACTCCCCTTCAGACAGCGCGAAAACCTGCTTCGAGACCGTACTGAACCGGAATCCCGGATCTCGCGTATCTCGCGTCACAAGCGCTAACAAGGAGGCACGGATGCGGTTACGCATCATCACGGCCTGCGCTGTCGCCGTCTCGACGGCAGCCACCCTCACCATTCCCGCGCAGGCCACCACACCGAAGCAGAACCGGTTCGACGTCGTCGGCCTGGTGTCCGATGTCCGCGGGAAGGCGGCCGTCACCGATCCCAAGCTGGTCAACCCGTGGGGGCTGGCCATGGGCAAGACCCTGTGGGTCTCCAACGCCGGGACGGGCACCGCCACCGTCTACTCCGGCCAGGGCAAGAAGGAGCGGACCGAGGTCGCCATCCCCGGCGGCGCCCCGACGGGGCAGGTGTTCAACGGCGGTGAGGGCTTCACCGTCAAGGGCAAGCCCGCCACCTTCATCTTCTCCAGCCCCAGCGGCGCGATCACCGGCTGGAACGCCGAGGTGGACCCGAAGAACGCGATCATCGGCGCCTTCACCCGCGGCGCCGACTACAAGGGCCTGGCCATGGCCGAGACCGACGACGGCGCGTTCCTGCTCGCCGCGGACTTCGCGGGCGGCCGCCTGCACGCCTTCGACGAGGACTTCCGTCGCATCAGGCTGTCGCGCTCGCAGTTCAGGGACCGCACGGTCCCGGCCAACTACCACCCGTTCAACGTGGAGGTCGTGAACGGGAACGTCTGGGTCGCCTACGCCCTGCGCGACTCGGAGACCGGCAAGTCCGTGGCCGGCAGCGGCAAGGGCTTCGTCAGCCGCTTCGACCTGAACGGCCGCCTGACCGGCCGCATCGCCCGGGTCGGCCTGAACGCGCCGTGGGCGATCACCAAGGCGCCGCGCGGCATGGGCAGGTACGCGGGCGCGCTGCTGGTCGGCAACTTCGGCGACGGCACCATCCACGCCTACCGCGGCAACCGCCACCTGGGCGCCCTGCGCGCGGCGGACAACCGGCCGATCACGCTGCCGGGACTGTGGGACCTGGAGCCCGGCACGGCCGCCATCGGCGGCGAGAACACGCTCTGGTTCTCGGCCGGCTCGGACGGCGGCAAGCACGGGCTGCTCGGCATGATCAGGCCGACCGGGACGAAGGCCCCGACGCCGGCGGCGACGCCGACCACCGACAGCGGCAACCAGTCGAAGTCGCCGTACCGCGGCTACTGACCCCCGCCTTTCCGGCACGGCGGGCCCGGGCCGTGCCGGGAAGGGGGTCACGACGGCGGCAGCACGGCCGCGAGGTCCGCGACGCTCCGGAAGTGCACGCCGGTCATGCCGAGCGCCCTGGCGGCCACCACGTTCTCCAGCCGGTCGTCCACGAACAGGCAGCGTGCGGGCGCGACCCCGGCCAGGTCGGCGGCGAGCTCGTAGATGCGCCGGTCGGGCTTGGCCAGGCCGACCCGCGCGCTGCTGACCACGGCGTCGGCGAAGGCCGTCAGCTCCAGCCGTTCGAGATGATCCTCCAGGGTGTCCATGGCGTTGGTGACGAGCACCAGGGGCATCCGCGCCCGCGCCGCCGCCAGCAGCGCCCGCACCTCCTCGTCCACCCGGAACGGCACCGCCATGAACTCCTCGACCGCCTTCTCGGCCTGCTCTCCCCCGCCCAGCGCGGCGACGATCGACTCGGCCCACTGCGCCTCGGTGATGTGGCCGAGCGTCGCGGGCATGATGAGCGCCGGGTCGAAGGCGGTGGACGCCAGCGGCAGCCCGTAGCGGGCCTCGATGTCGGCTTGGACGGCATGGTCGAACTGGCGCAGCACGCCGTCGAGGTCGCACAGGATGGCGTCGAAGGTCGTCACGACCCCCATTGTGGCCGAACGCCGGAAGCCCGGCCGATGACGGTGCGCGGGATTCGTTGATACGGGATCGCCCAGGACAAAAGTCCTGAAGCGAGTGGCGGCACTACCATCTCGGAGGCAGGATTCCGTCTCGGAATGGTAGGGCATGAACGATCATCGGCTGCCGGGCGAGCTGTGCCGGCTCTTCGCCGACGGCGGCAGGGGGCGCGGCCTGTCGGCCGGGCTGCCCGAGGGCGAGGTGATCTGGCCCGATCCGGGCTACACCGGCCAGGGTGAGCCCGTCAGGCCCGCGTTCTGGATGAGCGACGAGCCCGCGACGGGCGACGACTGGCGGCGCTTCCGCGAGGAGCATCCGCGCAGCGGGCTGTGGCCGGTCCTGCTGGACGAGTCCGCCCAGCCGTGGTCGGTGGGGCAGGTGGTGCCGGACGATCCGGTGCAGATCGACCACTTCACCGCCGAGGGCTTCATGGCGGAGGTCTGGGAGGAATGGGTGGCGCAGATGCCGGCCGACGCGCTGGCCGAGCTGGAGCCGTACGGGGCGATCTGCCCGGGGCTCGCGCCCGCGGGCCGGCCGGTCGCCGATCCGGACGTGGTGGCCGCCTGGTACGCGGACGAGCTGGCGGTCAAGGGCATGCCGCTGGGGCTCGTGGCCGCGGAGAGGGGCGCCGACGCGCTGGCCGCGATGGGCTGGCAGGGCGCGCTGCACCACAACGAGTGGATGGTGCCGCTGGCCGCCGTGGTGCGCAGCTGGGAGGACCGCTTCGGGGCGCGGGTGGTCGGCGTCGGGTTCAACACGCTGGAGATCAGCGTGGCCGCGCCTCCGGCCGATCAGGAGCACGCGCTGCACGTGGCGGCCGAACACTGGACGTTCTGCCCTGACAACGTGCTCCAGGGTCCCGGCGACCTGCACGGGTACGCCGGGCAGTTGATCGGCTCGCACGCCTGGTCCTTCTGGTGGGACTGACGCGCGGGCGCCGCCGCCCCGGGCCGGGGCGGTGCCCTCGGCCCGGACGGCGGTGTTCCGCGGATCATGGCAGCAGCGCCACCGCCCCGTAGTTGCCCGAACTGCCGGGCTGGTCGGCGCAGGCGTCGTCGTCGCCGTCCGGCCGCCACTCCGGGACCCACACCAGCCCCGGTTCCAGCAGTTCCAGCCCTTCCAGCAGGGCTTCGAGCTCCTTGCGGGTACGGACCGCGTGTCCCGGCAGCGTCATCGCCAGCAGATCGTTGATCGCCGGCAGCAACTCCCGCGGGATGCCGTCGAACGTGGTCTGCAGCAGGGCCAGGTAGCTGCCCCGCGGCGCGTTCTCCCGCAGCCGCTTGATGACGTGACGGGCCTGCTCGTCGTCGCTCACGTTGTGGCCCGAGACCACGACCCAGGCCATGGGCCGGTTCCAGTCCACGAACGTGCGCACGACACGGTCGTCCAGGATCTCGTCGATCTGCGGGATGTCACCCTCGACCACCCGCACGAGATCGGTGATCGGCTCGATGGTGGCTTGCGCGTTGGCCAGCACCATCGGGTCGTTCTCGATGTACACGACCCGGGCGGACGCCGTGCGCGGCGTCTCGCGTGCGATGTCGTGCAGTCTGCGGCCCGGTGGCAGGCCGCTCGGCACCCCGCTGCCCACGATCAGGAACTGGTCGACGCCCTCCAGCGCCAGGTGGCGTACGACCCGTGATAAATACCCGAGAATGGCTTGTGCGGCAGCAGTGGTGATCTCGGCGGCCACGTCGTAGCGGTTGACCGCCTCCCTGTCGGCTCTGAAGTTGTTCTTTCCTCCCGTCGCCGCGTCGAGTATGCGGGTAACCCGTGCATGGGTAGTGTCGAGATTGGCCAGGTTTCGGATAGCCCGCTGGCGCATTGGGTGTCGCCCCTTTCCCCTCGCCCACTTTCTGTTGGGAAAGTTCCGGTTGCTGACCCCACTCGGTTGCCCAAATTCATAATGGTGGAAAAATCCCTTTATCCAAGCACCCAGCCCTAGATTTTTTGGGATTTATGCTCTTTCGTTCTATCGGGTGTGGTGGAACGATCAATTCCCCACGGCGCGGGCGAGCCTGTCGCGGTGGGCGCACAGCGTCTCAAGGGTCTCGTCGCGGGTGGTCGTGGTCACCGACAGCTTGGTGAAGGCCTGGTGATAGGCCTCCACCTGAACGGCGTCCGTGATCAGTTCGTCCGCCTCCAGCGCGTGCGCGCACGCGATGTCGGGCTCGAACGCCTCGTCGAAACGCCAGAGCGTGAACGGGCCGGTACGCGGGACGTAAGCGGGATCTTCCATCGGCACGATATGCAGAGAGATATTGGGGCGTTTGGCGAACTCGATCAGCCGGTTGAGCTGATCGAGCAGCACGGGGGTCTCGGTGATCGAGCGGAGGAGCACGCCCTCGTCCATGACCGCCCACACGACCGGTCCGTTCGGCCCCAGGATGAGCCGCTGGCGGGCGGCCAGGATGTCCACCGCCGAGTCGGCCGTGGTGTGCCGGAAAGATCCCATGTCGGCCGCCGCGATCGCCGCGAGCGCGTAGTCCTCGGTCTGCAGCAGCGGCGGCACGAAGTGGGTGTGATAGGTGCGGATCACCGACGCCCTGCTGTCGATGGAGCAGGTCGTGGCCAGCCATACGGGGAAGTTGCTCGAGTCGTACCATTCGAGCTCGCGCTCGCCGCGCGCGATCGACAGGACGTACTCGCGGGCGGGCATGGCGGTGACGCCGTACAGGGTGAGCAGGCGCTCGACCGTGGCGGGGGCCGGGGCGATGCGGCCCTGCTCGACCGCCTCGACCGCGATGGCGCCCTTGCCGAGCACGGCCTCCACCTTCTCCGGCGACAGCTGCGCGGCCAGGCGCAGCGAGTGGAGCCGCTCGCCGAGCGCGCGGCGCACGGACTCCTCCAGCGGCGCGGCCGCGTCGGGGATCTCCATGGCGGGCTCCGGGTCCGCGGGCAGGTCCTCCGCCTTGCGGGCCAGCTCGATCACCCCCCGCAGGACGGACAGCGAGCTCTCGGAGAGCCCGGACGCGGACAGGCCGATGCCGGCCGCCCGGAGCTGCAGGTCCTCGACCGTGCCGGCCTCGACGTGATCCTCGCCCACCAGCCAGCCCACGCTCACCTGGAGGCACGCGGCCAGCGCCCGCAGCACCTGGAGCGTGGGGTTGGTCTGCTTTCCCGTGCGCAACTGGCTGACGTAGGCGCGGGTGATGGGGATTCCGGCCTCGGTGAGCGCTGCGGCGACCTGAGCACCCGTGAAACCGCGCTTGGCCAGCGCCAGGTCGAGTCGCTCGGCGAACTTCGCCACGCATGCCTCCTGCTACCCGTAATACGCAATCAAGCGTAGACCTGACCCCTCGGCGGGACGTCCTGACCGGACAGGTCACCCTTCCCGCACCCGGGGCATCTTCTTTCGGCGAAAACTGAGAGTTGACACACTATCCCGCATCTAGCCAGTATCGTACGACACGTGGAAACTGTTACCTGACAGCCGGACGCTCAACGGAGCCGCTCGGCAGGGAGGTGGCCGGACGTGACCATCGATCACCAGGTCAGTCCCTGGTTCACCAGAACCCCGGTCTCGCCAGTGCAGGAGCGGGTGATCCAGCGCATCTGCGCGCGGTCAGCCCCCGACGGCGAGCCGGTCAACGTGTCAGACCTGCCCTTCGGCGGCGTCCAGATCTGGATCGACGGCGACGGTGACAGGTGGAGCCTGTACCACCGGATGGCCCGCGAACTGCGGCTCGCGGGCTGGCATGTCGAGCCGGCCGCCGACCGGCTGCTGGTGCTCGGCTGGAGCGCCGACGGCCTGACGCACCGCGTCCAGGTGCTCGCCGCCGCGCTCGCGGGCCGGCTCGCCGACTACGACCTCACCATCTTCACGGCGGTCACCATCGCCACCCGGCTGCGCCAGGAAGGGCGGCGGGCCGGGAGCATCGTCGCCGAGGTGGAGGCACGGCTGCGCGAGGACCTGCGCTGGCCGGACCGCCTGGAGGACCTCGACGGCCTGCAGCGGACCGCCACCCTGGAGCCGCTGCGGCTCCGGCTGGCCCAGGTCGTGGGCCTGGAGGCGAAGGTGCGCCGGCGCTGCGCCGAGCACCTGTCGCTGGCCGTCCGCGTGGCGACGACGGTGGCCGGTGGCCGGGTGCCGCCGCGCGTCCGCCCGGCCCGGCTGACGACCTGCCTGTCCGAGCGCGTGGTCGCGGCCAGCGTGCCCAACCGGCCGCCCGGCCTCTCCGTCCCTCCCCTCCCGGACGCCTGCGCGCCGTCGCGATGACCCGCCCCCCGGCGCACCACTCCCCCGGCCCGGCCCCCGGCCCGGACCGTCGCCCCGCGCCCGCACGGCCGCCAGGCGAACCTCACCGGCCCACGTACACCCCCGTGACCCCGTACGAGCCGGAACCCGCGCACCATCACCGGGACGCCGCACAGCCCGGCGGCGTGCCCCGTGTGCCCTCCCCCGTCTCGGCCGGGAAGCGCATCCAGGCGGGAAGCCCCGGCTCCCCCGTCTCCGGACGGGCCCGCCGGAGCGAACCAGGGAGGAGAGGTGTTCCCCGGCGGACCTCCGCACCCGGGCAGCGGCGTTCTGACGTGCGGGTGGGCGTGCGGCGGGTGTCCGCTCCGCGCCGGCGGGGGTTCGTGGGGTTGCGGGTGGTGGCCGCAGGGGTGGCCGGTGTCGTCATGGGGGATTGGGTGGCCGGGATGCTGGCCGCGCCGATGCTGGACCTCGATCCGCTGGCGGTGGCGCTTCCGGTGGCCGGGGTCGCGTGGGCGGTCACCGTGAACCTGGTCGCGATGGCGGCGCTGCCGGCCGTCGCCGGGCGGATGGCCGACCTGGCGGGACGGCGGGGCGTGCTGGCCGTCGGACTGGCCCTGTACGTGCTGGGAGCCTCGGCGGTGATCGTCGCACCGTCGTGGCCGGTGCTCGTCGGGGCCCGGCTGGGGCAGGGGGCGGGTATCGCGCTCATGGTCCCCGCCGCGCTGGCGATGCTTCTCGCCGCGCTGCCGGAGCGGCGGCGGCCCGGCGGGGTGGCGCTGTGGACCGCGGCCTGCGCGGCCGGGGTGCTGGGGATGCAGGCGGGCGGTGGATGGCTGCTGGCCACGTTCGGATGGCGCGGGCTCTTCCTGCCGGGGGCGGTGCTGGCGGCGGCGCTGTTGCTGTTCGCCCCCGCGCTGCCCCGGTCTCTCGGTGCTCCGGGCCACGCCTCGGCCCCGCGTGCCCTGGCGGGCGCGGTCCTGCTCGTCACGGGGATCGCGGCAGCGGTGCTGACCCTGGCCAGGGGCGGCGTGTGGGGCTGGACATCCGTGCTGACACTCGGCTGCGCGAGCGCGGCGACGCTGCTCCTCCTGACGGCGACACTGACCCTGAGACACACACCCGACCCCGAAGCCACAGACTCCGCGACCACACGAACCGACCTCGGCTGGACCGCAAGCTCCGCGGAGGCACGGGCAGGGCTCGGACGGACGGCAGACTCTCCGGACACCGTGCTTACGCGGGCGACAGGGCAGGCTGGGCGCGGACGGGCCGCAGCTTCAGCGGACCCTTGGTCTGACCTCGGCTGGGCCACAGGCTCCGCAGAGGCGCGGGCAGGTCTCGGACGGGCGGCTAACTCTCCGGACACGCAGGCTGGGCTCGGGTGGGCGGCGGGCGTGTCCGGGGCGTTCGGTGGTGTGTTCTTCGCTCTGCTGGCGACCGGGCCGGCCTACGTGGCGGGAGTTCCCGTGCTGGACGGGAGTTCCGGTGCCGGGCCCGGGTGGCTCTGGCTGGTGCCCGTTCTGGTGGGGATGGCCGCGGCGGCTCCGTTCGCGGCCCGGGTGGGCCGGCGTCACGGGATGAACGGGGTCGCGCTCGGCGGCGCGGTGGCGCTGGCCTCCGGGTGCGGATCGTTGCTGGCTGGTCCGTACCCGCTCCTGGTCCTCGCCGGCGCACTGCTGGCGGGGGCGGGGCTGGGCGCGCTGGCCACCGGCGCGCTGACGACGGGCACGGCCGCGGCCGGGCGGGGGAACCTCTCGGCCGGGGTGGGCGCGGTCGAAACCGCCCGCGTGGTGGGCGCGGCGGCCGGGCTGGCGGGCGCGGCGGTCCTGACGACGAGCGGCGTCCCCGGGATCACCGGTGCCGGGCCGGACGCCGTCCTGCTCGCCTGCGTGGCGGTGGCGGTCCTGACGGCCGCCGCCGCGTCGTGGCGGATGGTGACGGCACGACGGCACCGCGCCGTACAGGCCTCTCTGCGCGCGGCGCGGCAGGAGGCCGAGTCACTGCGCGGGCTCCTGCTGGAGCTCCGCGCCACCTTCACGGAAGTACGTGGCCAGGCCGATCGAGAGCTGGTCCGCCTCGGCCTCCAGGACGTTCCAGCCCCTTGGGGCAACCCCCATGGACAGGAGTGATCATGCTCACCGACGAGGTCCGCGGCCCGCGGCACCACGGCGTTCCCGTACGCGGGACCCGGCCGGCCGATCAGCGCTCCGCGAGGACGGCACACCGGCTGCACGGCATCCGGCACGTGTCCGGACGGACGGTCGCCCCGGCCGACGGCTTCCCGGACAGAACGCCTGACGTGCCGCCCGAGGAACCCGGCGGGAGGGCGGCATGAACCGCGGCAGGGTGGGCGTGCTGGTGCCGCCCGCCAACCCGTCGGCGGAGCCCGAGCTGACCCGCCTGCTCGGCTCCCGCGCCGACATGCATGTCAGCCGGTTCCCGGTACGCCCGGGGCTGGCGATGGCCGAGCGTCTGGAGAGCTACAACGCGGCGCTGCCCGCGATGGCCTGCTCGTTCGGCGACCTGGCGCTCGACGCGCTCGTCATGGCCTGCGACGGCCCCCGCTACCTGCTCGACCCGGACGAGGACCAGGACGAGTGCGAGCGGATGAGCGAGCGGTTCGGGGTGCCGTTCGCGACCGCGACGGTGGCCATCATGGAGGCGATCGGGCACCTCGGGGTGGAGGAGGTGCACATCGTCTCGCCGTACCAGCCGTGGCTGACGGAGCTGGCCGAGCGGTTCTGGAAGGCCGCGGGCATGCGGATCGCCGGGGTCGTGCCGGTGCGGGCGCAGGGCGGTTTCTCCCCGTACGACATCACCCCTTCGGAACTGGTCGACCAGGTTAAGCAGGCGGACCTGCCCGTCGACGCGGTGCTGCTGTTCGCCTGCAGCGGAATGGCGA
The DNA here is from genome assembly GCF_040676925.1 of Nonomuraea sp. NPDC049486. Classification (NCBI taxonomy): domain Bacteria; kingdom Bacillati; phylum Actinomycetota; class Actinomycetes; order Streptosporangiales; family Streptosporangiaceae; genus Nonomuraea; species Nonomuraea sp. NPDC049486. Next base: position 364,870 of record NZ_JBFAPV010000005.1, read on the forward strand.
CGCTGCCGGTGCTGGGCACGCTCGGCGCGGGCAACGACCGGACGCTGCTCACCTCGAACCTGTGCAGCGCGTGGTGGGCGCTGTCGCGGGCGACGGGCCGCCCGGTCACGCTGAACCGGCCGCCCTCGCGGGCGGCCGCGCACGGGAGGGCGTCATGACCGCCTTCCCCGCTCCTTGGACGGGGGTCGCCGGCACCACGCCCGCGGCCGGCGTGGACGGTGCCCGATCCGGCGCCGGCGACCCCGAACCCACCCTGCCGGAGGCCGTCTAGCGGGCCCCCTGACGTAGCCAGGGGCCGGGCGAGGGACGCCGTGCTAGCTGGAGGAGTAGTCGATCATGTGGCGGACGCTGTCCAACGAGGCGCGCGAGGCCATCGGCAGGCTGTGCGAGCAGCATGGAAGGCACCTGTACGACTACTGCCGCACGGGCCTGTCGGCCTCCGACGCGGAGCTGGCCGTCGCCGGGGCGCTGCTGTCGGCGCACGTGCACGGGGAGCGGCTGCGCGATCGGAAGCGGCTGCGTCCGTGGCTGTACGCGCTCGCGCGGTGCCATCGCGCGGCCGTGGCGGCGTCCAGGCCGGCCAGCCCCGGCTCGTGGACCCGGCCGGGCGCGCCGGGCGAGGTGGCCGACGCGCTGCGGGCGCTCGACCCGCCGCACCGGGAACTGCTCGACCTCTCGGTACGGCACGAGCTGGCGAGCGCGGACATCGCCATGATCTTCGACGTCTCCGCGATCGAGGTGAACACCATGATCGCGGAGGCCGCCGACCGGCTGGAGGAGTGGGTCGCGGCGGTGCGCGCGGCGCGGACCCGCGACGGGTGCGCGCGGCTGGCGGTACGGGTGACGGACTGGGCGAGGGCGCCCGGCCGGCGCAACCGCACCCGGATCGCCCGGCACGTCCGCTCCTGCCAGGCCTGCCAGGCCGCGCCCCGCGAGGGGGTGCGGGCCGGTGTGCTGCTGCTCGGCCTGCCGCTGGCCGCGATCCCTGACACGTTACGCGACCAGCCCGCCTGGGGTGACCCGCTGCCCGGCGATCCGGCGGCGTGGCGCTCCGACGGGTTCCCGGCGCAGGCGCGCGGTCTGATGGAGCCGCCGCCCGCGCTGATCTCCCTGGTCCCCGGCCCCACGACGGGCACCAGGGAAAACTCCTGGCCGGTGGCGGGCGCGGCCGCCACCGGCCAGGAACCCTCCGGCGGCGGCCCGCCGGAGCCCGACGAGCCCGGCTCCCGGGCGCGCCGGGGGCCGTCCGCTTCGCCGGGCACGGCCGAGGCTCTGCTGCGGGCGGCCCACCAGACGGGCGAGCGCCTGGTGCCCACCGGCACCACGGGGCTTCCCACGCCGCCCGCGGGCCACGACTCCTCCTCGGGCGACACCATCCCGTACCGCAAACGCGGCGACTTCCCCCCGATGCGCGTCCCCACCGAGAAGAAGACCGCGCCGCCGCACTGGGGCACGGCGCAGGAGGAACGTCCCGCCGAGGCGCCCTTCGGGGAAGACCCTTTCGACACCGGCGCGTCACCGGACCGGGGCGACTCCGCCGCCCCGCCGGACGAACCGCGAGACGGTACGGACGAGAACGCGGAAGCCGCCGAGGTGAGCGGTGACACGGACGGGACACGGGACGACGGGAGCGCGCCGAATACGGGTGACGAGAAAGCTCCGCCGAACGCCCCCGCGCCTCCCCGAGGCGAACGCGGAATCGACCCCACGACCCTCCGACGCGGGAACGAGACACCACCTCGGTGGGACGCGACCGAACCCGGCACGCGGGCCCGCTCGGGCGATGGCGAGCACGGAGGCGACACAGTCCCCCGCCGGAGACTCCCCGGACTCGGTGACAAGACACCACCGCGCTTGGCCCCTGACGGGGCCGGGGACAAAAGGCATTTGAGCTCTGGCGGGCTCGGCCCCAAGAAGCCGCACTCCTGGAGTTCTGGCGGGTTCGGGGACGAGACACCACTCCGCTTGAGCCCCGACGGGCTCGGAACCAACAAGCCACCTCCCTGGAGTTCCGGCCGACTCGGGGATGAGACGCCACCTCGCTTGAGCCCTGACGGACTCGGGACCAAGAACTGGGGTTCAGGCGAGCCCGGGGACGAGACACCAACTCCCGACGGGCTCGGCCCCGAGAAGCCGCACTCCCGGAGTTCTGGCGGGTTCGGGGATGAGACGCCGCCTCGGTTGGGTGAGGGCGGGGTGGACGGGTGGATCAGTGTGCCGTTGCCGAGGCGGAGTGACGACCCGCCGCGGCAGCACGCGCCGATGCGGACGCTGGATCCCGGGTGGCGGAGCGGCAGGACGCCGGTGACCCAGTACGGGGACAAACTGGTGTTCGCGAACCCGCCCGTGGAGAGTCCTGCCGGGGGCCACGGGGAGACGTGGGACGAGTTCTGGCGGGAGCGGCCGGACGAGGACGACCCGGAGGCCAGGATCTCGCTGCAGTGGCTCGTACGGGCCGCGCTGATCGTCGGTGTGGTGATGCTGGTGGCGGGCCTGGTCTGGGCCGGGATCCAGAGCCGCCAGCGCCAGGCCCCGGCCACACCGGACCCGGCGACCGGCCAGTCCCCGGCGGATCCAGGAGCCACGGCGGGAACGGAACAGGCACCGGCCGACCCCCAGGCCACGACAGACCAGGATCAAGTACCCGCCGACCCCAGAAGTACCCAGGTACCGGCGGACACCAGCGCGCCAGCGGACTCGGAAGACACCCAGGCGCCCGCGGACACCGGCCCATCCGGCAACGCGCTAGCCGACGCCCGTACGTCCGATGACCCCGGAGGCGCCCAGACGCCCGCGGACACCGGCTCACCCGCCGACCCCGCGGACACCGCAGCCCCGGTGGACGCGGCAGCGCGGGGAAAGGCGTCTCCCCCGGCGCCCGTGGCGGCGATCTCGCCCACGTCCGTGAAGCTGGGCGAGAAGCGGTCCGGGACGTTCAGGCTGACGTGCACCGGGGACTGCCGCGTCACCTCGTTCTCCGGCACGAACGGTATCGCCGTCTCCGGCAACGCCTTCACCGTCGCCGCCCCGGCCGCCCGCCCCGGCTGCGCGGGCCCGCCCGTCACCGAGTCCGGCGTCGTCACCGTCCACTGGACCGGCACCGCCAAGGGTGACGGCGAGACCACCGAAGGCACGACCACGGCGGACGGAACCCTCACGCTCATGGTGTCGTGGACCGTCACCCATGACAGAGGCGCCCTCATCCCCGACACGAACGGAGGCGGCTATTGGAGCAACTGCCCACGAACACGTGAATGACCAAGGCGAAGATGCACACACGAGCAAGAGGGCCTCGGGCGGCGATCCGCCCGAGGCCCGGTCACTGCGGCAGGTCAGGTCAGAAGAACGAGAACTCCCGCTCCGGCTCCGGCAGGGTCACCTCCCGCGGTCCGATGAACCTCGCCCTGTCCTGCGGCACGCTCTCCAGCGGCGTCCCGAGCACCACCGGGAACGCGATCGAGCTCTTGGACAGGTCGACGGTGACGTTCGCCCCGGTGCCCGTCTCGTTGCTGTAGTTCGAGTCGGTGCCGGCGATCACCAGGCCGATCCGGTGTCCCTTCTTGAAGATGTAGTCCTGCGGCAGGGTCTCCCACTTGACGCTCCCGTACGTGCCCACGGGCAGCGGTGCGGAGCGGCTGAGCGAGAGGCGGTTCTGCACGTCGATCCAGCCGCGCGCGACGATCTCGACCGGCCGGTTGACCGTATTGGTGACGACCTTGCGGTAGCAGGCGTCGTCCCCGGCGGTGCTGTCGCCCCAGCAGTCCTCCTCGGTCAGGGTGGTGATGCCCCCGCCGCGCCGCCAGTCGACGCGGGTGTCGTCGCCGAAGTCGACGAGCAGCGCGGTCAGGTTGGCGGTCGGCTTGTCGAGCTTGACCCGCAGGTCGGCGACCGGGGTGCCGGACAGGCGCAGGTCGAGGGGCAGCTCACCGGTGGTGTACGCGATCCGGCCCGGCTTGGCGGTGCCGACGTCGGACACCATGTCGGACTCGGTCATGCGTACGTCGGTGAAGCTCGCGGTCGCCTTCTTGCCGGGCAGGAGGCGGAGCGAGCCGTCGGCGGCCGGGCGCAGGGTCAGCTTGTGGCCGCGGGGCGCCGGCCAGTCGCGCTCGGTGATCCACTGGGCGGGAGCGACCTCGACGTCGGCGCGGGGCTCGCGCATGATGTCGTTGCGCACGCCGTGCAGCCAGTGGTCGAACCACCGGTGCAGCGTGTCCACCCAGAGCCCCCTGCGGCCCTCGAAGTCGAACGGGTCCACGTGCGCGGTCTGGCCGAGCCAGATCTTGCGGGGCACGCCGCGCTTGGCCAGCGCCTCCCACCACTCGGAGAAGTTGTCGGGCTTGACGTTGAGGTCGTTGACGGTGTGCGCGACGAACACGCTCGCCCGTACCTTGGAGACGTCGCCGAGCAGGCCGTTGATGTAGTCGCGCTCGGCCCAGAAGGCGTTGTGGTCGCCGGTGTCGTCGCCGTCCTCGGCGTCCATCCGGTCGCGCACGGCCTGACACTTGGGCTCGGGGTCGGTGTCGATGTAGTTGGCCAGCCAGGAGGCGTAGTCGTAGTTGTAGATGACGCCGTTGGAGCGCTGGTACTTGTACCAGGAGCTGATCGCGGAGATGGGCACGATCGTCTCCAGGCCGCGCACGCCGGTGGCGGCGACGGCGTTGGCGAGCGTGCCGTCGTACGACTTGCCGATCATGGCCGACTTGCCGGTGGTCCAGTCGGCGACGGCGGGGCTGCCGTCGGCGCGGTAGGCCTTGGCGCGGCCGTTGAGCCAGTCGATGACGGCCTTGCCGCCCAGCACGTCGGCCTTGCCCCCGACGTCGGGGCAACCGTCGGACTTGGTGGTGCCGAGCATGTCGACGTTGAGCACGCCGTAGCCGCGCGGCACGAAGTAGTTGTCGTAGAAGAGCGGGAACTTCACGACGTTGCCGGCGTCGTCGTAGACCTTCCGCTCGCCTTCGTTGCCTCGACCGGAGTTGTCGTAGTACGGGCTCTCGTCGATGATGACGGGCACCCTGAGGCCGGGGCCGGACTCCTTGGGCCTGATGATGTCGACACGCACCCGGTCGAGCCTGCCGTCGGCATCGCTGTCGACGGTCGACTCGACGTACACGTGTTCGCGGATGGCGTCGGCGTAGGAGAAGACCGGCTGCGTGCGGCCGTTCTCGACGGTGATCTCTGGAGCGGTTGCCGCCTGGACGGGGGTGGCCGTCCCCACGATGAGGGCGGCGGCGATGAGGGCCGGGCGTAAGGGTGGCACGCGTGACCTCCGGGGGGCTGACAAAGTACGAGCAATCTCTCAGACCCCCGACGCCCTGACAAGATCTACCCACCGCCGTCCAGCCCCCTGTCCGAGCCCTTTTGCCACACCCGTTACGCACCCCGCGAGCCGAAACACCGCCCGCACCGCACCACCACGCGAGGCGAAGTGTGCCCACCACCGCAGGTCACAAGGCCGCACAAGGCGCAGCCCGCACCACGCCACACACCCGCACGGCCGCGCGCGTCGCCGCGACCACCGCAGCGCGGGCCGACACGAGCAGCCCGCCGCCCACAGCGACGACGTGCGCGGAACATCACCTCCAGAGCGGGCGGGCGCTCCCCGGAGATGACGATCGTCTCCGCCTTGTCCTCAACCTGCGGACCAGCTCCCGCCCGACGCCACCACCGCCAGCAACCCGCCACCCGCCGCAGCCGCCAGCAGTCCGTACGGGGAACGCCCGTGATCACCCCTGAAGCGCGGCGTGCGCCTACCCCGAGATGACGATCGTCTCCGCCTTGTCGTCGACTGGCGGGTCCGGTTCGCGTCCTCGGCGCGGCAACCGCAGTGCCGCCACCGCCAGCAGCGCGCCGCCTGCTGCGGCGAGCAGGAGTGTGTACGGGGGGACGCCGACGGTGGATGTTACTGGGGCGGGCGCGGCAGAGGCGGCGGGTGCAGCGGAGGCGGTGGGGGCGGATGCCGCGGTGGGAGGGGCTGGGGAGGCGTCCGGTACGCCTTCGAGGTCGGGGATGCCCGGGGGACGGATCACGCCCCAGTAGTCCACGGTCGGCTCACGAAGGGCCTTGACCAGGTCCGGGTCGAGGGGGTTGATCTCGATCCTGCCCGGCACGGTGAGGGTCCCGATCTCGTACGGCTGGAACATCCCCTGCACGCCGGTGAGCTTGTGGACGCCTTCGGGCACGTTGACGGCGGCCGCGTAGTGGCCGGGCTCGGGCAAGGGGCTGCCGGGGAACTCGCGGACGAGGCCGTCGGCGCCGGTCAGCCGCAGCGCGGTCGGGCCCAGCTCGCCCTCGAACGGGTGGGTGCCGTGCTGCAGGACCCAGAACCCGATCGTGTACGACGTGCCGGGAGCCAGCGAGGACGGCACCGGATCGAGATACGTGAGCGCCCACCCGCCGGACGCCGAGGCCGGGGGCGCGCCCGCGATCAGCGCGGCAGCGGCGGCCAGGATGACCATCAACCTTCTCATGTCACACCTCCGGCCGTGATACACCGCCCGGCGGTCCCAGGTTCCCGAGGGCGGTGCGTTTCCCGCCCGCGCGACGCAGAATTGAGGGGCCATGCGGGGGATCCGGCGAGATGCGAGGAGGCCCGCGCCGTGTTCGCCACCGGACGCGAATACCTGACGGGGATGCTCGACGTCCTCGTGCACGAGGGGATGCTGGCCGAGTGGCGGCGCGAGTCGCCCGACGGCTACGTGCTCCGCACGCATGAGGGCGAGGAGGTCACGCTGACGTCGTCGCAGGCCGCGATGTGGACGCACGGCGCGTTCGCCGCCTATCTGGCCCTGGTCGACCAGGGCCGCATCAGCCCGCGGCTGCCGGGCGGCACGTGATCAGGGGTTGCGTGCCCGGCCGAGGATGTGGGCGAGCGGGGGCGCGCCGGGGATCCGGTGGGTGAACCGGTCGTGCTCCTCGATGACCAGGCCCGCGGCGCCGATGGCCGCCGCCGTGTCGCGGTTGGGATGGCAGCCGCCGGCCACCCGCGACCACACCGGGGTGACCAGGTCCTGCAGCAGCCCGCGGACGGGCCGGTCGGAGCGCACGTGCTCGAAGAAGCGCAGCTCGCCGCCGGGCTTGAGCACCCTGCGCAGCTCGGCGAGCGCGCCTGCCGGGTCGGGGACCGAGCAGAGCACGAGCGAGACCACCACCGCGTCGAACTCGGCCGGCCCGGACGGCAGCGCCCCGGCGTGGCCGGGCACGACGCGTACCGGCACGGGGGCGGTGGCCGCGGCCCGCTCGGCGGCGGCGCGGAGCACGTCGTCGGGCTCGACCGCGACGACCTCGCGCACGCCCCGCGGGTAGTGGGGGAAACTGAGCCCGTTGCCGGCGCCGACCTCCAGGACGCGGCCGCTCAGCCCGTCCAGCAGGCGGGTGCGCAGCTCGCCCGTGACGGGCTCGGCCCGCCGGCTCATCCGGTCGTACGCGCGGGCGAACCGGGGATGCTGGAACCGCGAGAGATCCTGCATGGCTCCCACCGTATGCGGACAAGCCGGGCGACGGCGCCCGGCGTACCGGGCGCCGACGCCTCGTTCAGGACGCGCTGTTGCTCATGTAGCGGTCGATCTTCCAGGAGTCGTTGTCCTTCATCAGCAGGAAGAACCCGCGGGTCGCCTCGGCGCCCTGGCCGGAGGACGCGAAGACGAAGGCGCTCTTGCCCATGGTCTCCGACTCCTCGATGCTCGGCGTGCCGCCGGCGCCCTGCTGACCCTTGAAGAGCTCGGTCAGCGCCTGCGTGCCCTCCGCCGTCTCGTGTCCCTGCACCGCCGCCACGCCGTCCGAGGTGAACATCTTGGCGGCCTGCTCGCCGTTGCCCGAGGCGAGCGCCTGGTAGAACTTCTCCACCACCGACCGGGGCGAGCCCTTGCCGGTCTCGGTCGGTGTCGCCGTGCCCGTTTCGCCGGGCATCGGGCTTTCGGTCATGCCGGGCTCGGTGCCCGTCGGCGAGGCGGGGCTCGCCGCGCCCTTCATCGCTTGTCCGGTGCCGCCCGCGGCGCAGCCGGCGGTGAGGAGGGCAGGAACGACCATGGCCAGCAGGACGCCCCTGCGCAGGAATTTCATGCTCATGGCCGCAGTGATGCCCGCCCCGGTCGTCCGGGAATGCGCGCTTGATCCAGTCCGGACGAGTCCTTTACCGGCTGCGGATTACTCACACGAATGGTTCACCCGATTTGTCGAGATCGTTCAGAGGTGCGATCGTTGCCACCTCGATACCAATTTGGCGAGGCGTCGCCTATAGCGTCCCTTCAGTGCCGCAAATTAAGGCGAACCTAAGCACGGAGCCCGAGCCCCTGCCCCTGCGTGAGGAGGCCGAGCGCTGTGCCGCGGTCGACGCCGGCCGACGCTGCGTGCTCCCGGCGACTCACCCGGGCGCCCACGTCTACCCGCCCACCGACACGAGCCCGCGATCCTGAGCGCGCGTGCCGGACGGCAGGACACCTACGGACACCTGCACCGCGCCGTCGCGGACGCGCGCCCGGTAGACGGGGACCGCGACCGCGGGCTCGTCCAGGCAGCGCCCCGTGACCAGCGAGAACACCTGCTTGTGCAGCGGCGAGGCGACGGTCGCCTCGCCCTTCCTGGTGCCGACGATCCCGCGTGAGAGCACGTACGCCCCGCTGAACGGGTCGCGGTTGCCCAGCGCGTGCACCGTGCCGTCGTAGGTGCGGAAGAGCGCCACCTGCTCGCCGTCCACCAGCGCGCACACGCCGCGCTCGGGCAGCAGGAGGTCGTAGCCGCAGATGCCGATCCAGTTCATGACATCACCACCGGTTTGATCTGGTCTCGCTCTGTCGCGAAGACGATGGACGGGTCGGGGACCCCTGGTGCGTTGACGAAGCTGACGAACCGGCCGAGCTTGTCCGGGTCCTCCAGCGTGGCCCGCCACTCGTCGGCGTAGGTGGCGACGTGCCGCTCCATGTGCGCGTCGAGGTCGGCGCAGATGCCGAGCGAGTCGTCCATGATGACCGAGCGGAGGTAGCCGAGCCCGCCGTCGAGCGACTCCAGCCACGCGGAGGTGCGCTGCAGCCGGTCGGCGGTGCGGATGTAGAACATCAGGAACCGGTCGATGGTCCTGATCAGCTCCTCGCCGGTCAGGTCGGCGGCGAGCAGGTCGGCGTGGCGGGGCTTGAAGCCGCCGTTGCCGCCCACGTACAGGTTCCAGCCCTGCTCGGTGGCGATGACGCCGAAGTCCTTGGACCTGGCCTCGGCGCACTCGCGGGCGCAGCCGGAGACGGCCGACTTGAGCTTGTGCGGCGAGCGCAGCCCCCGGTAGCGCAGCTCCAGCGCGATGGCCATGCCCACCGAGTCCTGCACCCCGTACCGGCACCAGGCCGAGCCGACGCACGACTTGACCGTGCGCAGCGCCTTGCCGTAGGCGTGGCCGGACTCGAACCCGGCGTCGACGAGCCTGCGCCAGATCTCCGGGAGCTGGTCGACGCGGGCGCCGAACAGGTCGATCCGCTGCCCGCCGGTGATCTTCGTGTAGAGGCCGAAGTCGCGGGCCACCTCGCCGATGACGATGAGCTTGCCGGGGGTGATCTCGCCGCCGGGGATGCGCGGCACGACCGAGTACGTCCCGTTCTTCTGGATGTTGGCGAGGAAGTGGTCGTTGGTGTCCTGCAGGGCGGCGTTCTCGCCCTCCAGCACGTGCCCGTTGTGCAGCGAGGCGAGGATGGAGGCCACGGCGGGCTTGCACACGTCGCAGCCGCGGCCCTCCCCGTGCTCGGCGATGAGCTGGGAGAACGTGCGGATGCCGCGCACCCGTACGATGTCGAACAGCTCCGCCCTGGAGTGGGCGAAGTGCTCGCACAGCCCCTTGCCGGTGTCCACGCCGGCCTTCTCCAGCAGTTGCTTGAGCATCGGCACGCAGCTGCCGCAGGTGGTGCCGGCGCGGGTGCACGCCTTGACGCCGGGCACGTCGGCGCAGCCCTGGTCGTGGATGGCGGCGCGGACGGCGCCGGCGCTGACGTTGTTGCAGGAGCACACCTGCGCGTCGTCGGGCAGGTCGAACTGGACCCCGCCGCCGGCGAACAGCAGGTCCGCGGGGGGTGCGGGCAGCGGCTTGCCGACGTAGGAGCGCAGCGTGCCGTACGGGGAGGCGTCGCCGACGCAGATGCCGCCGAGCAGGGTGGTGGCGTCGTCGCTGATGAACAGCTTCTTGTAGACGCCGCCCACCGGGTCCATGTAGGTGACGTCGAGCGCCCCTTCCATGGCCCCGAACTGGGCCACCTCGACGCCGAGCAGCTTCAGCTTGGTGGACAGGTCGGCGCCGCCGAACGCCGCTGCGCCGCCCGTGATCCGCTCGGCGGCGACCTCGGCCATGGTGAAGCACGGCCCGGCGAGCCCGTACACCATGCCGTCGTGCAGGGCGCACTCGCCGACGGCGTAGATGTGCGGGTCGGAGGTGCGCATGGCGGAGTCGACGACGACGCCGCCGCGCTCCCCCACCGCCAGCCCGCACTCCCTGGCCAGCTCGTCGCGCGGCCTGACCCCGGCGGAGAAGACCACGATCTGGGCCTCGACGAGGGTCCCGTCCGGCGTGCGGAGGCCGGTGACGCGCCCCTGGCCGTCGGTGACGATCTCCTGTACGCCGGAGCCCGCGTGCACGCTCAGCCCGAGCGCCTCGATGTGGCCCTTGAGCACCGCGCCGCCGCCCTCGTCCACCTGGCGGGGCATCAGCCACGGGCTCATCTCCACGATGTGGGTGCGCAGCCCGAGCCCGCGCAGCGCGTCGGCGGCCTCCAGGCCGAGCAGCCCGCCGCCGACCACGACGCCGTCGGTGGCCCCCTCGGCCGCCGCCCTGATCGCGTCCAGGTCGTCGATGGTGCGGTAGACGTGCGCGTGCCCGGCCCCCGGCACCGGCGGCACGAACGGCCTGGACCCGGTGGCGAGCACCAGCACGTCGTACGGCTCCGGCTCGCCGCCCTCGACGGTCACCCGGCGGGCCCGCCGGTCGATGCCGGTGACGCGGCTGTTCAGCCTGGTCACCACGCCGGGCGGCACCGGGTAGGACAGCTCCTCGGCCGAGACGCCGTCCAGGTACGAGGTGAGCGCCACCCGGTCGTAGGCGGGCCTGGGCTCCTCGCCGATGACCGTGATCGTCCCGTCGAAGCCCCGCTCCAGCAGGGCCTCCACGAACCGGTGGGCGGCCGGCCCGTACCCGGCCACGACGATCTTCCTCATGCGGGAACCCCTTCCTGTTCGCACAGCCAGCCGACGATGCCCGCCACGGCGTCACGGCAGGTGCCGCAGCCGGTCGTGGCCCTGGTGGCGGCGGCCACGCCGGCCACGTCCCTGGCGCCCGCCTCCCAGCACGCCCTGATCTGTCCCTTGGTCACGTCGTTGCAGTGGCACACCTTGGCCGCGTCGGGCATCAGCGTCGGGCTGTCGGCCCTCGCCGCCGGCGCCGGCCCGGGGAACAGCAGCCCGGCCCGGTCCCCCGGCAGCGGCCCGCCGCGGTCGTAGAGCTGGGTGAGGGTGCCGACGGCGTCGGTGTCGCCCAGCAGGATCGCGCCGACGAGCCGGTCGTCGCGGATGACGAGCTTGCGGTAGGTGCCCCGGGCCCGGTGGCTGAAGCGCACCACCTCGGCCTGCTCGTCGGTGAGGTGCGTCTCGCCCATCGCGGCCAGCTCGACGCTGCTCGCCTTGAGCCGGGTGACCAGCCGGGAACCGCGGTAGCGCGACGCGCCGCCGGTGATCACGTCGGCGGCCACGGCGGCCTGCTCCCAGGCGGGCGCGACCAGCCCGTACACGGTGCCGTCGTGCTCGGCGCACTCGCCGATGGCCAGGATGGACGGGTCGTCGGTGCGCAGCTCGTCGTCGACCACGATGCCGCGCCGCACTTCCAGCCCGGCCTCGGCGGCCAGCGCGGTGAGCGGGCGGACGCCGCAGGCGAGCACCACCAGGTCGCCCTCGACCAGCTCGCCGCCGGCCAGCCGGACGCCGCCGTCCTCGACGGCGACGGCGCTGGCGCCGGTCCTGATCGCGACGCCGAGCCCGGCCAGCGTCTCGCCCAGCACCAGGCCCGCCTCGGGGTCGAGCTGCCGTTCCATCAGGTGGCCGGCCAGGTGCAGCAGCGTCACGGGCAGCCCGCGCCCGGCCAGCCCGCGGGCGGCCTCGACGCCGAGCAGCCCGCCGCCGATCACCACCGCGCGGCGGCTGTCGGCGGCGGCCTTGACGATGCGGTCGCAGTCGTCGAGCGTCCGGAACGGGATGGCGCGCCCCACGCCGGGGATGGGCGGCACGATCGCCTCGCTGCCGGTGGCCAGCACGAGCAGGTCGTACGGCGCGCGCCGGCCGTCGGCGGTGTGCACGGCGCGCGACTCGCGGTCGATCCAGGCCACGGCGCTCCCGAGCACCGCCTCCACCCGGTGCGTGTCGTACCAGGACAGGTCGTGCAGGCCGAGCTGCTCGGGCCTGGCCTGCCCGGCGAGCACGTTCGACAGCAGCACCCGGTTGTAGGGGCTGCCCTGCTCGGCCCCGAACACGGTGACCGGCATCCGCGGGTCGCGCGCCCGTACCTCGCTGACCAGGCGCGCGCCCGCCATCCCGTTGCCGACGACGACGAGCCTCATGTGACCCGCTCCACCCGTACGGCGCAGACCTTGAACTCCGGCATCCGGGACGTGGGGTCGAGCGCCGGATTGGTCAGCCGGTTCGCCCCCTCCCAGTGAAACGGCATGAACACGGTGTCGCTCCTGATCGCGTCGCTGATCCTGGCCACGCCCTGTCCCTGGCCGCGCCTGCTGGTGACCCGCACCAGGTCCCCCGCCCCGATGTCCAGCCGCCCGGCCAGATCGGGGTGGAGCTCCACGTACGGTTCGGGCACGGCGGCGGCGAGGGCGGCGATCCTGCGGGTCTGCGCGCCGCTCTGGTAGTGCGCGAGCACGCGGCCCGTGGTGAGATAGACGGGGTAGTCGTCGTCGATCTCCTCGGCCGGGCCCCGGTGCTCGACCGGCACGAACCTGGCCCGCCCGCCGGGGGTGGCGAACGAGCCGAGGAACGGCCGCGGCGTCCCGGGGTGCCCCGGCGCGGGACACGGCCAGAAAACCCCGACTTCCCGGCCCTGCCCGGTCTCCCCGCCACCTCGAACCCCCGCGCGGTCCCGGACCTCTCCTTCGTCCGGCACGCCCGCGCCACTCCGAACATCCGCGCGGTCCCCGACCTCCCCGCCGCCCGGCACGCCCGCGCCACTCCGAACATCCGCGCGGTCCCCGACCTCCCCGCCGCCCGGCACGCCCGCGCCACTCCGAACATCCGCGCGGTCCCGGACCTCCCCGCCGCCCGGCACGTCCGCGCCACTCCGAACATCCGCGCGGTCCCGGACCTCTCCTCCGTACGGGATGTCTCCCTCATCGCGGGTTTCCCGGGGGTCTTCCGTTTCTCCCGTGATGCGGTCGTACGTGATGCCCGAGTAGTCGGCGGGGCCGCCCGCGCTGGCGCGGCGCAGTTCCTCGAACACCTTGCCCGGCTCGTCGGCGAAGTCGTGGCCGAGCCTGCGGGCCAGCCCGGCGATGACCTCCAGGTCGCTCCGCACCCCGGGCGGCGGCCGGACCGCCTGCCGGCGCAGCAGCACGCGGCCCTCCAGGTTGGTCATGGTGCCCGTCTCCTCGGCCCACTGGGTGACGGGGAACACCACGTCGGCCAGCGCCGCCGTCTCCGACATGACCACGTCGCAGACGACGAGCAGGTCCAGCGACCGGATCCGCTCGGCGACCCGGGCGGAGTCGGGCGCGGACACGACCGGGTTGGAGCCGAACAGCAGCATCGCCTTCGGCCCCGCCGGCGTGCCGAGCGCCTCCAGCAGCTCGAACGCCGACCGCCCAGGACCCGGCAGGTCGCCGGGGTCGACGCCCCACACGCCGGCGACGTGCTCGCGGGCCGCCGGGTCGTCGATCCTGCGGTAGCCGGGGAGCTGGTCGGCCTTCTGCCCGTGCTCCCTGCCGCCCTGGCCGTTGCCCTGCCCGGTGAGGCACCCGTACCCGGAGCCGAGCCGTCCGGGCAGGCCCAGCGCGAGCGCCAGGTTGACGAACGCGGTGACGGTGTCGGTGCCCTGGGCGTGCTGCTCGGCGCCGCGCCCGGTGAGCACGTACGCCTTCTTCGCGTACGCGAGCGCGCGCACGGCCTCGCGCATCCGCGGCACCGGCACGCCGGTGATCCGCTCGACGCGCTCCGGCCACCAGGCGGCGAGCGAGGTCCGTACGGCGTCGAACCCGCTCGTGCGCTCCTCGACGTACGCGGCGTCGACCAGGTCCTCGGCGACGGCCAGGTGCAGCAGGCCGAGCGCGAGCGCCAGGTCGGTGCCGGGCGCGGGCCGCAGGTGCAGCCAGGCGAGCCTGGCCGTGGCGGTGCGGCGCGGGTCGACGACGATGAGCCGGGGCCCGTCCAGGTGGCGGACGAACGGCGGCATGGTCTCGGCCGGGTTGGCGCCCGCCAGCAGCACCACGTCGGCCCCGGCCAGGTCGGTGACGGGGAAGGGCATGCCGCGGTCCATGCCGAACGCCCTGATCGAGGCGGCGGCGGCCGACGACATGCAGAAGCGGCCGTTGTAGTCGATCTGGCTGGTGCCGAGGGCGACCCTGGCGAGCTTGCCCAGCAGGTACGCCTTCTCGTTGGTGAGCCCGCCCCCGCCGAACACGGCCACGCCGTCGGGGCCGTGTTCGAGCCTGATGGCGGACAGCCGGTCGGCGACGTGGCCGAGCGCCACGTCCCAGTCCACCGGCCGCCCGTGCAGGAGCGGGCTGGTCAGGCGGGCGCCGTTGGTGAGCAGGTCGGCGGCGGTCCAGCCCTTCTGGCACAGGGCTCCGGCCGCGTTGGCAGGGACGTCGGTCCGCGGCGTGATCGTGATCCCGGACGCGGTGGCGCTGATCGCCATCCCGCACTGCAGCGCGCAGTACGGGCAGTGGGTCTTCACCGGCTCGGCCATCCGGTCAGACCCTCGCGTGGGCGAGGCTGGCCACCCGCGAGACGCCGACGGTGCGCAGGTAGCACCACCAGGTCAGGGCGGCGCAGCTCGCGTAGAAGAGGCCGAAGGCGAGGAACGCGCCCGCCGGACTGCCGGTGGCGGCGAACGACATGCCGAACGCCCGGTTGATGAGGAAGCCGCCGAGCGCCCCGACGGCGGAGATGATGCCGATGGCCGCGGACGCCTGCCGCTTGCCGTGCAGCAGCGCCGCCTCGTCGTCGCCCTTCTCCGCCACCGCCTTGGCCTGGAAGATCGCGGGGATCATCCGGTAGGTGGAGCCGTTGCCGATCCCGGCGGTCAGGAACAGCGTCTGGAAGGCGAGGAAGAACAGCCAGAAACTGCCCGATCCCGACGCCGCCCAGACGAGCAGGACGCCGCCGCCCATGGCCGCGAAGTTCCACAACGTCACCGGGGCCCCGCCGAGCCGGTCGGCCAGCCACCCGCCCACCGGCCGGATCAGCGACCCGATCAGCGGCCCGGCGAACGCCACCGCGGCCCACGGCGCGTCCGGGAACAGGCTCGTGCTGAGCAGGGGGAAGGCGGTCGAGTAGCCGATGAACGAGCCGAACGTGCCCACGTACAGGAACGACATCACCCACGTCTGTGCCTTGCCGGCCACCGCGAGCTGCTCGCGCGGGCTGGCCTTGGCGCTGGTGAGGTTGTCCATGAAGAACCAGGCGCAGACGGCGGCGACCACGACGAACGGCAGCCAGAACCACCCGGCGGCGGCCAGCCCGAACGCGCCGATCACCAGCGGCATGACGAGCTGCACCGAGCTGACGCCGATGTTGCCCCCGGCGGCGTTCAGGCCGAGCGCGACGCCCTGCTTGCTCCGCGGGTAGAAGTAGGTGATGTTGGCCATGCTGGAGGCGAAGTTGCCGCCGCCCACCCCGGCCGTGGCCGCGATCAGCAGGAACATCCAGTACGGGGTGTCCGGGCTGCTCACCGCGACCCCGAGCAGCACGGCGGGCACGACCAGCAGCAGCGCGCTGACGACGGTGAAGTTGCGTCCGCCGAACCTGGCCGGCCCGAACGTGTACGGCACCCGCAGCACGGAGCCGATCAGGTTCGGCAGCGCGACCAGCCAGAACAGCTGGTCGGTGGTGAACTCATAGGCGCCCATCCGGGCGGCCACGATGCTCCACAGCGTCCAGACGGTGAAACCGAGATGCTCGGCCAGGATCGAGAAGACCAGGTTGCGCCGGGCGACCTTCCGGCCGGTGGTCCGCCAGAAGGCCGCGTCGTCGGGATGCCACTCGGCGATCCAGCGCGCCATCATTCCTCCTACGTTCTGAGCTGACTCGAACGTAGGAACCCGGGGTTACGCACAGAGGCGGATCGGCGCTGTGCGTTCGTTACGGGTGACTCACCCGGGCAACAGGCGATACACAAGCGTCACGCCGGAAACACGCCGTTAACGAACGCTCCTGAAGAAGGCCCGGATGTCGCGGACCAGCAGCTCCGGCTCCTCCATCGCGGCGAAGTGGCCGCCGGTCTCGAACTCGGTCCAGTGGACCACCTTGTCCGTCCGCTCGGCCAGCCTCCTGATCGGCAGCACGATGTCGTGCGGGAACACCGCGACGCCGAGCGGGGTGGGCGACGGCTGCGGCATGGACCAGGCGTGGGAGAACTCCCAGTAGATCTGCGCCGCCGAGTCGGCCGTGTTCGTCAGCCAGTAGAGGCTGACGTTGGTGAGCAGCCGGTCGCGGTCCACCGGCCGGTCGGTCCACTCGCGGAACTTCTCCGCGATCCAGGCGAGCTGCCCCGCCGGCGAGTCGGCCAGCCCGAACCCGAGCGTGTGCGGCCGGCTCGACTGGATCGCCATGTAGCCGCCCATGTCCCCGGTGAACTCCTCCAGCTTGGCGAGCCGCGCCTTGTCGGACTCGCTCACCTCGCCCAGGTCGCCCGACGGGAACGTCATGAGGTAGTTCACGTGCACGCCGATCACGTGCTCGGCGTCGGTCAGCCCCAGCTCGCGGGAGATCCCGGATCCCCAGTCGCCGCCCTGCGCCCCGTACCGCTCGTACCCGAGCCTGGCCATCAGCGTGGCCCAGGCGCGGGCGATCCGGCCGAGCGTCCAGCCGGTGCCGGTCAGCGGGGCGGAGAGTCCGAAGCCCGGGACGGACGGGATGACCAGGTGGAAGGCGTCGGCCGGGTCCCCGCCGTGCGCCTCCGGGTCGGTCAGCGGCCCGATCACGTCGAGGAACTCGACGACCGAGCCCGGCCAGCCGTGGGTGAGGATCAGCGGGGTGGCGTCCGGCTCGGGCGAGCGCACGTGCAGGAAGTGGATGTCCTGGCCGTCGATCTCGGTGACGTACTGCGGGTGGGCGTTGAGCTCGGCCTCGTGCGCCCGCCAGTCGTAGCCGGTGGCCCAGTAGCCGGCCAGCTCGCGCAGCTCCGCCACGGTGACGCCGCGCTCGCTGCCGGCGCCCGGGGTCTGTACGGGGTAACGGGTCCGGCTCAGCCGCTCGCGCAGGTCGTCGAGGTCGGCCTGGGGGATGTCGAGGTGGAACTCCCTGATGGTCATAGATGAACCGTCCCAAGGATTGTGGCAAGCTTTTTGCCGCTTTTTCCGGGAAAATCGCCAAATGCTGGAAACCTCCGCGCGGCTGCTGCGCCTGCTGTCGCTCCTGCAGACCCGGCCCGCCTGGACCGGCGCCGAGCTGGCCGAACGCCTCCAGGTCAGCCCCCGGACCGTCCGCTACGACATCGGCAAGCTGCGCGGCCTCGGCTATCCGGTCCACGCCACGCCCGGATTGGCCGGGGGTTACCGGCTGGGCGCCGGGGCCGAGCTGCCGCCGCTGCTGCTGGACGACGAGGAGGCGGTGGCGGTCGCGGTGGGGCTGCGCACCGCCGGTGCGGTGGAGGGCATCGAGGAGACGTCCCTGCGCGCCCTGGCCAAGCTGGAGCAGGTGCTGCCCGACCGGCTGCGCCGCCGGGTCCGGGCGCTGCACGCGGCCACCGTGTCCCTGGCGCCGGGCGGGCCGGCCGTCCCCGCCGAGACGCTGACCGCCGTCGCCACCGCCTGCCGCGACCGGCACCGGCTGCGGTTCGACTACCGGACGCACGACGGGTCCGTACGAATGCGGGACGTGGAACCGTACCGGCTGGTGCACACCGGGCGGCGGTGGTACCTGATCGGCTGGGACGTGGAGCGGGACGACTGGCGCACCTTCAGGGTGGACCGGATCGCGCTCCGGACACCCGGCGGCCCTCGCTTCACCCCCCGGGAGGCGCCGCCCGCGTCGATGGTGCCTAAGGGGGTCGACACGGCGCTGATGCGGCACCGGGCGCGGGTCACGGTGCACGCCCCCGCCTCCGCCATCGCCCCGCACCTGCCGGAATCGGTGCTCGTCGAGAGCGCCGGCGACCGTACGTGCGTCGTGCACGCGGGCGGCGAGACCCCGATGCGGCTGGCGCTGCACATCCTCGCGCTCGACGCCGATTTCACCGTCGACGACCCCCCTGAGCTGCTGGAAGCCCTGCGCACCCTCTCGGCGCGGGCCGAGGTTACGGCGCTCGGGACAGGGGAACAGCATTCACAGCAAGGGGGGACATCATGATCAAAATGCTCCACAAGATGGGCATCAAGTCAAATCACATGTATCTGGCAGGAATCGGCTCCGTCGGCCTGGCCCTGGCCAGCTGGATGATGTCGAAGAACTACGAAGGCGCGGATCTGGCTCGCGCCGACCGCTGGGGGATCTTCATCGGCGAGTGGGCGCCCACGTTCTTCGCCATGGGCGTGGCGCTCCGCATCGAGGAGACGCACCGCGAGCTGGGTGAGGGGCCGGAGGAGATGTACCAGACCGGCCGCCAGCCGGAACGGGTGCACGCGGGCACCGGCATGTGACTTCCGAGAAGGCCCGCAGCCCGCCAGGTCTGCGGGCCTTCTCGCGTCCCGCCCTGGATCCCCGGCTCGTGGTTCAGGTCTGGGAGCCGGCCGCGCCCACGGTCCGGACGACGACTTTCCCGCGGACGCCGCCGGCTTCCAGCGCGCGGTGCGCCTCGGCGATGTCCGCCAGCGGATGGACGGTGTCCACCACCGGCCGGATCGCCCCGCTCTCCACGAGCCGCGTCAGGTCGGCGAAGAGCTCGTGGGTGGGGTTCCCGCTGAAGAACCGTACGCGTCGCGAGCCGTACACGGTGGAGACCAGGATGGAGGCCAGGGACGGGACGAGGCGGCCGAGGTCGAAGCTGATCGTCACCATGCGTCCGCCGGGTGTGAGGAGCCGGCGGTAGGCGCTCAGGGCGGTGCCTGCGGTGTCGAGGATCACGTCGAACCGGCCGAGGTCGCCGGGGCTCGTGGTCGCGTAGTCGACGGCTTCGTCGGCGCCGAGGTCCCGTACGAAGTCGAGGTTGCCCTTCCTGGCCAGCCCCGTGACGTGCGCGCCGTACGCCCGGCCGAGCTGGACGGCGACGCTGCCGACGCCGCCGCTCGCGCCGCGCACCAGCAGCCGCTCCCCCGCCCTGAGCCCGGCCCGGTCGCGCAGCGCGGTGATCGCGGTCGTGCCCACGCCGGGCAGGGAGGCGGCCTCGACCAGGTCCGTCCCTGCGGGCGCGAGGGCCAGGTGGCGCGGGCGGACGACGACGTACTCGGCCGCCGCGGAGCTGATCGCCCGGCCTCCGCCCCACACCCGGTCGCCCACCGCGAGGCCGCGCATGGGCGAGCCCAGGGCGGCGACCTCTCCGGCGAAGTCCATGCCGAGGGTCTTCGGGAAGCCCCGGCTCATCAGGCCGGTCAGCGGGCGGAGCCGTCCGGCGCGGGCCGCAAGTTCGCCCCCGTTGACGCTGCCGGCGTGCACCCGCACCAGCACCTCGCCCGGCCCGGCGACCGGTTTCGGCACCATGGCCTCGTACAGCACTTCCGGGGGCCCGTACCTGTCGTAACGGGCGGCGCGCATCTCGCTCACTGGTCCTCCTCGGGTGTCAGGCCCGACACTAGGCCGCAACCGGAGGGGGTGCTCCATTTGGCGCTAATGTGAGAAGAGTGCCTGCCCGTTCCTCTCGGATAACGCTGCGCGCCGACGCGCGGCACAACCGCGACCGCATCCTCCAGGCGGCCCGCGAGGCGTTCGCCGCCCGCGGGCTCGACGTGCCGACGGCGGCGATCGAGCGCCGCGCCGGGGTCGGCGTCGCGACCCTCTACCGGCGCTTCCCCACCCGCGAGTCGCTGGTCGCGGAGGTGTTCGCCGACCAGCTCTCCGCCTGCGCCTCGACCGTCGACGACGCCCTGGAGGACCCCGACCCGTGGCGCGCCTTCCGCACGGTCATCGAGACGCTCTGCGCCATGCAGGCCGCCGACCGGGGGTTCACCGCCGCCTTCCTGACCGCGTTCCCCGAGGCCCTGGACTACGAGGACAAACGCGCCCGCGCCGAGCGGGGCTTCGTCGAGCTCACCCGTCGCGCCAAGGCCGCCGGACGGCTGCGTCCCGACTTCGACCTGGCCGACCTCGTGCTGCTGCTCCTGGCCAACAACGGCATCGTCACCGAGTCGTCCGAGGCCGCGATGGCCGCCTCCCGCCGCTTCGTCGCCTACCAGCTCCAGGCCTTCCAGGCCGGCCACGCCGGACCGCTGCCGCCCCCGCCCCCGCTCGGCCTCGACAACCTGTACGCCTCGCCGTCCACGGGCCGGTAGCTACGACTTGCCGAACCGCTCCAGGGCGTCGCCGCTGAGCCGGTAGCGGATCCACTCGTCGCAGGGGATGGCGCCGATGGACTTGTAGAAGTTGATCGTTGGTTCGTTCCAGTCGAGCACGGACCATTCGAAGCGCCCGTACCCGCGCTCGAGGCAGATCCGGGCCAGCTCGGTCATGAGAGCCTTGCCGTGGCCGCCGCCCCGATGCTGGGGGCGCACGTAGATGTCCTCCAGGTAGAGGCCGTGGGTGCCGGTCCAGGTGGAGAAGCTGAGGAACCACATGGCGAAGCCGACCACCTCGCCGTCGTCGTTCTCGGCCATGTGGGCGAACACCTTGGGCTCGGGGCCGAACAGCGCCTGGCGCAGCTGCTCCTCGGTGGCCTCGACCTCGTCGAGCGACTTCTCGTATGCGGCCAGCTCACGGATCAGCTGGTGGATGGCGGGCACGTCGGCAGGGGTGGCAGAGCGAATCACGCACACAGATTAGGACATATCCACTAGAGCAGCAGATTCAGGATCAGCGTCAGCAGCACCGACAGCACGACCGACACGATGATCATGATCAGGCAGCCCAGCCCGCCGCCGGCCGGCCGGATGTCCCGGTTCCCGAGTCTCATGCCTGACGGCTGCCCCGGATACATCCATCGATGTATCCGAGATCAGCCCATGTGAGGACCTTCTCCCCGCTGGGCGACGGCATCGTGGAAAGGTGACAGGCAACAGGATCGAAGCACTGGACGTGCTCAGGGGCGCGGCGATCGCGGGCACGCTGGGCACGAACATCTGGATCTTCACCAGCCCGGGCGGGCCCGCCGATCTGGCGGGGGCGCTGGGGCAGGCGGGGGCGGTGGAGTCGTTCCTGCGCTTCCTCGCCAACGGCAAGTTCCTGGCGCTGCTGACCCTGCTGTTCGGCGTCGGGCTGGAGCTGCAGTACCGCTCGGCCCGGCGGCGCGGGCTGCGCTGGCCGGGGCGCTACCTGTGGCGGGCGGCGTTGCTGTTCGCCGAGGGGCTGCTGCACTACGTGCTGGTCTTCGAGTACGACGTGCTCATGGGGTACGGGGTGACCGCGATCGTGGTCGCCTACCTGATCGGGCGGAGCGACCGGGTGGTGACCGCCTGGATGGCGGCCGTCGGGTCGCTGTTCGTGCTGTTCGTGGGGCTGGCCACGGCCGCGCTCCTCAACAGCGGCGCCTCACTTGCCGGATCCTCGCCGGGGTCGCTGTTCACCGAGGGGTCCTACCTGGACCAGGTGGCGTCCCGGATCGAGCTGGCCGGGGTGTACCGGGCGGAGGCGGTGTTCATCGTGCCGCTGGGCGTCGTGCTGTTCCTGCTGGGGGCCCGGCTGCTGCGGGCGGGCGTGTTCGACGGCACCGAGCGCGGCGCGGCGCTGCGGCGCAGGCTCATGGCGATCGGCCTGGGCGCAGGGCTGCCGCTCAACCTGGTCACCACGTTCGCCGGCTCCGGCTGGTTCCTGGTGGACCGGTACCTGCTGCCGCCCCTGGTGGCGCTGGGCCTGCTCGCCCTGATCACCTCGCTGGTGCGCCGGGACGCCGCGCCGGGGCCGCTGCGCCGCGGCCTGTCCAACGTGGGCAGGACCGCTCTGAGCTGCTACGTCTTCCAGAACGTGGTCGCCTCGGCCCTCTGCTACGGCTGGGGGCTCGGGCTGGCCGCCCGGCTCGACTGGCTGCGGCCCTGGTGGGTGCCGGTGGCGTGGCTGGCCATCTGCGCGCTGTTCATGGCCCTGTCCACGCTCTGGCTGCGGCGGTTCAGCCGGGGGCCGATCGAGGCCGCGTGGCAGTGGGCGTACCAGCTGCCGTGGCGGTCCACACCGGCCCCCGCGCGCTCCGGGTCCGCCTAGACCATGCGCACCACGTGCAGCAGGTACTCCTTCCGGTTACGCGGGTCGTGGCCGATGCGGCGGCGGGCGGGCGGCGGCCCCGGCACCCGCTGGTAGCGGTCGAAGGCGGTCTCCAGGACGCCTTCGCCGCGGGTCAGCGACGGCAGCGCCCGCTCCAGCCCGTGCACCAGCGCCGCCGGCACCGTCCCCTCGATCCGGTACGTGTCGCCGTGCGGCCGCGAGCCCGTCGGGACGGCGCGCAGCCGCGACAGCACCGGCAGCACCCCGCCCAGCAGGTCGGCGGGGATCTCCAGATGGAAGCGGTGCAACGGCTCGTGCACGCGGGTGCCGGCCTGCTTGAGCGCGTCCATCAGCACCAGCGGCGTCAGGTTGCGGAAGTCGCCGGCGGTGCTGGACATGCTCTTGTCGAACACGCCGTGGGAGTGGCTCTGCCGCGCCCAGTAGCCGGTGTGGGTGAGGGTGACCGCGCAGTCGATCACCTCCCAGCCGTGCAGGCCCTGCTGGAGCGTCTGCCGCGCCGTCTCCTCGACGGCGCGCATGAACGTGTACGGCATCGACCCCAGCTCGACCGCCAGCCGGAACGTCACCCCCGACCCGATCGGCCCGGGTTCGACGCGCAGCCCGACCGTGCCGAGGAACGGGTTGCCGCCCTGGGCGATGAACTCGGCCGCCGCGCCGGTGCCTGCCGGGCGTTCGACGCAGATCGTGGTGGTCTCCTCGAACGTCACGTCCAGCCCGAACTCCTCGGCCAGCGTCTGCTGGATGACCTCCTTCTGCACCTCCCCGTACAGGGAGACGTAGGTCTCCTGCCGGACGTCGTCCTGCCGCAGGCCGATCAGCGGGTCCTGCTCGGCGAGCTGGGTGAGCGCGGCGTGCAGGGCACCCCGGTCGGCGGCCCGGACGGGCGTGACGACGGTCTCCAGCGACGGCGGCGCGAAGTGGCGGCGCACCCGGCCGCGAGCCGGTCCGACGCGAATGCCGACGCGATCGGCGACACGATCGGCGTGGTGATCGATGACGTGGTCGGCGGCGTGGTCGGCGGCGTGGTCGGCGTGCTGATCGGCGAACTGGTCGCCGATGTAGTCGCCTATGTAGTCGCCGACGCGGATGCCGCCGAGCCCCGACAGCAGGCCGATCCGCCCGGCGCCGACCGCGTCCGCGCGCACGGCGGTGCCGCGGTCGAACACCCCGATCGCCGTCACCTTGCCGTGGCCGGGGACGGTGTCGCGGACCCGGAGCGTGCCGGAGAACATGCGGACGTAGGCGAGCCGCTCCCCCGCGGGCCCGCGCTCGACTTTGAACACGGCGCCGGACGGCGGCCCCGACGCGTCACCTTCGGCGGCGGGCAGCAGGTCGCGGATGCCGTCCATGAGCGCGGGCACGCCCGCCCCGGTGATGGCCGAGCCGAAGAACACCGGATGCGCCAGACCGTCGCGCGCCTGCCGGGTGAGCGCCTGGCGCAGCCGCCGGTCCGTGATGGGCCGGTCGTCCACGTACGCGGCGAGCAGGGTCTCGTCGTGGTCGGCGAGCAGCTCGGCCAGGCGCGGGTCGGCGGCGGGGGTGACGGCGGCGGCGCGGGTGCCGAGGCCGGTGACGGCCGACATGGCGACGCCCGACGGGGCCAGCCGGGCCCTGACGGCGTCCAGCACCTCACCGTACGCGGCGCCGCGCCGGTCGATCTTGTTGACGAAGATCAGCGCGGGGATGCCGAGCCGCCGCAGCGTACGCATGAGCACGCGCGTCTGGGCCTGCACTCCCTCGACGGCGGAGACCACCAGAACGGCACCGTCGAGCACGTCCAGCACGCGCTCGACCTCGGCGATGAAGTCGGGGTGGCCCGGCGTGTCGATCAGGTTGACCGTCACGTCGCCGATGGGGAAGGAGACGACGGCGGATCTGATCGTGATGCCGCGCCGGCGTTCGAGCGCGAGGGTGTCGGTGCGGGTGCTGCCCTGGTCGACGCTGCCGAGCTCGTCGATGACCCCGGCGGCGTGCAGCAGCCGCTCGGTCAGGCTCGTCTTACCGGCGTCGACATGCGCGAGGATCCCGAGGTTGAGTGTTTTCACGGAGCGTCATGTCCTGTGCGTAGAAGGAAGTCTTCAGCTGGGTGGACATGAAAGTCGCTCGCATTTCTGCTCCTCGCTCGCGGGATGCCGTTCCGCCGCTCAGCTCAGCAGACCGGCGCGCGCGATCACAACCGATTTAATTTCGGGAGTTTCACCTCATATCCCGCATTCTGACTCGTACGAAGAAATTTCGTGATATGAAGTGTCATGGAGATCCTGGGAGATCAAGCGCGACAGGGCCCCGGTCAGTGAGCAAGGACCGGGGCCTTTCGCGTGTCGCGATCAGTCGCCGTTGAGCACCGGCGTGATCCACTTCAGCGTGCCGGTGCGCAGCGCCTCTTCCGCCAGGCGCTTGCCGGTGACGGTCCTGAGCGCGGCCAGCGAGCTGTCGATCCACGGCTGCACGTTCTGGTTGCCCTGCTCGCGGTACTCGACCGCCTGGATCAGGCACTCAAGCTTGTCGGCGTCACGCGCGCACACCGCCTCCAGGCTGTCCTTCTCCTCGTACTCCCGGACCGCGCCGCTCACCATCTCCGCCACCTCGCCGGGCAGGCCGCGCGTCTGGTCGGCCGTGACCTCCTCGTTGGAGGCGGGCTTGAGGTAGCGCTTGCCGATGTACGGGATGTCGGTGATGCGGGTCTCCTGCGTGTCATGGAAGAGACTCATGAACGCGGCCCGTTCCGGGTTGCCGCCCTCCAGCTTGGCGATCATCCCGGCGATGACGGCGGTGCGGAAGGAGTGGTCGGCGATGCTCTCCGGATCGCGCACCCCGGCCACCAGCCAGCCGGTGCGTTTGTAGCGTTTGAGCAGCCCGAACTCGTACAGCAGCCCCGCCACTCCCGCGAGTTCGCCAGTCACGGAGATTCCCCCTCAACCTCGGTCCGGCTCGTGAGCCGAGCGTAGACGACGCGTGCCCGTCCCGGCGTGACGCGAAACCTCGCGGCGGGGCGGCGGCGGCGCGGTAGGCGGCGGCTCCCGGTTGTCCCCGGTTTCCGTCATGATCGTGCCGGGGCGCGGTTCACCGAGGAGGGCCCGGGTAGCGGCCAATCATGTCCACTGGCATGTCAGCGCGGCTGCTCGCCTGCGCCGCCGCACTGGTCCTGGCGGCGACCGGCTGTTCCAGCTCGGTCGACCCCGATGACCCCGCCCGCCTGAACCGCCCGGGGAACGACGGGGCGAACGGCGACGTGCAGGGGGTGCACGTACGCGACGCGTTCCTGCTCGGCGAGATGTCCACCGCGTCGCCCACCGCGTCGCCCGCGGGCCAGCAGGCCCTGTACGCGGTGCTGATCAGCAACCGCGACCGGCCCGACCTGCTGGAGCGGGTCACCGTGGAGGGCGGCGGGACCGTCCGGCTGGTGGGGCCGGTCGAGCTGCGCCCCTACGAGGCCGCCACCCGGCCCGACCAGCCCATCGGCATGGCCAGCGGCATCCTCGGCAACTACGTGCCGATGACGTTCACGTTCCGCGACGCGGGCGCGGTGCGGATGGCGGTGCCCGTGATGGCGCGGCAGGGCAGGTTCTCCGGCCTGCCGTCGTCGCCGGTCGGCACGCCGACGCCCACGTCGACCCCGTCGCCCAAGCGGTCCGGCCCGACGCCGAAGCCGACCGTCCCGCCGGAGCACGCCACCCGCGAGCCGGGCTGATCAGGCTCGCCCGCCCTACCATCGGTGAGGACCCCGTACCGTAACGAGAGAGACCAAATGATCTTCATCACCGCGAAGTTCCGCGTCCGGCCCGAGTCCGCCGACCGGTTCGCCGAGGTCACCGCCGAGTTCACCCGGGCCACCCGCGCCGAGCCCGGCTGCCTGTGGTTCGACTGGTCGCGCAGCCTGGACGACCCCAACGAGTACGTGCTGGTGGAGGCGTTCAAGGACGCCGACGCGGGCGCCGCGCACGTCCAGTCGGACCATTTCAGGAAGGCCCAGCAGGACCTGCCGCCGCACCTGGCCGAGACGCCGCGGATCGTCAACACCACGATCCCGCAGGACGACTGGTCGCTGCTGGGCGAGATGGCGGTCGACTGACCCGGCGCGGGGCCGGCGGCTCGCCCGCCGGCCCCCCGAGGGTCAGGACTTGGCCGCGTCGCGCAGCGCCCGCACGTCGATCTTGCTCATGCCCATCATCGCCTGCGCCACCTTCCCCGCGACCTCGGGATCGGGGTGGCTCAGCAGCTCGGGCAGCTCCCTCGGGATGATCTGCCAGGACAGGCCGTAGCGGTCCTTCAGCCACCCGCACCGACCTTCCTCGCCGCCCTCGGTGAGCCGGCCCCACAGCTCGTCGACCTCCTCCTGCGACTCGCAGTCGACGAGCAGCGAGATCGCCTCGTTGAAGGTGTGGGCCGGACCGCCGTTGAGCGCCAGATAGCGCTGCCCCGCCAGCTCGAACGTGACCATCATCGCCCTGCCGTCCGGCCCCGGCTGGACCCCCAGCACCCGGGAGCCGGCGAAGAGCGAGGTGTAGAAGGTGGCGGCTTCCTCGGCCTGGTGGTCGAACCACAGGTAGGTGGTGATCTTCTGCATGACAGCGTCCTTTCAGGGTGCCGTTCTTTCGTCTCACCGACGCGTCGAACGCCTCCGCGCCGGATCGACACGGCCGCCAGAAGTTTTCCGGCACGGGACGCTCACACCGGCAGCACTGCCCGCACCCGGAACCCGCCCTCCGGGACCGGCCCCGCGGCGAGAGTCCCGCCGAACATCGCCACCCGCTCGCGCATCCCGACCAGCCCGTAGCCGCTCTCACCCGGCCGGGGCGGCGGGCCGGACGGCCCCCGGTCCACCACCTCCAGCGTGAGCTCGCGCGGCCGGTAACCGACCGTCACCGTCACGTCGGCCGGCCCGGCGTGCTTGAGCGTGTTCGTCAGCGCCTCCTGCAGGATCCGGTAGGCCGACAGGTCCAGCGCGGGCGGCAGCGGCACCGGTTCGCCGTGGATCTCCGTCTTCACCGTCAGGCCGGCGGCGCGTACCTGGTCCACCAGTTCGTCCAGCCGGTCGAGCCCCGCGATCGGCACGGTCCCGTCGCTCTCGGGCCCGCGCAGCAGGTTGAGCATGAGCCGCAGCTCCTCCACCGCCTCCCGGCCGGTCGCCTCGACGGTGGCCAGGATCTCCCGCTCGGGCGCCCGCTCCTGCCCCAGCATCAGCCGGACCCCGCCGGTGCGCATGGTCATCACGCTCACGCTGTGGACCACGATGTCGTGCAGCTCGCGGGCGATGCGGGCGCGCTCGGCGGAGACGGCCTCGCGGGCGAGCAGCTCGCCGCGCTCCGCCGCCCGCACGGCCAGCGCCCGGTAGCGGCGCACCGCGATGCCCGCGCCCGCCGCGACGGTGCTCATGACGACGGCCACCGCGACGTCGCCCCACCCGGGCGAGTTCGAGGACGCGGCCAGCATCGCCGCCACGAAGACGCCGGTCATCGCCAGCCCCGTCACCGCCCGCCGGTCACGCGGGCGGACCTCGCTCAGCAGCGTGAACAGCAGGAGCAGCTGCGTGTAGTACTGCCACGCCGCCGCCACGTCGGCGACCAGCAGGAACCCGGCGACGTTCGCGATCGTGTACGCGGAGAGCACCCCGAACGGCGCCTGCCTGCGGAACAGCACGAGCACCGCCGCGGCGACCCCGGCGGCGATCCACCACGCCGCCTCCTGCCGGTCGGGGGCGGCGGTGCGCTCGCCGATCTCTTCGGCCACCGCGAACAGTCCGACGACTCCCGCTACGAGCCAGTCGACCGGGGAGGGGATACGCGGCGCCATGCCGGAAGTATGACCTGTGATCGGACCGGATCACGTGCCGGGTGGGCAACGGTCGTTCGGTTTCCGGTCCGTTCGGTTTCCCGTATGTGGGACAACCCGAACACCTGCCGCCGCAGGTGCCTACCTCGTCCTGGAGCGGCCCGGAACGCCTGCGGGCGGACGCCGCGCTGAACGCGGCGCCCGCCCGGGCTGGAGGGTTGGTGATCCGTCAGCGGTGATCCGCTACGCGCTGTGGACGAGGGACGGGCAGCTGGCCGGCAGGGAGTTGCCGCCCGCGACCGCGCACGCCGTCTGCTGCATGTTCCTGTACGGCAGGAAGAACTGCTGGGCCGGCGAGAAACCGAGGAGCGACGCCAGCGAGAGCCGGCCGTCCTCGCTCAGCTGGTGGGCACTCCGGCCGTCCAGCTTCTGGCCATCCACGTCCTGACCTTCGACGTCCTGACCTTCGACGTCCTGAGCCTCGGCGTCCTGGCCCTCGACGTCCTGGCCCTCGACGTCGGGACCCTCGACGA
>NZ_JBFAPV010000005.1:393751-643470 GCF_040676925.1 Nonomuraea sp. NPDC049486
GTTCAGGTCCTCAGCGTCCGGACCCTCCACGTCCTGGCCCTCAGCGTCGGGACCCTCGACGTTCAGGTCCTCAGCGTCCGGACCCTCCACGTCCTGGCCCTCAGCGTCGGGACCCTCGACGTTCAGGTCCTCAGCGTCCGGACCCTCCACGTCCTGAGCCTCAGCGTCCTGGCCCTCAGCGTCAGGACCCTCGACGTTCAGGTTCTCAGCGTCCGGACCTTCCACGTCCTGAGCCTCAGCGTCCTGGCCCTCGACGTCCTGGCCCTCAACGTCCTGAGCCTCAGCGTCCTGGCCCTCAGCGTCCTGGCCCTCGACGTCCGGACCCTCGACGTCCTGGCCCTCAGCGTCCTGGCCCTCGACGTCCGGACCCTCGACGTTCAGATCCTCAGCGTCCGGACTCTCCACGTCCTGGCCCTCAGCGTCAGGACCTTCGGCGTACAGGCCCTCAGCGTCAGGACCCTCGGCGTACAGGCCTTCCATGGTCTGGCCGAACGCGTTCTGGCCGAAGGCGTTCCGGCTGTCCGCGTTCAACTGGTCCACGGTGGCCAGCCATGGGGTGAAGAGCGCACCGTAGCTGGGGAGGATCACCGACACGTAGTTGTTGGTGGCCTGTGCGTTGTTGGCGCTCCGGTCCTCGGGCCGGGCGGCCCTCTCGGCCTCGTTCTCGGCCTGGGTCCCCACTGGCTCGGCGTCGCTGGGCTCCGGCTGGTCCTGCGGGTCAGCGAGCTCGGCGATCATCGGCTCGCGGTCAGCGGGTCCCTGACGGTCCCAGGAGTCCTCGTGGTCCGGTCCGTCCTCGCGGCTCCAGGCGTCCTCGTGCTCCGGCGCGTCCTCACGACCCCACGAGTCGTCGTACTCGGGCTCGTCCCCGCGGTTCGCGGCTTCCTCGTAGTTCGGCTCGTCGTCGCGGCTCCAGGCGTCCTCGTACTCCGGCGCGTCCTCACGGCCCCAGGAGATCTCGTGCTCCGGCCCGTCCTCACGGCCCCAGGCGTCCTCGTACTCCGGCGCGTCCTCACGGCCCCAGGAGATCTCGTGCTCCGGCCCGTCCTCGCGGTCTCGCGATTCGTGGTCGGCCGGCCCGTCCTCGCGGTACGAGGCTTCCTCGTACTCCGGCCCGTCCTCACGGCCCCAGGCGTCCTCGTACTCCGGCGCGTCCTCACGGCCCCGGGATTCGTGGTGGGCCGGCTCGTCCTCGCGGTATTCCGCCTCTTCGTAGCCGGGCTCGTCCTCGCGGTATTCCGCTTCCTCGTAGCCGGGCTCGTCCTCGCGGTATTCGGCCTCCTCGTAGCCGGGCTCGTCCTCGCGGTATTCGGCCTCCTCGTAGCCGGGCTCGTCCTCGCGGTATTCGGCCTCCTCGTAGCCAGGCTCGTCCTCGCGGTATTCCGCCTCTTCGTAGCCGGGCTCGTCCTCTTGGTTCCAGGAATTCGGGTGGTGCGCCGACTCCTGGGCTTCCTCGTGGTGCCGGGTGTCCTCGTAGTTCGGGGAGTCCTCGCGGTGCCCGGCGTCCTCGTGGTCGCGGGATTCCCAGGCCTCCTCGGCCGAGTCGTCCTCGTGCCACTGGTCGTTGCGCTGGTCGGACATGGTGCTGTTGGGGCCCGGCCAGTCGGCCGTGCCTGCGTACGCGGGTCCCGTCGAAGCCAGGGGAGCCGCGAGAGCGACCGTGGCCGCGGCTACCCACAGCAGGCCGTTCCGGCGATTTGTCTTTTGCGTGTTTGGTCTGGTCATTTTTCTTTCCGTATACGTCTAGGGCTCTGCTATTACTTTCTTGGCGCTTCGCCTCTGCACGACTTGTACGGAAATACCCGTGACCCTCTGGCCGAACCCGCCGATATTGCCAGCTACCAGCAAAGTACTACCATGTAAGATAATCAGGCCAGCCCGCGCCGAACTACAAAAATCCCCATTTAGACCGATTTACCAAGCCGCCCATTTGTCCATATTTGCGACGATTCTGGAGAGCAGTCGAACCGTCTCCCGACCGGCGCCGCCAGACCTCCGAGGAGCAACGCCGAGGGCGGCACCACGGGCACAGAACAGGTCATCGTTCCTCAATCCAGTCGCATGGTCTCAAGAGGGCATGCATCTGGATACGATCGACGACCGTGCAGAGCCTGAGCGGAGTGTTGATCGGGGCCGTGTTCGGCATGGTCTTCGTGGCGATCAACGCGAACGCACCCCTCCCCCCGTCAGCCGGTACGGCGCTCCGCGTCATCGCGGGGCTCGCGCTCGCGAGCGTGGTCGTCATGTGGTTCCTCGCCGGCCGCCGCACCCGGGGCAGCGCCGCGGAACCCGGCGGCATGTTCAACCGCAGGTACGTGGTGATCGTCGTACTCGAGGCGCTGGCCCTGTTCGGCGGCCTCCGCCTGCTGGACGCCCTCGGCTGGCCGGAGCAGTCGGGCGTGGCCTGGATCGCCCTCGTGGTCGGCATCCACTTCGTCGCCCTGTGGCCGGTGTGGCGGGAGGTCAGCATCCTCGTCCCCGGCGCCGGTCTCACCGTCCTCGGCCTCGCGGGCCTGGCCATGGTCTGGACGGAGGCGGTCGCCTGGGTCCCGATCGTCAGCGGGGTCCTCTCCGGCCTGCTCCTGCTCGCCGGCTCCACCTACTACGCGCAGCGGGTCTTCCGCGCCCTGCCGCGCGCCTAGCCCCGTCCCGGATCGCCGCCCCGCGGGCTCTCGTCCTCACCCAGCACCGTCTCCCGGCGGGCGCATCAGCTTCTCGATCTCGTCGGCGGCGGCGGTGGCGCCGCCCGCCGCCTCGATCTCGCCGCGCATCCAGTCGAGCCTCTCCCGTACGCGGGCGTCCGAGGCCACGTCCTCGACCGCCTGCCACAGCGTCCCGGCCGTGACCTGGCCGGGCGGGAGAGTCTTGCCGAGGCCGAGTTCGGCGATGCGGTCGGCGTTGGCGCGCTGCTCGGCCATCTGCGGCACTGCCACCAGGGGCACGCCATGGTGGAGGCCCTCCATGGTGCCGCCCATCCCGGCGTGGGTGACGAAGGCGCGGGCGTGCCGCAGCACTGCCAGTTGCGGCACCTGCCGGTGCACCTCGACGTTGGGCGGGACCGGGCCCAGGCCGGCCGGGTCCGCCGCGCCCGTCGCGAGCACGACGCGCCACGGGCGGCCGGCCGCCGCTTCCAGGACCGTACGGTAGAAATCGGGCCGGTCGTTGTACCCCGTGCCGAGAGAGACCAGGACCACGGGCAGGTCGTCCGGCGGCTGCCAGTCACCCTGGAAGGCACGGCCGGTCAGGGCGGGGCCGACGAAGCGGTAGCCGGGGCCGAAGGTCTCGCCCGCGTACTGGAAGGCACGCGGCAGCATGACCAGCCGGAGCTCCGCCCGTGAGCCCTGCATGAATCCCTGGACGTCGGCGCCGAGACCCTCCCTGCGCAGGAAGGCGGCCAGGCGCGCGAACAGGAGGAGGAAGCCGGGGCTGAGCGGGTTGAAGGTCGTGTACTTGAGGTGCATGGACCAGTGCTCGTTGCCGACCAGGTTCGGCCAGGTCTCCACGGACGGGACGTCCCACCGGTGGGCCAGGACGCGGCCCCACCAGGCCATCGGGCCGTCGTGGACGACCAGGTCGGGGCGCTCGCCGTCGCCGAGCTGGGCGAGCACGGTCTTGGTCTCGCCGAGAAGCATGCGGGTGGCGCGGATGAACTCCCGGCCGTGCATCTGCGGCGCCGGCCGGCCCTTGAGCGCTTCCCAGGACGAGGTGAACGGGACCACCTCGGCGCCGGTCTCGGCGACCCGGGGCGCGTACTCCTCCGTGGTGGCGTACGTGACGCGGTGGCCCCGCCGCACCAGCTCGGCGGCCAGGCCGAGAGTGGGGTTGACGTGGCCGGCGGCGGCCGGGGCGAAGAATGCCAACGTTCCCATACTGCTGTATGTTAATACACGGGTATGGAATAAGGGAGGGCCCGTGCCGAAGAAGGTCGACCACGACGAGCGCCGCCGGCACATCGCCGAGGCCGTGCTGCGCATCGCGGGCCGTGACGGTCTCGACGCCGCCACGCTGCGGGACGTGGCGGCGGAGGCGGGCATGTCACTCGGCGCGGTGCAGTACTACATGCGCACCAAGGACGAGATGCTCCGGTACGTGGTCGCCTACCTGGGCGAGCAGGTCACGGCGCGGATCACGGCCGGGGTCGACTTCGCGTCCGTGGACGTGCGGGGCTTCCTGGTGTCGATGGCGACGGAGATGCTGCCGCTGGACGACCGCCGCAGGGCCGAGCGGCGGACCGGGCAGGCGTTCGGGGCCCGCGCCGGAGCCGTGCCCGAGCTGGCCGAGGCGCTGCGGGAGGGTCAGGCCTGGCTGCACGACCGGGTGGCGGATCTGATCAGCGAGGCGCAGCGGACCGGCCAGGCGGCGGGCGACCTCGATCCCGGGCACGAGTCGGTGGTGTTCCTGGCGCTGGTCGAGGGCCTCACGGCGGAGATCATGCTCGGCCTCCGGGACCCGGACGCGGCCCTGGCCGCCGTCCGCTACCACGTGGGCCGCCTCCTGCCCTGACTGTCAGGACCGGCGCCGCTCCCAGCGGTCCCAGAGGGCGGGGAGCTCGCTCTCCAGGAAGCGGTACAGCTCGGCGACGTTCGCCAGCCGCTCGCGGCGTCCGGGCGGAGCCCCGGACAGGACGGTGAGGCCGCGTTCGGTCACCTGGCGGAAGGCCGTGGTCTTGGCGTAGCGGTTGGCGAGCATCCGGCTCCAGCCGTCGGCGGCGATGCGGAAGTACTCCTGCCGGTCGCCGCGCCTGCGCACGCCCTCGACCAGGCCGCTCGGCGTGAGCAGGCGGGTCGTGGAGCTGATGGAGCTCCGGCTGACCTGCAGCGCCTGCGCGAGCTGGGCGGCGCTCTGCTCCGGCGGGTCGCAGATGAGCAGCCACCCGATGACCCGCCCGGCGATGTGCGGCAGGCCCTCGGCGGCGAAGAAGGCCGCGACGTCGTCGACGAAGTCGAGCTCGGCGTCCGTTGGCTCGGTCATGATCTCATTGTCGTGTTCCCGCCGGGGTCCCCGCGCCCATCGGCCGGTGATTCGCGCAGGAAGCCGGTGATGAGGGCGTTGACCCGCTCGGGCTCCTGCCGGTTGGACCAGTGGCCGGCGCCCTCGATGAGCTCGAACCTCGCCCCGGGCACGAGCCCGGCCGCGGCGCGGGTGTGCCGGGGCCGCACGCCCGCGTCGTGGCTGCCCTGGATGAACAGCGTGGGGCAGCTGATCGTGGGCAGCTCGGGCCGGAGGTCGACGCGCATCCGGCGGAACCCGATCGAGTCGTTCTGCCAGTCGGAGGAGCCGGCCCCGTTGGCGAGGACGTCGGCGTGGTACTCGTCGACGATCTCCTCGAAGTCGGCGACCGGCCCGGCGAACAGGGCTCGCCTGGCGAACCACGCGCAGGCGGCCCGGCTCCGGAAGACGAGCGACGGGATGGTCCGGTTGAGCAGGCGCGACTTGGCGGTGAGCCAGAGCATCTGGTGGACGACGGGCGGGAACGAGATCACGCCCGCGGGCGCGAGCGCGACGAGCCGCGACACCCGCTCCGGATGCCTGATCGTGTACGCCAGCGCGATGGCGCCGCCCTGGGACAGGCCGACGAGCGCCGCCTGCCGCAGGCCGAAGTGGTCGAGCACGGCGGTGACGCACTCGATCATCCGGTCGTGGCCCGCGAAGCCCTGCCACGGCTTGCTTTCGCCCTGCTTGGGCCAGTCGAGGGCGAGGACCCGGTGCTCCGCGGCGAGAGCCGGGATCGCGTGCCGCCAGCTCAGCAGCGCGTTGTCGTTGCCGGCGCCGCTGAGCAGGAGTACAGGAGGACCGGTGTCGCCGTGCACGATGACGCGCAGGCTGCCTTCGGGCTGAGGGATGTGGACGCTCTCACCAACCATGCCTCCACCGTACAGTCATTGCAGTAATGACTGCAATGACTGGCACCATCAGGGCCGGCATCGCGGTGCGCCGGCCGCCGTCAGGACGGGCGGAGATCCTTGTGGTAGATGCGGAAGTCACAGGAACCGGCCAGATGCGGCGCGAGGTCGGGGTGACTCTCCTCCAGGGAGCCGACGCGCACGACCCGGTAGCCGATCCGGGTGTACCACTCGTTCAGGTACTCCTTGAAGGGATGCGCCCACTCCCGTGGCGCCAGCAGCTCCAGCTGCATGACCTCCGCGCCCCGCTCACGGCCCAGCTGCTCGGCGAACCCCACCAGCCGCGACCCGATGCCGGCGCCCCGGTAAGCGGGATCGGTGGCCAGCATCCCGAACTCGGCCTCCCCGCCCTCCAGCCGCCGCACCCGGACGCCACCGACGACCCGGCCGTCCAGCCACGCCACCGCGATCTCCCCGGCGCGGATCAGCTCCGCCATCTCCTCCGTGCTCGTACGGGAGACCTCGCGGGCCCACAATCCCTCTTCCGAGGCGGTGTAGACGCGGTTGACCAGCTCGGTCAGCTCACCGACGAGCGCCGCGTCGCCACCGGCGGCAGCGGGCAGCAACCGGACCTCGACCTGCGACATCGATCCTCCGTACCGGTTCTCCTGGCGCCAATCTACCGTCGCGCCCGGTCGATGTCGCCGGGCCGGACGGGCCCCGCGTCAGGCGGTGACGGCGTCGGTGTAGGGGACGCGGAACGTCGCCGAGAACTCGGCGAGCAGCGCGGCGTCCCCGCTGAGCGTCACCGCCCCGGACGCGACGGCCGCGCCGGCGTCGAGCACCCCCGCGAGCAGGTCACGGAAGCCCGGCCCGGCGACGACGACCAGGTCGGGATCGGGATGCCCGCCGGCCTCGACCGTGACCGCGCCGTCGCGGACCGTCGCGGACGCGACCGCTTCGCCCGACCTCACGACGTACACCCGGGTCCGCCCCTCCGGCGGAGCCTCTCCCCCGCCCGCGGCGACCCTGAGCCCGGCCACCAGGGCGGCCTCGGTGACCACCTCGCCCTCGTGCGGATCGCGCATCGCGGCGGCGCCCCAGCGGCCGAGCGCGTCCAGGGCCGGCGCGAGCTCCCCGGCCCGCGGAGTCGCCCGGTAGACGACCGATCGGCCCTGCCCGCCCTGCAGCTCCCTGGTCACCAGCCCGTCGCCTTCGAGCTCCTTCAGTCGCGTGGCGAGGATGTTGGTCGGTATGCCGGGAAGGCCCGCCGCGAGGTCGGAGTATCGCCGCGGCCCCACCAGCAGGTCGCGGAGGATCAGCAGGGTCCAGCGCTGCCCGAGGACTTCCGCGGCGCGGGCCAGGCCGCAGTACTGGCCGTATTCGCGAGTACGCACGAGCACATCCTAGGTCGTTGACTTCACTTCTACAAGCATGCTTCACTTTTGCAAGTAGCCACCCCGGACAGAGGAGCGGATCATGACCAGTGACCTGATCGTCGACATCTTCCTGTCGGTCGACGGATGGGCGGGAAGTGATGGGCTGCCCGGATACTTCGGCTACTTCGGGCCCGAGCTCGAGGAGTGGATCAACGCGGAGAGCGACGCGCCCCAGCTGGTCGTGATGGGCCGCCGCACCTACGAGGCGCTGGCGGGGCTTCCCGAGGAGGCCAAGGACGCGTCGTGGCAGCGGCTGACCGAGCTGGACAAGGTCGTGTTCTCCACGACCTTGACCCGGGTCGCCTGGCCGAACACCAGAATCCTCCGCGGCGACCTGGCGCACGAGATCCAGCGGCTGAAGGCCGGGAGCGCGGTGCCGCTCCGCACGATGGGGAGCCTGTCCCTGGCCCGTCAGCTCGTCAGCGCGGGCCTGGTCGACCGGCTCCGGTTGATGACCTTCCCGCTGTTCGCGGGCGACGCGGGCCGCGACCCGGCGTTCGCCGGCATCACGTCCGCCGACCTCGAACTGGCCGGCCACCGCGTCCTGGACGGCCGGATCCTGCTGAGCGAGTACCGGCCCACGGGCAAGGACATCCCCCGGGCCTGAGGCTCAGGACGAGGTTCCGACCCGGGCGGCCTGCTCCTCCTGGACTCCGCGGGCGGTGCGCAGGAAATCGAGGATGACGGCCAGCTCGTCAGGCCCGTACTTCTGCAGCGCCTGGGCGCCCGCCCGGCCCACCGGGACGAAGATCTCCGCCTCGGCCGAGCGGGCGGCGTCGGTCGCGGCGACCAGGACGCGGCGGCGGTTGCCCGGGTCGGGCGAACGCGACACCATGCCCGCCCGCTCCAGCCGATCGATGACCGTGGTGGTGGCCGCCGGGCTGAGCTTCAGCGCGACGCTGAGCCGACCCGCGGGCAGCGGGCCGCCGGCCAGCACCACGTCGAGGCAGCGCAGGTCGGTGCGGTTGAGCCCGAGCCGGGCTGCGGCCGCCTCGTCGAAGGCGTCGAAGCTCCGCTGCAACCGCCGGAGCTCCATGGCGATCTCTCCGATGACGCTACTTTTCGACATTCGAAACTTTCTGGTATCGTACATTTCGTTGATCGAAGTAACGATATCATCCTGCGGAGGCACCGCCATGCGCCCGACCACCCTGACCGACTCCGCCCAGATCGAAAAGCTCTTCGCCGACTTCCTGGCGGCCTGGACGGCGGGTGACGCCGCGGCGTTCGGCGCGCTGTTCACCGACGACTCCGACTACGTCTCCTACGACGGCACCATCGCCCGCGGCCGCCTGGAGCACGAGCGCAACCACGACAAGCTCTTCCGCGGCGTCCTGGCCGGCTCGGCGCTGGTCGGCGAACTGGAGTCGGTCCGCCACCTCACGCCGGACGTGGCGGTCGCGCACGGCACGGCCTCCGTCCTGATGCCGTGGCGCGCCACGCTCCCGGCGCGGCGGCTGTCGCGGCAGACCATCGTCCTGGCGCGGACGGCGGCCGGCTGGAAGATCAGCGCCATTCACAACGGCCGCGTCCGCCCCGTCACCGTCCCGGAGCCCGACGCGTTCCCGTCCAAGATGTCCCAGCTGATGGCGCGCGTCGCCCGCCGGCTCGGCCTCGGCCGCCGCTGACCCCTAAGTCGTGTGCGCGCAGCCCGGAACCGGACGGCGGGCGACGCCGGCGAGCACCAGGTCGAGTTCGGCCAGCGACTCCTCCAGCGCGGCACGCTGGTCCGGGGCGCGTGCGATGTCCAGGGCGCTCTCGCAGATCCCGCCGTACAGCAGCGAGGTGGCGGGGTCCAGCGGCCGGTCCGGGATGCACCCGGCCTCGATCGCGATGGCGAGCCCGCGTCGCATCTGCTCCTTGCACCCGGCCTGGATGTCGCGCATCGCGGACCAGCCGAGCGCGCCCGGCGCCTCGACCAGGGTGATCTGGCGTACGGCGGGTTCGAGTGACGCCTCCAGCAGCCGCCGGCAGCCCGCCGCCACCCCGTCCCACGGATCCGGCTGGGCCTGGAACGCCTGCCGGACGATCGCCGCGAGCGCCTTCTGGTCGGCGGCGTAGACCTCGCGGAAGATGTGTTCCTTGTTGCTGAAGTGATGGTAGAACGCGCCGCGGGTCACGCCGGCCCTGGCGCAGATCTCGTCCACCGCGGTGGCGGAGAAGCCGTCGCCGATGAAGAGCTCGCGCGCCGCCGCGACCAAGGCGCCCGTGGTCGCCCTGGTGCGTTCGTGCTGGCTTCGCCGCACACTCGTGTTCCCTGCCACCCGCGCATCTCCTCCTGCTCCGAACCCGAGGTTAGAAGAACATACGCGGCGAACGCGTCGCCCCGACCGTGCATCGGCATCACGTCGTCATGCGGTCGCCTGAAGGATGTCCGCCAGTGCCCGCGGCGCGGTGACCATGGCGTCGTGGCCGGCGTCCAGGACGGTGGCCGCCCAGCCGTGCTCGCCGGCCAGCCGCGGGAACGGCATGGGGCCGCCGGGCGTGCAGAGCACCGCCCGGCACGCGATCGCGTCGACGGCCCCGGACAGCCGGGTCGGCTCGGCGAACGTCCGCCGGGGATGGGCCGTCAGCAGGGGCTCCAGCCATGCCACCTGATCCGGTTCCGTCACCCCGACGGCGGCCGCCGGGGAGGGCGGGATCATGCCGTCCACGGTGACCGACTCGATCCAGTCGAGAAAGAACGCGGGAGCCAGGTCGTCCAGCGACTCCCCGTCCCGGCCCGCCCAGGCGTCGACCATGACGATCCGGGAGACGCGTTCCGGCACCCGGTCGGCGGCCTCGCGCACGACCAGGCCGGCGTAGCTGTGCCCGACGAGCACGACGTCCCGCAGATCCTCGTACCTCAGCAGGCCCAGCAGGTCGTCCACGTGCGTCCGCAGCCCGATCTCCGGGCCGGCCAGGTGGGCCCGCTCGCCGAGACCGGTCAGCGTCGGCGTATAAACCTCATGACCCGCCTCCCGCAGCCGCGCGGACACGTGCCGCCAGCACCAGCCGCCGTGCCAGGCCCCGTGGACCAGCACGTACGCCGTCATCGCGGCACCGCCTTCGCCCGCTCCCGCCAGGCGGCGAACCGCGCCGCGGCGTCGGCGGTGGACAGCCCGAGTTGCTCGCACATCTGATGGAAGTCGAAGAAGAACCGCTCGTGGCGGATCAGCCCGTCCCGCACTCTCCAGTGGCAGGCGAACGGCAGCGCGAAGGCCCTGCCCGTGGGCTCGATCCCCACCAGGCTCTCCACCATGGTGGCCCGGATCGTCCCGGCGCCGACGACCAGGTCATCCGCCTCGGCGAGATAGTCGAGCTCCACCCCGTAATCGGGAAAGGCGCGCAGGAACGCGGTGGTCTGCCGGGCGACCTCGTCGAGGCCGGTCGCGACTGCCTGGAACGCGATCGTCTCGAAGACGGTGTCCTGGCCGCAGTACCGCAGGGCCTCCTTGACATCGGCGCGGCTCTTGGCCCGCGCGTAAGCCCGGACGACGTCAGCCGGTGTGGTGCGCTGTTCCGACACTGCCCCTCCTCAGTTCGTCTCGCCGACGGCGAGCACGACCTTGCCCCTGGTACGCCCCGAACCGAGGAGGTCGTGCGCCTCGGCCGCCTCCGCCAGCGGGAACACCGCGTCGACGTGCACCTTCAACCGCCCCTCGGCCACGAGGCCGGCCAGTGCGTCGAGTCCGGCGCCGTCGGGATCGACGAGGTAGGCCGCGGCACGCACGCCGAGCTCGCCGGCGCGCTCGTGCAACCCGGGGGTCCAGGCCGCCTGCCCGCTGACCAGGATGCCGCCCGGCCGCACGCACTCCAGCGCTCTGAGCCCGGCCTCGCCGCCGAACATCTGGACGACGACATCCATGTCACGCGCCACGGTCGTGGTGTGGTCGATCACTTCGTCCGCCCCCAGCCCGCGGACGAAGGCATGCTTGGCCGGGCTCGCGGTGCCGGTCACATGGGCGCCGCGGGCTTTGGCGATCTGGACCGCCAGGTGTCCCACGCCCCCGGCCGCACCCGACACGAGGACCCGCTGTCCCGGGGCGACGTCGGCGACCTCGGTGAGCATCTGCCACGCCGTCAACCCGGCCAGCGGCAGCGCCGCCGCCTCGGTGAAGCCCAGGCCCTCCGGCATCCGGGCGAAGTGGCGGGCTGGAGCGGTGACGTACTCGGCATAACAACCCGCGGCCCGGGGAAACCACGGCATCCCGAACACCCGGTCGCCGGGCCGGAACCGGGTCGTGCCGTAACCGGTCCTCACCACCGTCCCCGCGACGTCCCAGCCGTTGACGAACGGCAGGTCGAGCACCCGGTTGTACGCCTGCCCCCGGCGCGTGAAGACGTCCACCGGATTGACCCCGGCCGCCATGACCCTCACCAGCACCTCGCCGAACACCGGCACAGGCTCCTCCACCTCGACCAACGCCATGGCCTCGGCCTCTCCCCACGCCGACTGCCGCATCGCCCGCATGACCGCCCCTCCTAGATTGATGACGTCAAGGACGATACATACATGCACCATGTATGTAAATGTGGAGGGGTCCGCGAGGAGGGGTAACCGGGCCAAGAGGTCGTCGCGACCGCGATGACGGGCTCTCACCGGCTGAGATCACCTCTGAGCTGGAGGCATGGCTGTACGGTGGTCGCCCGCAGACTGCCTGCTTGCACGACAAACAGGCGCAGGTCAGGGAGATCGACGGCCTCGGCAAGGATCTCCAGGTTCCGGCCCCGACGTCCGATGCCTGGAACTGCTCGGTTCTGTACGGCTCGTCGGCGATAGCCGCCGGGCGAAGCCCGGCACCGAAGAAACGCCCGAGCGCAGCGAGGCCCTTTGTGGACGGGCGGGCGTGCGGGGCCAAGGGATGCCGGGGGCAACGGGTGGGTGCGGGAGATGTCCAGGGTGGGCGGTACTGGGTTCGAACCAGTGACCCCTCGCTTGTAAGGCGAGTGCTCTACCGCTGAGCTAACCGCCCCTGATCGGCACTACACCTTACGACACCAACGGCGCCGCTCGCACATCCACGTCCCAGCTCGCCCCCAGGTCGGGCCGACCGGCCGCGCGCCAGCCCAGGAGGGCCGCGCCCAGCATGCCCGCGTCCACCCCCAGGGCGGCCGGCAGCAGCGGCGGGGCCTCCCTGAAGGAGAGCCGCTTGACGAGGCGGGTCCGTACGGGGTCGAAGAGCGCGGGCCCGGCCTGGGAGAGCCCGCCGCCCAGCACGATCATGGCCGGGTCCAGCAGCAGCGTGTAGGTGGCCAGCGCCAGCGACAGCGCTTCCACGGCCTCGTCCCACACCTCGATGGCGATCGGGTCGTCGGAGACGACGACCTGCTCGGCCTTGGCGCTCTCCAAGCCGGCCCGCTGGGCGTAACGCCTGCCGACGGAGGCGGCGGAGGCGTACGTCTCCAGGCAGCCGTACTGGCCGCAGGCGCACTGTTCGCCGTCGGGGAAGACGGGGATGTGCCCGATCTCGCCGCTCCAGCCCGCCGCTCCCCCGTACGGGGCGCCGTCGACGATCATGGCGCCGGCGATGCCGGTGCCGATGGGCAGGAACAGGAAGTCGGCGGCGCCGCGCCCGGCGCCGAGCACGCTCTCGGCGAGGCCCCCGGTGCGGACGTCGTGGCCGAGGACGACGGGCACGCCGAGGTCGGTGAAGTCCTGGGCGGGGATGTCGCGCCAGCCGAGGTTGGCGGCGTAGAGGGCGGTGTCCTCCGACACCAGCCCGGGAACGGCCAGGCCCACTCCTGCCGGGCTGCCGTCGCCGGTCTCGGCCAGGTGGCCGATGAAGGCGCGGATCGCGGTCACGACCGCCTCCGGGCCGTCGGCGCGCGGGGTGGGGCGCCGCTCGGAGAGCAGGACGACGCCGTTCTCGCTGACCAGGCCGCCCTTCATGGACGTGCCGCCGACGTCGAGCGCGACGACGTACGCAGGGGTGTGGGACACGGAAGGAGACGATAGCGCAGCTCAGCGTTTGTCTGGAAAAGTCCCCTGCGTTTCAGGTACGGCCGAGCACGCGGTCGAGCGCAGCCTCGACCTCGGCCGAGAGGCCCGGCGGCGAGCCCGAGGCGAGCAGCGCGCCCGAGTTGACCGGCGTGGTGGTCCTGGCGACCCGCACGGCGCCGCAGGAGCGGCATTCCACCTCTCCGAGCCGGCAGATCAGCGCCGCCGACCCGCATCCCGCACACGTGTCGAGGTCGAGGTCGTGCGACCGTTGACAGTCCGGGCAGACCAGCACCTGGGTTTCGCGGTGGACCCCGCGTCTCCACGGGCTGACGCCCCGGACCGGGTCGGTCTGCCGGGCCCCGCAGCGGTAGCAGGGCATGGTTTCCTCCGTTTAGGCGATGTCGGCGAGTGCCTTGAGGTAGTCGGCGACGTCACGCGCCTCACCGATCGGCTTGACCACCGACCAGCGGATCACGCCCTCGCCGTCGATGATGAAGGTCCCCCGGCGTGCGAAGCCCTTCCCCTCATCGAACACACCGTACGCCCGCGCGACCTGTCCATGTGGCCAGAAATCGGAGAGAAGCGGGAAAGCGTAACCCTCCTGGTCCGCCCAGGCGCGGTGGGCGAAGACGGAGTCGACGGAGACGGTGAGCAGGTGCGCGTCAGCCGGGAAAGCGCGCAGCGCCGAGAGCTCACCGTGACACACCCCGCTGAAGGCCAGCGGGTAGAAGACCAGCACGACACGCGTGCCCCTGAACTCGGACAGCCGCACCGGGCTGCCGTGCTGGTCCTGGAGCTCGAAATCCGGAGCGGTGGCGCCGACCTCGACAGGATGTCCGTTCACACGCCTCATCCTGCCGTACGGGCTGGCGCTCTCGCTCTCCTACCGCCTGCCTTTGGGCGTGACGAGCCGGGTCCCCGACCAGTCGGGTGCGGCGGAGATGCTGCTGGTCTGCGAGAGACCCGCGGTAACGGCGTCCTCACCTATGTCGCTCGGCTCCACGTGGCCGTCGCGCCCGGCCTTGGGCGTGAGAAGCCAGATCTGACCGCCTTCGGCGAGAGATCGCATGGCGTTGGTCAGGGCGTCGAACAGATCCCCGTCACCGTCGCGCCACCACAGCAGCGCCACGTCGACGACGTCGTCGGTGTCCTCGTCGAGCAGTTCGTTGCCGGTCAGGTCCTCGATGGACTCGCGAAGCTTCTCGTCGACGTCCTCGTCCCAGCCGATCTCCTGCACCACCTGACCCGGCTTGAGGCCGAGTCGTTCGGCCAGGCCGCGCTCGCCCTGCGCCTGACCCGCGGTCGCGCTCACGTTTATCCCTCCTGCTTGAGTGGCCCCGCATATGCGGTTTATCGCTTCGGGACAGTCCACACGCTGTGACCCTCAGTCGTCAACGGTCGCCACGGGTACGGCCGTACTCGGCCAGGTTCAACCGGGCAGAAACGACAGCCGAACCTGACGTTGCGTATTGTCGACATTCAGGTCG
Source organism: Nonomuraea sp. NPDC049486 (assembly GCF_040676925.1). Lineage (NCBI taxonomy): Bacteria > Bacillati > Actinomycetota > Actinomycetes > Streptosporangiales > Streptosporangiaceae > Nonomuraea > Nonomuraea sp. NPDC049486. The sequence continues at coordinate 408,444 of NZ_JBFAPV010000005.1, forward strand.
ACCAGGGCGACGGACTGCCAGGTGCCGAGCGCCATCCTGCCGCCCAGCACGGGGATCGTGGCGTACGGCGGCACGATCGCGGGCATGACATGTGACCTGCCATGACCCGGCGAACCGTGCCGATGGCGCCAGCGGTCGTCGGCCGGCAGCAGATCTCCGAGCGCCGCCAGCAGGTCGTCGTCGCTGCCCGAGCCCAGCTCCAGCAGGGCGACGCCCGCCGTCGCGTGCGGGACGAAGACGTGCAGCAGCCCGTCTTCACCCTGCTCGCGGACGAAAACGGCGCATTCGGCGGTGATGTCGTGCACCGTCTCTCGTGATCCCGTGGCCACGGAGATGAGTTCGGATCTCACCCGTGAATCCTACTGAGGCACGATGACGGAATCGGGGCCCGGAAACACCAGCGCCGTGTGGCCGTCATCGAACCGCACGATGTACGGAGGCCCCCCGTTGGGCCCCCGGACCTCGATGATGACGCCGGTTCGGTCCCTTTCGCCGACCGTGCTGCCGTGCACGAGAAGCCGGTCGCCTGCCGTCGCATTCATAGGTCCAGATTCGTACGGGGAAGGCCTGGCGAAAAGAGGGGAATCGTCCACGCTTCCCCAAGTGTGGGTAAGAGAGGCCCGAAACACCCTGCCGCGGGCGGGCGCAACGGGGGCCCGCCGGGGGCATGATCGACGCGAAGCTGAGACTTTCCTGGCAATCTTCGCGGGGACCGCGCGGGGGCGAGCCAGTTCGGGCGGACCGCCGGACGGGTAGGGGGCGTTGGGGCGACCCGGGAGGTGACGCCACCCCCCGGCGGGGGGATACTCGACCATGTGAGGCAAAATTTCGTAGGTTTTCCGGTCTTGTTAAATTGAACTGCCGTTGTAACCTTGGCCGGTAATTCGTCCTACCATCGGTGGTCTAGGCCACCGATGGCGGCCCTGCCAGCAGGGATGTCCTGGTTACTCATCGGTAGAGATGCACTTTCGACCGTGAGCGACCAGGATGGAAAGCGACCCCAGACCAGACATCAGTCAACCTCGGAAGGCGAGACCCAGTGGCTTCCGGACGCCAGCGTTTCTCGATCATCAGCGACGGCCTACCCAGCCAGTTGCCTGATGTCGATCCCAGTGAGACCAACGAGTGGCTCGAGTCCCTCGACAACGTCGTCAAGACGGAGGGCCGCACGAGAGCCCGCTATCTGATGCTCCGCATTCTGGAGCGGGCGCGCGAGCACCAGGTCGGCGTGCCGGGCCTGCGCAGCACCGACTACATCAACACCATCCCGCCGGAGCGCGAGCCCTGGTTCCCCGGCGACGAGCACGTCGAGCGGCGGATCCGCGCCTACATCCGCTGGAACGCCGCGGTCATGGTGTCGCGGGCCAACGCCCGCACCAACGTGGGCGGCCACATCGCCACCTACGCCTCCGCCGCGTCGCTCTACGAGGTGGGCTTCAACCACTTCTTCCGCGGCAAGGACCACGGCGAGTCGGGCGACCAGGTGTTCTTCCAGGGCCACGCGGCGCCCGGCATCTACGCCCGCGCCTTCCTGGAGGGGCGGCTCAACGAGAGCCAGCTCGACGCGTTCCGTCAGGAGCTGTCGCACGGCTTCCACGGCCTGCCCTCCTACCCGCACCCGCGGCTCATGCCCGACTTCTGGGAGTTCCCGACCGTCTCCATGGGTCTGGGCCCGATCAACGCGATCTACCAGGCGCGGTTCAACCGCTACCTGCTCAACCGCGAGATCAAGGACACCAGCCGCAGCCACGTGTGGGCGTTCCTGGGCGACGGCGAGATGGACGAGCCCGAGTCGCTGGGCGCGATCGGCGTCGCCGCCCGCGAGGAGCTCGACAACCTCACCTTCGTGATCAACTGCAACCTGCAGCGGCTCGACGGCCCCGTACGCGGCAACGGCAAGATCATCCAGGAGCTGGAGGCCTACTTCCGCGGCGCCGGCTGGAACGTCATCAAGGTCGTCTGGGGCCGCGACTGGGACCCGCTGCTGGCCGCCGACGTCGACGGCGTGCTCGTCAACCAGATGAACACGACTCCCGACGGCCAGTTCCAGACCTACTCGGTCGAGTCGGGCGCCTACATCCGCGACCACTTCTTCGGCACCGACCCCCGGCTGCGCAAGATGGCCGAGCACCTCAGCGACGACGACATCCGCAAGCTGTCGCGCGGCGGCCACGACTACCGCAAGGTCTACGCGGCCTTCAAGGCGGCCCGCGAGCACGTCGGCCAGCCGACGGTCATCCTGGCCCAGACCATCAAGGGCTGGACGCTCGGCAAGGACTTCGAGGCGCGCAACGCCACCCACCAGATGAAGAAGCTCACCAAGGCCGAGCTGAAGGAGTTCCGCGACCGGCTCTACCTGCCGATCCCGGACTCCGCCCTGGAGGGTGAGCTCCCGCCGTACTTCCACCCGGGCGAGAACGACCCGGAGATCGAGTACATGAAGGAGCGCCGCGCGGCGCTCGGCGGCGTGCTGCCCAAGCGGGTCAACCGCGCCAAGCCGGTCAAGCTGCCCGGCGACGAGGTCTACAAGGGCTTCACCAAGGGCTCGGGCAAGCAGCAGGTCGCCACCACGATGGCGTTCGTGCGGCTGCTCAAGGACCTCATGCGCGACAAGGAGATCGGCCACCGGTTCGTGCCGGTCATCCCCGACGAGGCGCGCACGTTCGGCCTGGACGCGATGTTCCCGACGGCGAAGATCTACTCGCCGCACGGCCAGATGTACGAGGCCGTCGACCGCGAGCTGCTGCTGTCGTACAAGGAGGCCGTGCAGGGGCAGATCCTGCACGAGGGCATCAGCGAGTCGGGGTCGATGGCGTCGGCGATCGCGGCCGGCACGTCCTACTCCACGCACGGCGAGCCCATGATCCCGATCTACATCTTCTACTCGATGTTCGGGTTCCAGCGCACCGGCGACCAGATGTGGGCCATGGGCGACCAGATGGGCCGGGGCTTCCTGCTCGGCGCCACGGCCGGCCGCACCACGCTCAACGGCGAGGGCCTGCAGCACGAAGACGGGCACTCGCCGCTCATCGCCTCCACCAACCCGGCGGCGATCGTCTACGACCCGTCGTGGGCGTTCGAGGTGGCCCACATCGTCAAGGACGGCCTGCGCCGCATGTACGGCGACAAGCCCGAGGACGTGTTCTACTACCTGACCGTCTACAACGAGCCCTACCTGCAGCCGGCCCAGCCCGACGGCGTCGACGTCGACGGCCTGCTGAAGGGCCTCTACAAGTACGCCGACGGGCCGGAGACGCAGGGGCCGAAGGCCAACATCCTGTCCTCCGGCGTGGCCGGGCCGTGGGCGATGGAGGCCCAGCGGATGCTGGCCGACGACTGGGGCGTGTCGGCCTCCGTCTGGTCTGCCACCTCCTGGACCGAGCTCCGCCGCGAGGCGCTGACCTGCGACGAGCACAACCTGCTCAACCCCGACGCCGAGCAGCGCGTGCCGTACGTGACCCGCGCGCTGTCGCAGGCGGAGGGCCCGTTCGTGGGCGTCAGCGACTACATGAAGGCCGTGCAGGACCAGATCGCGCAGTGGGTCCCGGGCGACTGGTCCTCGCTGGGCACCGACGGGTTCGGCCTGTCCGACACCCGCTCGGCGCTGCGCCGCCACTTCCACGTCGACGCCGCCTCCATCACGCTGGCGGTGCTCACGTCCCTCGTACGCAGGGGCGAGCTCGACGGCGAGGTGCTGCGCGAGGCGATCGCCCGCTACCACCTGAAGAACGGCGTCACCGAGGCCGGCGGCCCGGAGACCAACGACACCCAGTCGATGGGCGTCTGACACATCCGTGAGGCGCGCCCCCGCGAAGAACATGCGCGGGGGCGCCTTCCGTTCCGGGGGCGCCCGTCCCGGGAAGGCGGCGCGCGTGCGGAGGGGTGGCGCGCCGCCCGATCCCGTGCGCGGTCCCGTATTGTGGGCAGGGCTTCCCCCGGAGTCGACAAGGGGGAGACTGTTCGTGATGCGCCGCGTCCTTGCCGCCGCACTCGTGGCCGCCACAGCCGCCATGACGGCCGGCTGTGTCGACACCGCCGAGCCCGCCAGCGACGGATCGCCCGTGGAGCCGACCGGGGGGCAGATCGCGTGGGGCCCGTGCACCGACATCAAGCGTGCCGACGGGGAGCCACCCGCCCGCCAGGACAAGAACGTACGCTGCGGGAAGCTGGCGGTGCCGCTCGACTACTCCGACCCTGAGGGCGAGAAGATCGAGCTGGCCATGATCAAGATCCCGGCGGTCGACCAGGGCAACCGGATCGGCTCGCTGCTGTTCAACTTCGGCGGCCCCGGCGCGTCCGGCGTCGACACGCTCGACCAGGCGGCCAAGGCCCTGTCGTCGCTGCGCGCCCGCTACGACCTGATCAGCTTCGACCCGCGGGGCGTCGAGCGCAGCTCGGGGGTGCGCTGCGGCACGGGGGCCGACCTGGACGAGTTCACCGCGTTGAACACCCTGCCGCCCGGCGAGGAGACCCGCCGCAGGATCAACGAGGCCAACCGGAAGTTCGCCGACTTGTGCGGCCAGGACTCGGGCAAGATCCTGCCGTACGTCGGCACGGTCAACGCCGCCCGCGACATGGACCGGATGCGGACCGCGCTCGGCGACGAGAAGCTCCACTACGTCGGCATGTCGTACGGCACCCAGCTCGGCGCCGTCTACGCGACCCTGTTCCCCGGCAACGTCGGCCGCATGGTGCTGGACGCGCCGCTGGACCCGACGGTCAGCTTCGAGGAGCGCACGCTGGCCCAGACCCGCGGCTTCCAGCACGTCTACCGGAACTTCCTGAAGGCGTGCGTCAAGGAGCGGTGCGAGGTCGGCGCGAGCGTGGAAGCCGCCAACGCGAACGTGGAGAAGCTGCTCAACGACCTGGCGGCGCGGCCGCTCAAGGTCGGCACCCGCGAGCTGACCCAGGGGCTGGCGGCCACCGGGGTGGCGTCGGCGCTCTACTCGGAGCTGAGCTGGCCGTTCCTGGAGACCGCGCTCGGGCAGGCGCTCAAGGGCCAGGGCGGCGCGCTGCTGTATCTGGCCGACACCTACACCGGCCGCAACGAGGACGGCACCTACTCCACCCAGATGACCAGCTTCCCGGCCATCACCTGCGTCGACACGGCCGAGCGGCCCGACGCGCGGACGCTGCGCCGCACGGAAGAGGCCGCGCTGAGGATCTCGCCGCTGTTCGGCAGCGAGGGCTCGGGCGGGATCTGCAGCGTCTGGCCGGCGGCGGGCGGCGACGAGGCCAAGCGGGTGGACGCCACCGGCTCGGCCCCCATCGTGGTGATCGGGGGCAAGAACGACCCGGCGACCCCGTACGAGTGGGCGCCCAAGCTGACCGCCCAGCTCAAGACCGCCACGCTGGTCACGTACGAGGGCGAGGGGCACGGCGCCTACCTGTCGGGCAGCCAGTGCGTCGCCAAGCTGGTCGACTCCTATCTGCTCGACGGCAAGCTGCCCCGGCGCGGCGCGACCTGCCCGGCGGCCTAGGCTCTGACATGTGACGGACTACTGCTCCCTGGTGGAGGACGAGACGGCGCGGGTGGCCCGGCTGGCCGCCGCGCCGGCTGACACGCCGGTGCCCGCGTGCCCGAGCTGGGCTCTCGGCGACCTCATCACGCATCTGGGCACCATGCACCGGTGGGTCACCCACATGGTGTCGACCCGCAACCAGGACCGCCTCTGGTCCCGCGAGGTGCCCAACGGCCTGGACGAGGGCGCGCACGGCGACGCCGCGTGGCTGGCGGAGGGGTCCGCCGAGATGGTGCGGACGCTGCGCGCCACCGACCCGGCGACGCCGCTGTGGACGTGGGGGCCCGGCGGCACCGCGGGCTGGTGGGCCAGGCGGATGGCGTTCGAGCTGGTCGTGCACCGGGTGGACGCCGAGCAGGCGCTCGGCGTGGAGCCCGAGATGGCCGCAGAGGTGGCGGCCGACGGCGTCGAGGAACTGCTCGGCAACCTGCCGGGCGCCCGGTGGGTGAGCAGGCGGCTGGCGGAGCTGGGCCTGGAGGGCGCGACGTTCCACCTGCACGCGACCGACCTGCCCGGCGAGTGGACGTTCACGCAAGGGCCCGAAGGCGCGGTGACGTGGGAGCGCGGGCACGCCAAGGGCGACGCCGCGGTGCGGGCGCCTGCCCGCGACCTGCTGCTGCTGATGTACGGCAGGCGCTCGTGCGACGGGCTGGAGGTGTTCGGCGACCGGGCGCTGCTGGAGAGGTGGCTCTCGGCCGGCGGGCTGTGAGCCCCGGACGCGCCGCCACTCGGCGGTCGGCGGCGTGTCCGGGGCGGGGGCGCCGCCACTGAGGGCGGCCGGACGCGGGCCCGGGCTTCGCGGGGAAGGCGTACGCCGGGCCCACGACGATCAGTTTCGCCGGTGGAAGCCGCCGAACAGGTTGCCCGAGGTGTCGTGCACGCAGGCGAAGTCGGCGCCGTCGTCGATCATCTTGTGCACCACCTTGCCGCCGAGCGACTCGACCCGCCCGCAGGTCTCCTCGACGTCGGCCACGAGGACGTGGAAGACGGCGTGGGAGGCACCTCGAACCAGGCCACCGTGTTCTCGCTCATCCCATCTCCTCATGTCGCTTTCCGGACGAGAACAAGAATGTGGCGCTCGGGCGACAACCCTATGTCGGTGTTTTCGAACTCCTAATCGAGAAGAGTGCCGTGGACGATCATCTCCGGCACGTCGGCGGCGAAGCCCTCCAGCGGCCGGTCGGGGCAGCGCTCGGCCGAGACGGCGGCGCCGACGATGCGGTCGAGGCGGAAGACGCGCACGTCGTCGCGGAGCCGGCACCACGCCACCAGATACCAGAACCCGCCGCGACCGCCGAGGAAGACGCCGGGCTCCACGTCGCGGGAGGTCAGCGCGCCCTTGGCGTCGGCGTAGTCGAGGCGCAGCACCCTGCGGCGCAGCAGGGCCTCCTCGATGGCGCGGGAGACGCCCTCGGCGCCGAGCGGGCGGGCCGGGCCGCCGGGCTCGGGCGGCTCGGCGACGTGCATGACGCGGCGGGCCAGCTCCCGGGCCAGCTCGCCCTCGCGGCCCGGCATGGCGGCCACGACCTTGCGTAACGCGCTGCGGGCCTGGCGGCCGAACGGCTGGTCACCGGCCCGGCTGAGGGCCACCGCGATGGCCACCGCCTCTGCGGGGGTGAAGTTGAGCGGGGGCAGGGACATCTTCTTGTCGATCGCGTAGCCGCCCCTGCGGCCCGCCTCGGCGTAGATGGGCACCCCGGACTGCTGCAGCGCGGTGATGTCGCGCTCGATGGTGCGCACGCTCACCTCGAACCGCGCGGCGAGCTCGCGGGCCGAACGCGAGCGCGGCGAGATGGCGCGCAGGTCCTCGACGAGCGCGTAGAGCCGGTCGGTGCGGTTCACCCTTGTGACGGTACGCTCCGGCACCGACAATCCCTTGCCCGCCGGGGTTTCCGCGTCAGCGGGCCCACTCCAGGAGCTCGTCCGCGGGCCAGGTGTTGACGATCCGGTCCGGCCCGACACCGCACTGCGCGGCCCGCTCGCAGCCGAACCGCTGCCAGTCGAGCTGGCCGGGCGCGTGCGCGTCGGAGTCGATCGCGAACACGCAGCCCTGCTCGTACGCCTGGCGCAGCAGCCGCTTGGGCGGGTCGAGCCGGTCGGGCCTGGAGTTGATCTCGACGGCCACGCCGAACCGGCGGCACGCCTCGAAGACCAGCTCGGCGTCGAACTCCGACTCGGGCCTGCGCGCGCCGCGCTCCCCGCCCGCGCGCACGACCCGCCCGGTGCAGTGGCCGAGCACGTCGACGTGCGGGTTCGCGATCGCGGTGACCATCCTGCGGGTCATCTCCTCACGATCCATGCGGAGCTTGGAGTGGACGCTCGCGACCACCACGTCGAGCCGGCCGAGCAGCTCGGGCTCCTGGTCGAGGCTGCCGTCGAGGTTGATGTCGACCTCGATGCCGGTGAGGATCCTGAACGGCGCGAACCGGCGGTTGAGCTCGGCGACCACGTCGAGCTGCTCGCGCAGCCGGGCCGGCGGCAGGCCGCGGGCGATGGTCAGGCGCGGCGAGTGGTCGGTCAGCGCCAGATAGTCGTGGCCGAGCGCGCGGGCCGCCTCGGCCATCTCCTCGATGGGCGAGCCGCCGTCGGACCAGTCGGAATGGCTGTGGAGGTCGCCCTTGAGCGCGGCGCGCAGCCCGGCGGCCTCCTCCCCCAGGTCGGCGCCCTCCGTCGCGCGCAGCCTGCGCAGGTAGGTCGGGACCTGCCCGTCGAGCGCCTCACTGATCACCAGGGCGGTCACCTTGCCGATGCCGGGCAGCTCGGCCAGGCCGCCGGACCGCGCGCGCCGTACCAGCTCCTCGCGCGGCAGCTCCGTGACGACGGAGGCGGCGCGGCGGAAGGCGCGCACCCGGTAGGCGGGCTCACCAGCGCGTTCCAGGAGAAAGGCGATCTCCCGGAACGCCTCGACCGGTTCCATACGTTCATCCCTACCAGAAGCGGCCCGACGGGGAATTGTACGGCCGGGCGCGGCCCCGCTAGGCTTTCCGACCGCAAGAGAGCAGGAGCTAGATGGCCCAGACGCCGCACCACGCCGCCACCCCCGGCAAGCCGCCCCCCAAGAAGAAGTCGTCCAACGTCGTGACACTCACCGTCATCGGCGTCGTGTCGGTGATGGTGGTCGGCTACTGCGCGGCCACCTCCAACGCCGAGGACGTCACCGCCGACTGCGTCGACACCAGCCAGCGGGCCGACGACGGCTCCTACATGGTGGTCGAGGACTACTACTGCGACGACGACGACAACGGCGGCACCCACTACTACGGCGGCTCCCGCGCGGCCTATCACTGGTACTACGGCGGGACCAGGGTGGGGCAGCGGGTGCGCAGCGGCACCACGCTCCGCCCCGCCGACGCCACCATCACCAGCCGCGACGGGCGCTCGATCCAGCGGGGCGGCTTCGGCAGCTCCCGCACCGGCGGGGGCTGAGCGGTGCGGCGCGAGCACGGCGCCCCCCGCGAGGGCTGGGAGAAGACCATCGAGGGCCAGGGCCTGGCCTACCACCGGGCGGCCCACCCCGAGGGCCTCAGCAGGCCCTACTGGGACGAGTCGGTCCACTACGTCTTCTCCATGGCGGAGGTGGAGTCGCTGGAGGAGCAGGTCGAGGAGCTGCACGAGATGTGCCTGCGTGCCGCCGGGCACGTGGTCGAGACCGGGCGCTTCGCCGACTTCGCCATCCCCGAGTGGGCCGCCGACGACGTGGCCCGGTCGTGGGAGCGGCGCGACGCCCACCTGTACGCCCGGTTCGACCTGCGCTACGACGGCACCGGCCCGGCCAAGCTGCTGGAGTACAACGCCGACACGCCGACCTCGCTGCTGGAGTCGTCGGTGATCCAGTGGTTCTGGCTGAAGGACGCCCACCCCGGCGACGACCAGTGGAACTCCATCCACGAGCGGCTCATCGACCGGTGGCGCGAGATGCCGCTGCCGGCCGGCGCCACCCACTTCGCCTGGACCAACATGGACGAGACGGGCGAGGAGGCCATGACCCTGGCCTACCTCCAGGAGACCGCCGAGCAGGCGGGCCTGCGCACGGTCGCCGTCGCCATGGAGGACATCGGCTGGGACGCGCTCAACCGGCGCTTCGTCGACATGGACGAGGAGATGATCCGCTCCGTCTTCAAGCTCTACCCGTGGGAGTGGATGCTGTCGGAGCCGTTCGGCCGCCACGCGGTGCGCCACTCGACCTGGATCGAGCCGCTGTGGAAGGCGCTGCTGTCCAACAAGGCGCTGCTCGCCGTGCTGTGGGAGCTGTACCCCGGTCACCCCAGCCTGCTGCCCGCCTACCTCGACGGCCCCCGCGAGCTGGAGTCCTACATCGCCAAGCCGCTGCTCGGCCGTGAGGGCGCCTCGATGCGGATAGTCACCCCGGCCCACACCCAGGAGACAGCGGGCTCCTACGGCCGGGAGGGATACGTCTTCCAGGGCTTCGAGGCCCTGCCCGACTTCGGCGGCCAGCGGCCGGTGCTCGGCGCCTGGGTGATCGGCGACGAGGCGGCCGGGCTGGGCATCCGGGAGACCACCGGCCTGATCACCGACGACACCTCGTCCTTCGTACCTCACCGAATCGAGCTCACATGACTCTGCTGGAGACCCTTCTGCGTGGCGCGGGCGCCATCGCCTCCTACGCGGCCGTCGGCGTCATCCTGATGATCGTCGGCTTCTACGTGATCGACCTGGCGACCCCTGGCCGGCTGAGCGAGGTCATCCGCGGCCAGCGCAACCCGAACGCCACGCTGCTGGCCTCCTCGGCGATGGCCGCCGTGGGGCTCATCGTCGCGGCCTCGATCTGGTCGTCCGGCGGGCGGCTGGCCGAGGGGCTGGCGGGCACCGCCGTGTTCGGCCTGGTCGGCATCGTGGTGCAGACGCTGGCGATGCTGCTGTTCGACCGGGTCGCGGGCATCTCGGTGCGCGATCTGGTCAAGGAACAGGAGCTGCAGCCGGGCGCCAGGCTGCTGGCGGTCACGCACGTCGCGATCGGCCTGATCACCGCCGTCGCGGTCATCTGACGGGACCTGGCACTCTAGGAGCGTGACAGACCGGACCCGGGAGGACACCACTCGCAGGCTTGAGCGGGCCATGGGCGCGCTCGGCACGGCCGCCATGGCCCGCATGGACGAGCAGCTGCCCTGGTTCCGGGCGCTCAGCGCCGAGGACCGCTCGTGGGTGGGGCTGGTGGCCCAGGCGGGCATCGCCGCGTTCGTGGAGTGGTTCCAGTACGCCGGCGAGGACCGCCCGACACCCAGCATCGAGTTCTTCGGCACCGCTCCGCGCGAGCTGAAGCGCTCGATCTCGCTGCAGCAGACCGTCGACATCGTCCGGGTCGTGGTGGAGGTGGTGGAGGCACAGGTCGACCAGCTGGCCGCGCCCGGCGGCGAGGAGCAGCTGGAGCAGGCCATGCTCCGCTACACCCGCGACGTGGCGTTCGCGGCGGCGCACGTCTACGCCCGCGAGGCCGAGGCCAGGGGGGCGTGGGACGCCCGGCTGGAAGCGCTGATCGTGGACGCCCTGGTGCGCGGCGAGGTCGACGACGGACTCCACTCGTGGGCCGCCGCGCTCGGCTGGACGTCCTCCCCCGTGGTCGTGATCGCCGGTCACGCGCCCGACGGCGACCCGCGCGAGGTGATCGACGGGCTGCGCGAGCGGGGCCGCCGCATCGGCATGGAGCTGCTCGCCGGGGTTCAGGCCGACCGGCTGATCGTGATCGTGGGCGGCGCGGGCAGCGTCAACGACGCGGCCCGCCAGGTCGTGGCCCGCTTCGGCCAGGGCCCGATCGTCATCGGGCCCGAGGTGACCGACCTGCACGCCGCCGCCAACTCGGCCAGGGCCGCGCTGGCCGGGCTGAAGGCGAGCTCCGGCTGGCCCGACGCGCCCCGCCCGGTGCACGCCGAGGACCTGCTCGCCGAGCGGGCGCTCGACGGCGACGAGGCCGCCAGGGAGCAGCTCGTGGAGAACGTCTACCTGCCGCTGGCCGGCACCCCGCTGCTCGACACGCTCGCGACTTACCTGGAGCAGGGCACCTCGCTGGAGGCGACCGCGCGGCTGCTGTTCGTGCACCCGAACACGGTGCGCTATCGGCTCAAGAAGATCACCGAACTGACCGGATACCAGCCGACCGAGGGCCGTTCGGCCTTCACGCTGCAGGTCGGGCTCATCCTCGGCCGGCTCGCGGAAAGCGCCGTAACCTGGCGGCCTTAACGTAACCGGAGGGAAACCCGAACTGTGGGGTTCCTACAAAGCACCCCGGACAAAGTGTGTGCAGATCTTCATCAGCGTGTCGGACTTCTACAGGGCATGGTTGACTTCGTGCTTGTACTCGTCGCGCCGGGCCAAGGCGCCCAAACACCAGGTTTCCTCACTCCGTGGCTCGAGCTTCCCGGCGTGGCGGACCGGCTGGCCGCCTGGTCCGACGTGGCCGGGATCGACCTGATCGCCTGCGGCACCGTCGCGGGAGCCGACGAGATCCGCGACACCGCCATCGCCCAGCCGCTGCTCGTGGCCGCGGCCCTGGCCTCCGCCGAGGTGCTCGGCGCGGCGCCCGACGTGCTGGCCGGCCACAGCGTCGGCGAGTTCGCCACCGCGGCGCTGGCCGGCGTGCTGACCCCGGAGCAGGCGCTCGCCCTGGTCAGCGAGCGCGGGCAGGCCATGGCGAAGGCGGCGGCGACCGCCGAGACCGGCATGACCGCGGTGCTCGGCGGCGCCGAGGACGACGTGCTGGCCGCGCTCGACAAGCACGGCCTGACGCCCGCCAACATCAACGGCGCCGGTCAGATCGTCGCCGGCGGCACCGTCGAGCAACTCGCCGCGCTGAAGGCCGAGCCTCCGGCGCGCGCCCGGCTGATCCCGCTGTCGGTCGCGGGCGCCTTCCACACCGTCCACATGGCCCCCGCCGTCGAGCAGCTGCGCGAGGCCGCCGCCCAGATCGAGCCCGGCGACCCCGAGGTCACGCTGCTGTCCAACGCCGACGGCGCCGCCGTCGCGAGCGGCGGCGAGCTCATGCGCCGCCTCGTCGACCAGGTGAGCAACCCCGTGCGCTGGGACGCCTGCATGGCCACGATGGCCGAGCTGGGCGTCACCCGGATGATCGAGCTGCTGCCCGGCGGCACGCTGACCGGCCTGGCCAGGCGCGGGCTGCGCGGCGTCGAGACCGTGGCGCTCAAGACCCCCGACGACCTCGACGCAGCCAGGGAGCTGATGAAGTGAGGATCCTCGAAACCGCGCCGGGGGCGAAGCTGCTGGCGCTCGGCCACTATCAGCCTTCCACCATCGTCTCCAACGATCAGCTGGCCAAGACCATGGACACCAGCGACGAGTGGATCCAGTCCCGCGTCGGCATCAAGGAGCGCCGGGTCGCCGGCGACGCGGAGAGCCTGGAAGACATGGCCGCCCAGGCGGGCGGCAAGGCTCTGGCCGCGAGCGGCCTGGCCGCCTCCGACGTCGACCTGGTGATCGTGGCCACCTGCACGCTGGAGAGCCAGATCCCCAACGCCGCCGCCGTGGTGGCGCACCGCCTGGGCATCGACGCGCCCGGCGCGTTCGACGTCAACGCCGCGTGCGCGGGCTTCTGCTACGCGCTCGCCACGGCCGACAACGCCATCCGCGCGGGCTCGGCCAGGCACGTGCTGGTCATCGGCGCGGAGAAGCTGTCGCAGTGGATCGACTGGACCGACCGGTCCACCGCGGTGATCTTCGCCGACGGGGCGGGCGCGGCCGTGGTCGGCCCGTCCGACGCCCCGGGCATCGGCCCGGTGGTCTGGGGCAGCTCGGGCGACAGGTCCGACGCCATCATGATCCCCGACCGCCACGGCTCCCTCCGCCAGGAGGGTCAGACCGTGTTCCGGTGGGCGACCACCGCCCTCCACCCGGTCGCCAAGCAGGCGTGCGAGCGCGCGGGCGTCGACCCGTCCGAGCTGTCCGCCTTCATCCCCCATCAGGCCAACCTGCGCATCATCGAGGCCATCGCCCGCAAGCTGGGCGCCGACAAGGCCGTCGTCGCCCGTGACATCGTGCACGCCGGCAACACCTCGGCCGCCTCGATCCCGCTCGCGCTCTCGCGCATGCTGGAGCGCGGCGAGGTCCGCTCGGGCGAGCTCGCGCTCGTCCTCGGCTTCGGCGCCGGCCTCACGTACGCGGGCCAGGTCATCGAGATCCCCTAGTCCCCCGTACGATCTCTCAGAGCTTGCACGGCCAGTCCGTGCAGAACCCAGGAAACCAAAGGAGAACCAACGACATGGCTGCCACCGAGCAGGAGATCCTCGAGGGCCTCGGCAAGATCATCAACGAGATCACCGGGATCCCGGCCTCTGAGGTGACCCCCGAGAAGAGCTTCGTGGACGACCTCGACATCGACTCCCTGTCCATGGTCGAGATCGCCGTGGCCGCCCAGGACGAGTTCGGCGTCGAGATTCCCGACGACCAGCTCAAGAACCTGAAGACGGTCAAGGACGTCCTCACCTTCATCCAGAACTGAAGTCCGGCAACACCAGCTGATCGACAAGGAGTGCGGAACGTGAGTGCAAACCGGGTACGTGTCGTCGTCACCGGGCTCGGCGCGACGACGCCCGTCGGTGGAGACGCCACTTCCTCCTGGTCGGCGCTCCTCGCCGGTCAGTCGGGCGTCGCGACGCTCACCGAAGACTGGGTCGACACCGTCCCCGTGACGTTCGCGGGGACGGCCGCCGTCGACCCGGCCGAGGTCCTGCCCCGGCCCGAGGCCCGCAGGCTCGACCGCAGCGAGCAGTTCGCCATGGTCGCCGCCCGCGAGGCCTGGCAGGACGCCGGCGCCCCCGAGGTGGCGCCGGAGCGGCTCGGCGTGGTCGTGTCCAGCGGCATCGGCGGCATCAACACCACCCTGTCCGCCTACGACACCTACAAGGAGCGCGGCTGGAACCGGCTGTCGCCCTTCACGGTGCCGATGCTCATGCCCAACGGGCCGGCCGCCTGGATCGGCCTCGACCGGGGCGCCCAGGCCGGGGTGCACGCCACCGTGTCCGCCTGCGCCTCCGGCGCCGAGGCCATCGGCTACGCGATGGACATGATCAGGGCCGGCCGGGCCGACGTGGTGATCGCCGGCGGCACCGAAGCCGCCATCCACGGCCTCAACATCGCGGCGTTCGCCGCCGCCAGGGCCATGTCCACGCGCAACGACGACCCGCAGGGGGCGTCGCGGCCGTGGGACCGCGAGCGCGACGGGTTCGTGCTCGGCGAGGGCGCGGGCATCCTGGTGCTGGAGAGCGAGGAGTTCGCCAGGGCGCGGGGCGCGCGCATCTACGCCTACGCCGCCGGTGTCGGCTACTCGGCCGACTCCCACCACATCACCCAGCCCGAGCCCGAGGGCCGCGGCATCATCATGGCGATGACCCAGGCTCTCACCGACGGCGACCTGACGGGCCAGGACGTCAAGCACGTCAACGCGCACGCCACCGCCACCCCCGCCGGGGACGTCATCGAGGTGCAGGCCGTCGCCAAGGCCATCGGCACCCACCCGCTGGTCACCTCGACCAAGTCCATGACGGGTCACCTCCTGGGCGGCGCGGGCGGCATCGAGTCCGTCTTCACCGTCAAGGCGCTCCACGAGCGGATCGTCCCCGCCACCATCAACCTCAACGACATCGACGACGGCATCGAGGTGGATCTCGTCCACGGCGAGAACCGCACCCTGCCGGAAGGCGACATCGCCGCGGTCAACAACTCGTTCGGTTTCGGCGGCCACAACGTGACCGTCGTGTTCAAGGGGGCTTAAATGACCGTGCTCGACAACCGTGTGCCCACCGAAGGCGCCGACCAGGAGCCTGCTGATCCCCGAGACCCCGTCGTACGACTCGCCGCGCTCCTCGACGAGGGTTCGCTGCGGCTGATCACTCCCCAGGACAAGAGCGGCGTGCTCGCCGCCATGGGCCGCGTCGAGGGTGTTCCCGTCGTCGCCTTCTGCAGTGACGCCCGCTTCCAGGGCGGCGCGATGGGCAGCGAGGGCTGCGAGCACATCGTGCACGCCTACGACGTGGCCGTCCGTGAGCGGGTGCCGATCCTCGGGATCTGGCATTCCGGCGGTGCGCGACTCGCCGAAGGCGCCGAGTCGCTGCACGCCGTCGGCCGCGTGTTCGCGGCCATGACGAAGGCGTCCGGCATCGTGCCGCAGATCTCGGTCGTGGTCGGCGCGGCCGCCGGCGGCGCCGCCTACGGGCCGGCACTCACCGACCTGGTGATCCTCGCCGACTCCGGCCGCATCTTCGTCACCGGCCCCGACGTCGTACGCAGCGTCACCGGCGAGAACGTCGACAGCGCCGCGCTGGGCGGTGTCGAGCCCCACAGCAAGCGCAGCGGCGTCGTCCACGTCATCACCAAGACCGAGACCGAGGCGCTGCTCAAGGCGCGCCAGCTGGCCATGCTCCTCGGCCACCAGGGCCGGGTCCGGCCCGCCGGCATCGAGGAGGTCGACTTCTCCAGCCTGCTGCCGGAGTCGGCGCGCCGCGCCTACGACGTCAAGCCGCTGGTCAACGGCCTGCTGGACGAGCCGGGCATCGAGCTCCACCCGAAGTGGGCGCCCAACGTCGTCACGTCGCTGGGCCGGCTCGGCGGCCGCACCGTCGGCGTGATCGCCAACAACCCGATGCGGCTGGGCGGCTGCCTCGACGCCACCTCCGCCGAGAAGGCGGCGCGGTTCGTCCGCATGTGCGACGCCTTCGGGGTGCCGCTGGTCGTGGTCGTGGACGTGCCCGGCTACCTGCCCGGCGTCGGCCAGGAGCATGACGGCGTGGTGCGCCGCGGCGCCAAGCTGCTGCACGCGTTCGCCGAGGCGTCGGTGCCGCGGGTCACGCTGGTCACGCGCAAGGCCTACGGCGGCGCGTACATCGCGATGAACTCCCGCTCGCTGGGCGCCACCAAGGTGTTCGCCTGGCCGACGGCCGAGATCGCGGTCATGGGCCCGGTGGCGGCGGTGCGGATCCTCAAGCGGCGCGAGCTGGCGGCGGCGCCGGAGGAGGAGCGGGCCGACCTGGAGCACCGGCTGGCCGCGGAGCACGAGAAGCTCGCGGGCGGGCTCACCCGCGCGCAGGAGCTGGGCGTCATCGACGAGGTGATCAAGCCGGAGGAGACCCGCGGCGCGATCGCCAAGGTCCTCGCCCAGGCCACTCCCGCCAGGGGCGCGCACGGGAACATCCCGCTGTAGTCCAAGCACGAGAAAGGGGCCCCGCACCGTGACCGGTGCGGGGCCCTTTCGCGTCGCAGGCGCGGGGACGGGTCACACGGCGGCGTGCAGCCAGCGGACGGGCGCGCCGTCGCCGGCGTAGCGGAACGGCTCCAGCTCCTCGTCCCAGGGCTTGCCGAGCAGCCTGTCGAGCTCCTCCTCCAGCACGCACCGCCCCTGGGAGGCCATGAGCATGGCGGCGCGCAGCCGGTCTTCGGGGATCATGATGTCGCCGGAGGCGCCGATGACCGCGCTGAACGGGCCGAGTGTCGGCGTGTAGGCGTGACGGGTCCCGTCGACGCCCTGCGAGGCGTCCTCGGTGATCTCGAACCGCAGGCGCTGCCACCCCATGAGAGAGGAGGCGATGGCGGCCGCTATGCCGGAGCGGCCCTCCCATTCCGCCTGCGCCCGCACGACGTTGGGCGCGGCAGGTTGCGGTGTCCACGTCAAGTCCACGGGCACGCCAAGGACACCCGCGACTGCCCATTCGATATGCGGGCACAGCGCGGGCTGAGCCGAGTGGACGTACAGCACGCCACGAGCAGACACCGGACCTCCCGATTCGGTACGAGGTGCGCCTTCCCCAACGGCCTCGTCCAACGGGATGATCACATGTGACTAGGGAGAGACTACCGTCGGTCGCAATCGGACACCAGAGGGGGGCCATACCAAGTTGGTGCGCGTGTGGCACGTGACAGTCGCTCCATCGGGGATAGATACCCGCTCATGGACATCGAATCGGCAGGCCACGCGCTCATCCGACCGGGTCAGCTGCTGACCGACCGCGGCGCGCTGTCGACGGCCGCGCGCTGGACGCAGGCCGTGTCCGAGGGCGACGGCGTCTGCATGGTGCATCTCTCCCAGGGTGTCGACCCGTGCGAGCTGACCGCCGAGCTGCGCGAGCACGGGTTCCGCGCCTCGCCCAATCACGTTCTCACCGGGCAGCCGCTGTTCTTCGGCGGCCCCGCGTCGCGTCCGTTCCCGGCCGAACCGGTCCACTACCGGCCGGGGCGGTCCCGCTCGGAGGTGACGGTGGGCCTGCTCGACACCGGCGTGGCCGGTCACCGCTGGTGGGCCGACGCCGACTGGTACGAGCAGGCCGCCGAGGACGCGCCGGACGCCGTCGAGGGCGCCCAGGCGGGTCACGGCACGTTCATCGCCGGGCTGCTGGCCCGCCAGGCGCCCGGCGCGTCGCTCCAGGTGGCCCGGGTGCTCGACGGCGAGGGGGTGGGCGACGAGGCGGCCGTGATCAGGGCGCTGCACCGCATGCGCGGGCGTCCGCCGCAGGTGCTCAACCTCTCCTTCGGCGGCCACACCTTCGACGACCGGCCGCCGCCCCTGCTGGCCGACGCGCTGGCCGAGCTGTCCGACACCGTGGTGGTGGCGTGCGCCGGCAACACCGCGTCCGACCGCCCGTTCTACCCCGCCGCGCTGGGCAGCGTGATCGCCGTCGGCGCCGTCGACTCCAGCGAGCGCCGGCGCGCTCCCTACTCGGCCCACGGGAGCTGGGTCGACGCGTGCGCCCGCGGCGACTGGGTGACCAGCAGTTTCCTGGAGCAGGGCGAGTTCGCCGGTTACGCGACCTGGAGCGGCACGTCCTTCGCCACCGCCGTGGTGGCGGGCACGATCGCCGCGGCCGCCCACGACCGGCCGGCCAGGCAGGCGGCCGACGAGCTCCTCAGTCTCAGGGAGACCCGGCAAATTCCCGATCTGGGAGTTCTCGTTCCGTCGAGTCTGTAGAGTTTACGCTCAGTCCACAGGCGATCACGTGGAGGCAGAACAGCCCCCTCCGCCGGTCTGGAAGGAGGCCATATGCCCGATCCACGCCAGCCCGCGGAGCTGCTCCCGGCGGCCGCCTCCGGCGACCAGAGCGCCTGGAACGAGCTGGAGGCCAGATTCGGCCCGCGCATGTGGGCGGTGGCACGCGCCTGCGGGCTCAACGAGCCCGACGCCGCCGATGCCGTCCAGGGAGCCTGGCTGCGCCTGCTCGAACACCTGCACGACATCAGCAACCCGGCAGGCGTGGGCGCGTGGCTGGCGACGACCACCCGCCGTGAAGCGCTCCTGCTGATCCGGAAGGCTAAGCCGGGGCCCGCCCCATTCGACGTCACGCACGACCCCGACCCGGAGTCAGCCGTCCTGGAGGCCGACGGCAACCGCATGCTCTGGAAGACGGTCTCCACCCTCAAAGAGCCATGCCGCAGCCTGCTCACGCTCGTCGCGAGCGATCTCGGGAGCCGGCAGGTCGCCGTGCGGCTGGGCCTGCCCATCGGCAGCGTCGGCCCGACCAGGGCCCGCTGCCTGGAGAAACTGCGCACCCTGATCTCACTACAGGAGACGGTGCAATGATCGACGACGAGTACTTCCTGGCGGCTCTCCGGCTGGCCTCCGGACACGACCCGGTTCCCGCGTACGTGTCCACCGCGGCCCGGCAGGCCTTCGCCTTACGGGTCCCGCACGCGGTGACCGCCCTTCCCACGGGCTACACGGCCGCGCGGGGAGTGCGGGGCGCCGAAGGCCCGCAGCTGGTCCGGTTCGTCACGGAGGGCCTCACCTTCGACCTGGAGGTGACCATCGGCGACGGTCTGATCGACGTGGCGGGGCAGGTGTCCCCGCCCCCCGGGGAGGGGTGCCACGTCGACGTCCGCACTCCCCACCTGACGCTGACCAGGCCCGTCGCCACCACGGGCCAGTTCGCGGCCACGGGCCTGCCTCCGGGCTGGCTCAGCGTGGTCTGCCACCGGCCCGGCCACGCACCCGTCCAGACCAGGTGGGTGCGCGTCCGACCGTGACCCCTCGGCCGGGGCCGAGGGGCCCGCATCCCCCCGGTCCCGGCCGCTTCTCCCCCGAGGCGGCGCATGGCGAAACCGGAGATCATCCGTACGCTCGATCGTTCCTCCGGCGGCGGCCTGCTGGTGCGCGCGGCCGAGATGGCCGTGCTGCGCTCGGTGATCGATCCGGGCCAGGCGCTGCGCGCGGGGCACAAGGTGCTGGAGGCGGCCGAGAAGGCCGGCGACGGCGAGGCCGCGTCCGTGGCGCTGCGCGCGATGGCGCTGGCCTCGCGCGAGCTGGGCGATCTGCAGGCCGCCGAGCAGCGGCTGCGGCAGGCCGTCCAGACACGGGGCGCGCCCGCCGAGCGGATGGCGCAGGCGAGGCTGTCCCTCGTCACCGTGCGGACCGAGCGGGGTCACCCGCTGCAGGCCCTCAGGCTGGCCGCGCTGGCGTGGGCCTACCTGTCGCCGCTCGACCGGGCCAAGCTCGACACGCAGCGCGCCGTGGCCCTCGCCCACCTGGGGCGCTACCAGGAGGCGATCGCCTCCTGCGACCGGGCGCTGCGGGCGCTCGTGGCGGCTCCCGGCACCATCGACGACCGGCGGTTCCTGGCGGGCGGGCTGCTCAACCGGGGGCTGGTGCACGCCTACCGCGGCGACTGGGACCAGGCGATGCGCGACATCAGCGCCTGCCTGCAGATCGCCGGGCACGCCCGGCTGTCCCACCTCGCGCGGCTGGCCGCCGCCAACCTGCCGTTCCTGGCCGTACGACGGGGCGACATCGGCGGGGCGTTCACCCACTACCGCGAGGCCGAGGACACCCTGTTCGGGTATCCAGAGCGGCTGGCGACGATGCGGGCGGACTTCGCGGGCGCGCTGCTGGCCGCCCACCTGCCCGGTGAGGCGCGGGCGCTGCTCAGCCTGGCCGTGCCCGATCTGGAGGAGTCCGGGGCGCAGGTGGCGCTGGCCGAGGCGCGGCTCAAGCTCGCCCAGGTCGAGCTGCTGACGGGCGACGCGCGCGAGGCCATGACCGTGGCCGAGCGGGCCATGCGCGAGCTGTCGGAGCAGGACCGGCAGGCCTGGCTGCCGCTGGCCAGGGAGGTGGTGCTGCGCTCCCGCCTGGTCCTGGAGCCGCCGACGCCCGGGCTGATGGCGGAGCTGGCCGGGTGCGCGGACGACCTCGAACGCGACGCCGCCCACCTGGCCGAGGGCGCCTCGCTGCGGCTGACGGCGGCGGAGACCGCGCTCGCGCTCGGCGACCGCGCCGCGGCCTCGGCTCAGCTGTCACGGCTGACGGAGCAGCCCGGTCGCGAGCGGTGGCTCCCACCGGGCGGGCGCCGCACCCCCCTGGCCTCGCCTGCGCAGGCGGGTTACGCCGCAGCGGGGCAGGTGCCGCCCCTGGTGCGCCAGCACGCCCTGGCCTTGGAGGCGGCGCTGCGGGAGGACGTCCCGGCCGCGTTCCGTGCCGTGGAGGAGGGGCTGGCCGGGATGGGCGGCCAGATCGACAGCCTGGACGACCCGTCGCTGCGGGCGCACGCGGCCCGGGCCGGCGGGCGGCTGGCGGCCTTCGGGCTGCGGCTGGCGGTGCGTGACGGGTGCGCCGAGGAGGTGTTCGAGTGGGCGGAGCGCTGGCGGGCCGTCACGGCGCCGGCCCACGCCCGCTCGCCGCACGGCGCGGGCCTGCCCGAGGTGCGGGCGGCGCTGGGGCGGGCCGCGCTGGTGGAGTACGTCACGGACGACAGCTCTCTGTTCGCCGTGGTGGTGACGGGGCAGCGGCTGGCGCTGCGACCCCTGGGCGCGCTGCGGCCGGTCAAGGAGGCGCTGATCCGGTTGCGCTACTCGCTGCGCCGGTCGGCCCTGCACGACGGGGCGGCGGGGGCCGAGCCGGTCGCGGCTGCCGGGTCGGAGCTGGAGCTGCTCCTGCTGGCCCCGCTCGCCGCCGAGCTGGGCGAGCGTCCCCTGGTGGTGGTGCCCACGGGCATCCTGCACACCCTGCCCTGGGCGGCCCTCCCCTGCCTGCGCGAGTGCCCGGTGACGGTGGCGGCCAGCGCCCGCTCCTGGCTCGCCGCCACCCGCGACCCCGCCCTTGTCCGAACCCGCCGCCCACCCGGGCCCCTGGTCATGACCCGCCCCACCGGCCCACCGAGGACCACCTCCCCGGAAGCGGCAGCGACACCACCCGCCGGTCTGGCAGGAACTCCGGCTCTGGGAACCACCCCACCCACCGCCCCTCCCGAAGCCGGGATTACACCGCCCGCCGCCCCTCCCGAAGCCGGGACCACCCCACCCACCGCCCTTCCCGAAGCCGGGACCACACCGCCCGCCGGTATTCCTGGGGCGGGGCACTCTGATGGCGTCGTGCTTTCGGGGGCCGCGCATCCGGTCGGCTCTTCAGTCGATTCCTGGGCGGGGCTTTCTGGCGACTCCGGGCCGGGGTCGCTCAAGGTGGTTGCGGCGGCGGGGCCGGGGCTGGCGCACGCGTACGAGGAGAGGGACCGGGTGGTGGCCTGCCATCCGGGGGCGCGACCGGTGGCCGCCCGGCGCGACGCGGTGCTGGCCGCGCTGGCCACTTGTGATGTGGTGCACCTGGCGGCGCACGGGGTATTCCACGCCCGCAGCCCGCTGCTGTCGAGCATCACGCTGGAAGACGGCCCGCTCATGGCCTACGACCTGCTCGGCAGCTCGCGTACGGCCAGGCTGGTGGTGCTGTCAGCGTGCGACTCCGGCATGGCCAGGACGCCCACGGACGGCGCGCCGCTGGGCCTCGCGGGCGCGTTCCTGGCGCAGGGGACGGCGTGCGTGGTGGCCGGGATGGTGCCGGTGTGCGACGAGGACGCCTTGGCGGTGATGAGCCGCTTCCACGAGTTGCTCGCCGCGGGTCACACCCCGGCTTCGGCGCTCGCGTACGCCTCGGCGCGGACCGGCATCACCGCCTTCACCTGCTTCGGCGCCGGCGACCAGCCCCTCGTCCCCCGCGAGCCGGACGCCGGGTGCCCTGTCGACATCGGCCGGGCACCGCTCCCGGTCCACGGCGAGGAGGACCGAGAAGGCGACAGGCGGCCCGTCGTGCCGACCGGCTGACCTGACGAGCCGGCGGCGACACCCGAGCCCCGGCCCAGCCACCAGGCGGTCAGCCCGTGGCGACCGGTCTCGACGGGTCGGTCACCCAGTGGGACCAGGAACCGACGTAGAGGGCCGCGGGCAGGCCGGCCACCTCCATGGCCAGCACCTGGTGGGCGGCCGTCACGCCGGAGCCGCAGTAGGCGCCCGCGGCGACCCCCTCGCGGGCGCCCAGCGCGGCGAAGCGCTCCCGCAGCTCGCCGGGGGCCAGGAAGGTGCCGCCGGGAGTGACGTTCTCCGTGGTCGGGGCGCTGACCGCGCCGGGGATGTGGCCGGCCACCGGGTCGATCGGCTCGACCTCGCCGCGGTAGCGTTCGGCGGCCCTGGCGTCGAGCAGCACTCCCGAGGAGGCGAGGGCCGCCGCCCGGTCGGCGTCGAGCACGGGCATCCCGCCCGGCCTGGCCGTGAAGTCGCCGGGCGCGGGCACGGGCTCCTCCTTGACGACCGGCAGTCCGGCCGCCTCCCAGGCGGGCAACCCGCCGTCGAGGACCCGTACGTCCTGATGTCCGAAGTAGCGCAGCGTCCACCAGGCGCGGGCCGCCGCGGTCGAGGCGGTGTCGTCGTACACCACGACCGGCCGCGCGCCGGAGACGCCGAGCCGCCGCATCGCGCGCTCGAACGCGTCGACGGCGGGCAGCGGGTGGCGCCCGCCCTCGCCCGGCGGGCCGGCCAGAGCTCTGTCGAGGTCGCAGAAGACAGCGCCCGGCAGGTGGCCCTCGCGGTAGAGGTCCATGCCGGACGGGCCGCCGAGCCGCCAGCGAACGTCGAGCAGAGTGACGTCGCCGAGCGCGGCGAGGGCGGACGGAGTGATCAGCGGACCGGTCACCGGGTGCTCACCTCCAGGAGCGGGATGTTCTGCTCGGCCGTGGTCATCGAGCCGTGGTAGCCGGTGAAGAGGGCCTCGATGCGGTGTGTGGACGGGGCGGTGATGGCCAGGTCGGTGTAGGGGACGGCGACCACGTCGCCGATGCGGCCCAGCCATTCGGTCAGGACCCGCGGGCCGAACCAGCCGGACTCGACGGCCTCCTCACGCGACACCACCCAAGCGCGGCCGCGCAGCGCCTCGCGCCAGGCGTCGAGCACCTCGGCCGCGGCGCCCTCCAGCGCGTACACGTGTCGCGCCCTGGCCTCGCCGCCGAGCATCGCCACCCCGTGGGCCAGCTCGGGGGTGGCCTCGGCGTCGAGCTTCTCCGAGGCGTTGACCATGCCGTGGTCGGCCGTCACGTAGAGGGCGGAGCCGGGAGGCAGGCCCGCGGCGATGCGCTCGGCCATGGCGTCGACGATGGCGAGCTGCGCCAGCCACTCCTCGGTGCCCCAGCCGGTCATGTGGCCGACCGCGTCGAGGTCGCCGTAGTAGACGGTGACGTGGGCGCGCGGCTGCCGCAGCTCGGCCAGCACCCGGGCGACCCGGTCGTCGACGGTCTCGGCCGCGGCGTAGCGGACGCCGCGGAAGACGGCGCCGGTCAGCCCGGAGCCTTCGAACTCGGCGGGCGCCACGTAGACGACGTCGAGGCCGGCGGCCGCGGCACGCTGGTAGACGGTCTCGGCGGGCTGCCAGTCGAGAGGGTCCATGGGCATCCCGGACCAGCGCAGGCAGTTGAACAGGCGGCCGGTGCCGGGGACGGCCAGGGTCAGGCCGAGCATCCCGTGCTCGCCGGGCGAGATGCCGGTGCCGAGCGAGCACAGGCTGGTCACGGTGGTGGCGGGGAATCCGGCGGTGAGCGTACGTGACCTGTCGAGCAGGCTCGCCAGGAACGGCGCCGAGGCGGCGTGCGCGGCCAGCAGCTCGGCGCCGAGGCCGTCGACCAGGAACAGGCAGGTGCGCTCGGCGGGCGGGAGGCCCAGGGGGTTGGGCCCGTCGAGGCCCAGCGACGCCAGCAGCGACCGGGACAGATCGGGCAGTGACCCGGCTCCGTACGCCGGCACGAGGGGGCCGATGGTCATGCTCCGATCCTATCCGTCCCGTTCGCCGGCGGCCCAGGTGAAGATCCCGCACGACTTCGGAGCCGGGCCTCGCGGTGGCTGTGCCTCCGTGTACGACATCGGCCGCCTTTGCGGCGGGGAGTCCGGCCGGTACGGCGTCGACGGCGTCTCGGGTGGCGGAGCGCGGTCAGGCGGCGGCGCGGGCGGTGGCTTCGGAGAGGGCCTTGGCGAAGGCCAGGACGTGGGTGACCGCCTCGGGGCCGTCGGCCGCCTCGCTGACCCGGAGGGAGAGGTCGTCGGCGGTGATGGCGCCGGTGTAGCCGTGGTCGGCCTCGCAGTTCTCGTCACCGCAGGTGGCGGGCTCGAGGTCGACGTGGGAGATGGCGCCCCACCCGATCGTGAGCGTCACCTCCGTCGGGGGGACGCCGGGGACGTACGACGCCGGCTCGGGAACCACCCGGGTGACCGCCACCGACTGGATGCGGCCGAGCTGGACGGCCTCGGTGGTCGTGGAGGCGTGCGCGGTCGAGACGCCCTCCACGGCGGGGTGCTCGTCGGTGTGGCACACCAGGAGCCTCGTGACCGTCAGCACCAGGACGGTGACGTGCCTGCGCACCTCCATCGCGGGATCGAAGGTGGCCTCGTGGTGCACCACGAAGGCCGTGACGGCCTCCTTGCCCAGCGCGGATTCGACCGCATCGGTGACGAGGTCGGGATAGTAGCCGCTGCGCTCGATCGCTTCACGCAGGCCCGCGGCTGAGACTCGGGTTTCCCTCATGGATCCAGTTTGCCAGGGTCGCACAGTGCAACCACCCGCCGGATGTAACGCTCTATAACGTCTGCGCGACCGCGTACGGGAGCGCCGGAGCGGCCGGGAGCTAGCTGAGCCTGCGGGGGCCGCCGTCGAGGCGGGGGCCCGCGGGGGTGCGCAGGACGGCCCTGGCGTCGAGGATCGTCACGCCCTCCTCGCCCACGAGCACCTGGTCCAGGTCCAGCCTGGCCAGCTCCGGCAGGTCGTGGGCCAGGCGGCTCACCCTGACGAGCAGGTCCTCCAGGGCGTCCACCGCCACCGGCGGGTAACCGTACTCGCCGAACAGCAGCGGCGCGGCCCGCACCGAACGCACCAGCCCCGCCGCGTCCTCCCGGGTGAGCGGCGCCAGCCGGAAGCCCCGGTCGCGCAGCAGCCTGGCGGCCACCTCGCCCAGCCCGAACGACACGACAGGGCCGAACGCCGGGTCGTCGACGACGCTCACCACCGTCGGCACGGCCGGCTGTGGCGCCATCCGCTGGACGGCCAGCTCCACTCCGTCGCCGAGTTGCCGGGTGAACTCCTCGTACGCGTGCCGCACGGCGTCGGCGGTCGGCAGCCCGAGGCGTACCGTCCCCGCCCGGCGGGACGCTTCGGGGTCGGCCACCTTGAGCACGACCGGCCAGCCGAGCCGTTCGGCGGCCCGTGCGGCCTCGTCGGCCGAGCCGACCGCCTCGGCGGGCCAGACGGTCAGCCCGTAACAGGCCAGCAGCTCCGCGGCGTCGGCCTCCACGGGCGGCCCGGCCGCCGCGAAGTACGGAGCCCTCCCGCCTCCCGGCACGGCCTCCGTAGCACCCGTCCGATAAGGGCTCCCGGACGGGCGGGGATGCGATGTCCCTTCCGTATCACCGGACCGCACGACGGAACCGTCCTCCGGGGAGGCACCGGCCGCATCCCCCGCCGAAGATGGACGCGGGGCGGAGGAGTCCTCCAGAGGACCGTCCGCAGCGGAAGCGTCCGGCGAGCGCTTCCCACCTTCGGGAGACGCCTCGGCGGAGTCGGCCGTCTCGGGGGCGCCGGTGGTCTCAGAGAGTTCCGGTGGGAGGGCGCCCGCGAGTGTCTCGGTGGCGAGGGCGCGGACGCGGGCGGTGTCGACGTCCTCCAGTTCCGGGGGCGGCGCGGCCGGCTCGGCGCGCCAGCGGGCGTAGCGGACCGCCTGGGCGAGGGCGCGCACGGCTTCCTCGGGGGCCGCGTACGAGGGGATGGACCCGCGTTCCGGCGCGGGCCCGGCCCGCAGATGCGGATGCATGCCGAGATATCCCTCGAACGTGGCCAGCACCGGCTTCGACGCGCCCTTCGACACCCGCAGCAGCTCGGCCGCCACCCCGGCCGCGTCACCGGGGATGGGCGGCATGTAGATGACGACGGCCGCGTCCACCTCGGGTGAGGCCAGCTCGCCGGCGAGCCCCGTACCGAACTCGGACGGCCCCGCGGCGGCACCCAGGTTGACCGGCGGGCGCGGCGACAGACCGGCGGCGACGCAGGCGTCGGCGGCGAGCAGGCCGAGCGCGTCGGAGTTGGTGATCACGGCGACCCGCGGACCGGCGGGGAGCGGCTGGTAGGCCAGCAGCTGGCCGACGTCGAAGAGCTGGATCAGGTCGTCGACCCGGATCAGCCCCGCCTGCTCGAACAGCGAGCTGATCGCCGAGTCGGGCAGCCCCAGCTCCTGGGCGGAGTGGCCGGAGGGGGTGCCGCCGCTCTTGACCACCACGATCGGCTTGGTGCGGGAGATCCGCCTGGCCAGGCGGGTGAACTTGCGCGGGTTGCCCAGCGACTCGAGGTAGAGCAGGATCACCTCGGTCGCGTCGTTCTCCTCCCAGTACTGCAACAGGTCGTTGCCCGACACGTCGGCCCGGTTGCCCGCGGAGACGAACGACGAGATGCCCATGCCCCGCTGCGCCACCCGCTGCAGCAGCGCGGTGCCGAGCGCGCCCGACTGGCTGAAGAAGCCGACCGTGCCGCGGCCGGGGACGGTGGCGGCGAGGGTGGCGTTGAGCTTGACGGCGGGGTCGGTGTTGGCGATGCCGAGACAGTTGGGGCCGACAACGCGCAGGCCGTGGGCGCGGGCGATGCGGGCCAGCTCGTCCTGTCTGGCGCGGCCCTCCTCGCCCAGCTCGCCGAAGCCGGAGGAGACCACGACCAGCCCGTGCACGCCCTTGGCGGCGCACTCCTCGACGACGTCGAGCACGCTGCCGGCGGGCACCGCCACCACGGCCAGGTCGACCTCGTCGTCGATGGCGCCGATGCTCGGGTACGCGCGCACGCCCGCCACGGCGCGCGCCTCGCGGTGCACGGGATAGACGGGGCCGGTGAAGTCGGCGGCGAGCAGGTTGCGCAGCACGGTCTGGCCGACGCCGCCCGGCTCGCGTGAGACGCCGATGACCGCGACCGAGCCGGGGGCCAGCAGCCGGGCGATGGACCGGGCCTCGGCGCGGTGCTCGCGAGCCATGGTGACCTCGGTCGAGGTCTCGGTGGGCGTCAGGTCGAGGGTCATGCGGACCACGCCGTCGGCGAACCGGCTCTCGGCGGTGTAGCCGGCCTGGCGGAGCACGCCCATCATCTTCATGTTGGCGGGCAGCACGTCGGCGACGAAGCGCTCGATGCCGCGCTCGCGGGCGGTCGCCGCCAGGTGTTCGAGGAGCACCGAGGCCACTCCCCTGCCCTGGTGGGCGTCCTCGACCAGGAACGCCACCTCCGCCTCGCCCGGCCCGGTGCGGTCGTAGCGGATGACGGCCACCATGTCGGCCCCGATCGTGGCGATCAGGGCGACCCGGCCAACGTAGTCGACGTTGGTGAACCACCGCACCTCGCGGTCGGACAGCCGCGGCCTCGGCCCGAAGAACCGGAAGTAGATGGACTCGTCGGACAGCCGCGAGTAGAAAGCGCGCAGCCGGTCGGCGTCGGCGGGCCTGATGGGGCGCAGGTGAGCAGTGCCGCCGTCGGCCAGGACGACATCCGCTTCCCAGTGAGCGGGATATTGTGCCTCCACAGTCCCGAGACTAAACCCCCATCCCACATGCCAAGAATCTCCGGCCCGATTGGGCAACGGATGTGCATCGACTCAGGCCGGGTGTCGGGGGTCCGCCCCACGAGCAGCCCCGAAGCTGTTAGTTTTGCCGTGGCCAGGCTCGATCTGTAGCAGCAAGCAAGGTGGTGGCATCATGACGCGGGTCGTCGTGGTGGGCGATCTCATGACCGACGCGGTGGCGCGCGCCCGTTATGCGCTCGCCAGAGCGAGCGACACACCCGCGGTCGTGACCATGCACGGAGGCGGTTCGGGCGCCAACATCGCCTCGTGGCTGGCGGTCGAGGGCGCGGAGGTGGCCTACATCGGCCGCCGCGGCGCCGACATCACCGGCCGTAACCGCGACATGGAGCTGATGGGCTACGGCGTCGACGCCAGGCTCGTCATGGACCCGGAGCGTCCCACCGGCACCTGCGTGGTGCTCGTGACGCACAAGGGCGAGCGCACCATGCTCTCCGACCCCGGCGCCAACGCGGCGCTGGCCCCCGAGGACCTGCCCCGCGACCTGTTCGGCGGCGGCCACCTCCACCTGTCCGGCTACACGCTGATCAACGAGGGCTCGCGCGAGGCCGGTCTCGCCGCGCTCGACATGGCGCGCCGCGCGGGGATGTCGATCTCCGTCGACTGCGCCTCCGCGGCCCCGTTGGAGCGTACGGGCGCGGAGCCGTTCCTGGAGTGGACGGGCGGCGCCAAGCTGCTGTTCGCCAACGCCGACCAGGCCAAGGTGCTGACCGGCCGCGACGATCCCGAGGCTGCGGCCAAGGTGCTGACCGCGTGGTTCCCGCAGGTCGTGATCAAGATGAACGCCGAGGGCGCGT
Source organism: Nonomuraea sp. NPDC049486 (assembly GCF_040676925.1). Classification (NCBI taxonomy): domain Bacteria; kingdom Bacillati; phylum Actinomycetota; class Actinomycetes; order Streptosporangiales; family Streptosporangiaceae; genus Nonomuraea; species Nonomuraea sp. NPDC049486. The sequence goes on from NZ_JBFAPV010000005.1 coordinate 437,613, forward strand.
TGTGGTACGGCAACGGCCGCCCCGAGCCGGTGCGGGCGCCGGCCGAGCCGGTCGACCGCATCGTCGACGGCACGGGCGCGGGCGACGCGTTCTGCGCCGGGTTCCTGCCGGCGTGGCTGGCGGGCAAGCCCGCGGCGGAGTCACTGAGCGCCGGCTGCAGCCTGGCCTCCAAGGCCATCGTGCACCTCGGCGCCCGCCCGCGCCTCTAGCGGGCCGCGCCTCTAACGGGTCCTGCCTCAGACGGGCCGCGCCTTCAGCAGGCCACGCCTTCAGCGGGTCGCGCCTTCAGTTGGCCTTGCCCGCGTCCGTGACTGCCCGGCGATCACCGGTCCGTCGCCGTACGAGACCCCCGGCTTCTCGGCGAGAGCGGCGTCTACCTGCGCGTTCAACGTCAGGCGAGCAGGTGACAGGCAAACTGCCGCACGCCGGCATCACCAACGACGCCCGGGGCGGCGCGGCGCTTCCCGCGAGAGGCCCAGGGCGGCGTGGGCGCTTCCCGCAAAGGGCTGTGGCGGCGTCGCGCTTCCACAAGAGGCTGAAGCAGCACCCGCTTCACGCGCGAGGCCTACGGCACGGCGCTTCACACGAAAGGCTGAGGCGGCGCTCGCCGGGCTGGGCTGATCGGCAAGGCCTGGGCCGCCGACCGGCGCGGACGCGCATCAGCCCCGCGTACGGGACGAGCCGGGCGCGCGCATCAGCCCCGCGTACGGGACGAGCCGGGCGCGCGCTGATCAGGATGTGACGGCCAGGGTCAGGGGGAGGACGGCCGGGGCACCCGCGTGGCGGACCAGGGCGGCGCCGAGGGTCATGGTCCAGCCGGTGTCGACGCGGTCGTCGACCAGCAGCACCGGGCCGCCGCACCCCGCCACCGCGGCGCCCAGCTCCTTCGGCATGGCGAGCGTCGCCCGTACGGCCTGGACCCGCTTGGCGCTGTTGAACTGCCGGCCGGGCGGCCCCGACCGGTAGCCCAGCTCGCCGAGGTAGGTCAGGCGGCCGACCTGCGCGAGCCGTTCGCCGAAGGCGCGCACCAGCTGCGGCCTGGCCGAGGAGGGCACGCCGACCACGGCCACCGGCCGCTGCTCCCACTCCCAGGCGGACAGCACCTTGATCACGGCCGCGAACATGTCGTCGGGCATCGGCCCGTCGGGGCCCTGGAACAGGTCGCGCAGGCGGTTGCCCCAGCCGATGTCGGTCAGCCGGCCGAGGGCGCGTCCGGGCTCGGCGCGGAGCTCGGGCTTGATCTTGCCGGACAGGTCGGCCAGACCCGTCGGCCACTGCTTGCGGGGGTCGATCTCCACGCCGGGCCGGGCCAGCCGCTCGCGGGCGCGCTCGACGGCCGGGGCGGCGATGCCGGGCGAGCGGTGGTGGCCGGTGCAGTTGTCGCAGCGGCCGCACGGCTCGGCGGCCTCGTCGTCGAGCAGCTCGCGCAGGTAGTGCTCGCGGCAGCGGTCGGTGGTGAGGTAGCCCAGCATGGCCTCCTGCTCGGCCCTGCGCTCGGCGGAGATGCGGGAGTAGCGCTCCGCGTCGTAGGCCCAGGGCTCGCCGGTGGCCTCCCAGCCGCCCTTGACCCGGCGCACCGCGCCGTCGACGTCGAGCACCTTGAGCATCATCTCCAGGCGGCTGCGGCTCAGGTCGACGGCGGTCTCCAGGGCGGGGGTGGACATGACGCCCCGCTCCTCCAGCGTCTGGAGCACGGTGCGGACGACCGGCTCGGGCGGGAACGCGAGGGAGGCGAAATAGGCCCAGATATCGCGGTCTTCGGTGCCGGGCAGGAGGATCACCTCGGCCCGCTCGACGCCGCGCCCGGCCCGGCCGACCTGCTGGTAGTAGGCGACCGGCGACTGCGGGGCGCCCACGTGGACGACGAACCCGAGGTCGGGCTTGTCGAAGCCCATGCCGAGCGCGCTCGTCGCCACCAGCGCCTTGATCTTGTTGGCGAGCAGCGCCTCCTCAGCCGCCAGCCGCTCGGCCGGCTCGGTCTGGCCGGAGTAGGCGGCCACCTCGTGACCCTGGTCGCGCAGGTGGCCGGCGATCTCGTGGGCGGCGGCGACGGTGAGGGTGTAGACGATGCCGGAGCCGGGCAGCTCGTGCAGGGTCTGGGACAGCCAGGCCAGCCGCTGCTCGGCGCTCGGGAGCCTGACGACGCTCAGGTGGAGGCTCTCGCGCTCCAGCGGCCCGCGCAGGACCAGGGTGTCCTCGCCCATCTGCTCGGCGACGTCGCGGGTGACGCGGGCGTTGGCCGTGGCGGTGGTGGCGAGCACCGGGATGCCGGGCGGCAGCTCCTCGAACAGCGTGGCCAGGCGGCGGTAGTCGGGGCGGAAGTCGTGGCCCCAGTCGGAGATGCAGTGGGCCTCGTCGACCACGACCAGGCCGGCGCTCTCGGCCAGCTCGGGCAGGACGTTGTCGCGGAAGTCGGGGTTGTTGAGCCGCTCGGGGCTGACCAGGAGCACGTCGACCTGGCCGGCGGCCACCTCGCCGTAGACCTCCTCCCACGCCTCGGGGTTGGCCGAGTTGATCGTCACGGCGCGGATGCCGGCGCGTTCGGCGGCGGCGATCTGGTTGCGCATGAGGGCGAGCAGCGGCGAGACGATGACCGTGGGCCCCTCGCCCAGCTCGCGCAGCAGGGCGGTGGCCACGAAGTAGACCGCGGACTTGCCCCAGCCGGTGCGCTGCACGACGAGCACCCGGCGCCGGTCGACGACGAGCGCCTCGATGGCGGTCCACTGGTCGTCACGCAACCGGGCGTGCTCGCCCGCCAGCGCCCGCAGCTTCTCCTCGGCCTCTTCGCGCAGCATCGCCGCGTCGGGGGCGTCAATCATGGGTTCCTTGTTACCAGGTCCGGCCGACGATTCCGAGCCGGGGCGATGGAGTCGCACGCACCCTCTTTTCTTCGGCACAATGTTCGACATGGCCCGACGCAGCACCGCACCCCCTCCCGAGGACTTCGAGGAGCGCATCGTCGACATCGACGTGTCGTCCGAGATGCGCACGAGCTTCCTCGAGTACGCCTATTCCGTCATCTACCAGCGGGCGCTGCCCGACGCCCGCGACGGCCTCAAGCCGGTGCAGCGGCGCATCCTCTACTCGATGAGCGAGATGGGCCTGCGGCCCGACCGGGGGCACGTCAAGTCGTCCCGCGTGGTCGGCGACGTCATGGGCAAGCTCCACCCGCACGGCGACAGCGCCATCTACGACGCGCTGGTGAGGTTGGCGCAGCCGTTCTCGATGCGGCTGCCGCTGGTCGACGGCCACGGCAACTTCGGCTCGCCCGACGACCTGCCGGCGGCCATGCGTTACACCGAGGCCAGGCTGGCCCCGGCGGCGATGCTGATGGTGGAGTCGATCGACGAGGACACCGTCGACTTCAAGCCCAACTACGACGGGCAGGAGACGGAGCCGACGGTCATGCCGTCGGCGTTCCCCAACCTGCTGGTCAACGGCACCACCGGCATCGCGGTCGGCATGGCGACCAACATGGCGCCGCACAACCTGACCGAGGTCGTCGCCGCCGCCCGCCACCTGATCAAGAAGCCGGCGGCGACGCTCGACGAGCTGATGAAGTTCGTGCCCGGGCCCGACCTGCCGACCGGCGGCACCATCATCGGCCTGCAGGGCGTCCGCGACGCCTACGAGACCGGGCGCGGCACCTTCCGCATGCGGGCCACCTGCACGGTCGAGCAGATCACCCCGCGCCGCAAGGGCATCGTCGTCACCGAGCTGCCCTACAACGTCGGCCCCGAGCGCGTGGTAACCAAGATCAAAGAGCTGGTGACCAGCAAGAAGCTGCAGGGCATCGCCGATCTCAAGGACCTCACCGACCGGCACAAGGGCCTGCGCCTGGTCATCGAGATCAAGAACGGCTTCATCCCCGAGGCGGTGCTGGAGGAGCTCTACCGGCTGACGCCGATGGAGGAGACCTTCGGCATCAACAACGTCGCGCTGGTCGACGGCGAGCCGCGCACGCTCGGCCTGCGCGAGCTGCTCCAGGTGTACGTGAACCACCGGCTGGAGGTCGTCCGGCGGCGCTCGGAGTTCCGGCGCCGCAAGCGCGAGGACCGGCTCCACCTGGTCGACGGCCTGATCGTCGCGCTGCTCAACATCGACGAGGTCATCCAGGTGATCCGCGCGTCCGACGACTCGGCGCAGGCGCGCGAGCGGCTGATGAGCGTGTTCGACCTGACCGAGGTGCAGGCCTCCTACATCCTCGACACGCCGCTGCGCCGCCTGACCCGCTACGACAAGCTGGAGCTCGACCGCGAGAAGGAGACGCTCACCGAGGAGATCGCCGAGCTGACCGCGATCCTTTCGTCGGAGACGCGGCTGCGCCAGGTGGTCTCCGGCGAGCTGGCCGAGGTGTCGAAGAAGTACGGCACGCCGCGCCGCACCGAGCTGCGTGAGGCCTCCGGGCAGACCCGCACCCCGGTGGTGTCGCTGCAGGTGGCCGACGACCCGTGCCTGGCGCTGCTGTCGTCCACGGGCCTGCTGGCGCGCACCGCCGACGCCGAGCCGCTGGCGGCCGAGGGCGGCCGTTCGCCGCACGACGTGCTGGTCTCCGCCGTCCGCACGAGCGTGCGGGGCGAGGTGGGCGTGGTGACGTCGCAGGGCCGGCTCATCCGCGTCCAGGTGGTCGACCTGCCGACGCTGCCTGCCTCGGCCGCCCCGCCGACCCTGTCGGGCGGGCATCCGGTCTCCGAGTTCGTGTCGCTGGAGCCCGGCGAGACCGTGGTGGGGCTGGGTTCGCTCGACCCGTCGGGGCCGGGCCTGGCGCTCGGCACGGCGCAGGGCGTGATCAAGCGGGTGGTGCCCGAATACCCCGCCAACCGCGACGACTTCGAGGTGATCACGCTCAAGGACGGCGACACGGTGGTGGGCGCCGTCGAGCTGGAGTCCGAGGAGCATGACGTGGTGTTCATCACGTCCGAGGCCCAGTTGCTGCGTTTCCCGGCGTCGCTGGTCAGGCCGCAGGGGCGGCCGGCGGGCGGCATGGCGGGCGTCCGCCTCGACGGCGCCGCGCGGGTGATCTGGTTCGGCGTGGTCGACCCGTCCAGGCCCGCCCGGGTGGTGACGGTGGCGGGCTCGTCCACCGCGCTTCCCGGCACGCAGATCGGCGGCGGCAAGGTGTCCGACTACGCCGACTTCCCGGCCAAGGGCCGGGCCACGGGCGGGGTGCGCGCCCAGCGGTTCCTGAAGGGCGAGGACGTGCTGCTGCTGGCCTGGGCGGGCCCGGCGCCGGCCAGGGCGGTCTCCCCGGTGGGCAAGCCGGTGCCACTGCCTGAGGAGCTCGGCCGCCGCGACGGCTCCGGGGTCCGTCTCACCCACACCATCGGCGCCGTCGGCGGCGCCCTGGCCTCCGCTCCCGCGCCCGCCTCCGCGACGCCGGAAGGCTGAGCCGGGTCCCATGTCACCCGTCCCGGTCTCCGGGGCGGGTCTCACGGGCGCGTGCCAGGAGGCCCAGGGTCAGGTCCGGCTCCAGGTCCTCGAAGTTCCACACTCCCCGCCGGTAGGCGTGGTTGCTGACCCAGAAGGCCATCGTGCCGTCGCCCGGGGACAGCGCGTAGTTCGCCGGCGACCATCCGTTGCCGCCGTCGTGCCAGGCGATCCGGCCGTCGCCGGTGCCGCGGATGTTCCAGCCGTACGCGTACGACTCGTCCGGGTCCGGCACCGGCGCGTACGCGGTGAAGAGCTTCTTCCTGGCGCCCGCCGGCAGGACGGCGTCGCCGGTCAGCGCGCGGTGCCAGCGGAACAGGTCACGTGCGGTCGACAGCATGCCGCCGTTGCCCCGCAGGTTCCAGTGCGGGCAGTCGTCCGCCCACGGATGCTCGTACGGCCGGCCCCGGTCGCTCCCCCGGGCGTCGTACTCGACGGCGACCCGGTGGCGGTCCCAGCGGGGGAGCACGTAACCGGTCGCCGTCATACCGGCGGGCCCGAACAGGTGCTCGGCCAGGAAGCCCTCGTGGCTCAGGCCGGAGACCCTCTCCACGATCGCGGCCAGCACGCTGTAGCCGGTGTTGGAGTAGCGGACCTCCGCTCCCGCCGGCTCGGCGGCCGCCCCCCCGGCCAGCAGGTCGTCGCGCGACACCGGGTCGTGGTCGTCACCGAGCGCTTCCGGCAGGCCCGCGGTGTGTCAGCAGGTGGTGCAGGGTGATGCCGCGTTCGCCGCCGGGGAGCGGCCCGAGATGCGCGCTGATGGGGTCGGTCACCCGGAGCTCCCCCATCGCCTCCAGCTTCAGGATCGCGGCCGCGGTGAACTGCTTGGTGATCGACATGACGTCGTACACGGTGTCGCAGGTGGCGGCAATCCGCGCGGCGCGGTCGGCCAGGCCGAAGCCCTCGCAGTAGGTGATCCGGTCGCCGTGTGCGGTGATGACGGTGCCGCCTGACCCGTCGGGCAGTGTGCGCGCCAGGAAGCCGGCGACGTCCTGCCCTACTCCACCGCCTCCACCATGCTCGGCAGGGACCGGCTGCCGCGCGAGGAGCTCCTCGTGACGTTTGTCAGGGCCTGCGGTCTCGACGGGGACGACGCGCGATCGTGGGTGACCGCCCGTGCGGAGATCGCCGCCGGCACGGCGGCCCCAGCGGCGGTCCGGGGACGCCTGTGCCCGGTCGTCGTGGTGGCAGCCGCGCTGATCATGTCCTTCGCCGGCGGCGCCGCGTTCACGGCGCATGCCGGGGGCGAGACGACAGCGACCGAGGAGACGGTGATCCTCGGTCCGTGAGCCCATGCCTGCTCACGTACCCGTCGAGGTCTTCTCGGGCAGGCGGCGGGCGAAGGCGGGGGCGCGTTCGGGGCGCGGGCCGACGCCGATGAGGTACGCCGGGACGTACGAGAGCGCCGGGAAGCGGCGCATGAGCCACACCAGCGACCTGGGCGGCCCCGACCAGGTGCCCTGGATGACCCGCAGGGTGAACGCCCGGTGCAGCAGCCGCTGGAGGGTCTGCACGGCCACCGTCGGCATGAGGCGGCGGGCGCGGACGCGGGCGAGCGCCGCGGGCGTGGGCCGCCCCTTGCGCAGGGGTCCGGCCAGGAGCGTCGCGGCGGCGACCGCGTCCTGGACCGCCAGGTTGATGCCGACGCCGCCGACCGGCGACATGGCGTGGGCCGCGTCGCCGATGCACAGCAGCCCGTCGGCGTGCCAGCGGGTCAGCCGGTTGAGCCGGACGTCCAGGTGCTTGACGTCGTCCATCGAGGTCAGCTCGTCCACCTCGCCGGCCAGCGCGGGCACCGCCGCGGCGATCTCGCGGCGGAGGGGTCCGAGCCCGCGGGCGCGGAACTCGCGGTCGTGGCCCTTGGGGCCGAGGTAGCCGACCTGGAAGTGGGTCTCGCGGGGCAGGACGATGAGCAGGCGGTCGCCGACGACGCGCGGGACGAGCGCCCCTATGCCGTTCTCCCGGTCGCGCGGCAGCCGGAACCACCACACGTCGAACGGCACCCCGTACTCCTTGACGCGCAGACCGGCCCCGCGGCGGGCGAGGGACCAGCGGCCGTCGCAGGCCAGGGTCAGGTCGGCGCGGATCTCCCCGTCCTGTCCGCCGGCGGTGCGGTAGCGCACACCGGCGATCCGCCCGCCCTCGTGGATGAGACCGGTGACCTCGGTGCGCATCCGCAGGGTGAAGCCGGGCTCCTCGCGGGCGGCCCCGGCCAGCAGGTTCAGCAGGTCCCACTGCGGGACCATGGCGATGTACGGGCGGCGTACCTTGAGCCGCGACAGGTCTCCGATGACCACCGGCCCGTCGGCGGCCGGGAACGCGATCTCGGTGATGTGATATTGGGGCAGCCGGTCGAACCGGTCGCCCAGGCCCAGGTCGTCGAGCAGGGCGAGCGTCGACGGGTGGACGGTGTCGCCCCTGAAGTCCCGCAGGAAGTCGGCGTGCTTCTCCAGCACCGTCACCCGCACGCCCGCCCGGGCGAGCAGCAGCCCGGCGACCATGCCGGCGGGGCCGCCCCCGATGATGACGCAGTGTCCGGTCATCGCTCTCACCAGATTTCATCAATCGTTGAATAAGGCCATCTTGCGCCTCTGGTTCACTCTCGTCAAGAAACGTCTGTTATGAACCACGGCCCGTGTCCGATCTCTTGGCGAGAGCGCTCTCTGGGAGGTTCAGTGATCCGATTAAGAACTCCGCTGTGGGCCGCGGCGGCCGTGCTCGCCTCGCTCCTGGTGGCACCACCCGTGCAGGCGTCCGCCGAGCCGCACACCGTCACCGACTTCGAGTCCGCCACCCTGCCGCCCGGCGTGACCGGCTGGGGCAACGACGCGGCCTCCACCCCCACGCTCACCGTGACCCCCGCCGACGACCGTCCGGGCGCGGCAGCGGGCAACCGGGCGTTGAGCACCGTCTACACGGTCAGCCAGTGGGGCGGCTGGTCACACGACCTGACCGCCGCCCAGGACTGGTCACCGTACGAGGGATTCTCGTTCTGGGTGAAGGGCGCGGGCACCGGCCAGCGCGTCTTCTTCGAGGTCAAGGACGGAGGAGGCGGCGCGGGCAGCGCTGAGCTGTTCGAGTCGTCGTTCACCGACGACACCGCCGGCTGGCGGCAGGTCAGCGTGCCGTTCGCGGACTTCACCCGCCGCGCCGACTACCAGCCTGGCGGCTCGCCCACCGACGGCGAGCTGGACCTGATCGCCATGTGGGGCTACTCGATGCGGCTCCCCGCCGCCTCCTCGGGCACGCTGCTCTGGGACGACGTCCAGGTGTACGGGACGGCGCCGCCCCGGCCGGTCCGGCTCGCCACCGACGAGCCGGTCTACCCGGTCAAGGAGCGCGGCTCGGCCGAGGTGCGGGTGTCCGTCAGCACGGCCACCGGCGGGCCGCTCCCCTCGGACCTGACCGTGCACTACACCACCGGCGCCGGCACCGCCACGCCCGGCGAGGACTACACCCCCGCCGCGGGCACGCTCACCTTCCCAGCGGGCACCCCCTCGGGCACGGCCAGGTCGTTCCTGGTCAGGACCAAGGGCGACCGCGACGCCGAGGTGGCCGAGACGATCCCGATCCTGCTGTCCGGCGAGGGCGTCAGGCCGCCGGCCGAGAACCCGGTCGTCGTCATCGACGCGCACGGCCTGCCGTACCTGGACGAACGCAGGCCCGTCAGACAGCGGGTGGCCGACCTGCTCGGCCGGATGACGCTGGAGGAGAAGGCCGGGCAGATGACGCAGGCCGAGCGCGGCGCGCTCGGCAGCCAGAACGACATCGCCGCATACCTGCTCGGCTCGCTCCTGTCGGGCGGCGGGTCCACGCCGGCCACCAACACGCCCGAGGCGTGGGCGGACATGATCGACGGCTTCCAGCTCCGCGCCCGGCAGACCCGGCTGCAGATCCCGCTCATCTACGGCGTGGACGCGGTGCACGGCCACAACAACGTGGTCGGGGCGACGATCTTCCCGCACAACGTCGGGCTGGGCGCCGCCCGTGACCCCGCCCTCACCGAGCGGACGGGGAAGATCACGGCACGCGAGGTGAAGGCGACCGGCGTCCCGTGGAACTTCTCGCCGTGCCTGTGCGTGTCCCGCGACGACCGGTGGGGTCGCGCGTACGAGTCCTTCGGCGAGGACCCTGCGCTGGTGAAGCGGATGGCGACGATCATCGACGGGATGCAGGAGAACGGCGTCCTGGCCACCGCCAAGCACTACGTCGGCGACGGCGGCACCACGTACGGCTCGTCCACGACCGGGAACTACACCATCGACCAGGGCGTCACCGAGGTGAGCCGGGCCGAGCTGGAGGCGATCCACCTGTCGCCGTTCGCCGAGGCGGTCGAGCGTGAGGTGGCGACGGTCATGCCGTCGTTCTCCAGCGTGGACTCCGGCGACGGGCCGCTGAAGATGCACGCGCACCGGGAGCTGATCACGGACGTGCTGAAGGGCCGGCTCCGGTTCAAGGGGTTCGTGGTCAGCGACTGGCAGGCGATCGACCAGATCCCCGGCGACTACGCGAGCGACGTGCGGACCTCGGTCAACGCCGGGCTGGACATGATCATGGTGCCGTACGCGTACCAGGAGTTCGTCGGCGCGCTGAAGGCCGAGGTGCGGGCCGGGCGGATCCCGATGTCGCGGATCGACGACGCGGTCGCCAGGATCCTCACCCAGAAGTTCGAGGCGGGCCTGTTCGAGCGCCCGTACGCGGACCGGTCACGGCTGGCCGAGGTGGGCTCGCCCGCGCACCGCGAGGTGGCCCGCGAGGCCGCCGCCCGCTCGCAGGTGCTGCTGAAGAACGACGGCGGCCTGCTGCCGCTGGACCGGGACGCCCGCGTGTACGTGGCGGGCTCGAACGCCGACGACATCGGCAACCAGTCCGGCGGCTGGACCATCACCTGGCAGGGCTCGTCCGGGCCGATCACGCCCGGCACCACGATCCTGTCGGCGATCCGGAAGCGCGCCCCGTCCGTCACCTACTCGCGCGACGCCTCGGCGCCGCTCGACGGGCACGACGTGGGCGTGGTGGTCGTCGGCGAGACCCCGTACGCGGAAGGCCAGGGCGACGTGGGCGTCAACGGGCGCACCCTGAACCTGACCGGCGCGGACCGAACCGCGATCGACCGGGTGTGCGGGGCGATGGACTGCGTGGTGCTGGTCGTCTCCGGCCGGCCGCTGCTGCTCGGCGACCTGTCGCGGGTGGAGGCCGTGGTGGCGGCCTGGTTGCCGGGCACCGAGGGCGACGGCGTGGCCGACCCGTTGTTCGGCGCGGTCCCGTACACCGGGCGGCTCCCGTTCACCTGGTTCCGCGGCGAGGAGCAGGTGCCGATCAACGTCGGCGACGCCTCCTACGACCCGCTCTACCCGTACGGGTGGGGGCTGCGCACGGACTCCGGCCGCGACCGGCTCAAGAAGGTACGCGACCGGCTGCTCAAGGGCGACGGACCGGCGAAGGCAGCGGCGGCGGCGCTGACCCCGGCGCTCCGGCCCGGCAACTGGCACCCCGGCGGCACCATCCGGAGCACCGCGGCCGTCCAGACCGCGGCGGCGCTGCTCGAACGGTCGCGCAGCGCCACCTTCCAGCAGGGTGACACGGTCGTCTCGGTGGCCAGGGACGCCGCCCAGGCGGCCGGCAAGCGGTTCGACCTGCAGGCGCAGGCGGACCACGAGCTGGCCTCCGGCGACCTGAGCGAGGCGGTCGAACTGCTGGCGCGGTCGGCCCGCTAGACCGTCAGGCAGAACGGGTGTCCGGCCGGGTCGAGGAAGACCCTGAAAGCGTCGTCCTCGCTCGGCTGGACCTCCGCCTTGGTCGCGCCGATCTCCAGCACTCGCTTCTCCGCGTCGTCGAGATCGTCCACCCGAAGGTCGAGGTGGAGCTGCTGCGGCCGCTCCCCCTCCGGCCACATCGGCGGCCGGTAGTCCTCCACCAGCTGGAACGCCAGCCGGTCCGGCGATCCGCCGTCGCTCACCACCACCCAGCCGTCGTCCTCGTCCGTGATCGGCCAGCCGAGCAGGCGCGAGTAGAACCGGGCCAGAGCCGACGGGTCCGGGCAGTCGAACACCGTCGACCGGAAGCGGGCGATGCCTTCCATGGATTCACCTCCGACAGGGACGACCGGCGACAATGGGAGACATGGCTGCGCATTCGTTCATGGTTCCGCTCGGCACACCCGCACCGCACTTCGACCTGACGGCCGTCGACGGCGGCAGTATGTCCCTCGCCGACCTCGAAGGCTCCCCCGCCACCCTCGTGATCTTCCTGTCGAACCACTGCCCCTACGTCCGCCACATCGAGCACGGGCTCGGGCAGCTGGCCGCCGAATACGGCTCCCGCCTTTCGGTCGTCGCGATCTGCAGCAACGACAGCGTGAACTACCCCGACGACGATCCCACACACCTGGCCGAGCAGGCGGCCAGGGCCGGCTTCACCTTCCCCTACCTGCTCGACGACACGCAGGAGGTGGCCAAGGCCTACCGCGCGGCCTGCACGCCCGACTTCTTCCTGTACAACGCCGCTCTGAAGCTGGCCTACCGGGGCGAGTTCGACGGCGCCAGGCCGGGCAACAAGGTCCCGGTGACGGGCTCCTCGCTCCGGGCCGCCGTCGACGCGCTGCTGGCCGGCAAACCCGTCGAGGACGACCAGACGCCGTCGCTGGGCTGCGGCATCAAGTGGAAGCCGGGCAACGAACCGGCCTGAGGAGCCGGGGGCCCACGTCAGCATGGTCTGGTGCCGTGCTCCTGGTCGCGCCGCCCGGCGGCGGCGGTGATCGCCGCCGGGAGCGACAGGAGGAGCTCGTGCGGCTCGGCTCCCTCCCACGTGCGCACGAGCCGGGTGCCGGCCTCGCCGGGGTCGAACGCCTCGCAGCCGAGCGGCCCGTAGCAGCCGGCCTGGTCGAGCATGAGGATCAGCGGGTCGTCGTCGGCCAGCCCGCCGGCGTAGGCGGCGGCGTCGAGCAGGGCCAGCGTGCGCCTGGCGTTGCGTCCGCCGTCGTCGGACTCCACTCGATCCAGACAGCGCCGGGCCTGGGCACGGAGATACGCGGCAAGCGATTCGGACCTGCTCAAGACGACCTTCTTCGATCATGCGCACAATGGGCTACGGAATCATCACGCAAAGTTAGCAGTGATCGCGTGAGCTTGCTCACCTCCGGCGAATTCGTGGCCCCCGGACGCATCGACGAAACGGTCATGGGGGATCATCTTTGGCATGGATGCGTTCGACGACCTCTTTGCCGCCAACGCCGAGTTCGCCCGCACCTTCCGCGGGTCCGATCTGACCGGGCGCGCGGCACGTGGGCTGGCAGTCGTCACCTGCATGGACTCGCGTATCGACCCGCTCGGCCTGCTGGGGCTGGAGCCGGGCGACGCGAAGATCCTCAGGAACGCCGGCGCGCGGGTCACGGACGACGTCCTGCGTACGCTCGTGCTGGCGGTCTACCTGCTGGGGGTGGAGCGGGTGCTGGTCATGCCGCACACCGACTGCGGCATGACCAAGGCCACCGACGCGGACGTGCACCAGCTGACCCGTGACCAGGGCGTGGACACCCGGAGCCTGGAGTTCCACATGGTGCCGGACCAGACCGAGGCTCTCGTGCACGACCTGACCCGCATCACGTCGTCACCGTTCCTGCCGGCGGGCATGCCGGTCGTGGGCGCCGTCTACGACGTGAAGACGGGCCGCCTGATCCCGCTCGGCTGACCCCCGGGCGCGGGGTCAGGCGTCGATGTGGTCGCGGTCGACCTCGGCGGCGCTCTTGACGATGAACTCGCGGCGCGGGGCCACGTCGCTGCCCATCAGCAGGCTGAAGATCTGCTCCGCCTCCTCGGCGGCCTCGATGCGGACGCGGCGCAGGATGCGGTGGCGCGGGTCCATGGTGGTCTCGGCCAGCTGGTCGGCGTCCATCTCGCCGAGGCCCTTGTAGCGCTGGACCGGGTCCTTCCAGCGCTTGCCGCGCCGCTCCAGGTCGCGCAGCACCTTGTGCAGCTCGGCGTCGGAGTAGCAGTAGATGTACTTGTCCTTGCCGCGCCCGGGGTTGGTCAGCTCGATGCGATGGAGCGGGGGAACCGCGGCGAAGACCCTGCCCGCCTCCACCATGGGCCGCATGTAGCGGTGGAAGAGCGTGAGCAGCAGGCAGCGGATGTGGGCGCCGTCGACGTCGGCGTCGGCCATGAGGATGATCTTGCCATAGCGGGCGGCGTCGATGTCGAAGGAGCGGCCGGAGCCGGCGCCGACGACCTGGATGATGGCGGCGCACTCGGCGTTCTTCAGCATGTCGCTGACGGACGCCTTCTGCACGTTGAGGATCTTGCCGCGGATCGGCAGCAGGGCCTGGAACTCGGAGTCGCGGGCCAGCTTGGCGGTGCCGAGGGCCGAGTCGCCCTCGACGATGAACAGCTCGCTGCGGTCGACGTCGTCGCTGCGGCAGTCGACGAGCTTGGCGGGCAGCGCGGAGTTCTCCAGTGCGCTCTTGCGGCGCTGGTTCTCGCGGTGCTCGCGGGCGGCGATGCGGGCCTTGGCGGCGGCGACGATCTTCTCCAGCACCGCGCGCAGCGGCTGCTTGTAGCCGCGCGGCGGGTTGTCGAACAGCTCCTTGAGATCGCGGCTGACGACGTGGGAGACGATGCGGGCGGCGGCGGAGGTGCCGAGGACCTCCTTGGTCTGGCCCTCGAACTGCGGCTCCGGCACGCGGACGGTGACGACCGCGGTGAGCCCTTCGAGGATGTCTTCCTTGGTGACGGGGTCGTCGCCGTTCTTGAGCAGGCGGGTCTCGCGGAGCTGCTCGTTGATCGTGCGGACGAGGCCGCGCTCGAAGCCGTTGACGTGGGTGCCGCCCTTGGGGGTGGCGATCACGTTGACGAAGGAGCGGACCGTGGACTCGTACCCCTTGCCCCAGCGCACGGCCACGTCGACGCTGAGCTCGCGCTGGACCTCGGTGGAGGTCATGTGGCCCTGGTCGTCGAGGACGGGCACGGTCTCGCGGAAGTGGCCCACGCCCTGCAGCCGCAGCACGTCGCAGACGGCCTCGTCGCGGGCGAGGAACTCGGTGAACTCGGAGATGCCGCCCTCGAAGCGGAACTCGTCGCGGACCTGCTCCTCGTGGCGGCTGTCGACGACGGCGAGGGTGAGGCCGGGCACCAGGAAGGCGGTCTGGCGGAGCCGGACGTGGATCTCGTCGAGCGACACCTCGGCGTCGGGCAGGAAGATCTGCTTGTCGGCCCAGAAGCGCACGCGGGTGCCGGTGACCTTCTCGGGCAGCTTGCCGCCGTCGCGCAGGCCGGACTTCTTCTTGAACTTGGCGGTCGGCTCCGGCCCGTCGAACACGCCGGGCACGCCGCGCCGGAAGCTCATCTCGTGGACCTTGCCGTCGCGGTCGACCTGGATGTCGAGCCGCGCCGACAGCGCGTTGACCACGGAGGCGCCCACGCCGTGGAGGCCGCCCGAGGCGGTGTAGGAGCCGCCGCCGAACTTGCCGCCCGCGTGGAGCTTGGTGTAGACCAGCTCGACGCCCGCCAGGCCGCTCTTGGGCTCGACGTCGACGGGGATGCCGCGGCCGTTGTCGCGCACCTCGATGGAGCCGTCGGCGTGGAGCTCGACCTCGATGCGGTCGCAGTGGCCGCCCAGCGCCTCGTCGACGCCGTTGTCGACGATCTCCCAGAGGCAGTGCATGAGCCCGCGGCTGTCGGTGGATCCGATGTACATCCCCGGGCGCTTGCGGACGGCCTCGAGGCCCTCGAGCACCGAGAGGTGCCGAGCCGTGTAACCCGCCTCCACTACCGTCACTCCAGCCCTCCGGGTCTATAGTTCGAACACGTGTGCGTAGCTTACCGTTCTTCCCTTACGCACGCGTACAAGCTTGCCATGGCGCCATGTTTGCCGTTACCAGCAGGGTGATCCCCATTACTTTCGGACACATTCCGCTCTGGGCGTAGAGACCTGTGGGTTGGGAACGTCCACGTCCGGTTAGATGTTGTTCCAAGTGACTGACGCCAGATCCTCGCTTCGGCGGGGGTGACCCGAAAGGCGATACGTGACTGGAGCTCTTGCCCCCGTTAAGCCGCTGACGGCCCTCGACCGCTGCGACCGTTGCGGTGCCCAGGCGTACATTCGCGCGACCCTGCCGGTAGGTGGGGAGCTGCTGTTCTGCGCCCACCATGGGCGTAAGCACATCGCGGCGCTGCGCGAGAAGGGCGCTGACATCCTGGACGAGTCGGCACGTCTCAGCGAAACACCGAAGATAAGCCCCAACGACGAGCGCTGACGTGCTCGCCGTGATGACATAACCACATATATCTCGACAAGACGGCGATCCCGGCTCAACCGGGATCGCCGTCTTGCCTCCACGACCCAGCCCGCCCTCCGCCCAGACAGCAGCACGCCCACAGGGCCCGCCGGCGGCCACACGCGGCGCACACCCCCGGCACCCGCGCACGAACACGAGCGGCTCACGCTCCGGGCTCCCCAAGCCGAGCACGTACGTATGCGCTCCCGCCGCACGAGCACGTACATGTGACACTCCCGCCGCACAAGGCCGGGCATATGACGCTCCCGCCGCACGAGGGCCGGGCGCGCACGCATTCGCCCCATGCGGCCCACATCCCACCTCTGGGCGCGGACACGTGCGGCACGCCGGATGCCCGAAACACCCGCACGAGTCACGCACCCTCCGTTCGAAAGCGGACACGCGAGGCGCGTGCGCCGGACGCCCCAGACCGAACCCGTACGAGTCACGCACCTGCCGTCCGCGACCGGGCGGGCGAGGCGTGTGCGCCGGATCCCCGAAACTGCACTCGTACGAGTCCCCCACCCGCCCGGGACCGGACACGAACGCCGCAGACAACGGACGCCCCAGACTGAACCCACACAAATCACGCACCCGCCATCCGGGACCGGACACCTGCGCCGCACACGCCGGACGTCTAAGGCCGATCCCGCACAAATCACGCACCCACCGTCCGCGACCGGACACGCGCGGCGCCAGCTTCCGGGGCCGGAGGGCGCGGGTCCGTGGTTGAGCGGACACGGTAGTGGTAGCCGCCCTTCTGTTCCAGGCCCTCGCTCCGGTAGAGGTTCCGCGCGGCCGTGTTGCGCTCCGTGACGACCAGGTACGCGCTCCGCATCCCGCTCTCAACGGCCAGGGCGCGCAGCACGGCACGGGCCAGGCCGCGACGGCGGGCCGACGGCAGCGTGGCCATGCAGTAGACGCCGAGCGTGTCGCCCTGCGGCACGCCCCGTCCGACGGCCACCGGAGCCCCGTCCTCCTCGACGGCCGCGTAGAGCGCCGGCACGCCGGTCACGATCCGCTCGGCCGCCTCCAGCCCGGTGCCGTAGCGGCCGTCGACCTCCCACCACGCCTCCAGCCAGCCCCGCCAGAGCCGCGGCTCGACCCGTACCGGCACCACGGGTTCACCGGAGATCGTGCCGGACATCACGACAGTGGGATCCACCAGCGCGTACCCACGCGCGTCCAGCGCGCGGTCCAGTCCCGGCGGCGCGCCGGCGCCGATCGAGAAGGCGCACGGAGCCCCGCGCTCCGCGTAGAACTCCTCGGCGACCCGGATGGCGGCGAAAAGATCATCCGGCACAGGCGGCTCCCCCACGGCGAGCACCGAGTTCGCCCGCTTCGTCACACCTCCCGCGTAGCGCAACACCCAGCCGCCGAGCACCCGCCGCTCCCAGGCCGGCCACGCCCCGTCCACCAGAAGATCGACATCCACCCGCGCAGCCTAGCTGACCAGCACCTCCCGCCACCGCCCCCAGCCGGACGCGGGTAACGAAAACCGGCCCAGCGGACCCACACCTCCCGGCACCACCCCCGCCCGGACCCCGGTAACGGAAACCGGCCCAGCAGACCCGCACCTCCCGGCACCACCCCCAGCCGAACCCCGGTGACGGGAACCGGCCGAACGGATCCGCACCTCCCCGGCACCACCCCCGGACGTGAGTGGCGGAAATCGGCCCAGCAGGTCGCCACCACCCCCCTGACCAGGCACAGCGGCGATTCACCGCCAGTAAGCTGCGGGACGTGCTCATTCTGCTGCCCCCGTCGGAGGGCAAGGCTCCGGCAGGCGACGGGCCGCCCGTCGGCGACCTGTCGTTCCCCAAGCTGGACCGCCCCCGCAAGCGGGTGCTGAACGCCCTCGTCCGCGCGTCCCGCCGGCGGAACGCCCTGGAGGTGCTCGGGCTGTCCCCCGGCCTGGCACCGGAACTCGCGAAAAATCTGGAACTCCAGACGGCGCCGACGCTACCCGCCGGCGAGCTCTACACCGGGGTGCTGTACGACAACCTGGCCCTGAGCGAGTTCTCCCCTGAGGCCCGGGCCAGGGCCGAGGAGCACGTGCTGATCTTCTCGGGCCTGTGGGGCGTGCTACGGCTCGCTGACCGCATCCCGCCCTACCGGCTGGCCATGGGGGTCAGTCTGCCGCCGATCGGCCCTCTGGCGGCATTCTGGAGGCCCCTGATCACCCCGGAGCTGGAGCGGCTGCCCGGGCTGGTGGTGGACCTGCGCTCCTCCGCGTACGCGGCCGCCTGGCGGCCGGGCTCGCGCGGCGTGTCCGTACGGGTGCTCAAGGGCGGCAAGGTCGTCAGCCACATGGCCAAGGCCACCCGCGGCGAGGTCGCCAGGCGGCTCCTGGAGAGCGGGCTCGCGCCGGAGACCCCGGACGAGCTGGTCAAGACCCTGGAGGACCTCGGCTACCAGGTGACGCTCACGGGCGGCAGACTCGACGTCCTCCTGCCCTGAACGCCGGGCAGCGGAAAGGGCACGGCCCGCGAGTGGCCGTGCCCTTTCCCGCGCGTCGGCCTAATCGAGGTAGTCGCGCAGAACCTGCGAACGGGACGGGTGGCGGAGCTTGGACATCGTCTTCGACTCGATCTGCCGGATGCGCTCGCGCGTCACCCCGTAGACCTTGCCGATCTCGTCCAGCGTCTTGGGCTGCCCGTCGGTGAGGCCGAAGCGCATCGACACCACACCGGCCTCGCGCTCCGACAGGGTGTCGAGCACCGAGTGGAGCTGCTCCTGCAGCAGCGTGAAGCTGACCGCGTCGGCCGGGACGATGGCCTCGGAGTCCTCGATGAGGTCACCGAACTCGCTGTCGCCCTCCTCGCCCAGGGGCGTGTGGAGGGAGATCGGCTCGCGGCCGTACTTCTGGACCTCGACGACCTTCTCGGGGGTCATGTCGAGCTCGCGCGCCAGCTCCTCCGGGGTCGGCTCGCGGCCGAGGTCCTGGAGCATCTGCCGCTGGACGCGGGCCAGCTTGTTGATCACTTCGACCATGTGGACCGGGATGCGGATGGTCCGCGCCTGGTCGGCCATGGCCCGGGTGATCGCCTGCCGGATCCACCAGGTGGCGTAGGTGGAGAACTTGTAGCCCTTGGTGTAGTCGAACTTCTCGACCGCGCGGATCAGGCCCAGGTTGCCCTCCTGGATCAGGTCCAGGAAGAGCATGCCGCGGCCGGTGTAGCGCTTGGCCAGCGAGACCACGAGGCGGAGGTTGGCCTCCAGCAGGTGGTTCTTGGCCCGGCGGCCGTCTTCGGCGATCCACTCCAGCTCGGCGCGGACGTCGACCGGGAGGCCGTCGCCGTCGCTGGCGAGCTGCTCCTCGGCGAACAGGCCCGCCTCGATGCGCTTGGCGAGCTCGACCTCCTGCTCGGCGTTGAGCAGGGGGACCTTGCCGATCTGCTTCAGATAGTCCTTGACCGGGTCGGCGGTCGCTCCGGCGGCGGCGACCTGCGCCACGGGCGCGTCGTCGTCGTCATCGGAGAGGATGAGGACCTCGTCCTCGCTCTTCTCCTTGACCACCGGGGCGGTCTCGGCCTTCGGCTCGTCCTCGGTGTCGTCGTCGGAGTCGCCCTCGGACTCGGAGTCGCCCTCGGCGACGATCTCCTCGTCGTCGACCTCGATGTCTTCGAGGTCTTCCAGCTCCACGTCGCCGTCGAGCTCGATGTCGTCGTCGTCGACCTCGGACTTGACGCCGTCGGAGGTCTTCTGCTTGGTCTCGGCAGGCCCAGCGCTCTCCGGCTTGGCCTTCTTGGCGGGGGCGCCCTTGACCGGGGCCGCCTTCTTGGCCGCGGGAGCGGCCTTCTTGGCGGGGGCCGGCTTCTTCGGCGCGGGCTCGGCTTCGGCGGTGCCGACGACCGCGGTCACGGTCTCCGGCTGCTGCTCTTTGGCGGCCGCCGCCGTCTTGCTCTTGACGGGCGCGGCGGTCTGGCGCTTTGCTGAACCTCGAGACTTCTTCTTCGGCGCAGCCGAATCCGCGGCGGTCACCACCACGGTCACGCCCTCTTTGCTGAGGTTCCGCAAGAACGCGGCGGCGTGCGACATGGGGATGTCCGCCTCCTCGAAGGCCTGACGGACATCCTCAGACTCGAGGAAACCCTGCGAGCGCCCACGCTCGAGCAGTCGCTGAATGACGGGCTCGTTCAGCTCTTGTGGCTTCGAGCGAGTCGAACTTGCAGGCGACACGAACACCTCTCGAACGAACGCGTGGCGACAATGGACCCAGATGCCCGCTAGGGGGCTGTTGCCTCTCTCGGAGATCGGTGAGGCCGTGCGGACCGCTACGGACCTTCCAGCATTCTGGCACGCCCACGCACTCCATACGGCCACCTCCCGGCGGTTGTCCTCCACCCTAGGCCGACGGAGAGAGTAGTGCGTACGCAAGGGCGGCACTGATACCCGAAAGCAACCCTTATGACTGTTTCATTCAGTCACTCTTCGTGATGGCCGGGACGTGGATGGCCAGCGCAGTAACGTCATCATCCTGTTCATATCCCGACAACATCCCGTCAACCAGGAAATCCAGCAGCATGTGCGGATTTGCCACCACCTCAGGCGGCGCTTCGGTCACAACACTGCAAATCTCTGTCAGGCCGGCGTCCAAGCCACGCTTGCGGTTCTCCACGAGACCGTCGGAGTAGAGCACAGCGGTGTGTCCCGGCGGCACCACGAACCGGAACTGCCGGCGGCTGGTCGGCCAGCCCAGCGGCGTGCCGGGCTCGGCGTCGCAGAGGATCGCCGTGCCCTGCGGTGAGACCAGCACGGGCGGCGGGTGGCCCGCCAGGGCGAGCGTGCCCTCGCCGGTGGCCGGCTCGACGACCATGTATGCCAGGGTCGTGACCTGGTCTTCCTCCTCGGTCGCGTCGAAGACCCGGTCGAGCCCGGCCAGCACCGCGGCGGGCGGCGGGTTGGTCAGCGCCAGCGCCCGCATCGCGTTGCGGATGCGGCCCATCCCGGCCGCCGCCTTGACGCCTTTGCCCATGACGTCGCCCACGACGGCCGCGACCCGCCCGTCCTGCAGCACGAACGCGTCGTACCAGTCGCCGCCGACCTGCACGTGGCGGCTGCCGGAGCGGAACCGCTGGGCCAGCTCCAGGCCCTTGACCACGGGCAGGTGGTCGGGCAGCAGGCTGCGCTGGAGCGTCTCGGCGGTGCGGTGCTCGCGTTCGAACAGCGTCGCCCGCTCCACCGCCAGTGCGCACTGGCCGGCCAGCGCCTCCAGGAAGACGCCGTCCTCCTGGGAGATCTTCTGCGGCCTGGTGAACGAGAACCGGAGCGCGCCCAGGGCGCGGCCGGCGGCCAGCAGCGGCAGGCCCACCCAGGCCTGCTCGTCGCTGCTGGCGAGGTAGTGGGCGAGCACCTGCTCGTCGCCGCCGGCCTCCAGGAGCTGCATCTTCAGGCTCACCGGCGACTCGGCGAAGACCGGCCTGCGGCTGTTGACGGCCATGGTCATCACGCTGGAGTGGGACAGCGGGATCTCCTCGCCGGAGGAGCCGGACGCCTCCGGGATGCCCTCGCCGTTGATCAGCTTGAGCGCGGCCCGGTCGGTGTCGAGCAGCGCGACGGCGGACCGGTCCGCGGCCAGGGCCGTGCGGCCGACATCTATGATGACCTGCACCACCTGCTCGACCGTCAGCGCCTCGGCGAGCTGGGCGGTGGCGCCCTGGAGCCTGGCGGTGCGCAGGGCGGCGGCGCCGAGCTGGTCGGTCAGCCTGCCGCGCATCTCCTCGGCCTCGCGCTGCGGGGTCACGTCGGTGTTGGCGCCGACCCACTCGACCACCCGGCCGTGGCGGATGATGGGCACCGCGCGCACCTCGAAGTGGCGGTAGCCGCTGGCGCGGGTGCGCACCCGGTAGTTCCACTCGAACATGGTGCGGCCGCGCAGCGCCTCCTTCCACGCCTCCTCGGTGGCCGGGCGCTCGTCGGGGTGGACGACGTCCAGCCAGCCGTAGGCGAGGTACTCCTCCAGCCCCTGACCGGTGATGGCGCGCCACTGCGGCGCGTCCTCGGCGACCGTGCCGGTCGGCGTGGTGATCCACACGAGCTGGGACTGCGCCTCGACCAGCGAGCGGTAGCGCTCCTCGCTGCGGCGCAGATCCTCCTCGATCTGGCGGCTCTCGGTCACGTCGAGCCCGACCAGGGTGACGGCCCGCAGTTCGCCGCCCTCGTCGTGGATCGGCGAGAACGACATCGACCAGTGACGGTCGGAGCCCTCGGTCGAGCGGACCCGCAGCCGCCGCTCGGCGACCGGCCCCTCGCTCTCGATGACGGCCTGGACGCCCTGCGTCACGGCCTGGCTGAGGTCGGCGGCGAGCGCCTCCACGGGGGCGCGGCCGGCCAGCCGGTCGGCGGGCACGCCGACAAGATCGCTGAACACGTCGTTGACCCGCTGGATGCGGCCCTCGACGTCGAAGAAGGCGAAGGCGAACTCTGCTTCGGACAGCAGGCCCTTCAGGAGGGCGGAGTCTGAGATGTCCACATCCGACTCCCGGGGACGGGGAACGGAGGTCTCGGCGCTCATGGTCCGTACCTCCGTCGCGTGCCAGGGTCTCCCACGCGGCACATCTCCATAATCGTGTATCGGCGTAGCGCAGCTCCGGGCGACCGGATTCTGCAGTACATCATCGGCGATGGGCATGCGCGGACGGAAGCCCCGGCCGCCATACGGTCAACGCATCCTGTCAAAATCGCTCCACGTTGCGCAGCAAGATCAGGCTACTCGGCCTTCGCCGCCTGCTTGGCAGCCTGCTTGTAAGCACGCACCCGCGCCAGGCTGTCGGCGTCGACCACATCCGCCACCGATCGGTAGGACTCCTCCTCGCCGTACGCGCCGGCCGCCTCGCGCCATCCTGGCGGCCGGACCCCCAGTTGCTTGCCGAGCAATGCCAAAAAGATCTGGGCCTTCTGCTTGCCGTAACCCGGCAGAGCCAGCAGGCGCTTCAGCAACTCTTGGCCATCGGCGGCGTCGGCCCAGATGAGCTCGGCCTTGCCGTCGTACTGCGCCACGAGGTAGGCCGCGAGCTGCTGGACCCGGGCCGCCATCGACTTGGGGTAGCGGTGGACGGCCGGCTTCTGGGCGAGCAGCGCGGCGAACGCCTCGGGGTCATAGGAGGCTATCTCCTCTGCGGTCAGGTCGTGCCCCAGCCGCTCCGAGATGGTCTGCGGACCCGTGAACGCCCACTCCATCGGCACCTGCTGGTCGAGCAGCATGCCGACGAGCAGGGCGAGCGGGCTGCGGCCGAGGAGCTCGTCGGCATCGGCGCGCTGCGTGAGCTGGATGCGCATGGAGACAGCTTCGCACGAAAGCCGCCGCGGAGAAGCGAACACAGTCGCCTCGGAGCCTTGACACTGCCTCGATAAAAGATGAAATGGGAGCGCAAGTCGCCTGCGTCCACTCCTGGGGGTTTGCCCCCCGGTCTCCAGAGGAATTTGACACCTATGCTCGCTCTGGCCACTCGCCTCCTGCGGGAGCCGGTCAGTCTACGGCTGGCCGAAGAGTTCCTCACCGTGCCGGTGGACACCATCGACCGGTGTGTAGCCGACGTGTGCGCGTGCGCGCAGCACCTCGGCATCACGGCGACGCCCGAGATCGTGGAACGCGTCGCG
Organism: Nonomuraea sp. NPDC049486; assembly: GCF_040676925.1. Taxonomy (NCBI): domain Bacteria; kingdom Bacillati; phylum Actinomycetota; class Actinomycetes; order Streptosporangiales; family Streptosporangiaceae; genus Nonomuraea; species Nonomuraea sp. NPDC049486. The sequence continues at coordinate 460,912 of NZ_JBFAPV010000005.1, forward strand.
CGTGAGCATCTGCTCGCCATCGTCAACTCCGCACCACCGCCCCGAAGCCATCGATAACATCGAAGTCATCAGGCCGCGTTCTACGCACCGTTTGCGCCTGGAATGCGAGAGAGTGAGGGCGTGCGCCGACACCGACGAGACCCCCGGGAGAGCGTTCCGCCTGACGACGTCTTCAAGGAGATGGTCCAAGCCGCACGCGAGCTGCTCGCCGTGCGGAGCCCGCTCGACGCGGAGCTGATGGTCTCCGACATGATCGGCGCCTGGTGGGGCAGCCGGGTCCGGGGTGGCGACGTCGAACAGGTGCTCGGTGAAGGGCTGGTCGACTACGCCGCCAAGACCGGCACTCCCGCCTCGCTGACGCTGCTGATCTGCCTGGCCTACCTCGGCACCGCCCGCCAGGGCGCGAAGGCGGAGGGCGCGGCGCTGGCGATGATGGAGTCCGGCGTGGCCAGGCCCGGCTGGGCCGACCGGGTGGGCGCGGTCAAGCCGACCGGCTGTTACGTCTCGCGCGACGCCTACGGCGACCAGGACACGGTGATCTGCACGTTCGGCTACCGGTGGAACGGCGACGAGGCCCGCAACCGGCAGGACCGCCACGCGCTGGTGATGGTCGTCGACTACAACATGTCCGGCATGGCCCGCGACGCCTGGGTGTCCTCCCAGGTCGACAAGCTGCTCGACCAGGCCAGGGCCGAGGCGGCGGGCAACGCGATGCTGCTGTTCGAGGAGATCGAGCCGCAGCAGGCCAGGGCGCTGTTGGAGTCGGCCATGAAGGCCACCGGCGAGCCGAAGACGCCACCGCCCGTCAGCGACAGCTACAGCGCCTACCACGCCTTCGCGCGGGCGCGGCTCAAGGCGCTGCCGCCGGGGCGCAAGCGGCCGGCGCCGCTCCACATCGAGGCCCCGTACAACAGGGAGCGGCGGGCGATGCTGGCGGCCGAGTTCCTCGCCTCCGACGACGCCGAGCACCTGTCGGACCCGTCGGCCGCCTCCCGGTGCGCCGACCACATCATCGACTACGGGTGCGACCAGGACTTCAGCAGGCCGCTGCGGGTGAGCCCGACCAAGTGCGAGACGTTCCTGCTCGACTGGCTGCCGCGCAAGGTGATGCTGTCGGAGGCCGAGCAGGAGGCGATGCCGCACGTGCTGGCGGCGTGGGCGCGCTTCGCCGCGCACCGCACGGGCCTGCCCGACGAGGGACTGAAGGCCACGCTGGACGCGGTGTGGGAGGCGACGGGCAAGTTCCCCGAGGCGTACCGCGACCCCGCCTCGTTCGGGCTGGACCGGTCGCTGCTGGTGCGGCTGCTGCCCGACGGCGACCTGTCGGCGCTGGCCAGGCGGGCCTTCGCGTTCCCGTTCCTGCAGGGCACCCACAACGGCGTCGACCTCGACCGGCTCAACCCCGCCGACGAGGCCGACCGGCGGGTGCTGCTGGAGATCGACCACGTGGGCGGCATCGACCAGGAACACCTCGCCTGGCACGAGGAGATCGCCACCCGGCTGTGGGAGGGCGACCCGCCGCAGCTGTGGGAGGCCGCCCAGCGCCTGCTGGACCTGGGCCACGACCGCCACGACGTGCTGCACGTGCTGATCGAGATCGCCGAGCGGATCGGCGGCGACCCCGACGAGCTCGCCGCCGCCCTCGACGACATCGCCGACATACCCGACGGGATCTAGGCTGCCCCGTATGGCGATGTACATCCCCCTGAGCGAAGGTCGCTACCGCGCGACGGAGCACACCCAGGGCCCTTGGGACCCGCGCACCCAGCACCTCGGCCCCGTCACGGCCCTGATCGCGCACGAGCTGGCGCGGACCGCGCCGCGCCCCGGCCTCGATCTGGCCAGGCTCGCGGTGGATGTGTTCGGGCCGGTGCCGGTGGGCGAGCTGGAGGTGCGCACCGAGGTCGTGCGCGACGGCAAGCGCGTGCAGTGCCTGGCCGCGTCCGTCTCCTCCGGCGGCCGCGAGCACGTCAGGGCCACCGCCTGGCGCATCCGCGAGGCCGGGACGCCGGGCACTTCCAGCCCGCCGCCGCCCTTGCCGCCGTCCGAGAGCGAGCCGTCGTGGCTGACGACGGGCTTCGGGTACGGGCGCGCGACCGAATGGCGTTTCACCCGCGGCAGCGCGGCGGAGACCGGTCCCGCCACCGCCTGGGGCCGGTCGCGGGTGCCGCTGGTGAGCGACGAGGAGACCACCCCGCTGGAGCGGCTGGCGATGTTCGCCGACAGCGGCAACGGCATCAGCTACGCGCTCGACTTCGACACCCACCTGTTCGTCAACGTCGACCTGGTGATCTCGCTGTTCCGGGCGCCCGAGGGCGAGTGGATCTGCATGGACGCGGAGACCGTCGTCGGCCCGTCCGGGCGCGGCCTGGTCCGTTCCACGCTGTACGACTCGGCCGGCGAGGTCGGCTCGGCATCCCAGACCCTGTTCGTCGCCCCGCGAGAGGCGTCCTGATAGCGTTTCCGCATGCCCGTGAGGGCGGAATCCGCTCCCTCGGGGGCGCGGAGGAGCCACGATGGACCCCATGGTGATCGACCTCAACGCGGATCTCGGCGAAGGCTTCGGCATCTGGCGCCTCGGTGACGACCTCGCCCTGCTCGACATCGTCACGAGCGCCAACGTCGCCTGCGGCTTCCACGCCGGCGACCCGGTGACGATCAGGCGCACCTGCGCGGCGGCGGTCGACCGGGGGGTGGCGATCGGGGCGCAGGTGTCCTACCGCGACCTGGCCGGCTTCGGGCGCCGGGAGATGGACGTGGAGCCCGAGGAGCTCTGCGCCGAGGTGCTCTACCAGCTCGCCGCGGTCGACGGCATCGCCAGGGCGATGGGCGGGCGGGTCTCGTACGTCAAGCCGCACGGCGCGCTCTACAACCGGGTCTGCCGCGACCGGGAGCAGGCCGCGGCGGTGGTCGACGCGGTGGCCGACTACAACCCTTCGCTGCCGGTGCTGACGCTGCCGGGGTCGGTGGTGCACGAGGTGGCGGCGGCGGCCGGGGTGCCGACGGTCAGCGAGGCGTTCGCCGACCGCGCCTACACCGCCGCCGGCACGCTGGTGTCACGGCGGGCGGCGGGGGCGGTCGTCCACGACGTGGAGACGGTGTCCGCGCGCGCGGTGCGGATGGCGAAGGAAGGGCTGGTGACCTCCGCCGACGGCACCGAGGTTCCGGTGGCCGCCCGGTCGATCTGCGTCCACGGCGACACGCCCGACGCGGTCGCCCTGGCCCGCGCCGTCCGCGACCGGCTCCTGGAGGCCGGTGTGGTCCTGCAGGCGTTCGCATGACACCTCCCGCCCTCGGCCGCGCGTCCGGCGAGACCTCCCGTCGTGGCGGGCGGTTCGCGGGCACCACCCGTACGACGGACGCGCCGCCTCCCGCCGTTCGTCCGGTCGCGGAACTGCCGTCCCGGGTGGCCGCCGCGAGCGGGCCTGGCTTCGCCGGGAGTCGTGACGCGGGTGTCGTGGAGTACGCATGATCCGGCGGGCCGGGGAGCACGGGCTGCTCGTGGAGACGGGCGCACTGGAGGTCTCTCACCGGCTCGACGCGGCCCTGCGCGCCGAGCGGCCTCCGGAGGTGCTGGAAGTGGTGCCGGGACCCGAGACGGTCCTCGTCGTGGCCCCCGGCGCCGACCAGTCCAGATTGCGCGGCCTGCTGGAGACGCTGCTGTCCCACTGCCACGACGTCCCGTCAGACGACCAGTCCGTGCGAGACGACACGACCACAACAGCACCCCGCACAGCCCTCGACGGTACGACCGAGCGAACCACCCCCACCGGGCACGACACCGCGACTCCACAGACGACCCCCACCGGGCGCGACGGTACGACCGAGCGAACCACGGGGCGCGGTACGGCTGAGGGGACCACTCCCGTGCCGCTCGACGTTGTGGGCGCGGGTGGGGAGCCGACGGTGAGGTCGGGGGCGGCTCTTGGGGGTGCGGAGGTGTTGACGATTCCTGTGGTGTACGACGGTGCGGATCTGGAGTCGGTGGCGGAGGCGGCCGGGATCTCGGTGGACGAGGTGGTGTCCCGGCACGCCGGCCGGGAGCTGGTGGTCGGCTGGCTGGGGTTCGCGCCGGGGTTCGCCTACCTGATCGGTCTGGATCCGGTGCTGCACGTGCCCAGGCTGGCGACGCCGCGCACGTCGGTGCCGGCCGGGTCGGTCGCGATCGCCGGCCCGTACTCGGCGGTCTACCCGAGCGCGTCGCCCGGCGGGTGGCGGCTGCTCGGGCGTACGGACGCGCGGGTGTGGGACGTGTCGGCCGAGCCGCCGACGCCGTTCCGGCCCGGCACGCGGGTGCGGTTCGAGGTCGCATGATCGAGGTTCTGGCGCCCGGCCCGTACGCGACCGTGCAGGATCTGGGCCGGCACGGGTACGCGCACCTCGGCGTGCCGTCCTCGGGCGCGGCCGACGCGGCGAGCCTGCGGCTGGCGAACCGGCTGGTCGGCAACCCGGAGCGGCTGGCGGGCGTGGAGGTCACGTTCGGGCTGGCCAGGCTGCGCTTCCTGACAGGGGCGTGGGCGGCGCTCGCGGGCGCGCCGTGCCCGGTGTCCGGCGCGGCGGGGGCGGGCATGGGGGTGCCGTTCTGGGTGCCGAAGGGGGCCGAGGTGCGGCTGGGCACACCGGAGTGGGGGCTGCGCACCTACCTCGCGGTGCGCGGCGGCATCGCGGTGGAGCCGGTGCTGGGCAGCCGTTCGACCGACTCGCTGTCAGGGCTGGGCCCGCCGCCGCTGCGGGCGGGCACGGTGCTGCCGGTCGGCCCGGGCGCGGGGCTGGGGGAGATCACGGTGGATCTGGCGCCGCCCGCCGGTCCCCGGCCGCCGGTGCTGCGGGTGCTGCCCGGGCCGCGCGACGACTGGTTCGCCCCCGGGGCGCTGGAGACCCTGTGCGCGTCCCCGTACACGGTGAGCCAGGACAGCAACCGCGTGGGGGTGCGGCTGCGCGGCGCGGAGCCGGCGCGGGCCCGGGCGGGCGAGCTGCCGAGCGAGGGCATGGTGACGGGCGCGGTGCAGGTGCCGCCGAGCGGCCAGCCGATCGTGTTCCTCAGCGACCATCCGCCGACCGGCGGCTATCCGGTGATCGCGGTCGTGTCGAGCGCGGACCTGCCTGTCGCGGCCCAGCTGTGCCCCGGCGACGCGGTGCGGTTCAAGGTCGTGCCGCACCGCTGAGGTCAGGTGCGAACCGTGACCTCACAGCGTGACCTCGCCGGTCACGCAGGTGACCGCGGAGCCGCCCACCCAGACGCCGGTGTCGTCGGCGGAGATCCGGACGCGGCCGGCGCGGCCGAGCGCGGTGCCCTGGCTCGCCGCGTACGGCGCGGTGACGCGGCCGGTGCGCAGCAGCCACTGGGCGAGGGAGGCGTTGAGGCTGCCGGTCACCGGGTCCTCGATGATGCCGCCCTCGTACGGGCAGAACGCGCGCACCTCGTACGCGTAAGGAGAGCCCTCGGGGTAGAGCCCGGCGACGCCGGTGTCGACGGGAAGGCGGCCGGGCCTTAGGGCGAGCACGGCGTCGGCGTCGCGGAGCAGGAGCGCCACCCAGCCGGGCCCGTTGTCGGCCCACTCGGCGTCGGCGATCTCACCCCGGCCGATGCCCAGCCCGTCGGCGAGCCGCCCGAGCAGGTCTTCGTCGACGGGCCCTGAGCGCAGCAGCGGCGGCGCGGCGAAGGCCAGCCCGGAACCGTCGCGCCGGACGCGCACCAGGCCCGCCGCGCACTCCTGGACGATCATGCCGGGGTCACGGGGCGCGCCGCCGGTCTCCAGCCAGGCGTGGCAGCTGCCGATCGTGGGATGCCCGGCGAACGGCAGCTCGCCCGACGGCGTGAAGATCCGCACGCGATAGTCGGCCTCGCCGGTGGAGGGCGGCAGCAGGAAGGTGGTCTCGGACAGGTTGGTCCAGTTGGCGAAGCGCCCCATCTCCTCGTCGGTCAGCCCGGCGCCGTCGACCACGACGGCCAGCGGGTTGCCGTGATAGGCGGTGTCGGTGAACACGTCGACCTGGCGGAAGGCTCGTCCCATGCACGCGAGTGTCGCACGGCGGACCGGTCACTCCGCGGTGCGGACGGTCGTGAGCAGGGCCTCGACGCGGGCCGCCGCGGCGGCGAGCGGCGGCTCGGGGACGTCCTCGAACAGCTCGGCCTCCACCCGGCCCGCCTCGGCCTTCCAGACGCCGGCCACCCGGCCCCGGTGGACCACGACCGGGGAGATCCAGCCGGCCTGACGGCTCACCTTGGGCTTGGCGGCGGCCGGGACGAGCGGCTCCAGGGCGCGCGGGGCGCCCAGGATGTACGGGTCGAAGCCGGGCAGCAGGTGGACCTCTTCGGAGGGCCGGGTGGTGGCCAGGTCGTCGAGGTGCTCGGCGAGGGCCAGGAGGGTGCGGCCGTCGCCGGTCTCCACCTCGGCCAGCTCGGGGGCCAGGTCGCGGAACCAGCCCTTGAGCACGGCCTTCCTGGCGACGCCGCCGAACAGCCAGCCGTCGAGCATCTCCGGCGTCGCCGGGCCGTGGGCGCCCAGGAAGGCGCGGACCACCCGGACCCCGGCCTCCTCGGGCGGCGGGAGGGCCCCGGGCCAGCCCGACAGCCAGGCTCTCGGGGCGACGAAGGTGACGCGGCCCTCGCGGGGCGGGCCGTAGCACAGCTCGCCCAGGCGGCTGAGCGGCTTGAGCAGGGCGCCCCAGCCGGAGCCGAGCGCCTCGCGCAGATGCCGGTCGCCGGTGGCCGCCACGACCGCGTCGACCACTTCTTCCCTGGTCATCGGGCGCTCGCCGAGAATCTTCGGGACGGTGTCGACGATAGCCTCGATCTCGCCCGCGGTGACGCCGTGGCCGCGCTGCCAGGAACCCTTCTCCCAGAAGCGCAGCGTGCTCAGGGCCGCGCAGTGGTCGGGCAGGGTGTCGGCGGGCACCAGGTGGAGGGTGCCGCGCATGATCCACGTCTTGGCGAGCGTGCGATCGGCCCACAGCGCGCGGTCGATCGCGCCGGGGTCGGGCCGGTCGCTCCGCACCGCGACGGCGAGCTGGGCGGAGGACGCCACCTGCGCCTGCACCCCGCAGAGCCGCCGGGCCACCTCCACCGGCCCGCCGTCGCAGGGCTCGCTCACGAACTGACGGCGCAGCCGCCACGCCAGGATCTGCGGCCAGGTCACGGAAGTGGTCACCCGGACACTTCTACCAGCCGCCCCCGACAACGACGTCAGCGCGTGAAGCCGATGTCCTGGTAGCGGAGGTCGTGGAAGCCGCGGGCGCCCACGTTGGCCAGGGTGTCCTTGACCGCCACCACCTGCGGCCGCTGGTAGAGGGGCAGCACGTTGGCCTGCGCCCAGATGAGCCGGTCGGCGGCGTTGACCCCGGCGCGGGCCCTGGCGGGGTCCAGCGCGGCCACCGCGCGGTCCAGCGCGGCGTCGATGTCGTCCGAGCCGGACCGCCCCAGGTTGGCGTTCCAGGTCTTGCCGTCGGGGCTGTTCACGTAAGCGCCGTAGCTGCTCGACACGGGAAACGGGGTGCCGATGTACGCGAACGGCGCGATGTCGAAGTCGCCGGGGATCACGTACTTGGTGAAGAAGTCGTCGCCCGGGACCGCCTGGATGGTCAGCTTGACCCCGATCTTGGCGAGCATGCTCTGCGCCAGCTCGCCTTCCGACTTGCTGAGCTGCGACCCGGCCGGCACCACGAACCGCAGGTCCAGAGGGTGTCCGTCCTTACTCCGTACGGTCCCGTCCAGCTTCCACCCGGCCTCGTCCAGCAGCCGCTTGGCCCGCTCAGGGTCGTAGGCGCCGAAGCTGCCCGCGTTGTCGCGGTAGCCCTCCTGGGTCGGCATGAAGAAGTGGTTGCCGAGCGGCGTGGCGGGCCAGTCGAGACCCTGGAGGTCCGATCGGGCGATGGACATCCGGTCGACGCCGAGCTGGATCGCCTGCCGCACACGCACGTCGCGGAGCTTCTCGCTGGAACCGTTGAGGGTGAAGTGGCGGAAGTCGGGCCCCGCGGCGAGCCGCACCTGGGCGCCGGTGGCGCTCCTGGCCCTGGCGTAGTCGGGGGCGGACGGCCCGATGTCGGCCACGTCCAGCTCGCCGTTGCCGAACATGCCGGTGAGGGAGTCCTGCTCGGCGGCACGGTAGACGATCCGGTCCAGCTTGGCGCGGTCCCCCCACCAGGCGGGGTCGCGGACGAGCGTGACGGTCTTGGCGGTCTGGTCGAGCGCGCCGACCTTGAACGGCCCGGCGGTCAGCGGGATCGCGTTCACCCAGGAGGAGTTGAACGCCTCGGCGTTCTCGTTCACGGAGGCGGGCAGCAGCGGGCCGAACAGCGCCTGCCAGTCGCCGAACGGCCGGGTGAACGTCACCACCACCTCGTGCTCGCCCGCGCCCCGCTCGACCTTCGCGATGTCCTGGTAGCCGGTGGCGGAGACGATGCGGAAGGCCGGGTCGGCGCCGCGCATGACCTCCCACTGGGCGCGGTAGTCGGCCCAGGTGATGGGCTTGCCGTCGGACCAGCGGGCCTTGGGGTTGAGGGTGTAGGTGACGACCTGGTGGGGGCTGCGGTCGGTGATGCGGGCTTCGAGCACGTAGTCGCGGTTGACCGAGAGCCTGGCGTTGCCGTCGGAGGTGAACGCCGACGGCAGCAGCGCGTTGCTGACCACCGCGGCCACGGCGAGGTTGCCGTCGATGTGGTTGCGGTTCCACTGGGTGGGGAACTCGTTGATGCCCCAGCGGAGCGTGCCGCCCTCCTTGACCTTGTCGCGCGGCTGGAGGTTGATGTCGGACGCCTTGATGGTGTCGTCGCCCTGCCCCGCGCCGCCGGAGGGGCCGCGCGTGCCGCAGCCGGCCTGGGTCAGCGCGAGTACGGCGGCGACGACGAGCCGCACGCCTGTCAACGGGGCTTTCATGGGTGGTTCTCCTCCAATGGGTACGAGCCGGGTCAGACGACGGCGAGCCTCTCCGCGTAGTGGCAGGCGGCCGACTGGTCCTCGCCCAGCGGCCGCATCTCGGGCTCGGTGTCGGCGCACAGGCCGCGCTCCGTCTCCGTCAGCACCGAACGGAACGTCGGGCACCGCGTGCGGAACCGGCAACCGGACGGCGGGGAGGCCGGGTCGGGCCGCTCGCCGGTGAGCAGGATCCGCTCGCGGGCGCGCTCGCGGGCCGGGTCGGGCAGCGGGATCGCCGACAGCAGCGCCTGCGTGTACGGGTGAGCGGGCGCGGTGTAGACGGCGTCGGCGCGGCCGATCTCGGCGATCCTGCCCAGGTACATGACGGCCACCCGGTCGGCGATGTGCCGCACCACGGCCAGGTCGTGCGCCACCAGCAGGTAGGACAGCCCGAGCTCGGTCTTGAGCGCGCCGAGCAGCCCGAGCACCCCGGCCTGGACCGACACGTCGAGCGCGGAGACCGGCTCGTCGAGCACCAGCAGGCGCGGCTCCAGCGCGAGCGCGCGGGCGATGGCGATGCGCTGCCGCTGGCCGCCGGAGAAGTCCTTCGGGTAGCGGGCGGCGTGCGCCGGGTCCAGCCCGACGAGGGCGAGCAGCTCGCCGACCCGCCGCCGGGGATCGCCGCGCCGATGCGTGCGCAGCGGCTCGGCCAGGATGTCGTGGACCGTCATCCGCGGGTCGAGCGAGGCCAGCGGGTCCTGGAAGACGACCTGCACGTCACGCCTGATCTCCATCCGCTGGGCGGCGGTGAGCGCGGCGGTGTCGCGGCCGAGCACCACGACGCGGCCCTGCTGCGGGCGGGTCAGCTCCAGGATCTCGGTCAGCGCGGTGGTCTTGCCGGAGCCGGACTCGCCGACGAGGCCGAGCGTCTCGCCCTCGCGGATGTCGAAGCTGATGCCGGCGACCGCGTGGACGGTGCCGACGCGTCTCCTGAACACGGCGCCCTTGACCAGCGGGTACTGCCTGGCCAGCCCGTCGACGGCCAGGACCGTGCGCGGCCCGCGGGCGCCCGGCCCTGTCCTGACCGGGGGCGCGGGGAGCGGCGGGCTCACCTCGTCCCACCTGATGCACGCGGCGCGGTGTCCCGGGCCCACCTCGAACAGCGGCGGCTCGCGTTCGTCGCACGCCTCCACCCGCAGCGGGCAGCGTGGCGCGAACGGGCAGCCCGGCGGCAGGTCGCCGGGCGCGGGCGGGGCGCCGTCGATCGGCGCGGGCGCGGCCCGGCCGGCCGCGTCGATGCGCGGCACCGCGCCGAGCAGCCCGGCGGTGTACGGCATGCGGGCGTGGTAGAAGACGTCGTCCACGTCGCCGGACTCGACCGGGCGGCCCGCGTACATGACGAGCACCCGGTCGGCGAAGCCGGCCACGACCCCCAGATCGTGCGTGATCATGACGATGGCGGCGCCGGTCCGGCGCTGCGCGGTCTTGAGCACCTCCAGCACCTGGGCCTGGACGGTGACGTCGAGCGCGGTCGTCGGCTCGTCGCAGATGATCACGTCGGGGTCGTTGGCCATGGCCATGGCGATCAGCACCCGCTGGCGCATGCCGCCGGAGAACTCGTGCGGGAAGGCCAGCGCCCGCCGGGCCGGGTCGGGGATGCCGACCAGGTCGAGCAGGTCGACGGCGCGGACCGCGGCCTGCTCCTTGGTCACCTTCTGGTGGGTGCGGACGGCCTCGGCGATCTGGTCGCCGACGCGGTAGACCGGGGTGAGCGCGGAGAGCGGGTCCTGGAACACCATCGAGACGGCGCTGCCGCGGACGGCGGCGAGTTCCCGCTCGCGCAGGCCGACGAGCTCCCTGCCTCCCAGCCGGATCGAACCGGTCACCCGGGCGCCGGGCGGCAGCAGGCCCATCACCGCGGCCGCCGACACCGACTTGCCGCAGCCCGACTCGCCGACGAGGCCGAGCACCTCGCCCTTGCGCACGGCGTAGCCGAGGCCGCGCACGACGGGCGCCCCGCCGAGCGTGACCCGCAGGTCGGTCACCTCCAGCGCGGGGGTCATCGCGGCTCCCTCGCCGTCGGGTCGAAGGCGTCGCGCAGCGCGTCGCCGATGAGGTTGACCGCGAGCACGGTGACCACGAGCAGCCCGGCGGCGAACCAGAACGTCCACGGCGCGTACACGGCGGTCCTGGAGCCGTCGGCGATGAGCGTGCCGAGCGACACGTCGGGCGGCTGGATGCCGAACCCGAAGTACGACAGCGAGGTCTCGGTGAGGATGGCGGCGCTGACGTTCAGCGTGGCGTCGACGATCAGCAGCGACGACAGGTTGGGCAGCACGTGCGAGAGCACGATCCGCACGGGCGGCACCCCCAGGTAGCGGGCGGCCCGCACGAACTCGCGCTCGCGCAGCGAGATCGTCATCCCGCGGGCCATCTTGGCGGTCACCATCCACAGGAACAGCGCCAGCATGAGCACGAACAGCGGCCACTGCCCGGACCCGAACAGCGGCGACATGACGGCCAGGATGAGGAACGCGGGCAACACCAGCAGCAGGTCGGTCACCCAGGTGATGACCCGGTCGGTCCAGCCGAGGAAGTAGCCGGCGAACGCCCCGGCGAGCGCGGCCAGCGCCGTGCACACCACGGCCGCGAGCAGCCCGACGACCAGCGACCGCTGCAGGCCGCGCAGCGTGACGGCGAACACGTCGGCGCCGGTCTGCAGCGTGCCGAACCAGTGGGCGGCCGACGGCGGGGCGAGGAACGCGGCGAAGTCCTTGTCGGTGTGGGACCACGGGCTGACCAGCGGGCCCGCGAACGCGAACAGGAACACCAGCGCCAGCACCAGCGCGCCTGCCCTGCCCTGCCACGAGGAGAGGAAGCGGCCGGTCACCGCCCTGGCCCTGGACGGCGGGGGCGGCCGGCCGGCGTCGTCGCCGGCGGACTCCTCGGCGACCTCCTCCGACAGCGTCATCCGGCCCGCACCCTGGGGTCGAGCACGGCCTGCAGCAGTCCGGCGGCCATGGACGCGACCAGCACGGCGACCGCGGCCAGGCAGGAGATGGCGGCCACGGTGTTGACGTCGTTGGTGAAGATCGAGCTGATCAGCCGCTCCCCCAGCCCGTGCCAGCCGAAGATCTTCTCGGCGAACGTGGCCCCGGTGAGCAGGGCGCCGAAGGTGAAGGCGAAGTAGGTCGCGACCGGGATGAGCGCGGTGCGCAGCCCGTGGCGGATCAGCGCCCGCCGTCTGGTCAGGCCCTTGGCCATGGCGGTGCGCAGGTAGTCGGCGCCGAGCACGTCGAGCATCGTGTTGCGCTGGTAGCGGCTGAACACGGCGGCGAGCCCGAGCGTGATCGTGACGGTCGGCAGGACGAGGTGCTGGGCCCGGTCGAGGAGCGTCTCCCAGAGCCCGGCCTCCAGCCCCGCGCTCGCCTCCCCCGCCACGAGCAGCACCCGGGCGCCGAACAGGTGGTCGTTGGCCCACGTGCCGGCCAGGATCAGCACGTTGGCCAGCACCACCACGGGCACCGCGAGCAGCAGGAACGACACGGCCGCCGAAAGCCGGTCGAACCAGCCGTACTGCCGGGCGGCGGCGAGCGCTCCCGCCATGACGCCCAGCACGCTGCCGCACACCAGCCCGAGCAGGACCAGCCGGAGGGTGACACCGGCCCGCCGCTTGAGGTCGTCACCGACCGGCGCGCCGCTGACGCTCTTGCCGAAGTCGCCGCGCAGGACTCCGCCCGCCCAGGTGAGGTAGCGCTCGGTCAGGGGGGTGCGGTCGTTCAGGTTGAGCGCGGTGAGCTGCGCGTCGACGACGGCGGGCGGCGGGGCGGGAGTGCGGCCCGCGTAGTTGGCGCGCGGGTCGAGCGCGGCGGCGGCGAGCAGGTAGGCGAGGGAGGCCGCGACGGCGACCAGCACCACCGAGCTGACCAGCCTGCGCGCCAGGAACCCGGCCATCTCCCCTCCTCCGCAACACTGTGTAGCCATATTGCTACAGCATGCGACGGGGGCCGCGCAGGCGAGTGCCAAGGAGGGGTCTGGTTAACGTCCGGAAAGCTCGTCGACGGCGGTGCGGACGTCGTCGCTGGTGATCGTCGTCAGCTCGGCGGCGCTGGCCGGCTCCTCCGCCGAGGCGCCCGCGGCCAGCCGCACGTCGCGGCGCATCGCGGCGCGCTCGAACAGCGACCTGGCGAACCGGCCGTTGCCCAGCCCGTCGATCAGCCGTTCCTCGCACACCCAGGTGAAGACCTCGTCGAGGTCGTTGAGCGCGTCGTCGTCGAAGCGGTCGCCGGCCTGCTCAGCGAGCAGCACGGCGATCTCGGTCAGCTCGCGCGGCGCGTAGCTGGGGAAGGCGACCCGCTGGTTGAAGCGGCTGGACAGGCCGGGGTTGGTGGCGAGGAAGGCGTCCATCTCGCGCTCGTAGCCGGCCAGCACGATGACCAGCCGGTCGCGGTCGTCCTCGGCGCGTTTGAGCAGCGTCTGCACGGCCTCGGCGCCGAACGCGTCGCCGCCGGAGTAGCCGGGGTTGACCAGGCTGTAGGCCTCGTCGATGAAGAGCACGCCGCCCAGCGCCCGGTCGACCAGCTCGTTGGTCTTGATCGCGGTCGCGCCGAGGTGCTGGCCGACCAGGTCGGCGCGGTGCGCCTCGACCACGTCGGGCCGGGCGAGCAGGCCGAGCGCGGCGAAGACGCGGCCCAGCACCCTCGCGACGCTGGTCTTGCCGGTGCCGGGCGGGCCGGCGAACACGAAGTGGCGCATCTGCGGCGGGGTGGGCAGCCCGCGCTCCTGCCGCATGCGGGCCACCTGGAGCTGCGCGGCGATGGCGTGGACCTGCCGTTTGACGGGGGCGAGCCCGGCCATCCGGTCGAGGTCGGCGAGCGCCTCCTCCAGTGTGGGGGTGGCGACGTAGCCGCGGAAGCGGGCGGTGAGCTCGTCGAACGCCTTGGTCACGTCGGCGGTGGTGGTGGTCACCAGGTCCTGGGTGGTCGGTGTGCCGCCCGCGCCCACCACCCGCACGTCGCGGGCCTGGGCCGCGGCCTCGACCAGGCTGCGGGCGAACCTGGCGTTGCCCAGCTCGTCGACCAGCCCGCGGCGGTGGACGTCCTCGTACAGGCCGAGCAGCGCGGCCTTGGCGTCGTCGCCCATGGTGTCGCCGCGCCTGCGCTGCAGGAGCTCGGTGATCTGGGCCAGCTCGGCGGCGGAGTAGGCGGGGAAGCGCACGCGGGTGGCGAACCGGCTGGCCAGCCCGGGGTTGCTGGACAGGAACGAGGTCATCTCCTGCTCGTAGCCCGCCAGGATGATGATCAGCCGGTCGCGGTCGTCCTCGGCGCGCTTGAGCAGGGTCTGCACGGCCTCGGCGCCGAACCGGTCGGGCTGGCCGTCGGAGGAGTTGATCAGACCGTACGCCTCGTCGATGAAGAGCACGCCGCCCAGGGCCCGGTCGACCAGCTCGTTGGTCTTGATCGCGGTCGCGCCGAGGTACTCGCCGACCAGGTCGGCGCGCTGCCCTTCGACGACGTAAGGGGTCTCCAGCAGGCCGAAGGCGTAGAAGATCTTGGCGAGGGTGCGGGCGACGCTGGTCTTGCCGGTGCCCGGCGGGCCGACGAACACGAAGTGGCGCACCGGACGGCCCGCGGTGTAGCCGGCCTCGGCGCGCAGCCGGGAGGCCTCGATAGAGGCGGCGATCGAGCGGACCTGCTCTTTGACAGGGGCGAGGCCGATCATGGCGTCGAGCTCGGCGAGCGCCTCCTCGACCGAGATCTGCGGCAGGCCCTGGGCCTTCTCCGGCTGCGCCTCGGGCCTGCCCTCGCGGGCGCGCACCCGTACCCGCTCCTCCGCGCCCAGCTCGGCCCTGGCCCGGCGGGCGAGCAGGAAACGGTAGCCGAGCACGACCGCGGCGGCGCCGTAGGCGACCCAGACGGCGAGGTTCTCCGAGACGAGCGAGAGCGCGGCGGCCAGCGCGCCGGCGGGCACGAGCGCGAGCAGCGCGGACACCCACGGGGTGACCCAGCGGATCAGGTGGGCGGCGACGGCGACCGGCACGGCGAGCAGCATGAGCAGGGTCGGCGCCATCGGCTGCGCGGGGAAGAGTGGGGAGAAGAGCGGCAGCAGCGCGATCCAGCCCGCCAGGACGAGCACGGTCGCCGCGGCCTGCGGGAAGCGGAGGGTGAGCGCGACGAAGCAGAGGATCAGCGCGGTGGTGAGGAACGTGTCGAGCAGGTCCCAGCCGAGCGCCGCGCCGGTGCCGACCGCCCCGATGAGGATCGCCGCGTAGAGCACTCTGCGCACGGCGGGGGGAAGCCGGAAATAGCGCAGCCGCACCTGCTCGAACAGATCTCGCACCGCGGCTCGGCCCGCGGGACGGGCCCTGCCGGACTCCTGCATCACGCCTCCCCGGTGTCCGCCCCCGGTTATACCGTACGGAACCCCGGTGTGGGCGGACCTGACACGCTAGGTGGAGGTCACGAAAGCGGCTATGTGCCGGCCGAGTTCGGTGCCCGCGTCCTCCTGGAGGAAGTGACCGGCGCCCTTGATGACGGGATGGTCCAGGCCCGCGGCGCCGGCCATGGACGAGCGCAGGATCGGCGCCATGCCGCCGGTGATCGGGTCGCCGTCGGAGAACGCGACGAGGAACGGCCGGTCGAGGGTGGTGAGCACCTGCCAGGCGGCGCGGTTGGCCGGCCCGGCCGGGTCGCCGGGGGTGTGCGGGACGAGTCCCGGCATGGCGCGCGGGCCCGCCTTGTACGACTCGTCCGGGAAGGGGGCGTCGTAGGCGGCGCGCACCTCCGGGGAGAGCCGGGTGGCGCAGCCGGACTGCACGAACCGGGCGACGTCCAGAGCGGGGGCGCTGGCCACCGCGTCCTTGAAGCGGTGCCACACCTCGGGCATGGGAATGTCACCGGTCGGCAAGCCGGTGTTGGCGGCGACGATCCTGGCCACCCGGCCGGGGTGCTCGGCCGCCAGGCGCAGGCCGATGAGCCCGCCCCAGTCCTGGCCGACGAGGGTGACGCCGGTCAGGCCGAGCGCGTCGTACAGCAGGGCGCGGGTCCACTCGACGTGGCGGGCGTAGGTGTGGTCGGACGGCTCGGCGGGTTTGTCGGAGCGGCCGAACCCGACGAGGTCGGGGGCGATGGCGCGCAGTCCGGCCGCGGCCAGCTCGGGCATGACGTGGCGGTAGAGGAACGACCAGGACGGCTCGCCGTGCAGGAGCACGACGGGTTCCCCGGTCGCGGGGCCGGTCTCGACGTAGGCCATCCGCAGCCCGTCGCCGATCTCGGCGTAGCGGGGCTCGTACGGGAAGCCGGGCAGGTCGGTGAAGCGGTCGTCGGGTGTACGCAGGATCCGCATAGAACATGATTCTAGTCCGCGGGCGGCCCGGCGCGTGGAGTCCGGATACCATGAATGCCGATCCCGATAAATGGTGGCATTTCGGTCAATAGACGGACAGCCATTCCTGGATCATTCGATACCGCTGCACCCATCCCGCGGCATGCCATAAGCTGCCACGCAAGTTTCGTGCGGGCCCGCTGTGAAGGGATCGGCCCGCAAGGAGGTCCATGACCGTCACCCAGGCCGTGCCCTTCGCACGCCGCGCCGGCCGCGAGCATCAGGAAAACCGCTGGAAGATCCTGGTGCTGCTCTGCGTGAGCCTCCTGCTCATCACGGTCGACGCGACGGTCCTGCACATCGCGGTCCCCGCACTCACCGCCGCCCTGGAGCCGTCAGCGGTCCAGCTGCTGTGGATCATCGACGTCTACTCGCTGATCGTGGCCCCGCTGCTCATCCTCTTCGGCACGCTCGGCGACCGCTACGGGCGCAAACGCCTGGTCATCGCGGGCTTCGTGCTGTTCGGCGTGGCCTCGGCCGGGGCGGCCTTCGCCCCCACGCCGCTGGCGCTCGTCCTGGCCAGGGCACTGCTCGGCGTCGGCGGCGCGATGATCATGCCGGCCACGCTGTCGCTGATCCGCCAGGTGTTCACCGACCGCCGCGAGCGCGCCATCGCGCTCGGCGTGTGGAGCGCGGTCGCCGCCGCCGGGGCCGCCGTGGGGCCGCTCATCGGCGGCCTGCTGGTCGGCTGGTGGTGGGGCGCGGTCTTCCTGATCAACGTGCCGATCCTGCTCGTGCTGCTGCCCGCCGCCCTGCGCATGCTCCCCGAGTACCGAGACCCCGAGCCGCGCCCGTGGGACGTGACCAGCGCCGTGCTGTCCGTGTTCGGCATCCTGGCGCTGGCCTTCGGGCTGAAGGAGGCCGGGTCGGGCAGCCTGATGCCGTTCCCGGCCGCCGTCGCGGTCTTCCTGACGGGCGCGGGGCTGCTGGTGTGGTTCGCCCGGCGGCAGACCCGGCTGGAGACGCCGCTGCTCGACGTCTCGCTGTTCCGGCGGCGGGAGTTCACCACCGGCGTGCTGGGCGTGCTGCTCGGCGTGTTCGCGCTGGTCGGGCTGCAGCTGATGCTCGCCCAGTACCTGCAGCTCGTGCTCGGCGACACCCCGGTGCGCGCCGCGTTCCGGATGCTCCCGCTGGTGCTGTCGGCTGTCGCGGGCGGGCTGGTCGCCGCGCACATCCTGCCGAGGCTCGGCATGCGCGCCACCATGAGCGGCGGCCTCGCGCTCGTCGCGCTCGCCCTCACCCCCACGCTGACCTGGGGCGTCGAGGGCCATCCCGTGATGCTGGCGTGCTGCTTCGTGGGCATCGGCTTCGGTGTGCAGGTGGCGCTGCTGGCCGCCTCCGACACGATCATGTCCGCCGCGCCCGCCTCCCACGCGGGCGGCGCCGCCGCCATCGAGGGCACCGCCTACGAGCTCGGCGCCGGGCTCGGCGTCGCGGTGCTCGGCACGATCACCACCATCGCGTACGCGCCCGCGGTGCCCGACGTGCGGGGCATCCCCGGCGGGGGCATGGACCAGGCCAGGCAGTCACTCGCGGGAGCCGCCCACGTCGCCGAGGAGATAGGCGGCAGCGCCGGCGGCGCCCTGCTGAACGCGGCCCGCTGGGCCTTCGTCAACGCCCTGCACACGACCGTGGTCGTGAGCGTCGTCCTGCTCAGCCTGACCGCCGTCGCGGTGGCCATGCTGCTCCGCCGTGATTGAGGTGTGCGATGTCCCCCTTAGGGCAGTCAACAACCGTGAGACAGTCCCTCCGTGATCTCGCCGCGCTGGTGGCCCGCCTGGGTGTGGGCGGCATCTTCTTCGCCAACGGCTGGCGCAAGCTGGAAATCGGGCTGATGGAGACCGGCGTCCAGTTCCAGTCCCAGGGAGCCCCCGCCCCGCGCGCCTGGGCCACAGTCACCATGCTGGTCGAATTGGTGGGCGGCGCGCTGCTGATCGCCGGGCTGATGGTGTCGGTGATGGGGCTGGTCCTGTTCGCGGAGGCGGTCGCGGTGTTGTGGGTGGCCCCGCCGCTGAACCCAATCACGCTGAACGAGCTGATCCTGCTCGGCGCGGCCTCGCTGCTGCTCGCCGTGGTGGGCGCGGGCCGCGTCTCGGTCGACCACATGGTGGTGATCAGGCGGCGGGAGTCCGCGGCGGCCGACGAGTTCGCCGCCGACAAGGAGGCGGACGCGGTCATCGCCTCACTGCGCGACCCCGACAAGCCCACCGGCCCGCCCGCCCCGGCCAAGCCCGAGGCCACCGGGAAGCCGGAGACCACGGGGAAGAAGGAACCGCCCGCCGAGAAGCCGGCGCGCCCTCGTACCTCCAAGGAAACGGAGCCCGCCCTCGAAGACACCGCGCCGCACCCGAGGCCGCGCGCGGCGACCACCGAGGAGCCCTCCCCCTCCCCCGGCGACACGCTGGTGGCGGGCCGCAAGAAGCCGGCGCCCCGGTCGCGGCGCGCCACGGAGGGCTAGAGCCAACGCCGTTAACCGGTCGAACACCTGCCGGTAGCCCAGCCCGGTGAACAATGCCGCGGCCAGCAGCAGATACACCGTGACCCGTGCTGGTACCAGCCGGACCCTGCGCTGCAGCGCACGGGTCTGCGTCAGCACCTCATCGACCATCTCGAACGGGATGATCCGGGTCAGTTCACCCAGATGTCCGGGCGCGAACACACCGGCTGCTACCCCGACCGTTCTGACTGTGGCAACCTGTTCCAACAGCGGAGCTCCTGTGGTGAGGATGTCTTGGATTGACAGACCTCTTCTACAGCAGCTCCGCTGCTTCGTTCACTGCTCTTGACGAACATCCCTCGCCTTAACTGAACGGCGTTGGGGCTAGAGCTCGAAGCGGGCGACGCGGCGCAGCTTGTTCATCGCGTCCAGGGCCGCGACCTTGTACGACTCCGCCAGCGTCGGGTAGTTGAAGACCGCATCCACCAGATAGTCGATGGCGCCGCCGCAGCCCATCACCGCCTGGCCGATGTGCAGCAGCTCCGTCGCCCCGGTGCCGAACACGTGCACGCCCAGCAGCGAGCGGTCCTCGGGTGAGACGAGCAGCTTGAGCATCCCGTACGTGTCGCCGATGATCTGGCCGCGGGCCAGTTCGCGGTAGCGGGAGACGCCGACCTCGAACGGCACCTGCGCCTTGGTCAGCTCGTCCTCGGTGCGGCCGATGAAGGAGATCTCGGGGATGGTGTAGATGCCGATCGGCTGCAGCGGGGTCATGCCGGCCAGCGGCTCGTCGCAGGCGTGCTGGGCGGCGATCCTGCCCTGTTCCATGGAGGTGGCGGCGAGCGACGGGAAGCCGATCACGTCGCCGACCGCGTAGATGTGCTCCACCGCGGTGCGGTAGTGCGCGTCCACCGCGATCCGCCCCCGGTCGTCGGCGGCCAGCCCGGCCTGCTCCAGCCCGAGGCGGTCGGTCATGCCCTGGCGCCCGGCCGAGTACATGACGGTCTCGGCGGGGATCTTCTTGCCGCTCTCCAGCAGCGTGATGGCGCCTCTCGGCCGGCGTTCCACGGCGGCGACCGTCTCCCCGAACCGGAAGGTGACGGCCAGGTCGCGCAGGTGGTACTTGAGCGCCTCCACGATCTCCAGGTCGCAGAAGTCGAGCATCCGCTCCCGCCGCTCCACCACCGTCACCTTGGTGCCGAGGGCGGCGAACATCGAGGCGTACTCGATCCCGATCACCCCGGCGCCGACGACCACCAGCGACTCCGGGACCCGCTGGAGGTTGAGTATGCCGTCGGAGTCGATGATCGTCTGCTCGTCGAACTCCACCGACTCCGGCCTGGCCGGGCGGGTGCCGGTGGCGATGATGATCTTCCGTCCGCTGATCTTGACGGCCCGTCCCTGCTCGTCGGTGACGTCCAGGGTGTGCGGGTCGGTGAAACTGGCGGTGCCGGTGAAGACGGCCACGTGGTTGCGCGAGAGCTGGCTGCGGATCACGTCGACCTCGCGGCCGATCACGTGCTAAGTCCTGATGCCCAGGTCGCCGACGGTGATGTCGCTTGGCGGCGGCGATGGCCGCCTTCTGCCCACCGGGCCCGGAACCTATGACAACCACATCGAAGTCGGCCACACCGCCAGTGTGCGTGCCGGTGACGATCTGGAGAAGCCCGAATCCCGGCTGTCAGGCGGTGGCGCCCGCCGGGACGCGGTCGACGATGCCGCTGGAGCCTTCCTGCCGGGCGCAGTGGGCGCAGCAGTACCAGTGGTCGCCCGACTGGACGCCATGGCCGATGACCTTGGTGCCGCAGTGCTCGCATACCGGCGCCATCTTGTCGATCGCGCACTGGAAGGAGTCGAAGGTGTGGGTTCTGCCCTGGGCGCGGACCTCGAACGCCATGTCGTAGTCGTTGCCGCATGTCTCGCAGACAGCCATGATGATCCCCCCTGATCATTAGTGATGTCCGTGCAGAGGTCTCATATCCGCAGAAGGCTGCCCTATTCAGATTTTTCCGGACTGTCACATCCGGCGGGGCTGTCCCGTCCATGACGCGTCGGCAACGACTCACCATGGAGGTATCGATGACTCAGCGGCTCAACGTCGCGGCCCTCGCCCCCGAGCCCTACCGGGCGTTCCTCTCCGTCGAGAAGTACCTCGACGGCTGCGGGATCCCGCACGCCACGATCGGGTTCATGAAGCTGCGCGCCAGCCAGATCAACGGGTGCGCGTTCTGCGTGGACATGCACAACCGCGAGCTGAAGAAGGACGGCGAGAGCGACGAGCGGATCTGGTCGGTGGCCGCCTGGCGCGAGACCACGTTCTACACCCCCGCCGAGCGGGCGGCGCTGGCCCTGACGGAGGAGGCGACCAGGCTCGCCGACCACGGCAAGGGCGTCTCCGACGAGGTCTGGCAGGAGGCGGCCGAGCACTACGACGACAAGCAGCTCGCGTCGCTGGTGGTGGCCGTCGCGATGATCAATGCGTGGAACCGGCTCGCCGTCACGACCCGGGCCGTCCCCGGCGGCGGCGTCTGACACTCACCGGGCGGGCGTCACGGCGCCCGCCCGGTGCGCACAAATGCGTTGAGCGTACGACGCGCGCCCGGTTAGGTTGGCGCCAGGCGAGAGGGGGCACACCCATGAAGCGCGTGCGCATCGTCAGGACGACGACCAGGCGGCGTCCGGTCCGCGCCGCGGACCTGGACCTGCGGTCCCCGTCGGGCCGCCGCCTGCCCTACTGAATTTCTGTCTTACACCGCCCTTACCCGGGTTTCTGTTAATAACATAGGTAACAGGAACATCACGGGGGGAGGACGATGAGAAGGCTGGTGACGGTCCCGCCGCGCATCGCCACGCACAAGATCCGCGACATCCGATCAGTGGCCGTGCACCGCAAGCAGGCGGCCGTCGATCCGAAGGTCGTCGACCTGCGGGCCTACACGGGCCGCAACGTGATCCGCTTCCCCGACGGCCCCACCCCCGCGGCCTAGACCTCGTAGAGCTTCTTGCGGTAGGCGGCGTCCGAGTAGTACGTCTCCAGCTCCTCAAGGGTCTCCGGTGTGGTCTGCAGCTCCTTGACCAGGGTGGCGTGCGACGGCAGCGCGTCGGGGCCCCACTTCTCCGGCCGCCAGAGCGCGCTGCGCATGAACGCCTTGGCACAGTGGAACATGATCTGCTCGATCTCCACGACCAGGGCGAGCTTGGGCCGGTGACCCTTGACGATCATCTCGTCGAAGAACGGCGCCTCCCGCACGAGCCGGGCACGGCCGTTCACACGCAACGTCTCGTTGCGGCCGGGGATCAGGAAGATCAGGCCGACGTGCGGGTTGGACAGGATGTTGCGGAACCCGTCGGCCCTGCGGTTGCCGGGGCGCTCGGGGATGGCGATCATGGTGTCGTCGATCACGTGGGCGAACCCGGCAGGGTCGCCCTTGGGCGAGACGTCGCAGTTGCCATCGGCGTCGGCCGTGGCGATCAGGCAGAACGGCGAGGTCGCCAGCCACTGACGGTCACGCTCGTGCAGGCGGGTGCGCTCCTTCGTCGCCGCCCGCGGCATCACTTCACCCAGCAGCTCGCGCAGCTCGGCCTCGGACTCGATCTCCACCCAGCTCATCCGCTCTCCTTTCACGCCCATCCCGGACATTGTGTCAGGAAAGCGCTTCCGGGCCAGAGAGGGTCACCAGCGGCGGGCCCGGGCCATCGCGCCCAGCAGCAGATCACGCTCGACCGCGAACCGGGCCGGATCCGTCCTCTCCCGCTCCGCGCGCAGGTGGAGCATCGTCAGTTCGGTGGCCGCCTGCTGGTAGTCGCTCATCTCACGGCCCAGCCCGGCGCCCCTGGCCCACTTACGGGCCGCGCGACGGGCCGCGATCGTCGTCAGCATCCCCACGTCCTGCTCGGTGACCAGGCCGGTGTGACCGTACAAGGGAAGATAGGCGCCCATCCGTGAGACGAGCTGCCTGCGCTCCACCACCGTGATGACGATCAGCCCGATGAGCACCAGCATGATCACCAGGTACGCGCCGGCGACCGCCGCCAGCGACCCGCTGGAGGCCGCGCCGTTCCACAGGGCGTGCAGGAAGACCGCGCCCAGATAGCCGAGCGGGATCGCGGCGAACCGGGCGGCGTTGCGGCGCGTCAGCGCGTACGCCACCCCGACCCCGATCATCGACGTGTAGACCGGGTGGCCGAGCGGGTCGATCAGCCCGCGGATGACGAACAGCTGGAAGGCCGCGCCCGCCCCTTCCTCACCGAAGGCCGTCAGGTAGTAGCCGACGTTCTCCACGGTCGCGAAGCCCAGCCCGGCCATGGACGCGTACACGATGCCGTCCGTCAGCCCGTCGATCTCCCGCCGCCGGCGCAGGAGCAGCAGCAGCGCGGCGCCCTTCAGCGCCTCCTCGATGACCGGCGCGAGCACCACCGCGCTGATGAGGTTCACGGCCTGCTGGCCGTAACCGGCGCGGGCGAACAGCTCGATGCCCACGACGCTCAGCAGGATGGCCAGCCCCACCGCCACCCCCGCGCCCCAGCTGAACGAGAACGCCAGATGCAGCTTCGGCTCCGGCTCCAGCCGGTCGAGCGAGAGCACCGCCGCCAGCAGCACCGGCAGCGGCGCGATGGCCAGCAGCGCCGACAGACCGAAGCCGACGGGCCCGCCGCTCAGCAGCAGCACCGCGAGCACGCCCAACGCCAGCAGGCCGGACAGCACCAGGGCGATGATCAGCGCCTTGCTGGGCCGCTGGTCGAGCATCGGGGTTTGCGGCGGAACCGTCATGGCAGGCCCTCCCTTTCCATGGACACCCAGCATGCCGCGTCCTGATCGACGCCCGGTTTCAGAACGGTTGACGAAACCATGGCGAACACGCGCCGAGCAATCTATCGAAGCCCCGTACCCGGGTAGAGGTCACCGGCATGATGGCGAAACTGTACGAGCGATGGCTGCTCCACCTGTGGCAGGGCGAATTCTCCCTCGCCCACGAACTCGTCACCCCCGGCTTCGTCGGCCACTGGCCGGGCATGGACGTGCACGGCCCCGACCAGCTGATCGAGACGCTCCGGCAGGGACACGAGCCGTTCGACGACGTCACGATCACCCTCGACGTCGGCCCCCTCGTCGACGGCGACCACGTGGCCGCCCGCTGGACCTTCGCCGGCGCCTACCGGGGCGGCATGCCCGGCGCCACCGCGGCCCCCGGCACCCGGATCGCCTTCAGCGGCCACGACATCCTGCGCGCCGAGGACGGCAGGTTCGCCGAGTACTGGGTCATCTCCGACATCCAGTCGCTCTCCCGCCAGCTCGGGACGGGCTGACACGCCCCGATCCTGGTGACGGCGCCGCGGCCGGAAGCGCGAACGAGGTGCCGGATCGGCACCGGCACCTCGTTAGCGGACGATCTACCCCTCGCTCAGCTGCAGCCGCTGGTCGAGCCGCAGCCCTCGCAGACGTAGCAGCTGCCCGCCGGGCGCATCTTGGTGCCGCACGTCATGCAGAGCGGCGCGTCGGCGGTGAAGCGCTGGTGGCTCTCCAGCGTCAGCTCCTTGCTGGGCTCCTGCTTCGGCTTCTCCTCGATCGGCGCCGACTGGGCCAGCGACTCCACCGTCTCCTGCAGCGCCGCCGGGTCCTCGCCGCGCTGCTGCGCCGCCCGCTCGGCCGCCGAGAAGATGCCGAGCGCCGCCCGCTCCTCGTAGGGCAGGTGGTCGAGCGCCAGCCGCCGGAAGATGTAGTCCATCACCGACGTCGCCATCCGGACATCCGGGTCGTCCGTCATGCCCGCCGGCTCGAAGCGCATGTTGACGAACTTGCTCATGTACGTCTCCAGCGGCACCCCGTACTGGAGCCCGATCGAGATCGCCACCGAGAAGGCGTCCATGACGCCCGCCAGCGTCGAGCCCTGCTTGGACATCTTCAGGAAGACCTCGCCCAGCCCGTCATCGGGGTAGGAGGAGGCGGTCATGTAGCCCTTGGCGCCGCCGACCGTGAACCGCGTCGTGGTGCTCGGCCGCTGGTTGGGCATGCGCCGCCTGGTCGGCCGCGCCACCTCCACGACCTTGACCTCCGGCTCGGCGGCCTTCGGCTCCTCCTTCTTGCTGCCGCCTGCCGACAGCGGCTGGCCCACCTTGCAGTTGTCGCGGTAGACCGCCAGCGCCTTCAGGCCGAGCTCCCAGCCCTCACGGTAGACCTGCTCGATGTCGTCGATCGTGGCCGACTCGGGCAGGTTGACCGTCTTGGAGATCGCGCCCGACAGGAAGGGCTGCGTCGCCGCCATCATCCGCACGTGACCCATCGGCGCGATCGCCCGCTCGCCCATCGCGCAGTCGAACACCTCGTAGTGCTCCTGCCGCAGGCCGGGGGCGTCGACCACGTGGCCGTGCTCGGCGATGTACTCGACGATCGCCTCTATCTGCTCCTGCTGGTAGCCGAGCTTCACCAGCGCCCGGGGGACCGTCTGGTTGACGATCTGCATCGACCCGCCGCCGACGAGCTTCTTGAACTTGACCAGCGCCAGGTCGGGCTCGATGCCGGTCGTGTCGCAGTCCATCATCAGGCCGATGGTGCCCGTGGGCGCGAGCAGGCTGGCCTGGGCGTTGCGGTAGCCGTTCCGCTCGCCCAGCTTGAGGCACTCGGCCCACTGCCGCGACGCCTCGGCGTGGATCTTGGAGTCCATCGCGCCGATCGCGCGCAGGTTGTCGTTGGCCGCCGCGTGCTTGCGCATCACCCGCTTGTGCGGCTCGGCGTTGCGCGCGTAGCCGTCGTACGGGCCGACCACCCCGGCCAGCTCCGCGCTGCGGCGGTAGGACACGCCGGTCATCAGCGACGTGATCGCCCCGGCCACCGCGCGGCCGCCGTCGGAGTCGTAGGCGTGACCCGTCGCCATCAGCAGGGCGCCCAGGTTGGCGTAGCCGATGCCGAGCTGCCGGTAGGCGCGCGTCGTCTCACCGATCTTCTCCGTCGGGAAGTCGGCGAACGTGATCGAGACGTCCATCGCCGTGATGATCAGCTCGGTCAGCTTGACGAAGTTGGACACGTCGAACGAGCCGTCGTCCTTGAGGAACTTCAGCAGGTTGATGCTGGCCAGGTTGCAGGACGAGTTGTCCAGGTGGACGTACTCGGAGCAGGGGTTGCTGGCCGTGATCCGCCCGGTCTCCGGGGTGGTGTGCCAGTCGTTGATCGTGTCGTCGTACTGCACGCCGGGGTCGGCGCACTCCCACGCGGCCTTCGCCATCTTGCGGAACAGGTCGCGGGCGTCGACGGTCTCGATCACCTCGCCGGTGAGCCGGGCGCGCAGGCCGAACTTCTCGCCCTTCTCCACCGCGCGCATGAACTCGTCGGAGACCCGCACCGAGTTGTTGGCGTTCTGGTACTGCACCGAGACGATGTCCTTGCCGCCGAGGTCCATGTCGAACCCGGCGTCACGCAGCGCGCGGACCTTGTCCTCCTCGCGCGCCTTGGTCTCGATGAACTCCTCGATGTCGGGGTGGTCGACGTCGAGCACCACCATCTTGGCGGCCCTGCGGGTCGCGCCACCGGACTTGATCGTGCCGGCGCTGGCGTCGGCGCCGCGCATGAACGACACGGGACCGCTGGCGGTGCCGCCGCTGGAGAGCAGCTCCTTGGACGAGCGGATGCGCGACAGGTTGACGCCCGACCCGGAGCCGCCCTTGAAGATCACACCCTCTTCCTTGTACCACTCCAGGATCGACTCCATCGTGTCGTCCACGGCGAGGATGAAGCAGTTGTGCACCCGGAGGTTGCCCGAGAGGTATTCGCCGCTCTCGGTCTGAATGTCGTAGACCTCCATCGGCCCGAGGTCCTCGACCCGGTCGATCTCCAGCCGCTTGGTCGCCTTCGACGGGTGTCCCGGCTTGTCGAAGCTCGTCTCGAGCTTGCCGGACTTGGTCTCGTCGACGAAGCCGATCTCGTCGGCGAAGGTGCGCCGGTCGCCGGCGGACTGGATGCGCAGCGTCCAGCAGCCCTTGCGGTCGTCGCGGGCGTCCTTCTTGAAGCCGACGCGGGCGTAGATGCCGAAGCGCAGCAGCAGGCGCTGCATGCCGCGGATCAGCTCCTCGGAGATCATGTCGACCTCGACGACGGTGGAGCTCTCCCTCGCGGAGACGAAGCCCTCGGCCTGGAAGACGCTGCGGAGATAGGCGGCCACCACCGGCAGCGGAGCGGTGAAGAGGCCAGCGGGGACGGACATGTCGACGCCGCGCCGACGCAGGTCCCACTTGTCCACGAAGCCTTCCAGCGACTTGCCGTAGAGGCGGGTGCGCCGGCAGTCGAGCGAGGTGTCCTGCGTCTCCACCGTGCGCTCCTTGCGGTGCACGTCGGGGAACACGACGTCGAGGGCTCGGGTCACCCAGGCGAGCTCGGCGTCGTTGACGGTCATCGCCTCGATGGTGAGGGACTCGTTGGTCCCTTCGTACTGTCCGACGAAGCCGTCGGACTGCAGCCAGCCGGCGAGGGCCGCCTCCGCCACCTCGGTGAAGTCGATCTCGCCTTCGCCGAACGCTTCGCGCCGGTGCCACTCGAGCTGGTCTCCGGGATTGAGGGTGGCGGCCTCCACGAAGTGGCCGGTGCCGTCGCCGGTGGCCTTCCACACCAGGTGGTCGCCGGTGACGTCAAGCGTGTAGCCCGCCTTGGTGTGCAGGCGCAGCACGTTCTTCACGCCGTTGGCCTTGGTGGCGATGACGCGGGTGAGGCCGTGGGCGTCGTAGACCTTGGCGCCGATCGCGTTGTCCTGGACGAGCTTGCCGATCGGGACGAGCCCGTCGGGCGTGCTCACCAGCGCGTCGTACGGCTGGCAGGCGCTCACCTGCTGGGGCGACTGGGTGCCGACGTTGAACCAGACCGGGGAGTTGAAGGCGAAGATCTGGTGGACCAGGGCGTACTTCAGCTCGTGGTCGAAGATCTCGGCGTCCTCGTCACTGGCGAAGTAGCCGTGGTCCAGGCCGGTCCGCGTGTAGACGCCGACGACCCGGTCGACGAGCTGCTTCAGGCTGTGCTCGCGCTGGGGTGTGCCGACCGCGCCGCGGAAGTATTTGGTGGTCACGATGTTGGTCGCGTTGATCGACCAGAAGTCGGGGAACTCGACGCCCCGCTGCTCGAAGTTGACCGAGCCGTCGCGCCAGTTGGTCATGACGACGTCGCGGCGCTCCCACGCGATCTCGTCGTACGGGTGCACGCCGGGCGTGGTGAAGATCCGCTTCATCTTCAGACCCTTGCGGGGACGCTTGCCTCCGCGCGCCACTGATCCGCTGGACGTCTCCGTCATGACTCCCCCTTCTCCGCCTTCAACTGTTTGATCTCGGCCTCGAAGTCCGCCAGGCTCTCGAAACCGCGGTAAACCGATGCGAACCGCAGGTAGGCCACCTCGTCGAGCTCGCGCAGCGGCCCGAGGATCGCCAGCCCCACTTCGTTGGAGGCGATCTCGGCCGCGCCCTTGGCCCTGATGGCCTCCTCCACCCTCTGCCCCAGCTGCGCCAGTGAGTCCTCGCTGACCGGTCTGCCCTGGCAGGCTCGCCGCACGCCCGCGACGACCTTGTCACGCGAGAACGGCTCGGTGACTCCGCTGCGCTTGCTGACCATGAGGAGCACGGTCTCCTGGGTGGTGAATCGCCGCCCGCATTCCGGGCAGGTGCGCCTGCGCCTGATCGCCGCGCCGTCCTCTGTGGAGCGGCTGTCGATGACCCTGGTGTCGGGGTGGCGGCAGAACGGACAATGCACGCTTACGCCTCCTCGTTTCAGGGGTCACCACAGGCACGGCATCCGCCTCTGGGGACGCTCGCGCACGCACCGGAGCTTCTGTCTGGTGCGGTCGCCGAAACACAAGGTGTGGTGAACTACATCGGTGTAACTACTAGATGTTGTGGTCCAACCGTAGAAGCGCGCGACCATGAACGCAAGTTGGCCGGGCCCGCCCGGCCGAAGTCGCTGATCAGCCCCCGCGTCCCCGCCCCGCCTCGGCGTGTCGTCCGGGACGTGTCACTTTTGTTGGTACGCGTCACGTACGTGATGTTTGTTCACAGGAGGCTCGCGGGCATCGCACGGTCACCTATTGTCCCTGGTGTAAAGGGGTGCCGACGCCATCGGGGCCGTGGAGGCGGGTGCCCGTCCGTCTGGGCGGACTCGTCAGCCTGTCGAACCGCTTGGCCTCGTCCGCGACGGCGCCTAGGTCCTCGCCGGGGTGGACGCCGGCGCCGCTCAGGTTATCGACTTCACGCACCTGTGCCCACGACAGGCCGACGGCGCCCGGCGAGCGCTCGACCCCTGCGTGGCCGGCCGCCCTGGTGCCGAGCCAGAACCCGCCCAGCGACAGCAGCGCCATGACCAGCACCAGCGCCGCGCGGCCCCGCCGCGTCAACCGCACCGGCGCGGTCTCGGCCGCGCCACCCCGCAGCCTCTTCCTTGCCCGCGCACGCCGCCCACTGTCGGCCCCCGCGGAGCGGCCCACCCCGTCGGCCTGCGTGGTGCCGCCGGTCCTGCCGACCTGCGTGGCGCGGCCGGTCCTGTCAACCTGTGCGGCGCGACCGGCCCTATCGATCTGCGTAACGCGACCGGCCCTGTCGATCTGTGCGGCGCGACCGGCCCTGTCGATCCGCGCGAACCTCGGGAACCAGCCCATCCTTGGCCGGCCGAGCTGCGCTGGAGTCCCGGGCACGACGACGCGGCGACGCGCCCGCACCGCGTCCCCTTCAATCGCGCCGTCCCCCTTACGCGTCCGGCGCCTCGGCGCCTGGTCCACCGGGATCCGCTCCCCTTGCACTACGCGCGCACTCCCCTTGGGCACCATCGACGCCCCGTCCCGCCTGAGCCCCCGCACCCGGGCCGGGGAAACCGGCGACCGCTCAGCGCGACCGCCGCCGGGCCCGTCTTCGCCGGTGAGGCCGGAACGCCGCAGAGGGCCGTCGTCCGTCAGGCGCCTTTCCGGCGCACCCTGCCTCCGGCGCCGCTCCACGACCCGCCGCTCGCCCCCCGCCTGGCGCCCACCGTTGACGACCTGACCGTCTCCGGGCGCTCGCCCTCCCGTACGGACGGGCCTTCCGTTGACGGCCGGGCCGTCTCCCGGCACTCGCTTTCCCGTCCGAACGGGCCCGCCATTGACGACCTGACCGGCTCCGGGCGCGCGCTCGCCTGCCGCCCGGCGCCTGCCATTGACGGCTTGGCCAACTCCCGGCCCACGCTCTCCCCCTCGAACGGGTCCACCGTTGACGACCTGACCGGGTCCGGACGCACACTCTTCCGTACGGACGGACCCGCCATTGACGACGCCTCCCGGCGCACGCTCGCCCGCCGCCTGGCGCCCGCCGTTGACGACCTGACCGGCTCCGGGCGCTCGCTCTCGGACGGACCCGCCGTTGACGACCTGACCGTTTCCGGGGGCGCGCTCTCCCCCTCGGACGGGTCCACCGTCGCTTCTCCCCCACCTGCCAGGGCCGGCGTCCGAGTCGGGGCGGGCTGGGGGGACGAGGTACAGGTGGGGGCGCTTGCCGTCGGCGGCCCATCGCGACCGAGGGCCCGCTCCGCCGTCGTTCTTCCGCCTGGGCGCGTCGGGGCGAGGGTGGCGCCCCTGAGGGCTCCCCTCCTGGGTGGCGTCGACGATGAGGGTGAGGCGCTTGACGTGGTCGCCGGTCGGATCCGCCATCAGATCATCCCGTGGATGCGGCCCGTGGGTGAGCCCGCTGCGCGATGGCTCCGTCTGGTCGTTCGCATGATGGACCTCCCGCCGTCGTGGCCCCCGGAAACGGCCGTAGAAAGATCGGCAAATCGAACACGGTGTCGATCGAACTCCCGTACGATGTTCTACACCACACTGCCGACATTTTCGAGGAAGACTCGAACAACTGTTTGAAGATGATCTTCAACAGAGATACGGTCGCTGTGTGCGACATCAGGACCACGGACCGGGAGCCTCGCCCGCGGGGCGGGTTGCCGGGCGAGGAGGAGAGGCATGAGCGAGCGGGATGACGCCAATGGGGTCAGTGACCTCGCGGTGCGAAGGCGTGACTCACTGGGGCTGACCCCCAGGCAACGCAAGATCCTCGAGGTGATCCGCGACTCGGTGCAGCAGCGCGGCTATCCGCCGTCCATGCGCGAGATCGGCGAGGCCGTCCAGTTGACCAGCACGTCCAGCGTGTCGCACCAGTTGACGGCTTTGCAGCGCAAGGGCTATCTGCGGCGTGACCCCCACCGCCCGCGCGCGCTGGAGGTGCGGCTGCCGGGTGAGCCGGTGCTGTGGGTCGACCCCGACACCGCCACAGACGACGCCCCCGTCAACAGGCCCACCGCGGCCTACGTCCCGCTGGTCGGCCGCATCGCCGCCGGTGGCCCGATTCTGGCCGAGGAGAGCGTCGAAGACGTCTTCGCGCTTCCCAAGCAGTTGGTCGGCGAGGGCACGCTCTTCCTCCTGCAGGTCACCGGTGACTCGATGATCGACGCCGCGATCGCCGACGGCGACTGGGTCGTGGTCCGCCAGCAGCCGGTCGCCGAGAGCGGCGACATCGTGGCCGCGATGATCGAGGGCGAGGCCACGGTCAAGACCTTCAAGCGCAAGGACGGCCACGTCTGGCTGGTGCCGCACAACGACAACTACGAGCCCATCCCCGGCGACGAGGCCAGCGTCCTGGGCAAGGTCGTGGCGGTCCTGCGCCGCCTCTGACCACTCGCCGCGTGAGACGCGGTGCGGCCGTGCCGCACCGCGCTCCTCACCGGCTCTCGCGCACCAGCCCGCCGATGGTCGCCGTCCTCCTCTCCACGCGCGTCCTGTCCGGCGGGCGCCTCTCCGGCTGCCCGGGTTCCATGGTTCCGTCGCACACGGCGCGTCTCCGGGCAAGTGCACCTACCTCCACCCTTGTCCGGTAACCAGCCGCATTCCGGCGGTTGATCGCAGTCCATAATGTCGGCGGCATGGAGAAGATCGAGACGAGGCCGAGTGCCGGGCGGCGGCTGGCCGGGGCCGGCCTGTGGGTGCTCCAGGTGGTCATGGCCGGCATGCTGCTGATGGCGGCGATGGGCAAGTTCACCGGGGCTGAGCCGTCGGTGTCCACGTTCGAGGCGATCGGGTGGGGCGACTGGTTCCGCTACCTGGTCGCGGTGCTGGAGGTCGCGGTGGCGGTGTGCCTGCTGGCGCCCCCGGTGGCCGGAGCGGCCGCGCTGGCGGGCGCCGGGCTGATGGCCGGTGCGGTGCTGACCGAGGCGTTCGTGAGCGGCGGGCCTGTGGCGTTGCCGCTGGTCCTGCTCGTGGTGAGCGGGGTGATCGCGTGGGGGCGGCGTGATCGTACGGACCGGCTGTGGCGGTCGCTGGCCGGCGGCTGATCCGTACGAAGGCCGACATTCCTAGAATGTCTGGGTGAGCGACACATTCGTGGGTGAAGCGTTCAAAGCACGCAATGACGGGCTGAAGTGGGCGAAGGCCGACCCGGGGGTCATCCCCGCGTGGGTGGCCGACATGGACCTGCCGTCCGCTCCCGAGGTGGTCGAGGCGCTGCGCCGCCGGGCGGAAGGCGACCTCGGCTATCCCTCGTGGCTCGACAGCCCCCAGAGCGGGCCGCTCGCCGAGGCGTTCGCGGAGCGGATGGCCGCCCGATACAGGTGGGAGCCCGATCCGGGCCTGGTCCGCTCCTACTCCGACATCAACCAGGCCCTGCAGGTGCTCCTGCACGTGTGGACGGCCCCGGGAGACGGGGTGGCGCTGCACACCCCGGCCTATCATCCGTTCCTCGGCACGCTGGAGACCATGGACCGGCCGCTGCGCCCCATCCGGCTCGTGCCGGACGGCGACTCGTGGCGCGCCGAGATCCCCGACCTGTCCGGGTGCAAGGTGCTGCTGCTGGTCAACCCGCAGAACCCGACCGGCCGCGTCTTCACCCGGGCCGAGCTGGAGGAGCTCGCCGAGCTGGCCGAACGGCACGACCTGCTGGTCATCTCCGACGAGATCCACGCGGACCTGGTGTACGAGCCGAACCGGCACATCCCGTTCGGCACGATCCTGCCTCACCGGACGGTCACCCTGACCTCGGCCACCAAGGCGTTCAACCTGGGCGGGATCCGCTGCTCGGTGGCGCACCTCGGCTCCCCCGGGCTGCGCGGGGCGCTGGACGCCCAGCCGCCGTTCCTCTTCGGCTCGGCGAACGTGTTCGGCGTGGAGGCGACCGTGGCCGCCTGGCGGCACGGTGACGCCTGGCTGGCGGACACGGTCGCGCTGCTCGACCGGAACCGGCGCGCCATCGCCGCACACCTGCCCGAGGGCGTCACGTACCGCGTGCCGGAGGCCACCTACCTGGCATGGCTCGACTACGGCCGTCCCGGGGTGGCGGAGCAGCTGGAGCGGGAGGCGAAGGTCCTCCTCAGCGACGGCGCCGTGTTCGGGCCGGGCGGCGAGACGTTCGTCCGGCTGAACTTCGCCACCTCCGAGCCCGTTCTCGCCGAGATCCTGCGGAGGATCGCCACCGTGACCCCCTGATCGGCCGGGCGGGGACGGCTCTCCGGACGAGGAGCCGTCCCCCGGGGTCGTTACGGCAGGGGCGGGAGGTCGGGCGGGGTGGCGGCGGGGCGCTCCTCCAGGGCGGAGAGTGCCAGCTCCACGGCCTTCTCCAGCTGGGGGTCGCGGCCGGCCGCGCGGTCCTGGGGTGTCATGACGACCTCGATGTCCGGGTCGACGCCGTGGTTCTCCACTCCCCAGCCGTGCCCTTCCAGCCAGAACGAGTAGCGCGGCTGGGTGACGACGGTGCCGTCGACCAGCGAGTAGCGCGAGTCGATGCCGATCACGCCGCCCCAGGTGCGGACGCCGACGAGGGGGCCGATGCCGCGGTTCTTGATGCCGGCGCTGACGATGTCGCCGTCGGAGCCGGCGAACTCGTCGGTCACCGTGACGACGGGCCCGCGCGGGGAGTCCTCGGGATAGCGCATCGGCTGGTGGCCGCGGACCCGGATCCAGCCGGTGACCTTGCGCGACAGCTTCTCCAGGATGAGCTCGGACACGTGCCCGCCGCCGTTCTCGCGCACGTCCACGACGAGTCCCTCGTACGCCATCTCGGTACGCAGGTCGCGGTGGAACTGCGCCCACCCGGACGCCACCATGTCGGGCACGTGCAGGTAGCCGAGCCGCCCGCCGGACGCCTCCCGGACGAACGCGCGCCGGCCCTCGACCCAGTCGTGGTAGCGCAGCCGGGTCTCGTCGGCGATCGGGGTGACCACGACCTTGCGGGTCTCGCCGCCGGCGGCCGGGCGGACGGTCAGCTGGATCGGCTGGTTCGCGGTGCCCGCCAGGAGCGGGAGCGGCCCGCGTACCGGATCGACGGGGCGGCCGTTGACGGCGACGAGGGCGTCGCCCTGGCGGACCGCGACGCCGGGCGCGAGCAGCGGCGAGCGCGCGTCGTGGTCGGACGACTCGCCCGCGATGACGCGCTCGACCCGCCAGGTGCCGTCCTCGTCGCGGGCCAGGTCGGCGCCGAGCAGGCCCTGGCGGCGGCGCGGGTCGACCGTGGGGCCGTTGCCGATGGCGTACGCGTGGGAGGTGCCGAGCTCGCCCTGCACCTCCCAGAGCAGGTCGATCAGCTCCGAGTAGGCGCCGATGCGCTCGGCGAAGGGCGCGT
This sequence comes from Nonomuraea sp. NPDC049486, assembly GCF_040676925.1. Taxonomy (NCBI): domain Bacteria; kingdom Bacillati; phylum Actinomycetota; class Actinomycetes; order Streptosporangiales; family Streptosporangiaceae; genus Nonomuraea; species Nonomuraea sp. NPDC049486. The sequence goes on from NZ_JBFAPV010000005.1 coordinate 495,174, forward strand.
AGCGGTCGAGGACGCCCTGCCAGTCGACGCCGTTCATGTCGGCGCGCCAGAAGTGGTCGCGCATGAGCCGGCCGGCCTCGCGGTAGCCCTGCCGCCATTCGGCGACGGGGTCGAGCTGGACGGCGACCCGGTCGAGCTCGATGGTGACGACCTCGTCGCCCTCGCTCGCGGATCGGGTCTGCAGGCCGTTCTTGCCGTTGAGCACGAGCCGGGTGCCGTCGCCGCTCACCTCGAAGGCGCGGAACTCCTTGCCCAGCTCGCTCTTGGCGCGCTTCTTCAGGTCGTAGCGTTCCAGCGTGATCTCGCCGGCGGGTTCGGTGCCGTCGCCGAGCCGGCCGGCGAGCGGGTGCCGCAGCCACAGCAGCGCGTCCTTGGCGGTGCGCAGGTTCACGTAACGGCCGGCGGGCACCGGGACCGGCACCACGCGGGAGGCGAGCCCTTCGGGGTCGACCTCGGTGCGCGGCGGCGCGTCGTCCTTCTTCTTCTCCTCCGCCTGCGGGTGGTCGTCCTCGCCGTTGAAGCCCCGTCCCTGCAGGCTGGGGTCGAACGGGGAGGGGGTGGTGGCGCGCAGCGGCACGAGGTACGGGCGGCAGCCGACGGGGAACGACAGGTCGAACACGTGCGCGTCGTACACCGGGTCGAACGTGCGCACCGACAGGAACGCCAGGTGCTTGCCGTCGCGGGTGAAGACCGGGTCGTAGTCGGCGAAGCGCAGCGGCGTCACCTCGATGGTGGAGGTGCCGTCGACGCGGCCCATCTTGATCTGCGACAGCGGCTCCTGGTGCGGATGCACCCAGGCCAGCCAGGCGGAGTCGGGCGAGAACGTGAGCCCGCTGATGTCGCCGTGGCCGGTGCGGTCGAGCTCGCGGTGCGCGCCGGTCTCGACGTCGACGACCAGGAGCCGGCCGTCGTGGGTGGCGACGGCGGCGTGCTTGCCGTCGGGCGAGGCGGCCAGGTCGAGCACGCGGCCCAGCTCGCCGGCGGCGAGGGTGCGGATCTCACCGCCGGGGGTGCCGATCTCCAGGCCGTCCTCGCCGGTGGCGTCGGACACCCAGAGGGCGCCGCCGTCCGAGTCGAGCACGCGCGGCAGCCGTACCCGGACGCCCGGCTCGGCGCGGAGCGTGCCGGCGGGGCCGTCGCGGTGGGTCACCCAGTGGGCGGTGCCGCGGATCTCGACCGCGCTGGCGCGGCCGGTCGCGTCCGGGGAGAACCCGCCGGCGCGGGCGGGCGCCGGCCGCTTGGCGCGGGCCGGGCGCGGCCCGCCGAGCTTGATGTCGAGCCGGTACGGTTCGGCGTCGAGGCTCTCCAGCAGCCACAGGTCGCCGGCGTGGCTGTAGACGATCCGCTCGCCGTCGGTGGTGGCGTGGCGGGCGTAGAACTCCTCGTGGCCGGTGTGCCTACGCGGGTCGGAGCCGTCGGGCAGGGTCGAGTAGAGGTTGCCGATGCCGTCGGTGTCGGCGAGGAAGGCGATCCTGTCGCCGATCCACATGGCGGCCCAGTGCTGGGCGGGGTTGTCGGCGAACAGGCGGGTGAACTCTCCGGAGCCTTCGGCGTCGATCCAGATCTTGCCGGCGGTGCCGCCGCGGTAGCGCTTCCACTGGGACGGCTCGCGCCACATGGGCGAGACGGTCACCACCCGGTCGCCGCTGACGGCGACTTCGCTCACCCACCCGTACGGCAGGCGGGTGGCCGGGCCGCCGTCGAGCGGGACGGCGTGGGCCCACGTCCTGGTGCGGCCGCCCTGCCCGGCGGCGCTGACGACGTGCACCTGCCCGTCGGCGCTCCATCCGCGCACCTGGGTCGACGGGCTCCCCCAGTGGGTGAGCCGCTCGCCTTCCGGCCCGTCGAGCTCGGCGGCGAACGCCTCGGGGGCGCCCTCGCGGGTGCTGGTCCAGGCGATGCGGGCGCCATCGGGTGAGAGACGGGGGTTCGACACGGGGGTGCGGTCGGCGGTGAACCGCCATGCGCGCCCGCCGGCGATCGGGGCGAGCCAGACGTCGTCGTCGGCGACGAAGGTGACCAGGTCACCGCACAGGTGGGGGAATCTCAGGTATGCGCCAGTTGTCACAGGTAGACACTAGTGCGCGCTCCGCCGAGGGGATGACACGATTTCGCGCCGAGGACTGCGAGGAATGAAGACACGGTCAAAACCGGACAGACTCCCGGATGTCGTGAAAAATCACGGGAAGGGGGTGTTGCGACGCATAGTCGGGAGGCATGCATGCGTATCTTCGCCCGTCCTCACCAGATCCCGCCCCGCGTGGCGGCGGGGGCGTTCATCCTGAACTCCGGCCTGAGCAAGGCCGGCGCCGACGAGGGGACCGCCGCCGGCACCCATGGGATGGCCGTCGGCGTCTACCCCTTCCTGGAGAAGCACGAGCCGCAGGAGTTCACCAGGCTGCTGGCCAAGAGCGAGATCGCGCTCGGCGCCGCGCTGCTGCTGCCGATGGTGCCCTCGCTGCTGGCCGGGGCGGCTTTGACCGCCTTCGCCGGAGGGCTGCTCGGCCTCTATCTCAAGACCCCCGGCATGCGTCAGGAAGGCAGCCTCAAGCCCACGCCCGAGGGCATCGGTCTGGCCAAGGACGTCTGGATGCTCGGCATCGGACTCGGGCTGGTGCTGGAGGAGCTGGGCGACCGGATGGCGTCCCCGTACGCCGGAAAGTAGGGCCACCATGGCAGAGTTCGGCTACACCCTGATGTGCGAGCAGACGCCCGCACGGCAGCTCGTGGACTTCGCCGCCAGGTCCGAGCAGGCCGGCTTCGACTACGCGGTCATCTCCGACCACTACTTCCCCTGGCTGGAGGAGATGGGTCACTCACCGTACGCCTGGTCGGTGCTCGGCGCCGCCGCGCAGGCGACCGAACGCCTGCCTCTGATGACGTACGTGACCTGCCCGCTGATGCGTTACCACCCGGCGGTGGTGGCGCAGAAGGCCGCCACGATGGCGGTGCTGAGCGAGGGCCGGTTCTCGCTCGGGCTCGGCGCGGGCGAGAACCTGAACGAGCACGTCGTCGGCGAGGGCTGGCCGTCGGCCGACGTCCGCCACCGCATGCTCCGCGAGGCGGTGCGGATCATCAAGGAGCTGCTCGGCGGCGGTTACGTCACCTTCCAGGGCGAGTTCTACGATGTCGACTCGGCCAAGCTCTACGACCTGCCGGACGATCCGGTCCCCATCGGCATCGCCGCCTCCGGCGACGCCTCGGCGCGGCTCGCGGCCGAGTACGGGGACGTCCTGGTCGTCAACGAGCCGATGCCGGACGTGGTGCGGAGTTTCCAGAACGACGGCGGCTCCGGCAAGCCGGTGTACGGGCAGCTCGCGATCGCCTACGACACCGACGCGGAGGCGGCGAAGGAGCGGGCCCACCGGCTGTGGCGCTGGTCGGCGGTCGGCGGCTGGAAGGTGATGGCCGAGCTGCCCGGCCCGGTGAACTTCCGGGCCGCAGCAGGCACGGTCAGGCCCGACGACGTGGCGGGGAGCGTCCCGTGCGGCGCCGACGTGGACGCGGTCGTCGAGGCCGTCCGCGCCTACCTAGAGGCCGGCCACACGCACGTCGCCCTGGTCCAGATCGGCGCCGACCAGCAGGAACCGTTCTTCCAGTGGGCGGAGAAGGAGCTCCTGCCCGCTCTGCGCCGCCTCTGAGCTCACTCCGCGTCGCGGGGTTCGTCCGTGGGCTCGGGCTCCGGCCGGCAGTCCTGGGAGCACCCCCCGAACCGGGCGGAGTCGATCGGGGTGAACCGCTGCGGCGGCGAGCCGGCCAGCGCGCCGATCATCGTCTCCTTCCAGATGGGGCCCGGCAGGGCGGCCCCGTCGACGGCGCCGTAGTACCTCCCGCCGATCGTCACCCCGGCCAGCTTGTGGGCCTGGGAGCCGCGCGGGTCGCCGATGCTCACCGCCGCCGCCAGGTCGGGGGTGAAGCCGGCGAACCAGGCGGTCGCGTAGCCGTCGGTGGTGCCGGTCTTGCCCGCCGCGTCGCGGCCGATGCCGCCGACGCCGCGCATCGTGCCGTCGGTGAACACGCCGGACAGCACGTCGGCCGTCGCGTCAGCGACGGCGGGCTCCAGCGCCTGACGGCACTTCGGCCGGTAGGCGGTGGCCTCGCCGTCGCGGCCGGTGATCCGGGTGATCGCCATCGGCGCGCAGTAGCGGCCGCGTGCCGCGATGCCCGCGTACGCGCCGGCCACCGTCACCGGGTCCATCTCGTCGATGCCGAGCGTGAACGTCTCGTACTCGCTCAGCGGGCGGCCGTCGGCCCGGCGGATGCCCAGGTCCTCGGCCGTGGTGATCGTCTCGCACAGGCCCACGCGCCGCTCCAGCTCCATGAAGAACGTGTTGACCGAGCTCCAGGTGCCGGTGCGCAGCGTCTTCCATCCCGGCGAGCCCTCGTCGTTGGTGACCGTGTGGCCGGGGTCGCCGACGTTCTCGCCCGCGCAGTTCCTGAACGCCGCGGGACCCGGCGCCCGGTAGCCCGCCCCCGCGCTCAGTCCGTCGCCGGTCTTCATGCCCTGCTTCAGCGCGGTGATCAGGGTGAAGGTCTTGAACGTGGAGCCCGCCTGGAAGCCGGCGCCGCCGCCGTGCCCGGCGTCCGCGACGACGTTGTACGAGATCTCGTTCCTGGCCTTGCTCCGCCCGTACGGCCTGCTCGCCGCCATGGCCCTGATCGCTCCGGTGCCGGGCTCGACGAGGGCTTCGGCGGCGACGGGGTGGTCCGAGGCGTGCACGTACCTCTTGACGGCCCGGTCGGCGGCGGCCTGCATGGCCGGGTCGAGCGTGGTCCTGATGGTCAGGCCGCCGCCGTTGAGCATGCGCAGGCGCGCCCTGGCGGTCTTGCCGAAGGCGGGGTTGTTGGCGATCTCCTGGCGGACATATATGCAGAAGTACGGATATGTGCTGGCTTCGCAGCCACCGGGGAGCTTCTTGCCTTTGTAGCCCAGTTTGGTGGCCTTCGCCTTGGCCGCCTCAGCCGGGGTGATCGCGCCCAGTTCGGCCATCCGGTTCAGCACGACGTCGCGGCGCTTCAGCAATCGCGCGCGGTGCTTCTCGCCGAGGTTCGGGTCCGTGGCGTTGGGGTCCTGCACGGCGCCGGCCAGGGTGGCCGCCTGCGGCAGCGTGAGCCGGCTCGCCCGGACGCCGAAGAACCGCTTGGCCGCCGCCTCGACGCCGTAGGCGCCGGCGCCGAAGTACGCGATGTTCAGATATTTCTCGAGGATCTGGTCCTTGGTGTACTTCTCCTCCACGCCCATGGCGTACCTGAGCTCTCTCAGCTTGCGCGCGTAGCTGGACTCCAGGGCGGCGTTCCGCTCCTCCTCGGTGCCGGCGGCGTTGAGCAGCACCTGCTTGACGTACTGCTGGGTGATGCTCGACCCGCCCTGGCTCACCCGGCCCGCCTGCAGGTTCGTGGCCAGCGCCCGGATCGTGCCTTCGAGGTCGATCGCGCCGTGCTCGTAGAAGCGGTAGTCCTCGATCGCGACGATCGCCGTCCGCATGACCTCCGCGACCCGGTCGAGGCCGACGACCTCGCGGTACTCCTCGTAGAAGCGGGCGATCTCCTTGCCCCGTACGTCCAGCACGACCGAGACCTCGGGCAGCGGCGGCTCGGCCAGTTCGACCGGCCGCAGGTCGGCCACCGCCGCGGCCGACATGAACCCGAGACCCGCGCCGCCCACGGTCGGCGCCGCGAGCCCCGCCACGAGCACGCCCGCCGCCGCCCCTGCGGCGGTGAGCCGTACGATCTTCGTCCCCCGACGTGCCATCAGTGCCCTTTGTCCTTCTGTCGCCCGGCAGTGGGCAGGAGCAAAGCAGACCTGATCGGATGGCGTCCAATAGCGATATGGGAAAGCAGGTGATATCGGTGTGCATATCACCGCTGGTCAGCCCATACACGACGAAGGCCGCCGCGCCTCCAGGGGTGCGGCGGCCTCGCGATTCGCGTCAGGGGACGATGTTGACCAGCTTCGGCGCGCGCACGATCACCCGCCGGGGCTCGCCCCGCAGATGGGCTCGCACCTTCTCCGAAGCCAGCGCGATCGACCGCAGCTCGTCCTCGGCGATCTCCGGCGAGACCTCCAGCCGGTCGCGCACCTTGCCCGCCACCTGGACCACGCAGGTCACCAGGTCGCGCACCAGCAGCGCGGGCTCGGCGCTCGGCCAGCCCGCCTTGGAGACGGTGCCGCCCTGGTGGCCGAGGCGCTCCCAGCCCTCCTCGGCGGTGTAGGGAGCCACCAGCGACAGCATGACGGCCAGCGTCTCGGCCGCCTCGCGGACGGCCGGGTCGGCGGCGCCGGGCCCGGAGTCGATCGCCCGCCGGGCGGCGGTGGTCAGCTCCATCATGCGGGCCACCGCGACGTTGAAGCGGTGGGAGTCGACCAGCTTGGTGACCTCGTCGATCGTGCGGTGGGTGACCTTGCGCAGCTCGACGTCGCCGCCCTCGAACGGGACGCCGGGCTCGCTGGTCACCTCCGACATCACGCGCAGCGCGCGGGCCAGGAACTTCTGCGACGCGGCGGGCGAGACGTCGGCCCAGTCGATGTCGTCCTCGGGCGGGCCGGCGAAGACCATGGTCAGGCGCACCGCGTCGACGCCGAAGTCGTCGATCTGCTTGCCCAGGTCGACGCCGTTGCCCAGCGACTTGGACATCGCCTTGCCGCCGTTGATGACCTGGCCCTGGTTGAGCAGGCGCAGGAACGGCTCGGTGAAGCCGACCATGCCCATGTCGTACAGGACCTTGGTGAAGAACCGGGAGTAGAGCAGGTGGAGCACGGCGTGCTCGACCCCGCCGACGTACTGGTCGATCGGGCCCCACCTGCGCACCTGCTCGACGTCGAACGGGCCGTCGGTGTAGCCCGGCGAGCAGTAACGCAGGAAGTACCACGACGAGTCGACGAAGGTGTCCATCGTGTCGGTGTCGCGCTGGGCGCGGCCGCCGCACTTGGGGCAGTCGACGTTGACCCAGTCGGTCGCGCTGGCCAGCGGGCTGACGCCCTTCGGCGCCAGCGCCTCGCCGCGCAGGTCGGGCAGGGTGACGGGGAGCTGCTCGTCGGGGACGGGCACCTCGCCGCAGTCGGGGCAGTGGATGATCGGGATCGGCGTGCCCCAGTAGCGCTGGCGGGACAGCAGCCAGTCGCGCAGCCGGAAGTTGACCGCGCCGCGGCCCCTGCCCTCGGCCTCCAGGACCTGGATGATCTCGGCGATGGCCTCGGCCTTGCCCAGCCCGTCGAGCGGCCCGGAGTTGACCATCTCGCCCTCGCCCGAGGTGGCGACGCCGGTCTCGCCGGGGTCGGCCAGCCCGGTGTGGACCACCACCCGCACCGGCAGGCCGAACTTCCTGGCGAAGTCGAGGTCGCGCTGGTCGTGGGCGGGCACCGCCATGATGGCGCCGTGGCCGTAGTCGGACAGCACGTAGTCGGCCGCCCAGACGGGGATGCGCTCGCCGTTGACCGGGTTGATCGCGTGGCGGCCCAGGAAGACGCCCGTCTTCTCCTTCTCGGTGGACAGCCGCTCGATGTCGCTCAGCTTGGCGACCTCGGCGCGGTAGGCCTCGAAGGCCGGGCGGTGCTCGTCGGTGACGATCTCGTCGGCCAGCGCCGCGTCGACGGCGACCACGAAGAACGTGGCGCCGAACAGGGTGTCGGGCCGGGTGGTGAAGACGTGCACCGGCTCGTCGCGGCCCACGATCTCGAAGACCACGTCGGCGCCCTCGGACCGGCCGATCCAGTTGCGCTGCATGGTCATCACGCGCTCGGGCCAGCCGCCCTCCAGCTGGTCCATGTCGTCGAGCAGGCGCTGCGCGTAGTCGGTGATCTTGAAGTACCACTGCGTGAGCTCGCGCCTGATGACGTCGGCGCCGCACCGCTCGCACTTGCCGGCCACGACCTGCTCGTTGGCCAGCACGGTCTGGTCGTTGGGGCACCAGTTGACCAGGCCGCCCTTGCGGTAGGCGAGGCCGCGCTCGAAGAAGCGGTTGAACAGCCACTGGTTCCAGTGGAAGTAGTCGGGGTCGCTCGTGTGCAGGCGGCGCGACCAGTCGAAGGAGATGCCGTAGCGCTTGAACGAGTTGGCCTGCGTCTCGATGTTGCGGTAGGTCCACTCCGCGGGGTGGGCGTCGCGCTTGATCGCGGCGTTCTCGGCGGGCAGGCCGAAGGAGTCCCAGCCGATGGGGTGCAGGACGTTGTAGCCGCGCTGGAACCAGTAGCGCGCGATGACGTCCGCCAGGGCGAAGACCTCGCCGTGGCCCATGTGGAGGTCACCCGACGGGTAGGGGAACATGTCGAGCAGGTAGCGCCGCTCACGGGGATCGGCGGCGTCCTCGCTCGCCCGGAACGGGTCCATCTCCTCCCAGCGCGGCTGCCACTTGGCCTGCAGCGCCTGCGGGTCGTACTCACTCACGGCGGTTGTCCTTCTGATTGACTCGGACTCGGACCCATAAGAAAACCCCCCGTGACCAGGACGAGGGGCAGCCGCGACGGCGAGGAACTCAGAACCGTCGCGGCCCGGTAAGGAGCAGGGTCGCGGAACGCATACGTCAAGCCTAGCGCACGTCTTCGGCTGAATGCGGGCGGCCGATCGAGGTACGAGGGCACAATGGACCCTTCAGGCTCGCGAGACCTGATGGTGATCTATCCGTTGTGACCTCATATGTCCCATTAGAATACGCTCGTCACCGTGGTGCACTCAGCTGGACCGGAACGTTCGGGGGCCGACCTGCCGATGCAGGATCCGCCGACCGATCCGCATGGCTTCGCCCGTTTCGCTGCGGAGTCGGCTGACTCTCTTGGAAAATCCCATGAGATCATGCACGGTACGTCGAGTCCGGACAAGCGCTCAGGAGGGCCGGAACCCATGGCATCGGAGAATTCCGGAGCGTCGCACCGGCCACCCTCCTGGCCCGAAGTTCCGCGGCAGGACGTGCCCACCGCGTGGCCCGAGGCGCCAGGCTCTCAGCCCTCGTGGCCGGAGCCGCCCCGCGACGACATTCCCACCGCGTGGCCGGACGCCCGGCAGGGCGGCGCTCCCACGTCCCGGCCGCCCGGCCCGTCCTGGCCCGAGACGCCGCCGTCCGCCCCCGCCTGGCCCGACGCGGGCTCGCAGGGCCCGTCGTCCCCGCCCGCGTCGTGGCCGGACGCCCCGTCCGCCTCGCGGGGCGCCTCCTGGCCCGAGGCGCCGCCCGCCGCCCAGCCCTCGTGGCCGGAGCCGCCGCCGGTCAAGGACCCGGTGCCCGCCTGGTCCGAGCCGCCGGCCTCGTCCTACTCCGACGCCTGGTCGAACCTGAACTCCCCCGCCCCCTGGCCGCAGCAGGCCGACACCTCCCGCCCCGGCGACCCGCTGGACGGGACGATGACCATGAACCGGGTGCCCGACCTGCAGCCCGCCCCGGTGGACCCGGACGCCGCGATCCTCGGCTCGTACGGTCCTGGCGGGCTCGACGACCACCCGGGACGCGCGCGCAGCTCCGCCGCCGCCGCCGACGAGCACACGATGATGTACGGACGAGCAAGCCTCACCGGTTCCGGCGCCAACCCCGTACCCAGCCACCCGGACACCTACGGCGGTCCTGGACGCTCCGACAGGTACGGCGGCGCGGACGGCCACGCCGGTTCCGGCGGCATGGACGGATACAGCAGCCCCGGTGGCGGCGGTTCCGGGCGCACGGACGCTTACGGCTCCGGCGGCTCCGGCGGCTCCGGCGGCATGGACGGATACGGCGCCAACCGGTACGGCAACCCCGGGGGTTCCGACGGGTACGGCGGGCAGGGTGTCGCCGACCCCGGCGCGCGCAACGGCTACCCCGGCGCGGGCGGCCCGGAGGGCTACGCCGGCCCCGGCGCACGGGCCGCGCACGCCGGAGCGGGCGTGGAAGCCCCGGCCGGTCCAGGCGGAGGCGGCCCAGGCGGTTCCGGCGGCCTTGGCGGTTCCGGTGGTTCCGGTAGTCACGGTGGTTCCGGGGGGCCTGGCGGCGTGCCCGGTGGACCGTACGGTCCCGGCGGGTCCGGCGGCTCCCACGGGCCGGGCGGCCCCGGAGGGCCGGGCCACGGCGGACGAGGCGGAGCCGACGGCCCTTACGGTCCCAGCGGGCCCGACGGGCCCTACGGCCCTGGCGGTCACGGCGGAGCCGACGGCCCTTACGGACCTGGCGGGCCCGGCGGAGCCGACGGCCCCTACGGACCTGGGGGTCACGGCGGAACAGACGGTCCGTACGGCGGGGCCGACGGCCCGTACGGTCCGAGCGGACCTGGCGGGCCTGCAGGGCATGGTCATGGTGGGCCCGGGACCGAGCAGGGCAGGCCCGGGGCGAACCTCAGCCGGGACCCCTCCGACCCTGACCGCCCGTTCGTGACGGCCGGTCAGATCAGCGGCTCCCGCACCCCTCCCCCCGAGCGCCAGCAGGAGCTCTGGAACACCGTCTTCGGCGACAACTACCAGGCGATGGGCGAGCCGGAGTCGCTGGACGAGCCCGGCAAGCCGCTGTGGATCTACGCCCTGGCCAGCTCGGCGGCCGTAGCCCTGGTGATCGCGCTGCTGTGGGCGTTCATCGCCGGCCCGCTGGCGAGCGAGGACCCGGGCAAGTCCGCGGCGCAGGCCACCCCGTCCCAGTCGGCCCCCGCCACCCCGAGGAAGACGTCCGTCACGATCGGCAGGCTGCCCGCGTACAAGGGCAACGCGTCGCCGGTGACCGGCACGGTCCAGGACCCGCAGGCGGGCATCCAGGTCCCCCGGCTCGGCGGCACCTGGCGGCTCGACGAGCGGCCGACGGTCAAGGGCACCTACGGGTACGACACGCGCCAGTACGCCATGGTCGGCGACGACCTGGCCGCCCAGGTGCTGACCGGCCCGCTGCCCGCCAAGCTGGCGGGCAGGTACACCTCTCCGGACGACCTGGAGCCGGTGATCAAGGCGGTCGTGGTCGACGCGCGCAAGCGGCTCTACGCGGACGGCAACAAGGTGCGCAAGATCGCCCAGCAGTCGCTGAAGGTGGGCGACAGCACGGGCAGGCTGATCGCCTACTCGCTCACCTCGCCCACCGAGAAGGCCACGGTCGTCGCCGCCGCGATCAACACGGGCGGCGACGTGCCGGCGATCGTCTTCATGTCGGTGCCCGCGGAGGGCAAGGCGCTGCTGCCGGACGTCAACACCGTCGTCAAGCGGCTGCGCCTGATCTCCCAGGGCTGACCGTCAGAACCTGCACTCCATGTGCTTGATCCCGTTGATGAAGCTGGAGTGCAGCCGGTCCGGGTTGTGACCCTCGATGCCGGGGACGCGCCGCAGCAGCTCGCGGAACATCACCGTGATCTCGCGGCGCGCCAGGTGGGCGCCGAGGCAGAAGTGCGGCCCCGGCCCGCCGAAGCCGACGTGCGGGTTGGGGTGGCGGGTGATGTCGAAGCGCTCGGGGTCGTCGAACACCTCGGGGTCGCGGTTGGCGGCCCAGTAGTAGAGCACGATCTTCTCGCCCGCGCGGTACGGGTTGCCGTTCATGACGTGGTCGCGGGTGACCTTGCGGCGCATGAAGTTGACCGGTGACGCGAGGCGGACGATCTCCTCGACCGCGGTCGGCGCATGCTTGTCGAAGTCCTGGCTCCAGAGCTCGCGCTGCTCGGGGTTCTTGGTGAGCAGGCGCAGTCCGTACGAGATGGCGTTGCGGGTGGTCTCGTTGCCCGCCACGACGAGCAGGATGAAGAACGAGCCGAGCTCCTGCATGGTCAGCCGCTCGCCGTCGATGTTGGCGTTGACCAGCGAGGAGGTGAGGTCGCTCGTCGGGTTGTCGGCGCGGTGGGCGGCCAGGTCCTGGACGAGCTGCTGGAGCTCCATGCCGGCGGTGAGCAGGCGCTCGGCGATGCCCTCGACGTCGGTGCCGACGTACTCGGGGTCGAAGCCGCCGAGGATCATGTTGGAGCGCTCGAAGACGAACTGGTAGTCGCGCTCCGGGATGCCCATCATGTCGCAGATGATCTTCAGGGGCAGGCGGGCTGCGACCTCGGTGACGAAGTCGCAGCCGGTGCCGTTGGCGAGGAGGTCGTCGACGATCTTCGCGGCGGCGGTGTCGACGTCCGACTCGAACTGCTTGATCATCTTGGGCGTGAAGGCCCGGGAGACGATGCGGCGCAGGCGGGCGTGGCGCGGGTCGTCCATGTTGATCATGGAGCCGAAGTACTCGGTGAACTCCGCCGGCATGTCGGGGATGTTCGTCGCGCCGCCGTCGCCGGAGCAGAAGACCTCCGGGTTGCGGCTGGCTTCGAGGATGTCGGCATGCTTGACCAGGGCGTGGTAGCCGGGACCCCTGGGCGCGAAGGAGATCTCCGGCTCCGCGAAGAAGGCCGGCGCCGCACGCCGGCGCAGCAGGTCGAAGGCCTGCCTCCGCTCCGACATGGGCCTGGCCCAGAAGTGGGTGTCCGACAGGTCGAAGTCGAGGACGCTCATGGTGCCCATCATTCGAGCATGGGCGGTTCCGCGTCAACACTTTGCACGTACACCGTACGTACCTTTCATCCGGAGCCACGTATACACCGGGTATATACCTCCGGTGTATAGTCGTCCGCCATGACAGTCCCCCTGGCCCTCCTGGGCCTGCTGGATCGCGAGCCCAGCTACGGATACGACCTGAAGCGCGCCTACGACACCTACTTCGGCCGGGGCAAGCCGCTCCCCTTCGGGCAGGTCTACTCCACGCTCGGCCGCCTGGCCAGGGACGGCAAGGTCACGGCCGGTCAGAGCGAGCCCGGTGAGGGCCCGGACCGCAAGCGCTACGCCATCACCCCGGTCGGCAGGCAGGAGGTGGAGGCGTGGCTGGCCGAGCCGGTGGCCGCGGAGCCGCTGCTGCAGACGGTCCTGTTCACGAAGGTCGTGCTGGCGCTGATGCTGGGCCACGACGCGCACGGCTATCTCGACGCGCAGCGCGCCACCCACATGCGGCGCATGCGTGAGCTGTCGGAGATCAAACGCTCCGGCGCCCTGGTCGACGCCCTGCTCGCCGACCACGCCCTGTTCCACCTGGAGGCCGACCTGCGCTGGATCGACGTGACCACGGCCCGCCTGGGCGCGCTGGCGGAGACGGTGCGGCAGTCATGACCGTCGACGGCCTTCCTGTGCCCGGACCGTTGCTGGAGGCCCGCTCCGTCGACCGCTCCCACGGCCGTACGCGGGCGCTGCGCGAGGCGAACCTCTCCGTGACCGCGGGGGAGATCCTGGCGATCATGGGCCCGAGCGGCTCCGGCAAGTCCACGCTGCTCCACTGTCTGGCCGGCGTCTTCACCCCCGACGCGGGCGAGGTCTGGTTCGGCGGGCGGCGGCTGGACACCCTGAGCGACGCCAGGCGGTCCGAGCTGCGCCGCACGGCGTTCGGCTTCGTCTTCCAGTTCGGCCAGCTGGTGCCGGAGCTCACGGTGGCCGACAACGTCGCCCTGCCGCTGCTGCTCGGCAGGGCCGGGCGCAAGCAGGCCTACCATCGGGCGCGCGGCTGGCTGCGGCGGCTGGAGCTGGACGACCTGGGCGAGCGGCGCACCGGCGAGCTGTCCGGAGGGCAGGCGCAGCGGGTGGCGATCGCCAGGGCGCTGGTGACGCGGCCCCAGGTGATCTTCGCGGACGAGCCCACCGGCGCGCTCGACTCGCTCGCCGGCGAGAAGGTCATGGAACTGCTCGTCGGCCTGGCCCGTCAGGAGGGCGTGACCGTGATCGTGGTGACCCACGACGCCCGCGTCGCCGCCTGCGCCGACCGGGAGGTCATGGTGCGTGACGGCAAGGTCACCGACCCCTACGCCGGCGGGGCCGTCCGATGACGCTCTGGCTGGGCCTGCGGCTGTCGCTGCGCGGCGGCCGGGAGGCGGCCGTCCGGCTGGCGCTCGTCACCGCGTCCGTCGCGATGGGGGTGACGGTGCTGCTGTCCACGGTGGCGCTGTTCAACGCCTTCCAGGTTACCGCTGACCGCCCGTGCTGGGAGTGCACGACCGGCTCCGCGCCGGGCGGCTGGGCCCTGGGCGCCACCCCGGGCGCCGTGCTGTGGAACCACCGCCAGGACTCCTACGCCGGCCGCCCGATCAAGCGGCTCGACGTCGCCGTCCTCGACGGAACGCCCACGCCGGCCGTGCCCGGCGTCCCCGAGCTGCCCGGCGCGGGGCGCCACTACGTCTCGCCCGCGCTCGCCGAGCTGATGGACGCCGTGCCGCGCGAGCAGCTCGCCGGCCGCTTCCCCGGCGACCGCGCCGGGCTGATCGGGCGGGCGGCGCTGTCCGGCCCTGATGACCTGGTCGTGGTCGTCGGCCGGACCCCCGGCGAGCTGGCCGCTATGGCCGGCACCGTGGCCGTCGACGCCGTCGCCACCACCCCGCCCGCGGACGACACCGCGGCCCTCTACGAGCACGGCTTCGGCATCGCCGCCATCGGCCTGATCTTCCCGCTGTTCGTCCTCGTCGGCACGGCCACCCGGCTGGCCTCCGCCCGCCGCGAGGCGCGCTTCGCGGCGATCAGGCTGGCGGGCGCCACCGCGCGGCAGATCAACGTGATCGCGTCGGTGGACGCGGCGCTCGGCGCGCTGCTGGGCGCGCTCGCCGGCGTCGCGGTCTTCCAGGCGGTGCGGCCCGCCCTGGCCGGCGTCGCCGTCACCGGCTCCCGCTTCTTCCCCGACGTGGTCGCGCCGACCGCGCTCCAATACGGCGCCGTGGTCGCGGGCGTGCCGTTCGCCGCCGCCGGCGCCGCGCTGTGGTCGCTGCGCCGGGTGCGGATCACACCGCTCGGCGCGGCGCGTAAGGTGCGGGCCGCCGCCCCGGGATGGTGGCGGGTGCTCCCTCTGCTGGCGGGGCTGGGGCTGTTCGCGGGCCCGGTGTTCGCGGGCGGCGAGGACCCGGACGCGGTGCTCGTCGACGCCGGCCTGGCGCTGATCATGGTCGGTCTCGTGGTGGCCGGGCCGTGGCTGACGATGCTGGCCGCGCGGCTGGCCGCCCGCGTCACGCGCGGCGCGGCGACGTTGCTGGCAGCGCAGCGGCTGGCGGCCGACCCGAAGGGGGCCTTCCGGTCGGTGAACGGGATCGTGCTGGCGGTCTTCATCGGCACGGCCGTCGCCGGGATCGTGCCCGCCGTCGTCTCGGGCCAGGAGGCGGCGGGTGGCGGCACGCTGAACGAGGTCATGCGGGCGCCGTTCGGGTACGCCGACGCCGCCGAGGGTCAGCCTCTGCCGCCCGCCACGGCGGCCGAGCTGCTGGCCAAGTTACGCGCCCATCCCGGCGTCACCGTGCTGCCGATCTACCGCAGGGCCGATACGCCTGCCTTGCCCGACGGCCCTCCGCCGTGCGACCCGGGCCCCGGCTGCAGGCTCGACTTCCTGCTCGGGCACGTGGTCGAATGCGACGCCCTGGCCGCCTTCCCGGCGCTCGGCCGGTGCGCCCCGGGCGTCCACGCGGTGACGGCCGACCTCAACCGACTGCTGACCAGCGACAACATGCTCTCCGTCGACCGCAACCTGCCGGTCGTGGACGCGGGCAACAAGGCCGACACGGCCACAGCCGACCGGCCCCTGGCCGCGGTGCTGATCCACGCGGCCGACCCGGTCGTCCGTGAGCGGATCCGTACGCTGCTCAACCCGTACGTCGCCCTCTCCGGCAGCGCCGAGACACCGCAGACCTTCGCCGAGGTCACCCGGGCCCGCGCGGTGCTGCTGGACCAGGTGGAACGCGTCGCGCTGGCCATCGTCGCGCTGACCCTGCTGGTGGCGGGCTGCGGCCTGCTGGTGGCGGTCGCCGGCGGCGTGGTGGAGCGCAGGCAGCCGTTCACGCTGCTGCGGCTGTGCGGCACGCCGACACGGACGCTTTCCAGGGTGATGCTGCTGGAGACGGCCGTCCCGGTGGTGCTGGCCGCCCTGGTGGCGGCGGGCGCGGGCTTCGGCGTGGCCGGGCCGGTGATCGACCAGCTGGCGATCAAGAGCGCCCCGGCGACGATGCCGGGCCCCGCCTACTTCCTCACCGTCGGCGGCGGGCTGCTGGCCGCCCTGCTGATCGCCCTCGCCGGTCTGCCGCTGCTCAAGCGCGTGACCACCCCCGACAACGCCCGCTTCGAATAGGACCGCCGATGATCAAGACATGTGTCCGGCGGCTGGCCGCGCCGCTCGCGGCCGCGCTGGCCGCCTCCCTCCTCGTGGCGGCGCCCGGGCCGGCGGGGGCCGCCGAAGGCCGCTACGCCGCCGACATCAGGCGCACCGAGTACGGCATTCCGCACATCTCCGCGAAGGACCACGGCGGCCTCGGCTACGGCTACGGTTACGCCTTCGCGGAGGACAACCTGTGCGTCATGGCCTCGTGGGCGCTCACCCTGCGCGGCGAGCGGTCGCGCCACTTCGGCGCGGAGGCGATGTCGGACGACGCCGTCGACCCGGTCTCCAACCTGGCCAGCGACGTGTACTACAAGAGCGTCCACGCGTCGGGCGTGCTGCGCCGGGTGCTCGCCCGCCCGGCGCCCCACGGCCCCGGTGCCGAGGTGCGGGCGCTCGTGGACGGCTACGTGGCCGGGTTCAACCGCTACCTGAGCGAGACGGGCGTGGCCGGGTTGCCCGACCCGGCCTGCCGGGGCAAGGACTGGGTCGGCCCCATCACCGCCACGGACGTCTGGATGAACCTGCTCGACCTCGGCCGCCTGGCCGGAAGCTCCTCGTTCAAGGAGGCCATCGCCGCCTCCGGGCAGGAGGAAGAGGAGGCGAAGCAGCCGGACAGGAAGAAGAAGGTGAGCGCCCCCGGCAGCAACGCCTACGCCCTCGGGCGCGAGGCCACCCGCAGCGGTCACGGCATGCTGCTGGCCGACCCCCACTTCCCGTGGAACGGCAGCCGCCGCTTCTACCAGGTCCACCTGACCATCCCGGGCGTGCTCGACGTGTCGGGCGGCAGCCTGTACGGCACCCCCATGGTCCAGATCGGCCACAACGCGAGCGTGGCCTGGACGCACACCGTCTCCCACGCCCAGCGCTTCACCCTGTACCGGCTCAAGCTGGTGCCGGGCCGGCGCACCACGTACCTGGTGGACGGCCGGCCCGAGCCGATGGGCCGGCAGGAGGTGTCGGTCACCGTCCGGGACGCCGGGGGCGCGACCCGCGCCGTCGCCACCACCCTGTACACCTCCAGGTACGGCCCGGTGCTGGCCGCCGGCTGGACGGAGGGGACGGCGATCGCCCTGGCCGACGTCAACGCCGCCAATCTGCGCTTCGCCGACGAGTGGCTGGCCATCGGCGCCGCCCGCGACCTGGCCGGGCTGCGCCGCGCGCAGGACACCTACCAGGGGATGCCCTTCGTCTACACGCTCGCCGCGGACGCCGGCGGCGAGACGTACTTCGCCGACGCCTCGGTGGTCCCGCACGTCACCGACGAGCAGGCGGATCGCTGCCGCGCCGGGGACGACCCCGAGACGCTCATTTTGGACGGGTCCACGTCGGCCTGCCTGTGGGGCGAGGACGCGGACGCGATCGAGCCGGGCGTCTTCGGCCCCGCCGCCCAGCCCCGGCTGGCCCGCGCCGACTACGTGACCAACGCCAACGCCGACCCCTGGCTGACCAACCCGGACGCCCCGCTCACCGACTATCCGCGCATCTTCGGCGACACCCGCACACAACGGGACCTGCGCACCCGGGTCGGCCTCGACATGATCGCCCAGCGGCTGTCGGGCGACGACGGGCTCGGCGCCCCCGGCTTCACGCTGGACACTCTCCAGCGGACGGCGACGGGCAAGCGCAACCTGAGTGCCGAGCTGCTCCGCCCGGATCTGCGCGCGCTGTGCCGGGCCAAGCCCGTGATGACGGCGAGCGACGGCGAGAAGGTCGACGTCCGCCGGGCCTGCGCCACGCTGACGGCCTGGGACGGGCGGGCCCGCCTGGACAGCCGTGGCGCGATCCTGTGGCGTGAGTTCTTCCTGGGCCTGCACCGCCCGCGGAGACGGCCCGACGGCGGGGTCATCCCGCCGAGGAGCTGGTGGAAGGTGCCGTTCGACCCCGAGCACCCGCTCACCACACCGCGCGGGCTCGACCTCGCCGACCCGGCGGTGCCGGCCGCGCTGGCCGACGCCGTGCGGTTCTTCAGGGTCAACGACCTCCCGCTGACGCTGACGCCGGGGCAGGCCCAGTGGTACGGCGCCGTCCCGGTGCCGGGCTGCACCGAGGCGGAGGGGTGCTTCGACCGGATCCGCGCCCGCGGCGCGCTCGGCGAGGAAGGCCGCTATGAGGACGTCGACACCGGCTCCAGCTTCCTGATGGCCGTGGAGCTGACGCCGTCCGGGCCGCGCGCCCGCACCGTGCTGACGTACTCCCTGTCGGCCGACTCGACCTCGCCGCACCACGCCGACCAGACCGAGCTGTTCTCGCGCGGCCGGTGGGTGACCGGGCGGTTCACCGAGGCCGAGATCAGGGCGTATCCGGGGCTCACGACGGTGTCACTGCGTTGACGCGGGCCTGGTGGAAAACCCGTGGTGGTCGCCGGCGGATGATCGCTAAGGTGACCGCGTGACGTTCTTCTACCTGCGTTAGCGACCCGCCGGCGGGTCGCGGACGACCCACCGCCGGCGATGCGGGACGGCCTGCCGCCGTCCCGGGTCGCGACGTGGGAGAAGACAGGTGCGAGATTCGCAACCTGCGGAGGGACGCCGGGCGCGTTCTTCCGCGCACACTCTTGCCGTGGCACGGTCGGTTCGTGGCATCGAACCGCTGGTCGCCGCGGAGATCCGGAATTCACGGCTGGGCCGGGTGAGCGGGCTGCGCCATCGTGAGGTGTGGTTCGAGCCCTCGGGCTCCTGGGCCGGGCTGACAGGGCTGCGGACGGCCGACGACGTGCTGCTGGTGGCGGCCGTCGTGGACGGTGTCGGGCCCGCCCGCGCGGCCCTGCGCCGCCTGGCCGCCGCCGCCCTTACGATCACGCACCCCGGCGTCCCCGCGCAGCCGGGGATCGAGGTCTCGGCGTCGTTCGTGGGGCGGCGCAACTACACGCGGTTCGAGATCGAGGACGCCGTCGGGGCGGAGCTGGCGCGGCGGCTGGGGTCGCCGTACCACTCGCGCTCGGGCGGCGCGGCGCCGCCCGGCGGGTGCGTCGCGTGGCGGGTCACGATCGAGGGCGACCGGGCGGTGATCGCGGTACGGATCGCGGGCCGGCCGCTGCACCGCAGGCCGTACAAGACGGCCTCGATCCGGGGCACCCTGCACCCGCCGCTGGCCGCCGCCATGGCCGGTCTGGCCCGGCTCGCCGGGGCGCGCACGGTCCTGGACCCGTGCTGCGGCGCGGGCACCACCCTCATCGAGGCCGCCACGCTCGCGCCGCAGGCCCTCCTATTGGGCCTCGACCACGACCCGGCCGCCATCGCCGCCGCCCGCGAGAACGCCCGCCACGCCGAGAACGGCGCGGACGGCGCGGACGGCGCACCCCGCCGCACGGCTGACCTCCGCGGCCCGGCCGGCGGGATCCGCACGGGCAGGGGCACGAGGTTCCGGTGGGGGGTGGCTGACGCCGGGCGGGTGCCGGTGGCCGGGGGCAGTGTCGATCGGGTGCTGGTGAATCCGCCGTGGGGGCGTCAGGTGCCGCCCGCCGGTGAGCTCGCCCGGGAGCCGGAACGGCTGTGGCGGGAGATCCGCCGCGTGCTGGCCCGCGACGGGCTGGTGGTGGCGTTGTCGTACGACGAAGGCGGGGACCCGCCGGGGTTCGAGACCGTGGAGCGGGTGGAGGTCAGCCTCTCGGGGCGGCACCCCGTACTGGCCGTGCTGCGGCTCAGGGAACGGCGGCGAGCCAGTCGAGGACGAGCCGGTTGACCACGTCCGGCCGCTCCAGGTGCAGGAAGTGGCCCGCGCCGGGCACCAGCTCGGCGCGGGAGCCCGGCGGCAGGTGCGGCAGTGCCTGCTTGACCACGTCGGGCGCGAGGCAGCCGTCGAGGTCGCCGTGCAGGTAGAGGATGGGCGTCGACTCCGCCCTGCCCGGATCCGGGTAGCGCCC
The DNA here is from genome assembly GCF_040676925.1 of Nonomuraea sp. NPDC049486. Lineage (NCBI taxonomy): Bacteria > Bacillati > Actinomycetota > Actinomycetes > Streptosporangiales > Streptosporangiaceae > Nonomuraea > Nonomuraea sp. NPDC049486. The sequence continues at coordinate 515,104 of NZ_JBFAPV010000005.1, forward strand.
GGAGGGCGGGGTGGTGCCCATCATGGCCCGGTAGTAGCCGATGGCCGCCGCCAGGTTGGCCGGCTCCCCGATGCTGCGGCGCACGAAGGCGAGGTCGTCGGAGGCGTCGTAGCCGGGCGACCAGTCCTGCCAGAGCCGGTCCAGGAACCCCGGGGTGGCGGCGGCCGACTCGGCCAGCGGCGTCTGGAAGAGGAACACGTAGAACGACCGCTTGAGCTGGTCGTAGTCCATCAGCCCGGCGAGCAGCGCGGCGGGCGGCGGGACCGCCATGGTCACGGCCGCCCGGAACCGGTCGGCGACCGCGTACGCGGGGAACGCCCCCCAGTCGTGCCCGACGAGCACCGCGCGCTCGTCGCCGCCGAGCTCCTCGTGCAGCGCGAGGACGTCGGCGGCGAGCGCGGCGCCCTCGTAGGCGGCGTCGGCGGGGATCTCGGTCGGCGCGTAGCCGCGGGTGAAGGGCGCGACCGCGCGGTAGCCGCGCCCGGCGAGCTCGGGCAGCAGGTGACGCCAGGTGTGCGCGGTGTCGGGGAAGCCGTGCAGGCACAGCGCCAGCGGCCCGTCCCCCACGGTCAGATACGAGAACTCCACCCCGTTGGCGTGGACGGTTCTGATCTCCATGACTGCGCAACCTAACATTCCGGACGCCCGTGCGGGGGCGTCCGGGGCCGATCAGCTTTCGGCGATCAGGTCGGCCGCCTTCTCACCGATCATCACCGCCGGGGCATGGGTGTGGCCCCGGTTGAGGGTCGGCATGACGGAGGCGTCCGCCACCCGCAGCCCCGCCACGCCGCGCACGCGCAGCGACGGGTCCACGACCGACGCCTCGTCCACGCCCATCCGGCAGGTGCCGACGGGGTGGTAGAGGGTCTCGCCGCGTTCCCTGATCCACTGGGCGATCTCCTCGTCGCTCTCCGGCATGGTGTACGGGGGCATCGGCCCGCCCGCGTACTGCTTCATCGCGTTGGTGGCGAACACCTGCTTGGCCGTCTTGAGCCCGGCCGTCAGCCGTTCGACGTCGACGCCGGCGCTCAGGTAGGCGGGGTCGACCACCACCTCGCGGCCGTTCAGGCCGATCCTGCCCCGGCTCTCGGGCTGCAGCAGCACGACGCCGACGGTCAGCCCGTGGCCGGTGGGCGGGGTGAGGCCGTGGTCCTTGAACGGCACCGGGGCGTAGATCAGCTCGATGTCGGGGGCCGGCTCCTCCGGGGAGGTCCTGATGAAGGCGACCGCCTCGCCCACGTTCGAGGTGAGCATGCCGGAGCGGAACACCAGGTAGCGCAGCAGGTTGGCGACGGACTCCGCCCTGGTGAGGGTGACGGGCTTGGTGCAGGAGACGAAGGCGCCGGTGGACAGGTGGTCCTGAAGGTTCTTGCCGACCTCGGGGAGGTCGCGCACGACCGGCACGCCGGCGTCGCGCAGTTCGTCGCCGGCCCCGACGCCGGAGCGCATGAGCAGGTGGGGGGAGCCGATGGCGCCCGCCGACAGGATGACCTCGCGCCTCGCCCTGATCTGGGCGCCGCCGCTGTGCTCGATGCCGGTGGCGCGCCCGTCCTCGATCGTGATCCGGTCCACGGGGGCCTCGATGATCACGGTGAGGTTCGGCCGGGGCAGCGCGGGGCGCAGGTACGCGTCCGCGGCGCTCCAGCGGCGGCCCCGGTCCTGGGTCACGGGGGTGGGGCTGTAGCCCTCGTTGGACGGGCCGTTGAGCTCGTCCAGGCGGCGTAACCCGAGCTCCTCGCAGGCCTTGAGGAACGCGGCGGTGGTGACGTTGGGGCTGCGCAGCTCGGAGATGAGCAGCGGGCCGGTGGTCCCGTAGACGCCGCCGTGGTTGCTGCCGACGCGGCGCTCGGCCCGGTGGAAGTACGGCAGCACGTCCTCGTACCCCCAGCCGGGGATCCGCCACTGGTCGTAGTCCAGGGCGCAGCCGCGCACCCACATCTGGGCGTTCAGCGAGGAGGAGCCGCCGAGGACCCGCCCGCGCGGCCAGTAGAGCTCGCGCCCGGCCATCTCGCCCTGCTTCGCGGTGGTGAAGTCCCAGTCGTACGGGGTCTTGAAGAGTTTGGGGAACCCGAGGGGCATGCGGATCTCGAGCTTGTCGTCCTGGCCGCCGGCCTCGACGAGCGCCACGGACACCGCGGGGTCGGCCGAGAGCCTGGCCGCCAGCACGCACCCCGCCGAACCGGCTCCGACGATCACGTAGTCGTACTCCATGGACCCCTCCCAGGGGCGAGTAACTTGTTACTTGCTTACTCCAGCGGCGGCATCGCGTCCATATGCATCTGTAACCTGAGCTACCTACCGGTTGGTATGCCCCCGCTGCGAAGATGTGGCCGAAGGCCCAACAAGGAGGGAAGGCGTCATGCTCAACCTGTCGATCGTCCTGGAAGACAGTGCCAGGAACACTCCGGAGAACACGGCCGTCGTCTTCGGCGACATGCTGCTGCCGTACTCCATGATCGACACCGTGGCCAACCAGGTCGCGAACCTGCTGGTCTCGCGGGGCATCGGCAAGGGCGACAAGGTCGCGATCGCCTGTCCCAACCTGCCGTACTTCCCGTTCGTCTACTTCGGCATCCTCAAGGCCGGGGCGACCGTGGTGCCGCTCAACGTGCTGCTGCAGTCCAGGGAGATCACTTACCACCTGGACGACAGCGACGCCAAGGCGCTGTTCTGCTTCGAGGGCACGCCCGAGCTGCCGCTGGGCGAGCGCGGCCGGGCGGGGTTCGAGGGGGCCGAGGGCTGCGACCACTTCTTCGTGCTGCCGGCCACGCCGCTGGCGACCGAGTCGGAGTACGGGGAGTCGGTCTGGGCGGCGCTGAACGGCATGTCCGGCGAGTTCGAGACCGTGCAGACCTCGGCCGACGACACCGCCGTCATCCTCTACACCTCGGGCACCACCGGCCAGCCCAAGGGCGCCGAGCTGAGCCACCAGAACATGCTGATGAACGTCATGGTCAACGACAAGATGTTCCCGCGCTCGGAGAACGGCGACACCTACATGGGCGTGCTGCCGCTGTTCCACTCCTTCGGGCAGACGGTGGTCATGAACACCGGGTTCATGCGCGGCGCCAAGCTGGTGCTCATGCCGCGCTTCGAGCCGGGCGAGGCGCTGGAGCTGATGCGCCGCGAGGAGGCCACGTTCTTCGCGGGCGTGCCGACCATGTACTGGGCCATGCTCACCAAGATCCACGCCGAGGGCGCGGAGCCCCCGGCCACGCTGCAGGTCGCGGTGGCGGGCGGCTCCGCCTCCCCCGTCGAGGTGCTCAAGGACTTCGAGCAGACCTTCGGCATCGGCATCCTGGAGGGCTACGGCCTGTCCGAGACCGCCCCGGTGGCCAGCTTCAACCAGCCGGGCCGCCCGGCCAAGCCCGGCACGATCGGCACCCCGATCTGGGGCGTGGAGATGAAGCTGATCGACAACGACTGGAAGACGGTCGAGGGCGAGGGCCCCGGCGAGATCGCGATCCGCGGCCACAACATCATGAAGGGCTACTACGGCCGGCCCGAGGCGAGCGCCGAGGTGATGCGCGACGGCTGGTTCCGCACCGGCGACATCGCCACCCGCGACGCCGACGGCTACTACTCGATCATCGACAGGGCCAAGGACATGATCATCCGCGGCGGGTTCAACGTCTACCCGCGCGAGGTGGAAGAGATCCTCATGACGCACGAGGCGGTCTCGCTCGCGGCGGTGGTGGGCGTGCCGCACGACTCCCACGGCGAGGAGGTCAAGGCGTACGTCATCCTCGACGCGGGCGCGAGCCTCACCGAGGACGAGCTCGTCGCCTGGGCCAGGGACAACATGGCGGCCTACAAGTACCCGAGGATCGTGGAGTTCCGCGACGCGCTGCCGATGACGGCCACCGGCAAGATCCTCAAGCGCGAGCTGCGCTGAGCCCCGCAGGCCCCCTTCCGGAGGGAGGGGGCCCAGGAGCGAAACGCTTTCCCCCGCGTCCGCGATCTGTTCGTGTACGGCTCACGAACATCGGAGGATCGCATGGAAGCTGGCACGCTCGCCGTTCCCGGCGCCGAGCTGTACTACGAGCTGCGCGGGTCCGGCCCGGTCCTGCTGCTGGTGAACGGCGGCGAGGGGGACGCGGGCGCGTTCGCGCCGCTGGCCGCACTGCTCGCCGACCACTACACCGTGATCACCTACGATCCGCGCGGCAACTCGCGGAGCCGGCTGACCTCCCCGATCGGCGAGCAGCGCATCCCCCAGCACGCCCGCGACGCGCACCTGCTGCTGCGCGCGCTCTGCCGGGAGCCCGCCTACCTCTTCGGCACGAGCTACGGCGGCATGGTCGTGATGGACCTGCTGGCCGCCCGTCCCGAGCAGGTGCGCGCGGCGGTCGCGCACGAGCCGCTCCTCATCGAGCTGCTGCCCGACGCCGACCGCTGGCACGCCGCCTTCCAGGAGGTGTACGAGACGTACGAGCGGGAGGGCGCGCCGGCGGCGGTCCGGGCGCTGAGCGCCCTGCTCGGCGTCGCCGCGCCGCCGGAGGCGTCGGCCGGGCTGCCGCCTCCGGTCGCCGACATGCTGGCGCGGGTCCAGGCCAACATGTCCTTCTGCGTGGCGTACGAGCTGCGGTCGTTCGTCCGTTACGTGCCCGACCTGGAGGCGTTGCGGGGCGGCAAGTTCACGCTGGCCACGGGCGGCGAGACGGGGTCCACCGTCGGCCACCGCACCGCCCTCGCCCTCGCCGAGGAGCTCGGGCTGGACATCGCCGGCTTCCCCGGCGGGCACGTGGGTTTCCTCACGCACCCGGCCGAGTTCGCCAAGACGTTGTACGAGGTGCTGGAGAGCTGATCAGGGCCAGTCGCGGGACGGGCGCAGCGGCATGCCGGAGCGCCCCTGGTCATCCAGCTTGACGCCGAGCACCTGGTGGAGCTGGATCTTGTTGCGCTCGAAGCCGACGATGCAGCCCGCCATGTAGAGGGCCCAGACGCGGGCGGTGCCCATGCCGACCTCCTGGACCGCGTCCTCCCAGTTGGCGTCCAGGTTGTCGCACCAGTGGCTCAGCGTCTTGGCGTAGTGCTCGCGCAGGTTCTCCTCGTGGCGGATCTCGAACCCGTTGTCCTCCATCTGCCTGATCAGGTAGCCGACCGACTCCAGCTCCCCGTCGGGGAAGACGTAGCGGTTGATGAAGCCGCCCTTGTTGAACGTCTTCTCCTTGCCGGTGGGGCGGGTGATGCAGTGGTTGAGCAGCCGGCCGCCGGGCTTGAGCTTGCCGTTGAGGAAACCGAAGTAGGCGGGCAGGTTGTCCTTGCCGATGTGCTCGGTCAGGCCGATGGAGCTGACGGCGTCGAAGTCGCTCTCGGTGACGTCGCGGTAGTCCATGTGGCGGACCTCGGCGAGGTCCTGCAGCCCGGCCTCGGCGATGGCCTTCTGCGCGTACTCGGCCTGCTGGCGGCTGAGCGTCACGCCGAGCGCCTTGACGCCGTAGTGCTGGGCGGCGTGGATGACCATGCCGCCCCAGCCGCAGCCGACGTCGAGCAGCCGCATGCCCTCCCGGAGCCCGAGCTTGCGGGCCACCAGGTCGAACTTGGCGAACTGGGCCTCCTCCAGCGTCGCGTCCTCGGAGGGGAAGGTGGCGCAGGTGTAGGCCATGGAGGGGCCGAGCACCCACGAGTAGAACCGGTTGGACACGTCGTAGTGGTGGTGGATGGCCTCGGCGTCGCGCTGCTTGGCGTGGCGCGAGCCCAGCCTGGCCAGCGCGCTGGTGCGCACCTCCTGCGGCGGCACAGGGACGCGCATGAGCAGCGGCTTGAGCCCCAGCGAGCGGACCGCGGCGACCTTCTCGGCCGGGGTCAGGTCGTTGGTCGTGATGTTCCACATCCGGTCGAGCAGGGTGTAGAGGTCGCCGTGCACGTCGATGTGGCCCGACACGTACGCCCGGGCCAGCCCCAGCTCGCCGGGGGCCTGCGCCAGGTAGGCCACCGCGATGGGCGACTTCACCTCAAGGGTGACGTCGGCGCCGTCGGGTCCCGCCTTGCTGCCGTCATACGCCATGAACGCGATGCCGGCGTCCGTGCCGACGATCTTCTCGAAGATGGACGCGAGAGCCATCACATCACCTTCCCCGCACACACTTGTCGTACAGATCAAGCAGGCGGCCGCTCGGATCGTATTCCCGCTTGACCGGCCAGTAGGTGTCGCCGTTGTACAGCCGCCAGAACTCGTCGCGGCCGTAGAAGGACGTCGAGTAGAGCGACTTGTGCCCGTCGAGCTCGTGCACCGCGTTCTCGATGAGCCGGTTGTGGTGGCCGTCGAACCGCCCCCGCGGCAGCGGCACCATGCCCCAGAAACCGAAGTTCACGTACAGCTTCCCGGGCTCCAGGGGGTAGAGCGGCCAGCGGGAGCTCGCCCGCAGCGGGCACATCCAGACCGGCGTCATGCCGACCTCGCCGTGGAAGAACTCCAGGAACTCCGCGCCCCGCTCGACCGGCACCTCGACGTCCTGGATGACCGACTCCTGCACCGGCCGGCCGCGCCAGCGGTCGATGCGGGCGGTGACGCCGTGCTTGCGGTCGAGGGCCACGAGCCTGCGGTAGACGTCGGAGCGCATCCAGCGGCGCGGCATGAACGTGCGGACCATCGGCTGCTGCACGCCGAACGCGCGCGAGCACCAGAACCAGTCGGTGTCCCAGCGCCACAGGTAGTCGCGCACGGTCAGCCAGTCGCGGCCGCGCTGCCGGATCGACTGGTAGTAGATGCGCATGCCGGTGTAGTCGGAGGTGTAGGGCGCCCGGTCGGCGAAGCGGCCGACGGTGAGGTAGAGCTCCTGCGGGCCGAAGAAGACCCCGTCGACGAAGTCGACCGGCTCGCCGTCGTGCTCCATGCTCTCGCAGATCTCCTGCATGGCCAGCATGCACTTGTCGGCGTCGGTGAACCTGACGTGGGTGAGCCGCACGTACGGATGGACCTTGCGCAGCTTGATGCGCAGGCGCAGCGCGTAGCCGAGGGTGCCGTAGGAGTTGGGGAAGGCCCGGAAGAGGTCGTGGTGCTCGTTGTCGTCACGGGCGACGATGACGCGGCCGTCACCGGTGAGGATCTCCAGCTCCTCGACCGACTCGTGGGGCAGGCCGTCGCGGAAGCTGGTCGACTCGATGCCGAGCCCGGTCACGGCCCCGCCCAGGGTGATGGTCTTGAGCTGGGGGACGACGTACGGCATCAACCCGTGGCGGAGTGTGGCGTCCACGAGGTGCTCGTAGGTGGTCATGCCCTGGACCTCGGCGGTCATCGTCTCGGGGTCGACGCTGATGACCTCGTCGAGATCCCTGGCGGAAAGCCCGGCCGTCTTGCCGGAGTCGCGGAACCTGAACAGGTTGGACGTGGCCTTGGCCAGGCGCGGCGCGGCGTCGCCGGGAATCTCGGCGTAGGAGCGCCGGATGTGCTCTACTGCCCGTCGGTGTGTCGACATCGTCGTCTTCACGCAAGCACCCCCTGGAGCCGGCAGAGATCGTCGACAGAACGTTATCTCTCCGGGACAACATGGAACAGACCGGGGGCGTTAAAGACACGAAAACTGTTCATCGTGCCAGCTACAAGCCTAAGAAGCCGGTGAATCCGAGTATTTCCGCGTAATTGGCTGACAAACGCCATTCACCACGTTGACGACTTCGCGGCCCTCGACGGCCGCGGCCAGGTTGTCCAGCGTGACGGTCATCAGGCGGCCGGTGGCCTCCTGGGTCACGCCGGCGACGTGCGGTGACAGCAGCACTCCGGGCAGCTCGCGCAGCGGGTCGCCGGGAGGCAGCGGCTCGGCGTCGAACACGTCCAGCGCCGCGCCCCCGAGATGCCCCGAGCGCAGCGCCGCCACCAGCCCGTCCTGGTCCACGACCCCGCCCCTGGCGGCGTTGACCAGCACGGCGCCCCGCTTGAGCCGGCGCGGGTCGATCAGGCCGCGGGTCTCCTCCGACAGCGCGATCACCACGACCACCACGTCACTGGTCTCCAGCAGGTCCTCCAGCGCGGTGTAGCGGGGGTCCTCCCGGGGCGTGCGCGTCCAGTAGGAGACCCTGCCGCCGAACGCCCCGAACAGGCGGGCGCACGCCTCCCCGATCGGCCCGTAGCCGACCACGCCCACCCGGGCGGCCCCCAGCTCCCGTGGCTGGAGCGCCTGCTGCGGCCACTCCCCCGCGCGCACGGCCGCGTCGGCCGCGGCCAGCTTGCGGGTCACCGCCAGGGCGGCGGCCACGCACCACTCGGCCACCGCGCCCGCGCTGACGCCCGCCGTGTTGGCCACCGGCACGCCGGCGGCGGCCAGCGCGGCCAGGTCGTGGCCGTCGACGCCGACCGAGGGCTGCTGCAGGAACGCCAGCCGGGGCGCGGCGGCCACGGCCGCGGCGTCCAGCGTGAGCTCGCCCGTCCAGTCGCCCAGCACGATCTCCGCCTCGGGCAGCGCGGCCAGCAGCGCCGCGCGGTCGCGCGTGGCGGGCGCGCGCACGCTCACCCGGTCGCCGAGCGGGGCGAGCAGCCGGCGGATCAGGTCCACGGGGAGCGGCGGGAGCGCCAGCAGGTTCCAGGGCGTCATGCGCCCACCGTAAAGCTCTCCATCACCTGGCGCATCAGGCCGGTGTTGCGCTGCCACTGCGCCTCGGTGAAGGTCCAGGACAGGATGTAGGCGGTCTCGCCGATCGTCACGGCCCGGCGCACCTCGTGGTACTTCATGCCGGGCGCGGCCCACGGCGTGCCGCCGCCCGCCTCGGCCACCCAGGTGAACTCCCACTCCACGGCCTTCGCGCCGTTGTGGCTGACCTTCCTGCGGCCGGCGTCGCGCAGGACGCCGGCGCCCCCGGCGGACTTGAACGCCTCCTCCTCGTCGCGCAGGAGCTGGTGCGGGTCGAGGCTGGCGTAGACGGCCTCGACGGCCAGGTGCCCCATCCGGTGCGGGTGCGTCCACTCGGCGTGGTGCTCGCCGCGCGCGCCCTTCCAGCCGGCCGGCCGCTCGATCGACCAGCCGGCGGGCGAGGTCCAGGGCCGCACCACGGGCCTCGTCCTGGTCGGGGCGGGCGTCGGCGCGAGCGTGGAGCTGGCCGTCGGCGTCGGCGTGGCGGACGGCGGGGCGCTCGGCATCGGGCTGGTCGCCGCGGCCCGCTGGGCGAGCTGCGCGGTGCCCTCCGCCGGTCCGGCGGACCTGAAGTACGCGACGGCGCCTGCCGCCACGACCACGACGGCGGCCGCGGCGGCCGCCACGACGGCGCGGCCGAGCCCGCGCGACACGCGGGGGCCGGGCGCGTCCCGGTCGGCGGCGGCCGGCCTGGCCTGGAGGACGGCGTCGAGCAGCTCGTCCGCCTCCTGGGCGGTCACCCGCTCGGCCGGGTCCTTGCGCAGCAGCCCCTGGAGCACCGGGTGCATGATCGGCGGGATGCGCCGGTAGTCGGGCTCCTCGTCGAGGATGGCCTTGAGCGTGTCCATGGGCTCGCCGCGTTCGAACGGCGAGCGGCCGACCAGCGTGGCGTAGAGGGTGGCGCCCAGCGACCACAGGTCGGAGGCCGGGCCCGCCTCGGTGCCGCGCACCCGCTCGGGGGCCAGGAATCCGGGCGAGCCGGTCACCATGCCGGTCTTGGTGAGCGAGGACTCGCCCTCGGCCGTGGCGATGCCGAAGTCGGTGAGCACCGCCCGGCCGTCGTCGGTGAGCAGCACGTTGCTCGGCTTCACGTCGCGGTGCAGGATGCCCTGCCCGTGCGCGGCGACGAGCGCGGACAGCACCTGGCGCCCGACGTCGGCGGCCTGCCGCACCGGCAGCGCGCCCATGGTCGCCACGACCTCTTCGACGGACGGGGCGCGCACCAGCTCCATGATGATCCAGGGCCGCCCGTCCTCCTCCACCACGTCGTACACCGCGACCACGGACGGGTGGTTGAACTGGGCGGCGGTGCGGGCCTCCCGCGCGGTGCGGACGAGCTGACGCTCCTGGTCGGCGTCGGGCAGGCCCGCGGGCAGCACCACTTCTTTGACCGCGCACTGCCGGTCGAGCAGCGTGTCGTGGCCTTCCCAGACCACGCCCATCCCACCGCGGCCAAGCGCGCGTACTAACTCGTAGCGCTTGGCGATCAGCCGGCCGCTATCCGCATCCATGTCCTACCCCTGTTGACCACCCGAATAGTGGGCAAGTTTCCCATACCTCACCTGCCTCTGAGGGGTGGTCAGGAAGGCGTCTTGCCAGAGCACACCGAATATTGTTCTACTTGGGTGACTGTTCGCCTGCCGGTCATGAGAAGGAGACGCCGATGTCGAACGCTCGTCAGGGTCCGCTGTCCGGGGTTCGGGTGCTGGAGCTGGCGGGGCTGGCACCAGGTCCTTTCGCCGGGATGATGCTCGCCGACCACGGCGCCGAGGTGCTGCGGGTCGACCGGGTGAAGGCGGTCTCCGACCGGCCGCGCACCGACGTGATGGACCGCGGCAAGCGCTCGGTCGGGCTGGATCTGAAGTCCCCCGAGGGCGTGGCCGCGTTCAAGGAACTGGCCCGGCACGCCGACGTGGTGATCGAGGTGTTCCGGCCGGGCGTGGCCGAACGGCTCGGCATCGGGCCCGACGACCTGCACGCGGTCAACGAGCGGCTCGTCTACGGCCGGATGACCGGATGGGGCCAGGACGGCCCGCTGGCGCCCACGGCGGGGCACGACATCGACTACATCGCGGTCTCCGGCGTGCTGTCGATGCTGGGCCGCGAGGGCGGCAAGCCGACCCCGCCGATCAACATCCTGGGCGACTTCGCCGGCGGCGGCCTCATGCTCGCGTACGGGGTGCTGCTGGCGCTGTTCGAGCGGGAGCGCACCGGCCTGGGACGGGTGATCGACGCCGCCATGGTCGACGGGGCGGCGATCCTGTTCGCGATGTTCTACCAGGGCGTGAGCAGCGGCATGTGGGGGCCGCGCGGCACCAACCTGCTCGACACCGGCGCCCCCATGTACGACACGTACGAGACGGCCGACGGCGGCTACCTGGCGGTGGGATCGCTGGAGCCGCAGTTCTGGGAGGCGATGGTGTCCCTCATGGGCCTGTCGGACCTGCCGGACCGCAACGACCAGGCGCAGTGGCCGGCGCTGCGGGCGCGGCTGGCGGAGGAGTTCCGCAAGCGGACCAGGGCCGAGTGGGAGGCGGTGTTCGAGGGCTCCGACGCGTGCGTGTCGCCGGTGCTGTCGATGGACGAGGCCCCCGCGCACCCGCACAACGCGGCCCGGCGCAGCTTCGTCGAGGTCGGCGGGCTGAGCCAGCCGATGCCCGCGCCCCGGCTGCTCGGCGCGCCGGACCCCGACCTGGCCCCGGCGACCCGGCTGGACGACCTGTCCGCCTGGGGCATCCCGGCTGAGGCGGCGGAGAAGCTGCGCGCCCAGGGCGTGCTCGGCTGAGCGCGGGCCGCGCGCGCGAGCCGGTCGTCGAAGCGGCGTGGGCGCGGCACCGCTCCCCGGGTCGCGCTTGGTCAGGCGCGGGCCGTGCCGCGTGCCGTCTCGTACGGTGAGTAGTCCTTGAGGGTGACGGCGTCGTGCAGGCGCGCGCTCCTGCCGCCGAGCCGGCCGGCCGCCCTGATGACCGCGTCCGGGATGTGGTCGAGCACGCGGGCCGCCTGGACGAGCGCCCACAGGTCGAACCGGCCTCCGGGGACGAGCCGTTTCGCCATGCCCAGCGCCAGGTCGCGGCTGCCGCGCACGTACGCGCCGAGTTCGGCCTCGTACGCGGGGAACGCCCGCGCGGGGTCGCCGCCCGCCGCGGCGAGCTCGCCCGCCAGCACGTACGCGCCCACCACGGCCAGGCTGGTGCTGCCGCCGACGGCCGGTCCCGGGCAGTAGCCGGCGTCGCCGACGAGCGTGACGCGCCCGCGCGACCAGGTGTCCATGCGCAGCTGGGTGATGCTGTCGAAGTAGAACGCGGGCGTGGTGTCCAGCTCGGCCAGCAGCCGGGGCACCTCCCAGCCGAGGCCGGCGAAGTGCTCGCGCAGCAGCTCCTTCTGCCTGGGCACGTCCCTGTAGTGGTAGTCGAGGGGCTCGCGGGTGCGGAAGAGGAAGACGGCCCGCGCGTCCGGGAGGTGGGCCGCCGAGTACAGGCCGATGATCCGGTCGACGGCCGAGACGCCTTCCATGCGCCCTTCGAGGCCCAGGTAGTTCGGCACGGACGCCACCGCCAGGTAGGCGCCGATCCAGGTGGCGAAGCGCTCCTCGGGGCCGAACACCAGGCGGCGCACGTTCGAGTGCAGCCCGTCCGCGCCGACCACCAGGTCGAACCGGCGCGACGGCCCGCGCTCGAACGCCACCTCGCCGTCCTCGCCGATGGCCGTGATGGAGTCGTCGAAGACGTACTCGACGTCGTCGCGGCCGGCTTCGTAGAAGATCTCGCCCAGGTCGTCGCGCATGATCTCGACGTGCCGCTCCGAGAACGCGGCGATGAGCTTCCCGGTGCTCATCCGCACCGGGCGGGACCGGCCGGGGACGTGGAAGGTCAGCAGCTCGGTGCCGGTCTTCCTGGCCCTGATCCGGTCGAGCACGCCCATCTTGGCGGCGATGTCGACGGCGGGCCGGAACAGGTCGACCGCGTGGCCGCCGGTCTTGCGCAGCGCGGGGGCGCGTTCGACGACCGTGACGGTGAACCCGTAGCGGGTGAGCCAGTAGGCGAGGACGGGGCCGGCGACGCTGGCGCCGGAGATGAGGACGCGCATGGACATCCCTCCTTACTTACCGGATGGTAAAATACCGGCGACGGCCGCCACAAGGGCTTACTTAACGATAGGTAAGGATTAGGGTTGATCCATGGCCAGGCCGAGTGACACCAGGGCGCGCATCCAGGCGGTGGCGCGCGAGCTGTTCGTGCGCCAGGGCGTGCAGAACACCAGCCTGCGCCAGATCTCCGACCGGCTCGGCATCACCAAACCGGCCCTCTACTACCACTTCTCCTCACGCGACGACCTGGTGCGCAGCATCGTCCAGCCGCTCGTCGACGACATGGAGCGGTTCGTGGCCGGCCGGCAGCCCGGCGGGGATCCGCGCGAGCTGCTCGACGACTACTTCGACATGATCTGGCGGCACCGCGAGGTGATCGTCATGGTGGTGCGCGAACTGTCCGTGCTGTCCTACCTCGACCTGGGCAAGCGCATGATCGAATGGCGGCAGCGGCTCGTCGCCCTGCTGCTCGGCGACGATCTCACCACCACCCAGCGCATCCGGGCCACGATCGCGCTGGGCGGCCTCGCCGACTGCTCGGTCGAGTACGCCCACCTGCCCGTAGAGGAGGTCAAGCCGACGGCGGTCGAGGTCGCGGCCGCCGCGCTCGGTTTCTAGACCGCGACGTAGAGGTCGACGCCCCCCGGGTGGTGCACCTCCACGTCGGTGGTGAACGCCCTGGCCGGCGTGCCGCCCGACTCGGTGTGCTTCCACACCTGCTGCCAGGCCTCGACCAGCGCCTGCGGCATCGGGCCGCGCGCCTCCACCTTGATCGTCGTGGCGGCCGGCACCCGCACCGCCACCATGCCCTCAGGCAGCCGCGGCACCGTGCGCACGGCCGTGCCGACGATCTGTGTGTAGGCGCCGTGATGATCGCTCTCGTAGTCGGTGAGCACCGCGTAGAGGTTCTCCCCCACGCGGTTGGGCACGTGGGCGAAGGCCCCCGGAGCACCGGCCCGCTGCCACAGGACCGGCAGCTTCGCCCGCGCCTGGTCCATTTCGTCGGCGTTCGTGGTGCGTACTGCGAATCCGACGACGATCATCTCGTCCCGCTCGGTGACGTCCACACGCCCTCCCTCCCCCATTGAGCATCCCGGCCGATCATAAGCCCCCGAGAAAGGGGGAAATGTTTGGTAGAAGCAGTCACCTCATAAGATGGATGAACGTGAAATTTCTCAACGGCATGGCGCCGCCGTACGACCTGACCTACAGCGACGTCTTCATGACGCCGTCCCGCTCCTCCGTCGGGTCCCGGCTCGAAGTCGACCTGTCCACGCACGACGGCACCGGCACCACGATCCCGCTCGTCGTGGCCAACATGACCGCGGTCGCCGGACGGCGCATGGCCGAGACCGTCGCCCGCCGCGGCGGCATCGTGGTGATCCCCCAGGACATCCCGTTCGACGTCGTCGCGGACGTGGTCGACTGGGTGAAGAAGCGCGACCTCGTCCACGACACCCCGCTCGTGCTCACCCCGCACGATACCGTCGGCGAGGCGCTGCAACTGCTGCCCAAGCGCGCGCACGGCGCCGTCATCGTCGTCGACTGGGAGAACCGCCCCGTCGGCGTGGTGACCGAGGCCGACTGCCAGGGCGTCGACATGTACACCCAGCTCGCCCAGGTGATGTCCAGCGAGCTGCTCACGCTGCCCGCCGGGCTCGCCCCGCGCGAGGCGTTCGACCGGCTGCACGACGGGCGCCACCGGCTGGCCCCCATCGTCGACGAGTCGGGCCGCCTGGTCGGCATCCTCACCCGTACCGGCGCGCTGCGCGCCACCCTCTACCAGCCGGCCGTGGACTCCCGCGGCAGGCTGCGCGTCGCCGCCGCCGTCGGGGTCAACGGCGACGTGGCGGCCAAGGCCAAGGAACTGCTCGAAGCCGGCGTCGACTGCCTGGTCGTCGACACGGCGCACGGGCACCAGGACAAGATGGCCACGGCGCTGCGTGCGGTGCGCGCGCTGGGGCCGCACGTGCCCGTCGCGGCCGGCAACGTGGTCACCGCCGCCGGCGTGCGCGACCTGGTCGACGCGGGCGCCGACATCGTCAAGGTCGGCGTGGGGCCGGGCGCCATGTGCACCACCAGGATGATGACCGGGGTGGGCCGGCCGCAGTTCTCCGCCGTGCTGGAGTGCGCCGCCGAGGCGCGCAGGCTCGGCCGCCACGCGTGGGCCGACGGCGGCGTCCGCCACCCCCGCGACGTGGCGCTGGCCCTGGCGGCGGGGGCGGCCAACGTGATGGTCGGCTCGTGGTTCGCCGGCACGTACGAGTCGCCGGGCGACGCCCACACCGACGCCGACGGGCGTAAGTACAAGGAGAACTACGGGATGGCGTCCGCGCGCGCCGTCCGGCTGCGCACCGCCGACGACAGCCCCTTCGACCGGGCCAGGAAGGCGCTGTTCGAGGAGGGGATCTCCACCTCGCGCATGTACCTGGACCCGCGCCGGCCCAGCGTGGAGGACCAGATCGACGCGATCGTGGCCGGGCTGCGCTCCGCCTGCACGTACGCGGGGGCGACCACGCTGGAGGAGTTCCACGAGCGCGCCGTCGTCGGCGTCCAGAGCTCCTCGGGCTACTCGGAGGGCATGCCGGTCCACATCAGCTGGTGACCCTCGTGGTACCCGCGCGGTCGTACGGTGATCAGCCGATCGTGGTCACCCGTGCAGTCGTGCGGACGACCCGCCGGTCGTAATCACCCGCGCGGTCGTGCGGACGACCCGCCGGTCCGGCCATCAGCCGGTCGTCGTCACCCGTACGGTCGTGCCGGTGACTGATCTGGCGAGGTCGCCGGCCAGGAAGACGGCCGCGCCGGCCGCCTCCTCCGCGGGCCGCTTCCCCCCGGGAGGCGGCCCGCCGAGCGCGATCGCGTTGACCCGGATCCCGCGCGGCGCCAGCTCCACGGCCAGCGTCGCGGTGAGGCTCTCCAGGGCCGCCCTCATCGCCCCGTACACCGCCGCCCGCCGGGCCTCGCCCGAGCTCACGTTGATGATCGCGCCGCCCGCGCGCATGAGCGGCAGCATCCGCCGGATCAGCTCCGTGACCTGGCCGAAGTGCTCCTCGAACACCGCCCGCTCGTCGCGCGCGGCCGGCTCGTCGAAGCCGCCGGCGCTCGTCACCAGCACGTCCACCCGGCCCCACCGGTCGGCCACCGCCCGCGCGAACACCTCCGCCGCCATCGCGTCGCCGGGCCTCACCGTCATCGCCAGATCACCCCGCGGCCTGTCACGGTCGCACGCCGCCACCCGCGCCCCGAACGCCGCCAGCGCCTCGGCGATCGCCCGTCCCGCCCCGCGCGCCGCCCCCGCGACCACGGCCACGCGCCCGTCGAGCAGGATCGCGTCGGGTGTCGGGGCGGTCATGGAAGCCGACGATATCCCGACCGCGTAGAGTCGTCGGGTTCATTGCCATCGTCAACAGGAGCACTTCGTGGCACTCTCGAAGCCGGAGATCGACTTCCCGGGCGGCAACCCGCCCGCCGACCTGGAGATCGAGGACATCGTCGTCGGGGACGGTCCCGAGGCCAAGCCCGGCCATCAGGTCAGCGTCCACTACGTCGGCGTCGCCTTCTCCACCGGCGAGGAGTTCGACGCGTCCTGGAACCGCGGCCAGGCGTTCCAGTTCCCGCTGGGCGGCGGGCGCGTGATCGCGGGCTGGGACCAGGGCGTCGCCGGCATGAAGGTGGGCGGCCGCCGCAAGCTCGTCATCCCGCCGCACCTCGGCTACGGGAACGCCGGTGCGGGCGCCCGCATCAAGCCCGGCGAGACCCTCATCTTCGTCGTGGACCTCCTCGGCGTCAGCTGACCCGCCGACCCCCCGGCTCCCGGCCCACCCGCCGGGAGCCTACGTCCTCCACCCGAAGCTTCACGACATCACCCGCCGGGATATTCACCACGTCCCGGGCACGACCGCCGCGGTCCTCCCGCCACCGCGCACGTCCCCGGCCCCAGCGTCCGGGCACGACCGCCGCGGTCCTCCGGCCACCGCGCACGTCCCCGTCCTCCGCGTCCGGTGACGCCTCCTCAGTGCCCTATCCCCCGGTGTCCCGACTCCGAGCAGACCGCCAGGATCCCCCACATCCCCGGCTCCCCGCGTCCGGTGATGCCACTCGCCACCTCGGAGCCCTCTCCCCCGGGTCCACCACATCCGCCCGAGGTCCCGACTCCGGGTACGTTCGCCGGGGTTCTTCCCGGGGTCGGTGATGTGGTTCTTTCTTTCTCGTACGGGATTCGCGCGCCCTTCCGGGGGGCCGAATCGAAGGGGGATTGCGGAAATGTCGTGGTGGTGAGGCACGATAGCGGTGTGCTACTGATCGACGTGGTCCGGGTGTCCGAGGCGGTGGCGCGCACGCCTGCGCGGCTGGGGAAGATCGGCCATCTGGCCGAGCTGCTCGGCCGGGTCGGCCCGGGTGAGGCGGAGATCGCCATCGCCTACCTGTCGGGTGAGCTGCCGCAGCGCCAGATCGGCGTGGGCTGGCGCTCCCTCCAGGACCTGCCCGGCCCGAAGCTGGCCGCGACCGCCACGCTGACCGACGTCGACGCCCTGCTCACCAAGATCAAGTCGGTGTCCGGCCAGGGCTCACAGGCCGCCCGCAAGGCGCTGGTGCACGAGCTGTTCGCCGGCCTGACCAGCCAGGAGCAGGCCTTCATGCTCAAGCTGCTCGGCGGCGAGCTGCGGCAGGGCGCGCTCGACGGCGTGATGATCGAGGCGGTCGCCAAGGCGTCCGGGGCGCCCTCGGCCGACGTGCGCCGCGCGCTCACGCTCCGCGGCTGGTTGCCCGCGGTCGGGGCGGCGGCGCTGGCGGGCGGCGTGCCGCGCCTGAAGGAGTTCCGGCTGGAGGTGGGCCGCCCGGTCTCGCCGATGCTCGCCGGCAGCGCCCCCGGCGTCGCCGCCGCGCTGGCGAAGGCGGGCGCCCCCGCCGCGCTGGAGTGGAAGCTCGACGGCATCCGCGTCCAGGCCCACCGCTCGGGCTCGGAGGTCAGGGTCTTCACCCGTACCCTCGACGACCTCACCTCGCGGGTCCCCGAGCTGGTGGAGGCCGTGCTGGCGCTCCCCGTGGAAGACGCGGTGCTCGACGGCGAGGTGATCGCGCTCCGCCCCGACGGCCGCCCCCACCCCTTCCAGGTGACGGCCGCCCGCACCGGCAGCAAGATCGATGTCGATCGCCTGCGCGCGGAGACGCCGCTGAGCGTCTTCTTCTTCGACGCGCTCCGGGTCGAGGGCGCCGACCTGCTCGATCTTCCGTACGCGGCCCGCCAGGAGAGGCTCGCGGCCACCGTTCCGCCGCCGTTGCTCACCCCGCGCCTCGTCACCGACGACGTGGCGGAGGCGGAGCGGTTCTTCGCCGAGGTGGTGAAGGCAGGCCACGAGGGGCTGGTGGTCAAGGCGCTGTCATCCGCCTACGCGGCCGGCCGGCGCGGCGCGGGCTGGATCAAGGTCAAGCCCCGCCACACGCTCGACCTGGTGGTCCTGGCCGCCGAGTGGGGTCACGGCCGCCGCGAGGGCAAGCTGTCCAACCTCCATCTCGGTGCCCGCGACCCGGAGACGGGCGGGTTCGTCATGCTCGGCAAGACCTTCAAGGGCCTGACCGACGAGCTGCTCGCCTGGCAGACGGAGCGTTTCCTGGCGCTCGCCGACGGCCCCACCACGGAGTGGACGGTCCGCGTCCGTCCCGAGCTGGTGGTGGAGGTCGCCTTCGACGGCGTGCAGCGGTCGCCCCGCTATCCGGGCGGCATGGCCCTCCGCTTCGCCAGGGTCCTGCGCTACCGTCCCGACAAGCGCGCCGAGGACGCCGACACGGTCGAGACGGTCCGCGCTCTCATGATCTAGTACGCAGCCGTACGGGCCCGAAGAGGCCGCTGACGCGCTGGCCGGCGAAGACGAAGTGGGTGGGGCTGACCTCGTCGAGATAGGGCCCCAGCGTGCCGAGGACGAGGATCTCCACCACGTTGTCGCCGTCGTCCAGGTCGACGTCGAAGGCGTACGGCGAGCACACCCTGATCCCGCACGGACGCCCGTTCACCGTCACCTCCGCCGTGCCCCTGACCCTGCCGAGGTCGAGCACGCCCGGCCCGGAACGCGCAGTGACGGTGGTGCGGTAGCGGACACCGCCGCTGTATCCGGCGAGGCCGCGTTCCTCCCAGTCGCCCAGCCGCATCCGGCCCGGTCCGCAGGTGAACCGCACCGGGCCGGTGAAGGCGGCTCCGCCCTGGGCTCCCGGAGCCGTGACGGCGTGCAGCTCGACCGCGCCGTCCTCCGTCCAGCGCGCCCGGGCCCCGCCGGCCTCGACGCCGCTCGCGCCGGGCGGCGCCTCCACGACGAAGACCTCCGTACGAGGGCGCGCGCCCGGCACGGCGAACCCGGCGGGCAGCGCGACCGGGCGGCCGTCGAGCCACCCGGCTTCCGGCAGCGGGTGAGGGCGGGGCCGGAGGTGGAGAGCGGGAGGGTCGCCGTGCTGGCGGCGCCGGACCCGGACGTCCCCTGACCATCCGGGGCCGGACACCGCCAGCCCGTCCACCAGCACCCAGCCGCCGGACTCCACCCGGATCGTGTTGGCGCCAGGGTGCAGCAGGTGCGCGACGTCGTAACGGCGCACCCTGGGGATGTCCGCTTCCGCGTACGGGTCGAAGCCGCCCTGCCTGCCCGCCTCCCGCCCGTTGACCAGGACCCGGCAGTACGCGGTCGAGGCGACCTGGAGCAGCTCGTACGGCCCGTCCCCGAGGTTGACGGTGGTCTCCAGCGGCGTCCCGGCGATCCACTCCGGGACGGCGGCGTCGGCGGGATCGGCGACCAGGCAGACGTAGGCGCGCAGGTCGAGCTCCTCCTCCGGCGTCAGCCGCAGCTCCAGCACGTGCTCGCCGGCCGTGACAGGCGCCGCCGTCACGGCGGCGTAACCCCGGTCGTCCAGCGGGATCCGCTCGCCGTCGAGCCACAGAGCCTTCTCCGCCCCGGCCCCTACCGCGAGCCAGGCGGGCCGGCCCTGCGGCACGGTGAGCAGAGTACGGAAGCGGGCCTCGGCGCCCGCCGTGACCCTGCCGAAGGCGAGGAACTCGGCCGGCACCCGGCCCTTGGGGCCGAGCGTGTCCCGGTGCACGGGATCCTTGCGCAGCCCCCGGGAGAGCGACCACACCGACGGGGTCCAGGGGCCGTCGCCGACCCGCTGCTCCCCCCGGGGCCCGAACGTGACGTGCACCGCCTCCCCCTCCGGCGTCCGCAACGTCCAGCGCTCGACCGTCGCGCCGCCGCCGAAGTCGTGCCAGGTGTCGTCCAGGGTGGGGACCAGTTCGACCTCCCAGTCCTCCCCGAGATCGGTTTCGACCGGGTACGGGGGCGCGTCCGGCACGGGCTCGGCCGGGGTGCCGTCGAACACGAGCAGCGCGGCGGGGCCGTCGTCGAACGGCACCACGACCTCCACGGCGTCCCCGTGGCGGGTGTGCGGGAGCGGGCGTGGCTCACCGCCGTCGAAGAGGCGGGCCAGCAGCGGCGTGCCCGAGACGCCCCTGACCGTGATCCGCATGTCGCGGGCGTACCTGGCGGGGTCGAAGTCGATGACGGCGTCCAGCCAGCCGAGGTCCACACCGCGCTTGTCGGGCCGGCCCACGCTGATCCTGCTGGCCATGGGGTGTGCGGCCGTCAGGAACACCAGCGTGGCGTCGCCGGTCTCACGCACCAGCGCCGGAACCGGCGCCTCGACCCGACGCGGCAACTCCGCCAGCGCCTCCCCCAGCCCGGTAGGAGTCGCCACACGACGAACCCCGCCCACGTCGGAGAAGAGCCCCCAGGATCGCGCGGAACCGTCCGCGCCCGTACCGGAAGAAACATCCTGAGATCCGGCCGAGGCCGCCGCAGGAGCGGCGCCCGTACCGGAGGAGACGTCCTGAGATCCAGCCGGGGTCGCCGCAGGAGCGGCCGTGCCCGTACCGGAGGAGACGTCCTTGAACCCGGCCGGGGTCGCCGCAGGAGCGGCGCCCGTACCCGAAGAGAGGTCCTGAGATCCGGCCGAGGCCGCCGCGGGGCGGGCCGGGTGGGCGTCGAGGAAGGGCTGCGGGGGGTCGCCTACGGTGATGAGGAGGCCGCCGCCCGCGGCGAAGTCGGCGAGCCTGGTGGCGACGTCCTGGTCCAGCTCCGTGACGGCGGGCAGGATGATCGCGCGGTAGGCCTCGGTGGACACCGTGAGGCGACCGTCCGCGACGGTCGCCCGCCGGACCGAGTCCTCGTCGATGACGTCGGCGTCGAGGCCGAGCCGGTCGAGGACGCCGGGACGGGTGGCGAACCACGCCATGTCGCCGACGATCTCCCGGTAGACCTCGTCGGCGCGGGCGGCGGCCGCGTCCACGTGGCCCGTCCCGGTGCCCGCCTGGGCGGTGGCGGTGGGCAGCAGCACGGCGACGTCGCAGGCGTGGCGGCCCTGCGACAGGGCCGCGCACAAACGGGTGACCGCGTCGGCGAAGACGCGGTGGTGACGCCAGTAGGGCTGACGCCAGTCGGTGGACGGCGGCGCCCACTCCCACCAGCCGCGCCGGGTCGTGTAGTAGACGGCGTGCGGGTTGTAGAGGGTGGCGCCGGCCCGCAGCCAGGGCAGCAGCCAGTCGAGGGTCTCCTCCAGCGTGCCGCCCCACCCGCTGGAGTGGAAGGCCTCGATCCAGGTGCGCGGCCTGCCGTACAGGTGGGCGAGCGAGGCGTGCAGGCGCGCGTCGCCGTGGTGGTCGGAGCCGGGCGCGCCGAACCAGCGGTGGGTGCCGGCGTAGTCGGCGTACAGCTGCACGCCCGCCACCGGGTGTCCGGCGCGGGCCGGGTCCTGCTGGTCGCAGCCGTTCACCAGGCCGTGCCGTTCGTGCCAGCGCGCCAGCGGCCGGAAGAACGCCTCCTCGGCGAGCTCGGCGCGGGTGCGCTGGTAGGCCAGCCAGTCAGGGTCCTCGATCGTGAACGGCTCGCCGCGGCGGGCCAGGTGCTCCTCGGCGAAACGGGCCGACCAGGTGGGCAGGGTGGGCAGCTCGTCCTGGAAGGACCCGGCGATCACCCGGCCGAACCAGTGTCCCACCCGCCGCTCGAACTCGCCGTGCACCTTGTCGAGCAGCACCGCGCACGCCTCGGGCGACAGGTAGTCGAAACCGCGCGAGGTCACGGAGCCGTCGGGGGCCAGCCACTGACCGGCGAACTCCGGGCGCTCCGCCACCAGCCGCGCCTGCAGATCGGCGCCGGAGAAGCCGAGCTGGTCGTAGAACCACAGGTGCGCGCCCAGCTCGGCGGCGTCGGCGCAGACCCCGTCGAGCAGCTCCCACCACGCGTCCGACATGAAGGGCGGGTCGTCGGCGTCGGCGCCGAACGTCGGCCCCGAGGGCGCCAGGTTGAGGATCACCAGGTTGCGCACCCCGCCCGCGACCAGGCGCTCCATCTGCCAGCGCAGCCGGTCGCGGCGCAGCGGCTCCCCGCTCCACCACCAGATGGCGGCCGGGGAGAACTCCGGGGGCGGCTCCCGCAGCAGGTCGTGGACGTTCATCCCTTGAGTCCGCTCGCGAAGCCCTTGATGACGTAGCGCTGCAGCGCCAGGAACACCAGCACGATCGGCAGCGCGCCGAGCACCAGGCCGGCGAAGACCAGGCCGTGCTGGGAGACGTACTGGCCCACGTAGGCGAAGACGCTGACCGGGACCGTCTCGTAGCCGGAGCCGCCGAGGTAGATCAGCGGCGTGAAGAAGTCGTTCCAGATGAAGACGGCGTTGAGGATCAGCACCGTGCCGGTGATGGGCCGCAGCAGCGGGAAGACGACCCGGGTGAACGCCACGAGGTGCGAGGCGCCGTCGATCTGGGCGGCGCTGGCGTAGTCGCGGGGCAGCGCCCGGATGAAGCCCGTGTAGAGGAAGACGGTGAAGGGCAGCTGGATGCCGGTGTAGAAGAGGATCATCCCGGCGTGCGTGCCGATCAGCCCGAGCTCGGTCACCAGCTGGTAGAGCGGGATCATGCCGAGCTGGAACGGCAGCACGATGCCCAGCAGGAACAGGATGTAGAGCCCGTACCCGAGGCGGGTCTTCACCCGGGCCAGGAAGTACGACGCGAACGAGCCGAGCGCGATGAGCGCCACCAGGCTGACCACCGTGATGACCGTGCTGTTCACCAGCGAGGGGCCCAGGGCCGCGGCCGTCCACGCGCTGGCGAAGTTGTCGGCCGTGGGCGGGTCCGGCAGGGCCAGCGGCGACTGCGAGATCTGCGCGGGGTCCTTCAGCGACAGCGACACCAGCGTGTAGACGGGGAACATGAACGCCACCGCTGCCGCGATCATCACGATCTCGAGCAGGAAGGTCCTTCTCATACGGTCACCTCGCGGTTGCGCAGGTAGTAGACCTGGACGAGGGAGACGGCCGCCACGAACAGGGCGAGCACCAGCGCGATCGCCGTGCTGTAGCCGAACTTGCCGAACACGAACGCCTGCTTGTAGAGCACCGTCGACAGCGTCTCGGTGGCGTAGCCGGGGCCGCCGTTCGTGGCCGCGAAGACCTGGTCGAACAACTTGAGCCCGCCGATCGTGGACAGCATCAGGTTGATCGTCACGGCGGGGGCCAGCAGCGGCCAAGTGACGTACCGGAAGCGCTGCCACGTGCCCGCGCCGTCGATCATGGCGGCCTCGTGCAGCTCCTTGGGCACGCCCTCCAGCCCGGCCAGGAAGATGACCATGGAATATCCGGCGTACTGCCACACGACCATGCCGGCGATCGACCACAGCGCCACCGACGGGTCGCCCAGCCAGTCCACGCGCAGCCCGAGCAGGCCGTTCAGCCCCGCGGTGGGGTCGGGGTTGTAGATGTACTTCCACAGGAACGCCACCATGACGGGGCTGACCACGACAGGGGCGAAGAAGATCACCCGGAGCAGCGCCCGGCTCTTCAGCTTCGCGTGCACGCCGAGCGCCAGCAGCAGGCCGACGGCGTTCTGCACGAACACGATCGCCACGGTGAGCAGCAGCGTGTTGCCGATGGAACCCAGGGCCTGCTCGTCGCCGAGCAGCGTGCGGAAGTTGGCCAGGCCCACGAACGACATGTCCTGGCCGATCCCGCTCCAGTCGGTGAACGCGTACACCACGCCGCTCGCCGCGGGATAGAGCACCACCAGCGCGTAGACCAGCAGCGCGGGCGCGGCGAACAGCCAGGGCGGAGCATCCGCGCTGACCCGCCGCCGCCCCGCGACGCGGGCGGCGCGGGCGCGGAAGGCAGTCAGGGGGGTCACTTCCGGTACGCCTCGTCCATCTTCTTCAGAGCCTCGTCGATCGTGGACTTGCCGGCGAGCAGCTCCTGGACCACCGCGAAGTGCACCGGCTGCACCTCGGCGTTGGGCCAGCGCTGGTCCATGAACGGCACCGCCCGGTCCTTGGTGAACGGCAGGAACGACTCCACGGCCGGGTCGACCTTGGAGGAGGCGTCCTGGGTGAGCGGGATGGCGGCGATGGCCTCGGCCCAGGCGTTGATGTTCTCCTGCTGGCCGAGGAAGTCGACGAACGCCTTGGCCTCCTCGACGCGCTCGCCCTTGGCGTTCGCGCCGAGCCCGACCACGACGCCGGCCGGGATCCACACCTCGGACGCCTGGTCGGCTCCCGGCAGCGGGAACATCGACAGGTCGTCCGGCGCGGAGGCGGCCTTGCGGAAGTCGGGCAGCACGGCCGACACCTGCACGGCCATGGCGGCCTTGCCCGAGGCGACCATGGAGGTCTGCTGCTCGAACGTGGTGCCGTTGACGTTGTCGTTGAAGAAGCCGCGCTTCTGCAGCTCCAGGTACATCTCCATGGCCTGGCGCCAGCCGGAGTCGGCGAAGGTGGCCTGCCCGGCGAGCTGCCTGTCGTCGAAGGTCGGGTCCTTGGCGTAGACGGTGGAGGGCACCAGCGCGTAGGTGATGAGCTGGGTGACCCACGGGGTCTGCGCGCCCAGCGCGATGGGCACCACGCCGGCCTTCTTCAGCTTGTCGCAGACCGACAGGAACTCGCTCCAGGTGGCCGGCGGCTCCTCGATGCCGGCCTTCTGGAACGCCTTCTTGTTGTAGACCGCGCCGATGACCGACGAGCCCGCCGAGTGGATGTAGGTCTTGCCGTCGAGCTGGAAGGCGGGCTTGAAGCCCTCGGGGATGGTCTTCGTCCACGCCTGGGCCGACAGGTCGGCCAGCAGCCCGGCCTGGGCGATCTGGGTCATCGACATCGCGCTGCCGTTGCCGGGGTACACGACGTACAGGTCGGGAGCGTTCCCGGCGCCGAGCTGGGTGCGCACCGACGTCTGCACCTGGTCGGTGGGGGCGTACGAGGCGGCGATCCGCACCGATGGCTGGGCCTGCTGGTAGGCGGCCGCCAGCTTGTCCATCGGCGCCTTCTGGTCGGACACGCCGATGAACTTCAGCTCGGTCGTGCTCTGCCCGCCGGTGGTCGTGGTCGTGGTCTCGGGGCGGGTGGAGCAGGCGGTGACGAGGGTGGCGGCGGCCAGGCCGCCCATCATGCGCAGGAAGTTCCCCCGGCTCAGCCGGGCCTCACGCAGCAGGTCGGTCATTGTCTCTCCTCGGTCGTGCGGAGGGTTGTGATCCCCGGGAGGTGGTAGCCGATGCGAACGTTTTAACGACGGCTGCGCGAAGGACAGCGGGCCGCGAGTTTGTTAACTTACCAATCAAACTTGTTAAATCTGAGAGATGCCGGGAGACTACGAGTCGCCCAAGTTGGGTGTCAAGAGTAGAATTCGCAGCCCTCCGAGCAGGTGGAGACTCAGGTGAAGTCGCGGCCCCACACCTCCAGCAGGTCAGCGCGATGGCAGGGCATGGCCGAGCACATCGTGCGCCAGGGCTCCGTCTCCGTGACCGAGCTCGCCGAGAGCTTCGGGGTCAGCGTGATGACCGTCCACCGCGACCTCGACGAGCTGGAGCGCCAGGGGATGGTGCGCAAGGTCCGCGGCGGGGCCACCGCGCAGGCCAGCAACGTGTGGGAGAGCAACATCGCCTACCGGCTCAAGGCCCACACGGCGGAGAAGGACGCCATCGCGCGCGTGGTGGCGGGCATGATCGAGCCGGGCAGCTCGGTCATGCTCGACGACTCCACCACCGCGCTGGCCGTGGCCCGCCAGCTCCAGGAGCTCGCCCCGCTGACCGTGGTGACCAACTTCCTGGAGGCCATCAGGCTCCTGGCCGGCCATCCCGACATCCGGCTCATCGCGCTCGGCGGCGAATATCACGCCACGCATGACTCTTTTCTCGGTCTCGGCTGCGTCGACGCGGTCGAGGCGGTGAGCACCGACGTGGTGGTGGTCTCGACCTCGGCCATCTCCGAGAAGTACGCCTTCCACCAGGAGCAGGAGATCGTGCTGGTCAAGCGGGCGATGCTGGGCTCGGGCACCCGGCGGATCCTCGCCGTCGACGGCTCCAAGCTGGCCCGGGTGGCGCTGCACCGGGTGGCTCCGCTGGATGACTTCCACGTCGTGGTGGTCGACGCCAACGCCCCCGCCGACCTGCTCCAACGGCTCCGCGACCACCACGCGCACGTCGAGGTGGCGCAGTTGTAACGCCGGAGCTGTTATTTGTAACTTGAGGCTTGTTAAAACGATTGCATCTTGCTACAAAGTGAGGGCTTTCGCCCCCCACCTTAGGAAGCAACATGCACCGTCCCTCGCGACGATCTTTCCTTGGGCTCGGCGGCTCCGCACTCGCCCTCGCCTTCACCACCAACCTGGCCGACCCCTGGACCGCGCAGGCCGCCGTGAAGGGTGACTACCCCTTCCGGCTGGGCGTCGCCTCCGGAGACCCGTTGCCCGACCGGGTCATCCTCTGGACGCGCCTGGCGGCCGACCCGTTACAGCCACTCGGCGGGCTGCCGTTCGCCAAGCTCAAGGTCGAATGGGAGATCGCCGAGGACGAGGGGTTCACCCGGCGCGCCCGCCACGGCTCCGCCTGGGCCCGCCCCGAGTACGGCCACTCCGTCCACATCGACGCCAAGGGCCTGGAGCCGGGCCGCGAGTACTTCTACCGCTTCCGCTCCGGCGGCGAGATCAGCCCCACCGGCCGCACCAAGACCGCGCCGGCCCCCGGCAGCAGCCCGGACTCGCTGCGGCTGGCCTTCGCCTCGTGCGCCTCGTGGCCCGACGGCTACTACACCGCCTACCGCCATCTCGCCGACGAGAACCCCGACGTGGTCTTCCACCTCGGCGACTACCTCTACGAGTACGGCATCCGGCCGACGGGCGGGAACCGCAACATCCCCGTACCCGAGCAGTACCGGGTGCAGTGCGACACCCTCGACCGCTACCGGATCCAGTACGGCCTCTACAAGAGCGACCCAGACCTGCAGGCCGCCCACCACCGGGCGCCGTGGATCGTCACCTGGGACGACCACGAGGTGCTCGACAACTGGGCCAGCCAGCACGGTCCCGGCGGCGACGTGACCGAGCAGGACTACCTGGTGATCCGCGCCAACGCCTTCCGCGCCTTCTGGGAGAACATGCCCGTCAGGGTGCCTCCCGTGGAGGGCCCCGACGCCCGGATCTACCGCAGGTTCACCTTCGGCGACCTGGCCGAGTTCAACGTGCTCGACACCCGGCAGTACCGCGACGACCAGGTCTGCGGCGACGGCCAGCGGATCGGCTGCGAGGAGCGTCTCGACCCCGCGCGGCAGATGCTCGGCGCCGAGCAGGAGACGTGGCTGCTCGACGGCCTGGCCGCCTCCCCCGCCAAGTGGAACGTGCTCGCCCAGCAGATCGCCATGATCCAGCTCGACTTCGACCCCGGCCCCGCCCAGCAGCTCAGCATGGACCTCTGGGACGGATACGAGGCCGCCAAGGACCGCGTCGTCAACGGCATGGTCGACCGCCAGGTGAGCAACCCCGTCGTGCTGACCGGCGACATCCACTACAACCTCGCCGGCGAGCTGAAGCAGAACTTCGACGAGCCCTCCTCCCGCACCGTCGGCGTGGAGTTCGTCTGCACCTCGATCACCAGCGGCGGCAACGGCAACCCGGACACCGGACTGCCGCCCGGCGGCAGCGACCCCGTCAACCCGCACCTGAGGTTCTCCAGCTACCAGCGCGGCTACGTCTCCTGCGAGGTCACCCGCGACCAGTGGCGGGCCGACTACAAGGTCATCCCGTACGTGGACCGGCCCGGCGCCCCCGTGTCCACCAGAGCCAGCCTGGTCACCCTCGACGGCGCCCCCGGCCTCAACGCGCTCTAGGAAGGAACGATCATGCGTCACCTCACCGCCGCGCTGGCCGCCGCCGCCCTCACGCTCACCACCGCCGCCGCCTGGGACCCCGCCCCCGCTCCCACCCCCGAGCCGCCGCCCGCGGTGCTGATGAAGGTCAAGCCGGGATCCGCCAAGGGCTCCGGCAAGCTCACCCCCGTCGCGGGCGCCGACCGGATCGTCGCCCTCCTCGGCGCCGACCCCTCCTGCCCCGCCCGGGTGGACATCGGCCTGCGCAGCGACGCCAAGAAGGCCCGGTACGCCACCATGGACGTGGAGATCGACCGGCCGCTCACCGCCTCCCGCACCATGCTGACCAGCTACCTGCCGCCGGGCTACGAGGTCCGCACGAAACTGCTCGTCACCCCGCCTCCCGGCACCGCGGAAGGCTCGTACGAACTGCGTCTGCGGACCCCGTCGCAGACAGTGAAGGTGCCGGTCGAGGTCGTCTCCGTGGACAGCCTCGACAACGGCGGCAACCACGCGCTGCGCCGCCCGGTCACCGCCTCCTCCCAGCACGCCAACGCCAACTACCCGGCCTGCAGCATCGTGGACGGCGACCGCTCCTCCAGCGGCTGGGCCGGAGGCAACGGCTGGAACGACGCCACCTCCCGCTCCTGGCCCGACACCGTCGCGGTCGAACTGGGCGGCGCCCGGCAGATCTCCCGCGTGGACCTGTACACGCTCGACTCCGAGCGCTACCCGGCCGCGCGCTACGGGTTGCGCGACTGGGACGTCCAGGCGCGGGTGGCCGGCCAGTGGCAGACCGTCGCCCAGGTACGCGGCAACACAACGGGCGCCGTGCAGTCCGGTTTCGCGGCCGTCACCGCGGACGCCGTCCGCATCGTGGCGCTCGCCTCGAACGGCGCCAACGACTACACCCGGATCGTCGAAGTCGAGGTCCGTTGACGAAGGAGGCTCCGATGAGCACGTTCACCCGCATCACCCCGCCCCGCGTCAAGGTGGGGCTGGTGGCCGGAGGGCTGGGAGCGTACTGGCCGCAGTTCCCCGACCTCCTCCCCCAGCTCCAGCGCTCGGCCGCGCGCGTGTCGGAGCGGATGGGGGAGTTCGACGCCGAGATCGTCGACGTCGGCTTCATCTCGGACGCCCAGGAGGGCGCGGCCGCGGCCGAGAAGCTCAGGGCCGCCGGCTGTGACCTCATCGTCGGGTTCCTCACGACGTACATGACGGCCACCATGCTGGCGCCGATCGCGCAGCGCAGTGGCGCGCCGATGCTGCTGATCAACCTGCAGCCGACCGAGTCGATGGACCACGCCACCTTCGACACCGGCCAGTGGCTGGCCTACTGCGGGGCGTGCCCGCTGCCGGAGATGGCCAACGCGTTCACCCGGCTCGGCATCCCGTTCCGCTCGGTGTCGGGCTACCTGGAGGACGAGCGGGCGTGGCAGAAGATCGGCCGCTGGGTGCGGGCGGCCGGCGTGCGCGCCGCGCTGCGCCGGGGACGGCACGGCCTCATGGGCCACCTCTACCCCGGCATGCTGGACGTCGCGACCGACCTCACCCTGGTCACCGCGAACCTCGGCGGGCATGTGGAGGTGCTGGAGTTCGACGACCTGCGCGTCCGCGTGGAGAAGGTGACCGACGGCGACGCGGACGAGCGCGTCAAGCTCGCCCGCGAGGTGTTCGAGCTGGACGCCTCCGTCGACGACGACGACCTGGCCTGGGCGGCCCGGGTGTCCGTCGGCCTGGACCGGCTGGTCGAGGACTTCGAGCTGGACAGCCTCGCCTACTACCACCGCGGCCTCGACGGCGAGATCCACGAGCGGCTCGGCGCGGGCATGATCCTCGGCTCGTCGCTGCTCACCGCCCGCGGCATCCCGGCCGCCGGCGAGTACGAGCTGCGCACCAGCCTGGCGATGCTCATCATGGACCGGCTCGGCGCCGGCGGCTCGTTCACCGAGTTGCAGGCGCTCGACTTCCACCGCGGCCACGTCGAGATGGGTCACGACGGCCCGGCCCACCTGGCGATCAGCGCCCGCAAGCCGCTGCTGCGCGGGCTCGGCGTCTACCACGGCAAGCGCGGCTGGGGCGTGTCGGTCGAGTTCGACGTCAAGCACGGGCCGGTCACCGTGTTCGGGCTGCGCCAGGCGCGTGACGGCGGCTACGGATTCGTCGTCTCGGAGGGCGAGGTCGTGGACGGGCCGCTGCTGCGGATCGGCAACACCACCTCCCGGGTGGACTTCGGCTGCGACCCCGGCGAGTGGACCGACGAGTGGAGCGCCACCGGCATCTCCCACCACTGGGCGCTGGGCACCGGTCACCGGGCCGCGGACCTGCGCGCCACGGCCGACCTCCTGGGCGCGGACCTGATCCACGTCCAGCCTTGACCCGCCCTCGGTGTCCGGCGGGCGGCCCGCCCGCCGGACACCGACGCCTCAGTCGACCTCCACGTCGTCGAGGAGCCGGAGCAGGCTGGAGAGCACGCGGACGCAGGCGTCGACCTCGGCGCCGGTCACGTGCTCACCGACCGGGGCCAGCATCGCGCGCTCGCGGTCGATCAGGGCGGTGATGGCGGCGCGGCCAGCCTCGGTCATCCGTACGAGCGAGGACCGCTTGTGCGCCGGGTTGGCGACGAACTCCACCAGCCCCAGCGCGGCCGCGTCGTTGCTCATGCGCTGCACGAACTGGCGGCTCAGCGCCTGGGCTCGGCCCATCTGGGGGACGGTCATGGGCCCGTGCTCGCGCAGCATGTTGAGCACGGCCCGGACCCCGACCGACAGCCCTTCGACGGGCGCGTCCTGCTCCACCTTGCGGTGGGCACGCCGGTAGAGCGGCCCCACGAGGTCGAACACCTCGATGAGCCGGTCGGGCAGCTCTCCGGGAACCGCTGTCTCACTCACTCCACCATGATGACACCTGGGTTGCCATTCTCGCCACAGAATGACACCTTGGTTGTCATGGATGACTTGTTCTGGATCGACACCGGCACCGGCCGCCCGCTCGTCCTCCTGCACGGCGGCTTCCTGGACCACCGCATGTGGGAGGACCAGATCCCGGTGTTCGCGGAGGAGTACCGCGTCATCGCGCCCGACGCCCGCGGCCACGGCCGGTCCGCCAACGCCACCGGGCCGTACCGGCTCACCGACGACCTCGCCGCCCTGCTGCGCCACCTGGACACCGGCCCCGCGATCCTCGTGGGGGTCTCCATGGGAGGCGCCCTCGCCGTAGACACCGCACTGGAGCACCCCGACCTGGTCAGCGCCGTGGTCGTCAGCGGGGCGGGGACCAGCGAGCCCTACTTCACCGACCCGTGGACCACCCGGGCCATGGCCACGTGGCACGCCGGGATGGCCGCCGGGGATCTGGACGCCTCGGTCGAGGGGTTCATGCTCTTCGCCGCCGGTCCGCACCGCTCGCTCGGCGAGCTCGATGCCGAGGTCGTGAGCCGCCTGCGCCGCATGGCCATGGAGACCATGTCCAAGCACGGCGCCGGCGAGCCCGACCACCTCGTCCCGGTGCGCGACACCTGGGAACGCGTCCCCACCATCGGCGTCCCCGTGCTGGCCGTCAACGGCGCCGCCGACTCCCCCGACCACATCGGCATGGCGGAACGCCTCGCCGGCGCGGTGGCCGACGGCCGCGCGACCTCGATCGACGGGGCCGCCCACTACCCCAACATGGAACGCCCGGACGCCTTCAACAGGATCCTCGGAGACTTCCTGCGCACCGTTTGACATCCTCCCCGTGCTGAAGCACGGGGATTCCAACCGCAACTACCCCACGAGGAGGAGGTCGCGTTGAGGTTCGCGGTGCACCGGCCGGGCAACCCGTGGCCTTCCCGCGCAGACACGGCATGCCCTGCCGCGTGTGCGATGTTCCTGGCCGCGTTCACATCGGCGTTGCCGGCGTATCCACACGATCGGCACCGGTAACGCGCTTGGCTCTCGCGCGCTTCCCGGTCCACGATCCCGCACGCCGAGCACCGCTGGCTCGTGTACGCGGGGTTGACCTTCACCACCCGTCCGGGCGCCTTGTCCTCGAGCCGTCGGACGAGACCGCCCCATGCGGCGGCCATGATCGACCGATTCAGTCCGGCTTTGGCGCGAACGTTCCGGCCGGGCGCCTCGACGGTGCCGCGCGCCGACCGGGTCATGTTACGAATCTTCAGGTTTTCGACGGCGATCACGTCGAACCGGCGCGCCACATCGGTGCTGACCTTCTCCACCCAGTCCTTGCGCCGGTCGCTCTCGCGCGCCTTCACGCGGGCGATGGCGGCCTTGACCTTGGCGCGCCGGTTCGATCCGCGCGTGGCCCTGGCGAGCTTGCGCAGCAGCCGCCGCAGTCGCGCCTTCTCCGTGTCGCGCAGCCCGGGAGCGTTCAGCATCTCTCCGGTGGACAAAGCGGCCGACACGGCCACACCCCGGTCCACGCCGACGACCTCGCCCGTACCCGGCGCCGGGACGGGATCGGGGATGGCGGCGAACGCCACATGCCACCGCCCGGCGCGGTCGCGGGTGACGCGGTACGACTTCACCCCGTCAGGGACGGCGCGGGACCAGCGGAAACGGATCCAGCCCACCTTCGGGACCTTCACCTCGCCCACGTGCCGGGACAGGCGGCGCACGTCACCCGCTTTGACGGCGACGATCCGGAACCCCTCACCCCGCCCGCGCCTGCGCCATGCCGGACGCCTGTGGGTTCCGCCGAAGTAGTGCGCCATGGCTTGCGCGAAGTCCTTCAGAGCCTGCTGCTGAATGATGATCGACCCGGTGCGCAACCACGCGAACGCTGCCCGCGCCTCGGTCAACTGGCGGCACTGTTCGGCGAACCCCGGCGCGCTCCTGCGGCCCGGCTTCCAGAGCATGTGCTGCTCAACTGCGAGATTCCACACATACCGGGCGTGCCCGCAGTGCTCCAGCAACCCTGCCTCCTGGGCAGGCGACGGCTGGAGCCGGTAGCGGGACACGCCGATCAAACTACCGACCACCACCGACAAAACCGGGAGACCGCAGTGTCCGGCCGTTCCGGCTTTCCTCCCCGCCCTGAAGGACGGGGCCTCCAGCCTGTCGGTGTCCGGTGACACCGCGTCCGCGCGCCTCGGCCGGGAAAGGGAAAACCCGCCTTCGTGTGAAGGCGGGTCCGTGGTCGTTCGCCGGGCGTTTCGACGGTGGTCACTTCACCAGGCGGATCGTCATCGGGTAGCGGTAGTCGCCGCCCGACAGGGCCGAGACGCCCGCCACGATGGACAGGACGACGCCGACCACCCAGATGACCGGCACCAGCACCAGACCGATGATCGTGATCGGGAGCAGGATGGACGCCCCCGTGATCGTGAGCTGGAAGTTGAGCGCCTCGACCGCGTGACGCCGGATGTACGGCGAGGTCTTGCCGGCCGTCAGCATCAGGATGAGCGGCCCGATGATCGGGAACCCGACCAGGGTCAGCAGGTGGGCCGCCGAGGCGCCGAGTCGCTCGTTGCTCTCGGGCTCGGCCGTGAAGCGGGGCGCGGGCGCCTGCGGCGCGGCGAAGCGGGGCACGCCGTTGGGGCCGTAGAGCTCCCTCATGATCGGCATGAGGTCGCCGTGCGTACGCGCCGTCATGGCGCGCTCCAGCCGGTCGTCGAACTCGATCTTGTCGAAGCGGCCTTCGGCGTAGGCGGCCTTGACGTGCTCCACGACGTGCTCCCGATCCTGGTCGGTGACGCGCAGCTCAGTCTGCGGCACCTGTCCCGGCCTCGAGGGTGTGGGTACCCCAGTCATCACAGCCATGCCTCTCCCTACGGGATACGAACGGTCTCTTCCCATACTGCTCGACCGGGAGTGGTCGTGGGCATCGGGAGAATCCCGGATGTATCCCCGAGATCTTCCCCGACGCGCCGAAGCGTTTGACGGTATAAAAAGGACTCATGAGATGGCGAGATCGCTACGGCCTCCGGCGGCTGCGTGGCAAAAAGATCGCGAAGTTCGATCGCGAGGCCACCGACGCCGACATCGAAGCGCTCATCGCCTTCGCCAAGTCGCGGCGCGGCGTCGAGTTCTACGTCGAGCCCGAGACCTTCGCGACGGACACCACCGCGGTCGCGGTAGCCGACGACGGCGAGTGGACCCGGCGCAGGGTCGGATCACCCGCGGTGATCCACAAGGTGGCCCGTGACCTGGCGTTGCCGGTCTATGACGTCCAGCTGACCGGCTATCCACAGCGCATGCGCAGCTACAACGAGCGCCGCAAGCGCGAAGGAGGCGAGCAACTCTAGCGCCACCCGGCGCTAAGGGAGCAAGCAGCACCACCCGGCGCGAAGAGAGCAACCAGCGCCGTCCGCGCGGAGGGAGCGAGTAGCACTAGCGCCGCCCAACGCGAAAGGCAGCGAGCAGCGCCGTCCGCGCGAAGAGAGCAACCAGCGCCGTCCACGCGAAGAGAGCAACCAGCGCCGTCCACGCGAAGGGTGCGAGCAGCACTACCCGCACGAAAGGGAGCAGCTCTGCTCGCGCAAAGGGGCGAGCAGCATTAGCGCCGCCCGGCGTGACGAGAGCATGGCACACCGACCTGCCGGCCCGCCGCCACCCAGCCGGACGAAGACACCCCACCTCGGTCGCCTACCCGAACTGTCACCCCGCCGTCTGAGCCACCACCCTGGCCGCCTCAGCGAAAACACTCGCCCCACCGTCCTAGAAGACCCAACCCCCAACGTCCTTAAAGACCCACTCTGGCTGGGTAGCGTCCCTTAGGGCGGTGCGATCCTTCACCCGCACAGCCCTGTTCGCCCAGGTAGGTCACGCACGATGAGATCGTTGATCTCACTTGGCGGGGCACCGCCCAGAGACGGGCTGAGGCATCACCCGGCACGATCCTGACAGGCGTAGACATCTCCCGGCACGATCCTGAAGGGCGTAGACATCGCCCGAACCACCTGGGACAGGCTGAGACACCCCTTCGCGAACCACTCAGGCAGGCACACCCGCACGACGCTGCTGGGGTAGACATCCCGAACCACGCGGACAGGCTGATAAACCATCCCGCGAACTACGCGAACAGGCACACCCCGCACGACGCGTAGACATCGCCGGACCACCCGGGAGTCGCTGAGACACCCCCAACCACCCCGACGGGCGAGAGCACCACCCTGCGTCATTTCACTCGGCGAGGACGCAACCCTGCGGCACCGTCATGTGGTCTTCTCATCCGCGAGGTCCGGAGTACCAGTACTGGGCCACGTGTCACTCGGGAAGGCGGACGGGCCGAGATCGCCCGCCTGGAGCGCATCTGGCTCGGGATGGTGCTCGATCAGGGCGAGGAGGGGCTGGAGCCAGGACGCCTTGGGTTCCCCCATCGCGGCGTCGAGTTCGTCAGGGGCGGGCATCCGGCCATCGAGGACGGCCGGCGGCAGCAGGTGTTGCAGGGCGTGCATGAGCAGGTTGGCCATCGAGTAATGAGGATCGATCGCCAGGGCCCGCTCCAGAGCGATCGTGGCCAGAGTGCTGTCACCGGCCCGCCACCCTGCCATGGCCAGAAGGGACGCCGCCGGAGGAATGAAGGCGGGCTCCAGCCGACGCGTGAGGTCCTTCCACAGGCCTATGTGGGAGTCGTCCATCAGAGTCCAGGCTTCGTCCCGAACCCTGATGACCGCGAGGGCGAGGCCCAGCCTCGCGGCCTCGGCGTCATCGAGCCGGTCACCAGCGGCGGAACGCGCCAGAGCCGCCCGGACCCGTGCGAGCCCTTCGGCCACGAACACCCCGGCGAATTCATCAGAGGCGGAGACGACAGAAACGGCCCGAGCCTCAACGCCGCAAGCGCCAGCGGCAACCGCGCCACCAGAAACACTGGGCACCCCGGTGGCGGACTCGGGAACGGCGACGTCAGAGACGGCCCCAGCCCCGACGCCGCAAGCGCCCGCCATCGGGGAGACAGCGCCACCAGAGACAGAATGAACAGCGGAAACCGCGCCGCCGGAGGTCGTGGTGAGGGCTGTGCGCAGGGTGTGGATCGCGTCGGCTGTCGCTCGGCGCATCGCGAGACGTACGGGGCCGGTGGCCGGGGCGATGGTGCGTTGGAGGGTCTGGCGGTCGGGGAGGGCGACGAGGCCGCGGACGGTGGCCTCGGCGGCCACGCGGCTGCTCCGCGGGTCGTACGGGGTGCCTTCCGGCGGGCAGCAGGTGGCGCTGTCGCACACGTAGGACCAGTAGCGGCCGTCGTGGGCGCGCAGCGCTTCCGCCACCTCGACGCCCGCCCCGGCGGCGATCGCGGTGGCCTCGTCGACGGCCGGGGTGACGGCCTCTCCCGGGCCGTAGCCGACGACGACCACCTGGGACACCTCCTCCCGTTGGAACAGCGCGGTCAGGGGGGCGAGGGTGCCCGGCGGCATGGGGACGTTCCAGCGGGCGGCCACCTTGGCCCGGCTCTGGGCCAGGCCGACCACGATGAGGCTGTCGGCCGGGTGGAAGCCGACGAGGTAGGGCACGGCGGCGAGGATGTCGGCCGGGCTGGTGAGGGTGAGGCAGGTGGCGGAGATGTCGGTCGTCATGGGCACAGAGCGTGCCGCGCGCCGGCCCCCGGGAAGGCGTCGATAACAGGTTCTGTGGACAAGCAGCACCGCGGCCGAACGCCTGTGGATCTACGGGGAAAGCGCCGCCAACCGGTTCTGCGGACGAGCGGCGCCGCCTGTGGACTACGGCGCGAGACGCTCCCGTACCATGAGCGCGGCGCCCGCGACCGCCGCCGGCATCGCCACGACCGCCACCAGCGGCACCATGAAGAGCAGGAACACGGCCACGCCGAAGCCGAGCGCCACGGGCAGGTTGCCGCGCAGCAGGCGGAAGCGGTCCTTGCGGAGCAGCCCGCGCCGCTCCATGCCGAGCGTGCTCAGCTCGACCGTCAGGAAGAAGCCCGAGACGGCCGCCCCGAGCACCGGCACCACGGTCTGCCCGAGCACGGGCACGAAGCCGAGGAAGAACAGCGGCACGGTGAACATCAGCACGAACATCAGCGTCACGAGGCTGTCCTTGACGGACCGCGGCAGGGTGCGCCACCAGGGCTGCCCGTCGGCCTCCTCGACGCCGTCGACCTTGGCGGAGAGCTTCTCGTAGAACGGCTCCCCGATGGTGAGGGTGATCGCCGCGAAGGTGACCACCGCCAGCGCCAGCCCGCCGAGGAACAGCGCGATCGCGACCGTCACCCGGAACGCCTGGGCCCAGGACCACGAGTCGGCGAACGGGGTCATGAACTCGGCGAGGCTCAGCGCGTTGGTGCCGAGCAGGATCAGCGCCACCACGTAGACGGCGAACGCGATAACCGCCGGGATGAGCCCGAACAGCCACCACCGGCCGTTCCTCGCCACCCAGCCCACGCCTCGCAGGAAAAAGCCGACACCGGAGCCGAAGTCGCGCAGCGATCGCATGTCCGGCAGGCTAGCGCCAGAACGAGGTGACCGCGTAACCCAGCTCGTCGAAAAGCTCGCGCAGCAGCGGCAGCGAGATGCCCAGCACGGTGCCGTGGTCGCCCTCGATGCCCTCGACGAACCAGCCGCCGCGCCCTTCGATGCTGAACGCGCCGGCGAGGCTGAGCGGCTCGCCGGTGCCGACGTAGGCGGCGATCTCCTCCTCGGAAGGGCTGCCGAAGTGGACGACGGTGGTCGCGGTCTCGGCGACCTGCCTGCCCGCCGCCACGTCGATCACGCAGTGGCCGGTGACGAGCCGCCCGGTGCGGCCGCGCATGATCCGCCAGCGGTCGAGCGCCTCCTCCTGGGTGGCGGGCTTGCCGTAGGGGCGGCCGTCGAGCTCCAGGATGGAGTCGCAGCCGATGACCAGGCCGTCGCCCAGCCCGGCGGCGACCGCCTCGGCCTTGGCCTTGGCCAGGACGAGGCTGAGCGCGGCGGGGGTGTGAGCGCTGAACGCGTCTTCGTCGACCCCGCTCACGATCACTTTGGGGTCGAGGCCCGCGTTGCGCAGCAGGGCCAGGCGGGCGGCGGACGCTGAGGCCAGAACGATCACCGGACCAGCTTACCCGTCACCAGGCGGGGCCCCGCGCGCCCCTGGTGGTGTGCGGCTCGGGCAGGTCGCCGAAGGCGTCGGCGAGGAGGGCGGCCAGCTCGTCGGGCAGGGTGGCGCGCTCGCGGGCCAGCTCGGCGGCCATCTCCTCGGTGGTCATGTCGAGCTCCCCCGCCCGGATGGCGAGCAGGGACATCACCATGGGCGCGAGCAGCGCCAGCAGCCGCATGACAGCGCCGGGGTCAAGGCCGGACAGCCGGGCCAGCCCGTACGCGACGGTCTCGGTGCCCTGGCCGCCGAGCACGTGCGCGAGGATGTTCTGGCCGTCGCGGGCCAGGGAGGCGACGTCCCCGTTGAACGGGTCGGCGTCGGTGTGCTCGTCGAGCGCGGCGCGCAGGGCCTCGGCTCCGTCAGGGTGCTCGGCGTCGCGGGCCATGCCACCGACGATCATCCCGGAGGCGGCCGCGATCGCGTCGCGGGCCCTGCCGGCGTCGGTCGCCAGCATCCCGCCGATCTGCTCCAGGCCGGGATCGCCGAGTTCGGCGAGCAGCCGGTCGGTCAATCTCACGGCAGTCCCCCTGATCCTCGTCCGGGAGACCTTCCCCGCCCGGCCCCCGGTTAAGTCCGGGGGCGTCCTAACTTTTGGCCAACTCCCCCGGCTCGGCGTCGAGGACGGGCTCCCGCAGCCCGGCGGCGGTGTAGGCGCTGTCCTCGTCGAGCGTCTCGTGCTCCAGGAGGGCGGCCACGATGCCTTCGAGCTTGGCTCGGTTCTCGCGCAGGATGCGGACGGCGTCGTCGTAGCACTCGTCCACGATCCGCCGCGCCTCCTCGTCCACGATGGCGAGCGTGGCGGGCGAGGCCTGCGGCTGCTGGCCGTCGTTGGACAGGATCGTGAGCGGGCCGACCTTCTGCGACATGCCCCAGCGGCCCACCATGCCGCGGGCGATCATGGTGACCTGTTCGAGGTCGCTCTCGGCGCCGGTGGTGATGACGCCGTAGATCACGTCCTCGGCCGCCATGCCGCCGAGCGCGCCCGTGATGCGGCCGCGCAGGTAGCGCTCGTCGTAGGCGTAGCGGTCGGTCTCGGGCGTGGAGAGGGTGACGCCGAGCGCCCGGCCGCGCGGGATGATGGAGATCTTCCTGACAGGGTCGGCGCCCGGCAGCAGCATGCCGAGCAGGGCGTGACCGGCCTCGTGGTAGGCGGTCCTGACCCGCTCCTCCTCCGGCATGACGATGCTGCGGGCGGCGCCGAGCTGCAGCTTCTCCAGCGCGTCGGCGAAGTCGGCCGTGCCGACCTTCTCCTTGCCGCGCTTGGCGGCGAGCAGCGCCGCCTCGTTGACGAGGTTGGC
This sequence comes from Nonomuraea sp. NPDC049486, assembly GCF_040676925.1. Lineage (NCBI taxonomy): Bacteria > Bacillati > Actinomycetota > Actinomycetes > Streptosporangiales > Streptosporangiaceae > Nonomuraea > Nonomuraea sp. NPDC049486. Next base: position 554,233 of record NZ_JBFAPV010000005.1, read on the forward strand.
CAGGTCGGCGCCGGTCATGCCGGGCGTGGTCTTGGCGATCCGGTCGGCGCTTACGTCCGCCTCCAGCGGCACGCCCCGGGTGTGCACGCCGAGTATCGCCGCGCGGCCGGCCGCGTCGGGCAGCCCGACCTGCACCGTACGGTCGAACCGGCCGGGGCGCAGCAGCGCCTGGTCGAGGACCTCGGGCCGGTTGGTGGCGCCGATGACGATGACGCCCTCGACGCCGGAGAAGCCGTCCATCTCGGTGAGGATCTGGTTGAGCGTCTGCTCGCGCTCGTCGTGGCCGCCGATGCCGCCCGCGCCGCCGCGGGCGCGCCCGATGGCGTCGATCTCGTCGATGAACACGATCGACGGCGCGACCTTGCGCGCCTCCTCGAACAGGTCGCGTACGCGGGAGGCGCCGACGCCGACGATCATCTCGATGAACTCGGAGGCGCTGGCCGAGAAGAACGGCACGTTGGCCTCACCGGCCACGGCCCTGGCCAGCAGCGTCTTGCCGGTGCCCGGCGGGCCGGCGAGCAGCACGCCCTTGGGCAGCTTGGCGCCGAGCCTGCGGTACTTGGCCGGGTCCTTGAGGTAGTCGACGATCTCGACGAGTTCGTTCTCCACCTCGTCGATGCCGGCCACGTCGTCGAACGTGACGCGCACCTTGCCCGCCTCGACCGGCTTGGCGGCCTTCGACTTGCCGAGGCCGCCGACTCCGCCGCCCATCATGCCCGCGCCGCGCCGCATGATCCAGATCCACAGGCCGGCCAGGAGCAGCACGGGGAAGAACGCCAGCAGCAGGTTGAGGAAGAAGCCCCGGCCCGTGCTGAGCGGCTCGGCCCTGATCTCCACCGCGGCGGTCTGCAGCTGCTGGGAGAGCTGGTCGGTGTCGGCGAAGGTGGGGATCTCGGTGCGGAACTCGGTGTAGGACTGGTTGCCGCTGTCGGGGTCGTTGGCCGCCGACTTGAGCTGGCCCTCCACCGACAGGCCGGTGGCGTAGATCTCCTTGACGTTCTTGGCGGTCACCTGCTGGGTGAACTGGGTGTAGGAGATCGTCTCCCTCTCGCCGCTGTCGAAGAACGACGACACCAGGAAGAACACGGCGTAGACGGCCAGCAGGGTGGCCACGAACCGCCACCAGTTGATCTTGGGGCGGCCTCCGGGGGTGCCGGGGAGCCCTTCGGCCCGCCACGGTCGCTTGGTCTTGCCGTTCTCCGATGATCGCGGCGCCCCAGAGCGTTCCACGGCGTCGTCACTCCCCAAAATCGCCGCCCTTCATGATCTCAGCGTAGGACGCGCACCCCGGCGATCGCGTGAGGAATGTCGCGCCACCTGTTGCGTTGCGTGTCCGGCACTGTGATGAACACCAGTCCCGGCTTGCTCATTCCGCCGTCCACGACCATCACGGCCGCGCGGGAGCTGCGCTTGCCGTACGTGACCTGGTAGAGCAGCGTCCAGCCGTCCTTGATCCGCTGAGAGCCGAGCCAGCGGATCTTGGAGCCCTCGGGATGGTGGTTGAGCGTCCACCGGGCGGCCAGCAGGGCGGTGTCGCGGTCGGACTTCTGCGCCTCTATCGGCACCGGGCAGCTGACCAGCATGCCGCGCGGGCCCTTGCTCGGCTTGGGCAGCACCTGCCGGCTGGTGAACGGGGCGGGTCCGTACGACTTCCAGGGCTTGGGCAGGTTGGGCACGGCGAGGCCGGTGCGCTTGTCCTTGATGACGCTCTTGCCGGCGCGGGGCAGCTTCAGCCGCTTGACCTTGGCGGGCAGGCGGGGCAGGCGCTCGTCCGCGTACAGGGCCTCCATCGCGGTGTAGCCGGGCGCGAGCGACGTGCCGGGGGTGGGAGTGGGGCGCGGCGCCGGATCGTCGCCCGAGACGCCCGAGGCGGGCTCGACGGTGGCCTCCGCGGTCGGCCCTGCGGTGGCCTCTACGGTGGCGCCCGCGGTGGCTTCGGCGGTGGCACCCACAGTGGCGCCGACGGAGGCTTCGGCGGTGGGCGGGCCGGACGAGACGGGCACGGCCGATGGCGCGGCGACCGGCCGGGCGCCGGTCTCGTCCGGCCGCGAGGGAAGCGCCAGGACCACCCCGACGGCGGCGACCGCCACCGCCGCGACCACGGCGAGTCCCCGGTAGATCGCCCCCATCCGGATGTCTCCGATGCGGGAGCGTCTGGGCGGCGAGGCAGGGATTCCCGGGCGGTCTTCGGTTCTCACGCGGGAACCTCTGGTCTCATCAACCCCATCGAGCACGAACCGGAGCGTACGACAAAACCGACCCATCTGCGGGCGATTGCTACCGAAGTGTCATCTCAGGTTGGTGTAACAGGTGGGACTCGGGGTCCGATCCGGTCTCCGCCGAGCCAGGGCGCGTCGGCCACGAAGGTGCACGAGCCGGGCTCGATCTCGGTGAACCCGGCGTCGCGCACCACCGGCAGCCCCTCGTCCACCTTCGCCGAGAAGACGGCGGGCCGGGCGGTGCGCACGGACACCGTGAGACCCCGCGCCCGCCAGGCGGCGCGTCCGGCGGCGTCGCTGGCCCACCAGGCGAGCTGGGCGGCGTGCCCCGCCTGCGCCATGGCCTTGCCCGCGGACATGCGCAGGGCGGGGTTCTCCCACAGGACCGGCGGGGTGGCCGGGCCCGGCTCGCCGGTGTCGGCCAGCTCGGTGCCCGACACCTGCAGCCTCGCCAGGTCCCTGGGCCAGGCGTCGAGCGGGACGGGCGGGTGCACGCGCACCTCGGCGGTGCGGTGCTCGATCGTGCGGCCGGGCAGCGCGACGGCCCGCCTCCACTCCGCGCCCCTGGCCCGCCGCACCACCTTGCGGATCCGGCCCGCCTGCCAGGCGCGCAGCTCTCCGGCCCACTCCCCCGGGTCGTCGAGCAGGGAGAGCACCGCCATGGCGGCGGCCTCAAGGGCGTCGGCGCGCTCCGGCGGGCCGGCACGTTCGATCCGCACCACCAGGGGCAGGACCATCTCTTCTGAGTCGTTCATCGCTTCCCAGCATGCCGGATCGCCACCGACATTCCGGCGGCGAGCAGGCACAGCGCCCCGGCCGCGTACCAGGCCACGTCGTAGTGGCCCAGCTGGTCGCGGGCGAGCCCGGCGCCGACGGCGGCCACGGCGGCCCCGACCTGGTGGGAGGCGAACACCCAGCCGAACACCACGGGCCCGTCCGCGCCGTACAGGCTGCGGCACAGCGCCACCGTCGGCGGCACGGTCGCCACCCAGTCGAGCCCGTAGAAGACGATGAACACCAGCATGCTGGGCTCGGGGGTGGCCGCGAACAGGGCGGGCAGCACCATCAGCGACAGCCCGCGCAGCGCGTAGTAGACGCCGAGCAGCACCCGGGGGTCGATCCGGTCGCTCAGCCAGCCCGACATGACGGTCCCCACGATGTCGAAGACCCCGATCACCGCGAGCAGTCCGGCGGCGGTCGGCTCGGCCATCCCGTGGTCGTGCGCGGCCGGGATGAAGTGGGTGCCGACCAGCCCGTTCGTGCTCGCTCCGCAGATGGCGAACCCGCCCGCGAGATACCAGAAGGGACGGGTGCGCGCCGCCGACCGCAGCACGGTCAGCGCGCGCACCGCCGCGTTCGCGGCCGGGGCCGGTGGGGTACGGGGCGCGTCCGGGTCGGCGCCGAGCGCCGTCGTGCCGACCTCCTCCGGGCGGTCGCGCAGCAGCCACCAGACGAACGGCACCACGGCCAGCGCCGAGCCGGCCACCGTCAGCGAGGCCACTCTCCAGCCCGGCCCCTGGGCGAGCTGGGCCAGCACGGGCAGGAAGACGAGCTGCCCGGTCGCCCCGGCGGCCGTCAGCAGGCCGGTGACCAGGCCGCGGTGCCGCACGAACCACCGGTCGGTCAGCGTGGCCGCGAACACCAGGGCCATCGACCCGGTGCCGAGCCCGACGAAAACCCCCCACAGCAGCAACAGGTGCCAGCTCGCGGTCATCCACACGGTGAGCCCGCTGCCGGCGGCGACGAGCAGCAGGGCGAGGGCGACCACCCGGCGCATGCCGAAGCGGTCCATGAGCGCGGCGGCGAACGGCGCCATCAGGCCGTAGAGCACGAGGTTGACGGAGACGGCCAGGGAGATCGTGCCCGTGCTCCAGCCGAACTCCTCCCGGAGCGGGTTGATCAGCACGCCGGGGGTGGCGCGGAAGCCGGCGGCGCCCAGGATCGCCACGAAGGCGACGGCCGCGACGAACCAGGCCCGGTGCACGCGGACGCGCCTGGCGGGGGTGGTCAGGGTCATCCGCCAATCCTGATTTATCGCGGTTTCTGGGCACGAGTGGCCGGAAGGCCAATATATGAAAGAATCCGGCCATGCCGCACCGGATCGCCGTCGTCGTGCTCGACCAGTTCGCGCCGCTCGACCTGGGAGTGCCAGGACAGGTGTTCAGCACGGCCGAGTCGGCGTCGGGCGAGCCGCTGTACGAGGTGGTGACCTGCTCGCCGGGCCGCGCCCCCGCGCGCTGCTCGGCCGGCTACAGCGTGCACCCCGACCACGACCTGGACGTGCTCGACACCGCCGACACGGTGCTGGTGCCCGGCGTGCACGGCGGGCCCGCCCTGCGGGAGGGCGTCATCCCCGGCGAGCTGCGCGAGGCGCTCCAGGGGCGGCCCCGGGTGATGTCGATCTGCACGGGCGCGTTCGTGCTGGCCGCCGCCGGACTGCTCGACGGCCGCCCGGCCACCACCCACTGGCGCAACGCGGCCCGCTTCGCCAGGCTGTTCCCCCGGGTGAAGCTGGACCCGGACGTGCTGTTCATCGACGACGGCGACGTGCTCACCTCGGCCGGCGTCGCGGCCGGGCTCGACCTCTGCCTGCACGTGATCAGGCGCGACCACGGGAGCGAGGTGGCCAACAGGGCGGCCCGCCGCTGCGTGATGCCGCCCTGGCGGGAAGGCGGCCAGGCCCAGTACATCGAGCGCCCGCTGCCGCCCGCCACCGGCAACGGCACCGCCGCCACCCGCACCTGGATGCTGGCCCACCTGGACGCGCCGCTCGACCTGGAGGCCCTGGCGGCGCACGCCAGCATGAGCGTGCGCACGTTCACCAGGCGCTTCCGCGAGGAGACCGGCATGAGCCCGGCCCGCTGGCTGTCCAGGCAGCGGGTCGAGCACGCCCGTCACCTGCTGGAGACCACCGACCTCGGCGTGGAGGAGGTGGCCAGGCGCGCCGGCTTCGGCACCGCCGTCTCGCTGCGCCAGCACCTGCACGCGGTGGTCGGCGTGGCGCCCCTGGCCTACCGGCACACGTTCCGCCGCCAGTAGGGAATAACCGGACAGAGCGTCCAGTTGCATGAGCCAGTCAAGTGGACATGTCGTCCGCTTCTGTCTCGTGGAGGAGTCTCATGGAGACCGCTCTTCTGGGTGCCGCGCTGCTGGCCGGTTGCCTCCTCGCCGTCCAGGCGTCGGCGAACCTGCAGCTCAACCGGGCCGTGGGCACGCCCTACGGCGCCTCGACCCTGCAACTGGGCGTCGCGACCGGCCTGCTGGCCGTCCTCGCCCTGGCCACCGGCGCCCTCGGCGTGCTCGCCCGGACGGCCGACGTCCCGGTCTGGCACCTGCTCGGCGGCCTGGCCAGCCCGCTCTACATCACCAGCGGCATCCTGCTGTTCCCCCGGCTCGGCGCCCTGGTGACCGCCGGCCTGTTCGTCACCGGCCAGATGTTCGCCTCGCTCGGGCTGGACTCGTTCGGCCTCCTCGGGCTGGCGCGCGAGGAACCGGACGCCGGGATCGTCGCGGGCGCCCTCGCGGTGCTGGCGGGCATCACCGTCATCGTCCGCGGCCTGGGCGGCGGCGTCCCCGGCGGGACCCGGACGCGGCCCGGCTGGCTCGCCCTCGGGCTCGTCGCCGGCGCGGCGCTCCCCGTGCAGGGAGCCGTCAACGCCAGGCTCCGGGCCGGCCTGGACGAGCCGCTCACCGTCGCCGCCGTCAGCTTCACCGTCGCCACGCTCACCATCGCGGCCCTCCTGCTGGTGCTGACCGCCACCCGCCGCACGCCCCGCCCGCGCCTCGCGGGGCTGCGGGCGATGCCCTGGTGGGGGTGGCTGGGCGGGGCGTGCGCGGCCGCGTACGTGACGGGGACGTTCCTGCTCCTGCCCGCCATCGGCGCGGCGGTGACGATCGCCCTGACGGTCACCGGCCAGCAGCTGACCTCCGCCGTCATCGACCACTACGGCCTGTTCCGCATGCCCAGGAGGCCGATGGACGCCTCCCGCCTGCTCGGCCTGGCCCTGCTCCTGGGCGGCGCCGTCACGATCCAGCTGAGCTGATCTCCACCGCCGCGCGGCTGCGGTCAGGACGAGGCGACCGGGTCCGTGACCCCGCCAGGGCAGGCGACGGCTCCGACGTCCCAGCCCGCGAGCCGCGCCCCTGCCTCGTAGGCGCTCTGGTAGAAGGCCAGGACGGCCTCGCGCGGGGAGGGCTCGGCCCTGGCGTCGTCGTAGCGCAGGATGGCCAGGTGGCTCCCGCGCTGCTCGACCCACTCCGCGGTCCCGGGGAGCAGCGGTTGGCCGGCCAGCCCGGCGGGCTCCGGCGCGGTGTAGGAGTAGAAGGCCGGTTGCGGGAAGGTGTCGTCGCCGAACCAGAAGCCGGAGCTGATCACCTCGCGGGAGTACGCCTCGCGGGTCACCGGGTCGTTGCCGGAAGGCTGGTCGATCACCCGGTCGGAGAACCTCGTGCAGGCGATGTCGAAGGTGTGCCAGAAGTGGTGGACCGGGCTGATCTTGCCCGAGTAACCGGAGGCGAACTCCTCCAGCACCAGGTTGACCTGGCTGAGCACCTGCCAGTAGCGCGTCGCGTGGACGGGGTCGTAGGCCGCGTGCTCGGTGTCCTCGGCGAACGGCCGGCCGGAGTCGGGCAGGTCGAACGGCTGCGGTATGTCGACGTCGACCGGCGCGTCCAGGTCCCCGAGTGCCCGCATGACCTCGTTGTAGAACGACGCCACGGACTGGCCGTAGAGAGGGAACGTCACCGCCCGGCCGTCGATCGTGGCGACGATCAGCTGATGGGCGACGAAGTCGAAGTCGATGGTGAAGATCGGCCCGCCGTCGGCCCGTCCCGTCGGGCGGGTGGTGATGCCCCGCCCGGTCAGGTGGAACGGCACGTGCCACCAGTGGTTGCGCCGGATCCCGGCCGCGAGGCGGATCTTGCCGACGATCTGGGCGAAGCGGTGCAGCGTGGCCTTGGTGTCCTGCCATGCGGCCAGCGGGATCGCGGGAAACAGTTCCATGTCCCTCACCATCCCCACGGCCGTCCGATGCATGAGGGGTTGTGCCAAAGTGGGGCGGTGACGCTGACCAACTGGGCGGGAAACACCGCCTTCACGGCATCCCGGATCCACCACCCCACCTCCCTCGACGAGCTCCGGAGCCTGGTCGCCGCCGCCCGGCGGGTGCGCGCGCTCGGCAGCGGCCACTCCTTCAACGACGTCGCCGACTCCCCCGGTGAGCTGGTGCGGCTCGACCGGATGCCGCCCCTGATCGAGATCGACGGCGCGGCGGCGCGGGTGCGGGTCGGCGCGGCCACCACGTACGCGCGGCTCGCCCCCGAGCTGCACGCTCGCGGGTTCGCGCTGGCCAACCTGGCGTCGCTGCCGCACATCTCGGTGGCGGGCTCGGTCGCGACCGGCACCCACGGCTCCGGGGTGGGCAACCCGAGCCTGTCGGCCGCTGTCCGCGGCCTGGAGCTGGTCACCGCCGACGGCTCGATGGTCACCCTCGAACGCGGCCACGACGACTTCCCCGGCGCGGTGGTCGCGCTCGGCGCGCTCGGCGTGGTGTCCGCGCTCACCCTGGACCTGGTGCCGGCGTTCGAGCTGCGCCAGTACGTGCGCGAGGGCGTGCCGGACGACGCCCCGTTCGACGAGGTCATGGCCGACGGCTACAGCGTCAGCCTGTTCACCGACTACCGCGACACGCGGGCCTGGATCAAGACCCGCGGCGAGCCGCCCGGCGACGACTGGCACGGCACCCGGCCGGCGGACGGCCCGCGGCATCCCGTGCCCGGCATGCCCGCCGAGAGCTGCACCGTACAGCTCGGCGTGCCGGGGCCGTGGCACGAGCGGCTGCCGCACTTCCGCGCGGACGCGCCGCCCAGCAGCGCCGGGGACGAGCTGCAGTCGGAGTGGCTGCTGGAGCGCTCGCACGCCGCCGCCGCGCTGCGCGAGCTGCGCGCGGCGGGCGACCGGATCCGGCCGGTGCTGCAGATCTCGGAGGTGCGCACGGTCGCGGCCGACGACCTGTGGCTGAGTCCCTCGTACGGGCGCGACAGCGTGGCGTTCCACTTCACCTGGGTGAAGAACCCGGAGGCGGTGCTGCCGGTGATCAAGCTGGTGGAGGACGTGCTGGCGCCGTTCGACCCCAGGCCGCACTGGGGCAAGCTGTTCACCCGCCGCCCGGCGGTCCCTGACCGGTTCCGTGAGCTGGTGCGCCGGTACGACCCGGACGGCACGTTCGGCAACACTTTCACCCGGACACTGCTGGATACCTGACGGGAGCTGGCAGGTAAGCGCGGCACGATGGAAGCATGATTGTCAAAGGGCCCTTCGAGACCTCCGACTGGCACGCCGAGCAGCCGTTCGAGCAGCATGACGACGTCTCACTCGGCCGCGTCACGATGACCAAGACCTTCCACGGCGGCCTCACCGCCACCAGCACCGTCCACCTGACGGTGGTGACGACCCCGGTGGAGGAGTCGAAGGCGTACGTGGCCGTGGAGCGCATCGAGGGCACGCTCAACGGCCGGGCGGGCAGCTTCGTCGTGCAGCACAACGCCGCCAGCGACCGGGGCACGCAGTCGTTGCGGATCTCGGTCGTGCCCGACTCCGCCACCGGCGAGCTGCGCGGCCTGCGCGGCGAGATGGACATCGAGATCACCGAGGACGGCGCGCACTCCTACGTGTTCGACTACACCTTGGAGGGTCCCGCCCACTAACCTACCGACCAGCCGGTACGGATGGAGGGCGTCGTGTGGGACCCGGAGCTCGCCGAGCTGAAGCACCGCAAGGACCTGGCCGCGCGCATGGGCGGCGAGGAGCGCGTCGCCCGTCAGCACGCCACCGGCCGGCTGACCGTCCGGGAGCGGCTGGCCGCGCTCACCGACTCCTGGCAGGAGGTGGGCGCGCTGGCCGGGCGCGCCGAGTACGCGGAAGGCCGGCTGGAGAGCTTCACCCCGTCGAACGTGATCATCGGCCGGGCGGAGGTCGACGGTCACCGCGTCGTGGTGTCCGCCGACGACTTCACCGTGCGCGGCGGCGCGGCGGACGCCGCCATCCACGAGAAGCAGATCCTGGCCGAGCGGATGGCGGGCGAGATGCGGGTGCCGCTCGTCCGGCTGATCGACGGCACGGGCGGCGGCGGCAGCGTCAAGCAGCTGGAGGAGTACGGCCGCACCTACGTCCCGTACAACCCGGGCTGGGACCAGGTGGTCGCCAACCTGGGGCGGGTCCCGGTGGTCGCGCTCGCCCTCGGCCCGGTGGCCGGGCTGGGCGCCGCCCGGCTGGTCACCTCCCACGTCTCGATCATGGTCAAGGAGCTGTCCCAGGTGTTCGTGGCCGGCCCTGCCGTGGTCGAGGCGGGGATGGGCGAGAGCCTGGGCAAGGAGGAGCTGGGCGGCTGGCGCACCGTGGCCGCCGCCGGCACCGTCGACCTGGTGGCCGACTCCGAGCAGGAGGCGTTCGCGCTGACCCGGCGGGTGCTCGGCTACCTGCCGCGCAGCGCCTGGCGGCTCCCGCCGGTCGCCGAGTGCGCCGACGACCCCCGCCGCCTCTCTCCCGAGCTGCGCGCCGCCGTCCCGCGTGACCGGCGCAAGCCGTACGACATGCGCGCGATCATGGACACCGTGTTCGACGAGGGGAGCGTGCTGGAGCTCGGCCGCCGCCACGCGCGCTCCACGATCACCGCGCTGGCCCGGCTCGCGGGGCGGCCGGTGGCGGTGCTCGCGAGCGACCCGCGCTTCTACGGCGGCGGGATGACCGCCCAGGGCGCGGACAAGACGACCCGGTTCCTGGACTTCGCCGAGACCTTCCACCTGCCGGTCGTGCACCTGGTCGACCAGCCGGGGTTCGTGATCGGGGGCGCCGCCGAGCGGGCCGCGACCATCAGGCACGGCGCCCGCGCGCTCGCCGCCGTCTACCAGTCGACGGTGCCGTGGGCGTCGGTGCTGGTGCGGCGGGTGTTCGGGGTGGCGGGGGCCGCGCACCGGCCGCACCACCGTTACGGCCTGCGCGTCGCCTGGCCGTCGGGTGACTGGGGGTCGCTGCCGATCGAGGGCGGGCTGGAGGTGGCGTTCAAGCGGCTGCTGGCGGAGGCCGGGCCGGACGCGGAGGCCATGAAGGCGGAGATCGCGGCGCGGCTGGAGGCGGTCAGGTCGCCGTTCCGCACCGCCGAGGCGTTCCTGGTCGAGGACATCGTGGACCCCGCGGAGACGCGCCCCGTGCTCACCGCGTGGGCGCGCGACGCGTACGAGGTGCTGGAGCCGGGACCGCGGGCCACCACGAGGCCATGACCAGGCGAAATGTTAGCCAGCGGCTCTCAGCGGCAGAAACCAGGCATGCACATCTGGGGGGTACGGACCGTCCTGCCGGACCACCGGTACGAGCAGGAGGAGATCACCGAGGCGTTCGCCCGGCTCACGGCGGCCGACGAGGGGCTGCTCAAGCGCTTCCACACCGCTACTGGCGTGACCGGCCGCAACCTGGCGCTGCCGCTGGACGACTACGCCAAGCTCCAGTCGTTCGGCCGGGCCAACGACGCCTACGTGGAGATCGCGCTCGACCTGGGTGAGCGGGCGATCGCCGGCGCGCTGGACAAGGCCGGGCTGCCGCCGGGGAAGGTCGACCACCTGGTGTTCTGCTCCACCACCGGGCTCGCCGCGCCGTCGCTCGACGCCCGGCTCGCCCAGCGCGCGGGGCTGCGCGAGGACGTCAAGCGGGTGCCGGTGTTCGGGCTGGGCTGCGCCGCCGGGGCGGCCGGGCTGTCGCGGCTGCACGACTACCTGCGCGGCTGGCCGGACCAGGTGGCGCTGCTCGTCTGCGTGGAGCTGTGCTCGCTCACCGTGCAGCGTGACGACACCTCGGTCGCGAACCTGATCGCCAGCGGCCTGTTCGGCGACGGCGCCGCGGCCGTCGTGGCCACCGGGCACGGCGACGGACGCGAGGTGGTGGCCACCCGGAGCAAGCTGTACCCCGGCACCGAGCACCTGATGGGCTGGGAGGTCGGCGAGCACGGCTTCCGCATCGTGCTCGACGCCGGGCTGCCCGAGTTCGTGGACCAGGTGCTGGCCGGGGACGTCGTGGCCTTCCTCGCCGACAACGGCCTCACCCCCGGCCAGGTCGGCACCTGGATCTGCCACCCCGGCGGCCCCAAGGTGATCGAAAGGCTGGCCGGGGCGCTGGAGCTGTCACCGGAGGCGCTGGAGGTCACCTGGCGGTCGCTGCGCGAGCACGGCAACCTGTCGTCGGTGTCGGTGCTGCACGTGCTGCAGGAGACGCGCGGGCGCAAGGACCAGCCGGCCGTGCTGCTGGCGCTCGGGCCGGGCTTCTCCGCCGAACTGCTCCTGCTGCACTGGTGATCAGGACGGCTTCGACACCGGGATCCGCTCCAGCCCCTCCGGCCGCTTGCCCGGGTAGACGCCGGTCAGCAGCGCGCTCACCGTGTACAGGTGCCAGGCCAGGGCCGGCTTCTTGACCACCGGGTCGGCGAACAGGGCGCGCACCTCGTCCGGCCGCACGATCGGCGCCAGCGCGTCCAGACTGCCCAGCACCTGCTGCCGCAGCACGTCCGTCAGCACCGGGCCGGGGCTGGTCCGCCAGCTCCAGCCGCCGCCCGTGCGGAGCGTCGGCATGTGCGCAGGGGGCCGCGGCGCCCGCCGCCACCAGTGCGACGGCCGGCTCTCCAGCGCCGCGGCGAACCGCCACGGCTTGCCCTCGATCGGCACGTCACGCAGCTGGGGCGCGAACCGCAGGATCAGCGCGTAGATCACCTCTTCGGACAGCCGCCAGGCCTGATCCAGCCCGAGCGCGGCCCGTACCACGCGGTTGTCCAGGAACGGCCGGACCGGGTCGCCGCGGCGCAGCGACCCCGCGCGGGCGCTGGCCTGCCAGCGGCCCACCTTGTACCAGACGTAGATGTGGTCCAGCGCCTCCAGCCGGTCCTTCCTGGCCAGCCACGGCCGGGCCAGCTCGCGGGCGTGCTCGTTCGCCTCGTCGGTGAACAGCTTGTCGTCCTTGCCGAACGTGGTGGTGATGCGGCGCGTCAGCGCCTTGTCGCTCAGGTCGTTCTGCAGCAGGTTCAGGCTGCCCGCCCGGAGCGTCTCGCCGCTCTGCCCGGACATGGTCGGCTTGCCGGAGTAGGGCAGGTAGCCGACGATCGACTCGTACGCGGACGTCATGCCCTCGCAGGTGCGCAGCGTCTCCCAGACCCGGTCCAGCGGGTGCTCCACCAGCACCGCGTCCTGCCCGGCCGTCTGCGGCGGCGCGATCACCGTGTGCTCGACGCCGAGCCGGCCGGCGATCTGCCGGGCCAGGATCACGTCCGGGTGCGCGTCGAGCCCGTTCGTGGTCACCCGGAACGGCACCTTCGCCGCGTACAGCAGCGCCCCGAGGATGCGGGTGTCGCGCCCGCCGGTCAGCGCCAGGTTCACCGGCTCGCCCAGGCCGCGCAGCGGCGCGACGGTGGCCAGCAGCGCCTCGGCCAGCTCGCCGATCGCCTTCCGCTTGCCGCGCTCCGACGTGGGCGCGGGCGCCGACGCCGGCAGCGGCGTCTCGGTGATGACGCGCCGCCCGTCCCGCACGTCCAGCCGCGTGCTCGGGCGCAGCGCCGTCACCCCCCGGTACGGGGTCTCGTCCGACAGGAAGAACCCCTGGCGGACCATCGTCTGCAGGGCGAGCACGTCGTGCTCCACCCGGTCGCCCTGCTGGGCCGCCAGGTGCACGAGCAGGGCCCGGCTGCCGACGACGTGCAGTTCGGGCGTCTCGGCGTAGAACACCGGGCAGACCCGGTTGATCGCGGTGGCCGCGGACAGCACGCCGTCGCCCGCCACCCAGGCGGAGAAGCAGCCGCCGATCCCCTCGCCCAGCGGATCGCCGATCAGCCGGCCGGCGTCGTCCGGGTCGGCCAGATGACCGTTCAGCCCGAGCACCCGCCCGCCCGACTCCGTCAGCAGCGGCGGCCGCCGCGAGTCGTCCGGCTCGTTCGTCCACCCGAACAGGGACACGCCGCGGCCGTGCCATTCGCTGCCGCGGATCACCTCCGGCGGGACCGGGAAGGCCGTCTCGGCGACGGAACGGATCTTCTCCAGGACCCTGGCCGGAACCTCACGGCCCTTGGCGGCCAGACCCACATAGATACGCACGGCACCCATGCCTACAGGAAACGACCACTTCGTGACAATCGATCACGTAAGAGTCGCGGTTTGCGCTCGCTTGCGTCACCGGCCCGGCCGGCCGCTCTCCAGGCCCGTCATAGGGCGTGGAGGTGACGCACATGAAGAAACGTTCGCTGGCGGCGATCGGACTGGCGGCGCTGCTGACGCTCACCGCGTGCGGCGGCCCGGCCGGGGACGCGCCCGCCGCCCAGGAGAACCCGGCGCCCATGCGCCCGGAGCTGTCGGAGACCACCAGCGCCAGGATCTCCACGTTCGCGCTGGACGTCGACACCGCCTCGTACTCCTACGCGCGCCGCACCCTGCGGGAGGGGCGCCGGCCGGAACCCGGCCAGATCCGGCCCGAGGAGTTCGTCAACTCCTTCCGCCAGGACTACGCCGAACCGCCCGACAACGGCTTCACCGTGCACACCGACGGCGCCCGGCTCCCCGGCCGCGACCGGGCCGTGCTCCGGGTCGGCCTGCAGACGCTCGGCTCCACCACCCAGGCCCGCAGGCCGGCCAACCTCACCTTCGTCATCGACGTCTCCGGTTCCATGGCCGAGCCCGGCCGGCTCGACCTCGTCCAGCAGGCCCTGCGCACGCTGCTCGACCAGCTCACCCCCGGCGACCAGGTCGCCGTCGTGGCCTTCAGCGACACGGCCCAGCTGCTCGCCGCCATGACGCCGCTCGCCGCCCGGGCCGATCTGCACGCCGCCGTCGACCGGCTCACCGTGCAGGGCGGCACCAACCTCGAGTCCGGGCTCGTCCTCGGGTACGAGGAAGCCTCGCGCGCCTTCCGGCCCGCCGCCACGAACCGGGTCATCCTGCTCTCCGACGGCCTCGCCAACCAGGGCAGCACCGCCTGGCAGGCCATCCTCGACCGGGTCGGGGAGAGCGCCGCCGAGGAGATCACGCTGCTCACCGTCGGCGTCGGCCGCGAGTACGGCGACGAGCTGATGGAGCAGCTGGCCGACAACGGCGACGGCGCCGCCATCTACGTGTCGAGCCCCGAGGAGGCCGAGAGGGCGTTCGTCTCCCGGCTGCCCGCCACCCTCGAACTGCGCGCCCGCGACGCCAAGGCCCAGGTCGCGTTCAACCCGGACGTGGTCGAGGAGCACCACCTCGTCGGGTACGAGAACCGGGCGCTGAAGGCGGAGGAGTTCCGCGACGACAGCGCCGACGGCGGCGAGGTCGGGCCCGGCCACTCCGTCACCGCCCTGTACGCGCTCAAGCTCAGGCCCGGCGCCGAGGGCCACCTCGCCACCGCCACCGTGCGCTGGCAGGACCCCGACACCCGCCGGCCCGCCGAGGCCGCCGACTCCGTCGACGTGGGCGCCCTCGCCGGCGAACTGTGGTCCGGCGCGCCGCTGCGGCTCCAGGTGGACGTGGTCGCCGCGGCCTTCGCCCTGCAGATGCGCGACGGCGAGGCGTTTGGCATGGACCTGCCCGCGCTCGGCGAGCACGCCGCCCGCCTGGCACGGTCCTCCGAGGACCCGATGGTCACCGAGCTGGCCGGGCTCATCGGCAAGGCGGGCGAGGTGCGATAACCGATTGCGAGGATTGTGGCCGTCTGGGCATCTTGAGAGGGTGAGCGTGAAAGTCGAACCGCCCGCCAGGCTCGGGCAGACGACCCTCCCCGACGGCCGCAGGCTCGGCTGGGCCGAGTGGGGGCCGCACGACGGCAGGCCCGTGCTCTTCTGCCCCGGCGCGGGCACCAGCCGGACGCTCGGCTTCGGCGCGGGGACGGTCGACCGGCTCGGCATCCGGCTCGTCTCGCTCGACCGTCCCGGGCTCGGCGCCTCCGATCCCAGCCCGGGCCGCACCCTCGCGGACTGGCCCCGCGACGTGCGCGCCTCCGGGCTCGACGGCATCCCGGTCGTCGGGTTCTCCCAGGGCGCGCCGTTCGCGCTGGCCTGCGCCGCGGCCGGCGTCGCCTCCCGGGTCACGATCGTGTCCGGCTCCGACGAGGTGGCCGCGCCCGAGTTCCGCGACGGGCTGCCGCCCGAGCTGCGCGGCCTCGTCGACTCGGTGACCGGCGACCCCGTGGCCGCCGAGGAGTTCTTCTCCCGGTTCACCCCCGACGCGCTGTGGGACATGATCGTGCCCGGCAGCCCTCCCGAGGACCGGGCCGTGTACGAGGACCCGGCCTTCGAACGGGCCTACCGCAGGGCCATGGCGGAGGCGTTCCAGCAGGGGCCCGGCGGCTACGCCCGCGACACGCTGCTTGCCATGGGACGGTGGCCGTTCGACCTCGGGCGCGTCACCGTACCGGCCGAGCTCTGGTACGGCGAGCTGGACCACGGGCACTCGCCCGACCAGGGGGCGACGCTGGCCGGGCGCATCCCCGGGGCGCGGCGGCACCTCGTCGCGGGGGTGGGCGGGGCGCTGCTGTGGACGCACGCCGAGGTGATCCTCGGCGGCCTGGCCGGTGAATAAAGCGGTACGAGAGAGGTCTTAGGGTCCGATACACTGGGGCACGCAGCGATGCGAGGGGCTATGGCGCAGTTGGTAGCGCGCTTCCATGGCATGGAAGAGGTCTGGGGTTCGAATCCCCATAGCTCCACCTCACACAGGTAGTCATTTTCGGGCCTGCCGCTCGTGCCAGACCGGCTCGGCGCTCTCGTGCACGGTCCCGTCAGCGCCGAAGATCAGGAAACGGTCGAGATCGGCGGCGAACCAGCGGTCGTGGGTGACGGCCAGCACGGTGCCGGAGAAGGATTCCAGACCCTGCTGCAGGGCTTCCGCGCTGGCCAGGTCGAGGTTGTCGGTGGGCTCGTCCAGCAACAGCAGGGTGGCGCCGGACAGCTCCAGCAGCAGGATCTGCAGCCGGGCCTGCTGGCCGCCCGAGAGGGTCTCGAACAACTGGCCGGCGGCGGGCGCGAGCTCGTAGCGGGCCAGAGCGGCCATCGCCTCGTTCAGCGTGCACGCGTGACCGGTCGTGACCAGCTCGACCGGGGTGCGGCCGTGCAGGTCCGGCCGGGCGTGGGTCTGCACGAACCGCCCCGGGACCACCCGCGCCCCCAGCCGCGCCGAGCCGCTGTGCCGCACCGCGGGCGCCGCGCCGTCGGCGGCCTGCTCCAGCAGCTCCAGAAAGGTGGACTTGCCCGAGCCGTTGGAGCCGAGGATCCCGACCCGCTCGCCGTACCAGATCTCGGTGTCGAACGGCCGCATCAGGCCGACGAGCTCCAGGTTCTCGCAGATGACGGCGCGCTTGCCGGTGCGGCCGCCGCGCAGGCGGATCCGCACGTTCTGCGCCCTGGGCGGGCGCTGGGGCGGGCCGGCCTCCTCGAAGCGGCTCAGCCGGGTGCGCGCGGCGCGGTAGGCCGAGGCCAGCGCGTCGTTGTTGGCCGCGGTCTGCCGCAGGGTGTGCACCATCCGCCTGAGCTTGGCGTGCTCCTCGTCCCAGCGGCGGCGCCGCTCTTCCAGCCGGCTGATGCGCTGCTCACGCGCTTCGGCGTAGGCGGCGAAGCCACCGCCGTGGACCCAGACGCCGCGGTCCTCCACGGTCACGATCCGGTCGGCCGCCTCGGCCAGAAGCCGGCGGTCGTGGGAGACGAGCAAGACGGTCTTGTCCGTGGCCCGCAACCGGCCTTCGAGCCACTGCTTGGCGGGCACGTCCAGATAGTTGTCCGGCTCGTCCAGCAGCAGGACCTCGTCAGGGCCGCGGAGCAGGGCCTCCAGGGCGAGGCGTTTCTGCTCGCCTCCCGACAGGGTGGTCACCGGGCGGTCCCTGACCGCGTCGCAGGGCAGGCCCATGGCCTCGGTGGTGCAGACGTCCCAGACGACCTCCATGTCGTAGCCGCCGACGTCGGCGTAGTCGGCGACGGCCTGCGCGTAGGCCAGCTGCGACGCCTCGTCGTCGCGGGCGGCGATCGCCTCCTCCGCCCGCGCCAGGGCCTCGGCGGCGTCGCGGACCCGCTCCGGCGCCACCGACAGCAGCAGGTCGCGCACGCTCCGGTCGTCGCGGATGTCGCCGATGAACTGCCGCATCACCCCCAGCCCTCCTGAGGAGACCACCCGGCCGTCGGCCGGTCGCAGATCCCCGGCGATCAGCTTCAGCAGGGTGGTCTTGCCCGCGCCGTTCGGTCCCACCAGGGCGGCCTTGACGCCGTCCCCGACGCGGAAGGACACCTCGTGCAGGAGCAGCCGCCCGTCCGGCAGCACGTAGGTCAGCCCGTCCACCTCGACGTGTCCTGCCACGGTCCCTCCTTCACCGGATCACTGTTCCGGTCACTGGATCAATGATCCGGTGCCCGATCGCCATACTAGACTCACGTACGTGGACATCAGCAAGGCAGAATCGGGAGCCCGCCGATCAGGGACCGCGGGGGACGTGTGGCTGCGCCCGTCCGCGCGCAAGGGACGCGACGCCCCGCCGCTCAGCCGGGATCGGATCGTCGAGGAGGCCGTGGCGCTCTTGGACGCCGAAGGCGCCGATCGGCTGACCATGCGCCGCCTGGCCGAACGGCTCGGCACCGGCTCGACCACGCTCTACTGGCACGTGAAGACCAAGGACGACGTGCTCGACCTCGCCCTCGACATGATCTTCGCCGAGGTCCGGATACCGGCGGAAAGCCGGGGGTGGCGCGCCGACATCACCGCGCTGATCGACGGATGGCGCGCGGTCCTGCTGCGGCATCCCTGGTCGGCTGCGCTGCTGAGCCGTCCGATGCTGGGGCCCAACGTGCTGGCCCGCAGCGAGTTCCTGTACGCGACCCTGCTGAAGGCCGGGGCCGTCGAACCCCACCTCACGGCCGCCGCGTACGGGCTGTCCAACTACGTCATCGGATCCGGGCTGATGCAGGCCACCTGGCCCACCGGCGCGGGGCAGGAGGCGCGGCAGGCGGCTCAGGAGCACCTGCGCGCCCATCGGGACAGCTACCCGGCCCTCGCCGCCCACGGGCCGCACGTCGCGGAGGCCGACTGGGACACCAGCTTCGCCCTCGGCCTGACCTGGCTTCTCGACGGCATCCAGGCCGGGATCGCCGGGAAGTGATCCTCTCCGGCGGCGCTACGCTGCTGTGCCATGCCTGAGACGCGCCTCGACACCGCCCGGATCCGGGCGGCCCGCGAGATGATCGACCCGATCTTCCTCGACACTCCGCTCTACCGCTGCGAGGCGCTGGAGCCCGGCCTCGGGTGCGCGGTGAGCGTCAAGCTCGAAACGGCGAACCCGGTCCGGAGCTTCAAGGCCCGCGGCACCGAACTCGTGACGAGCGCGCTCGCCGCCGGCGGCTCGCGAGCCGTGGTGTGCGCCAGCGCGGGCAACCTCGGCCAGGCCCTCGCCTGGTCCGGTCGCGGCCGGGGGTTGGACGTCACCGTCGTGGCGTCCCGCTTCGCGCCCGCCGCCAAGCTTGATCGGATCCGCGCGCTGGACGCCAGGCTGGAGCTGGTGGACGGTGACTTCGACCTGGCTCGTGAGCGGGCGGCCGGCATCGCGCGGTACGAGGGGATCCGGCTGGTCGAGGACAGCCTGGACATCGAGACCTGCGAGGGCGCGGCGACCATCGGCCTGGAGCTGGCCGGTGCCGCGCCGTCGTTCGACGCCGTGCTGATCGCCCTCGGCGGCGGGGCGCTGGCCACCGGCGTGGGCCACGTGGTGAAGGCGCTGGCACCCGGCGTCGAGGTGATCTGCGTCCAGCCCGCGGGCGCGCCGGCGATGACCCTCTCCTGGCGGCAGCGGCGCGTCGTCACCACCGACACGACCGACACGATCGCCGACGGCGTCGCCGGCCGGCTGCCGATCGCGGCCGTCCTGGACGACCTCCTCCAGGTCGCCGACGACGCCGTCCTCGTCCAGGAGAGGTCGATCATCGCCGGCATGCGGCTGCTCCTCGACCATGCCGGCCTCGTCGTCGAACCGTCGGCCGCGCTCGGCATCGCGGCGATCCTCGAAGACCGTGACCGCTTCGCCGGCCGGCACGTGGTCACCATCGTGTGCGGCGGCAACGTCGACCCGGACGCCTACCGCCGCTGGACCGGCCCGGCCGCCCGCGAGTCCTGACTCGGCGGGCCGGGGGCGAAGGCGCGGAGAAAGGTGTCCACGGCCGCGTCGGTGATCCGGATGAGGTCGTCGTCCGAGGGGGTTTCCAGGGGCCAGTGCAGGTCGGCGGGGCCGGTGAGGAGGGCGAGGAGCTGCTCGGCCGCCGTCGAGGGGTCGGCCTGGCGCAGGCGGCCCGCGAGGGTCAGGCGGGCGAGGCGGTCGGCGAGGGCTTCGGTGACGCGGTGGCCGGAAGGGCCTCGTACGAGGGCGAGCAGGTCGGGGAAGCGGGCGAGTTCGGCGTGGAGGAGGCGGCGGACGGCGCGGGAGCGGTCGTCGCAGTGGCAGCGGAGCAGGTCGAGCGCCACTTCCCGGAGGACGGGGCGGAGGTCGTCGCCGGGGTCGGTGAGGCGGTCGAGGGTGGCCAGGTGGCGGGCGACGGCGGTGCCGGCGGCGGCCGTCATCGCCTCGCGGAACAGGGTGGCCTTGTCGGTGAGGTGGTTGTAGACGGTGGGCTTGGCGACCCCGGCCTCGTCGGCGATCTCCTGGACGCAGGCCTGGTCGTAGCCGCGACGGGCGAAGACGGTGATCGCGGCGTCGAGGATGGCCTGCCGCTTGTCGATGCGGCCACGGGTGGTGGGCATGACGTCATTCTAGGTGCGTACTGAACTCATGGGTTCAGTGTTACTGACTAGGCTGTTAGATTGAACCAGTGAGTTCAAATTTGTCGCGATTGGTCTCGGTCGTCCTGCTGGGCGGGATGCTCGGCATTCTCAACAGCACGATGGTCGCCGTCGGGATCGACACCCTGGCCGCCTCGTTCGGCACGTCGCTCAGCGCGGTCGGCTGGGTGTCGACCGGGTTCCTGCTGGCCGTGACCGCCGCCATCCCGGTCACCTCGTGGGCCGTCGAGCGGTTCGGCGCGCGGCGGCTGTGGCTCTTCGGGCTGCTGGTGTTCCTCGCCGGGTCGCTCGGCGCGGGGCTGGCCTGGGACACCGGCGCTCTCATCGCCTTCCGTGCGGTCCAGGGGCTGGGCGCGGGAGTGCTCGACCCGCTGGTGCTCGTCCTGCTCGCCCGCGCGGCGGGGCCGCGGCGGGCTGGGCAGGTGATGGGGCTGATGGGCGTGGTGCTGTCGCTGGGTCCGGTGCTCGGGCCGCTGGCCGGCGGCGCGCTGCTGCAGGCGTTCTCCTGGCAGTGGATGTTCCTGCTGAACGTGCCGGTCGGGATGGTGGCCTACCTGCTGGCGCTACGCGTGATCCCGGCCGACGACCCGCCGGCGGGGCGGCGTAACCGGCTGGACGTGACCGGCGTGGTGCTGCTCGCGCCCGGGTTCGCGGCGCTCGTGCTGGCGCTGTCGCAGGCGGCCGAGCAGGCCGCGTTCGGGGTGTGGCAGGTGCTCGTCCCGCTCGCGGCCGGCACGGCCCTGCTGGCGGGGTACGGCCTCCACGCGCGCCGTGGACAGCCGCTGATCGACCCGCGGCTGTTCGCCCGGCGCTCCTTCAGCGCCGCCGTGGTGGTCATGGGGCTGGTCGGGCTGGCCACGTTCGCCACCCTGTTCGCGCTGCCGCTGTTCTTCCGGCAGGTGCACGGGGTGGGCGCGCTGGCCGCCGGGCTGCTGGTGGCGCCGGTCGGCGCGGGCGCCGCGGTGGCGATGCCGCTGGCCGGACGGCTGTCGGACCGGCTCGGCGCGCGCGGCCTGGCGCTGGGCGGCGCGGCGGTGGCGGCGCTCAGCGGGCTGGCCTTCACCCGGGTCGGTCCCGAGACCGGGTGGGCGTGGCCGGTGCTCGCGGGCTGCGCCATGGGGCTCGGGCTGGGCTTCGTCGGCGCTCCGACGATGGGCTCGCTCTACCGGCTGCTGCCCGCGCCGCTGATCCCGCAGGGCAGCGCCGTGCTGTACATGCTGAACCAGCTCGGCGCGGCGCTGGGCATCGCGGTGGTCACGCTCATCGTGCAGACCGCTGGTGATCCGCAACGCGGGCTGCGCGGCGTCTTCTGGTTCGCCCTGGCGATGGTCGTCGTGATCCTGGCGGCGGCCCCCCTGCTCCCCGGCCGCCCGGCCCCCGAGGCACGGGCGGCCCCGGAGCGGACGGGATCAGCCTGACGCGGCCACCGCCCCGGGAAGCGGTGGCCTGGAGGAAAGACGTCAGAATCCCTGGGCCAGGCGGTAGTACGCCTGGTTCCAGCGGATCTCCTTGGCGAACTGGCGCGGGGTGGTGTCGGCGTCGATGACGAGGAGCTCGACGCCGAGCATCTCGGACAGGTCCGTCAGCTCCTCGACCCCGACGGCCGTGGACAGCACCGTGTGGTGCGGGGCGCCGGCGGTGAGCCAGGCCTCGGCCGAGGTGCGCAGGTTCGGGCGGGGCTGCCAGACCGCGCGGGCGACCGGCAGCGCGGGCAGCGGCTGCGGCGGCGCGACCAGGTCGATCTCGTTGGCCACCAGCCGGAACCGGTCCCCCATGTCCGCCAGGCCCACCACGACGCCCGGCCCGGGCGTGGCGTCGAACACGAGCCGGACCGGGTCCTCCCGGCCGCCGATGCCCAGCGGGTGGATCTCGCACGACGGGGTGCATGAGGCGATCGTCGGGCAGACCTCCAGCATGTGGGCGCCGAGGATGAGCTCCTCGCCCGGCGTCAGGTGGTAGGTGTAGTCCTCCATGAACGAGGTGCCGCCGGGCGCCATCGCCTTGAGGGTGCGCAGCAGCACGGACGTCTTCCAGTCGCCCTCGCCGCCGAAGCCGTAGCCGTCGGCCATGAGCCGCTGCACCGCCAGGCCGGGCAGCTGGCGCAGCCCGCCGAGGTCCTCGAAGTTGGTGGTGAACGCCTTGAAGCCGCCGCTCTCCAGGAAGTGGCGCAGGCCCAGCTCGATCCTGGCCGCGTAGCGCAGCGACTCGCGCCGTTCGCCGAGCAGCTCGGGCGCCACCCGGTAGAGCTCCTCGTACTCCTTGATCAGCTTGTCGACGTCGGCGTCGGCGGCCGCGTCGACGGCCTCGACCAGGTCGTTCACCCCGTAGGTGTTGACCGAGACGCCGAAGCGGAGCTGGGCCTCCACCTTGTCGCCCTCGGTGACGGCCACGTCGCGCATGTTGTCGCCGAACCTGGCCAGCTTGAGCGTGCGCAGCTCGGCCAGGCCGGAGGCGGCGCGCACCCAGGACAGGACGCGCTCGGCCACGGCCGGGTCGCTGACGTGCCCGGCCACGGTCTTGCGGGCCACCCCGAGCCGGGTCTGGGCGTACCCGAACTCGCGGTCGCCGTGCGCGGCCTGGTTGAGGTTCATGAAGTCCATGTCGATGCTCGCCCACGGCAGCTCCACGTTGGCCTGCGTGTGCAGGTGGAGCAGCGGCTTGCGGAGCGCGTCCAGGCCGGCGATCCACATCTTCGCCGGGGAGAACGTGTGCATCCACGCGATCACGCCGGCGCAGGTGTCGTCGGCGTTCGCCTCCAGCATCACGCGCCGGATGGCGGCCGCGTCGGTCAGGACCGGCTTCCACTGCACGGGCACCGGCAGCGCCTCGGCGATGCGCCGCGACTGCTCGGCCACCTGCCGCAGCGTGTCTTCCCCGTACAGCCCCTGGCTGCCGGTCAGAAACCAGATGTTCAACGTGGACTCCTCTGTCCGTAGACGTTCTGGTAGCGGTCGTACAGGCGGTCGATGTGCTCCGGCTTGATCGGCAGAGGCTCGCCGAGCTGCCTGGCGACGTGGACGGTGCGGGCGACGTCCTCGCACATCACCGCCGCCTTCACCGCCGCCTTGGGGTCCTTGCCGATGGTGAAGACGCCGTGGTTCCGCATGAGCACGGCGGGCGAGCGGTGGCCGTCGAGCGTGGCCACGATGCCCTGGCCGATGGAGTCGTCGCCGATCAGCGCGAACGGTCCCACCGGGATGTCGCCGCCGAACTCGTCGGCCATCGCGGTCAGCACGCACGGGATCGGCTCGCCCCTGGCCGCCCACGCCGAGGCGTAGGTGGAGTGGGTGTGCACGACGCCGCCGACGTGCGGCATGTGGCGGTAGACGTACGCGTGCGCGGCGGTGTCGCTGGACGGCGCGTGGTCGCCCTCGACGAGGTTGCCGTCGAGGTCGCAGACGACCATGCTCTCCGGGGTCAGCTCGTCGTAGGAGACGCCGGAGGGCTTGATGACGAACAGGTCCTCGCCGGGGACGCGGCCGGAGACGTTCCCGGCCGTCCAGGCGACGAGGCCGTAGCGGACCAGTTCCGCGTGCAGGGAGGCGACCGTGGTCCTCATGAGGCGGCCTCGTTCCTGATGGCGCGCAGGGTGTGCAGCATGCGTCCGTCTCCGAAGTGGTCGTGCAGGTTGCGGTATTCGGCGTACAGCCGGTCGTAGGCGTCGGCCCTGGTCGGGTCGGGCACGTACGCGGCCTCGGTGCGCTTGCCCATGGCGGCGGCGGCCTTCTCGATGTCGGCGTAGACCCCGGCCGCGACGGCGGCGTGGATGGCCGAGCCGAGCGCCGGGCCCTGGTCGGAGCCGATGGCCGACAGCGGGCGGCGCAGCACGTCGGCGTATACCTGCATGAGAAAGCGGTTCTTCAGCAGGCCGCCGGCCACGACGAACTCCTCGACCGGGACTCCGGCCTGCTCGAAGGTCTCCACGATCATGCGGGCGCCGAACGCGGTGGACTCGATGAGCGCCCGGTAGACGTCCTCGGGCCGGGTGGCGAGGGTCTGGCCGACGATGACGCCGGACAGGTTGTGGTCGACGAGCACGGAGCGGTTGCCGCCGAACCAGTCGAGCGCGACCAGGCCGTGCTGTCCGACGGCCTGCTTCTCGGCCAGCGAGGTCAGGTACTCGTGCGCGTTCATGCCCTGGGCCGCCGCCGCCTCCGCGTACCCGGCGGGGACGTGGGCGTCGGCGAACCAGGCGAAGATGTCGCCCACGGCCGACTGGCCGGCCTCGTACCCCCACAGGCCGGGCACTATGCCGTCGCGTACGACGCCGCACATGCCGGGCACCTCGGCGAGCCGGTCGCTGGGCATGATGTGGCAGGTGGAGGTGCCCATGATGGCGACCATCTGGCCGGGCCTGACGGCGTCGGCGGCGGCAGCGGTGACGTGCGCGTCGACGTTGCCCACGGCGACGGCGATGCCCTCGGGCAGGCCGGTCCAGGCGGCCGCCTCGGCGGACAGGGGGCCGGCGAGGCCGCCGAGCGGGGCGAGCGTGACGCCGCCGGTCTTCTCGCCGACCTGTCCGGTGGCGAGCTTGGCGGCGAAGCCGGAGAAGCCGGGGTTCAGCTCGGCGAGGAACTCCTCGGACGGGTAGCCGTCATCCTGAAAAATCCCCTTGTATCCGGCAGTGCAGATGTTGCGGCTCTCCACCCCGGTGAGCTGCCAGATGATCCAGTCGGCGGCCTCGATCCACCGGTCGGCCGCGGCGTACGTCTCCGGGTCCTCCTCCAGGACCTGCAGCGCCTTGGCGAACTCCCACTCGGAGGAGATCTTGCCGCCGTACCGGGGCAGCCAGCTCTCCCCGCGCCGGGCGGCCAGCTCGTTGATCCGGTCGGCGTGCGCCTGGGCGGCGTGGTGCTTCCACAGCTTGGGCCAGGCGTGCGGCCGTTCGGGGGTGTGGAAGCAGAGGGGGGTGCCGTCGGCGGTGGCGGGCAGCACGGTGCAAGCGGTGAAGTCGGTGCCGATGCCGATCACGTCGTCGGCCTGGACGCCCGCCGCGGCGAGGGCGCCGGGCACGGCCACGCGGAGCACGTCGATCCAGTCCTGCGGCGACTGCAGCGCCCAGTCGGGGCCGAGCCGCACGCCGGAGCCGGGCAGCTCCCGCTCGATGACGCCGTGCGCGTACTCGTGGACGGCGCTGCCGAGCTCAGCGCCGTCGGACACGCGGACGACGACGGCACGCCCGGACAGCGTGCCGAAGTCCACTCCGACCACGAACTTGTTAGCGTTCACACTGATCTCCAGGGGATTCGTACGGGGCCTTGCGATATAACACGGCATATATCACGGCACCCGCGCGGCGGCAGCCGTGCTGGACCTGACGACGAAACCGGGCGGCACGACGAGGCGCTCACACGTGCCCGCCCCCGCGTCGAGCTGCCGGAGCAGCACCTCGATGCAGTGCCTGCCCACCTGGTCGAAGTCCTGCCTGACCGTGGTGAGCGGGGGCGAGAAGAACGCCGACTCGGGGATGTCGTCGAAGCCCACGACGCTGATCTGGTCGGGTACCTTCACTCCTTCCTCGGAGAGCGCGCGCAGCACGCCCAGCGCCATCTGGTCGTTGGCCGCGAAGACGGCGGTGACGCCGTCCATCGCGGCCAGGCTCCGGCCGGCCGCGTAGCCGGCGTGCGGGCTCCAGTCGCCGGGCAGCGGCTCGGGCACCGGCCGGCCCGCCTCCTCCAGCGCGGCCCGCCAGCCCTCCAGCCGCCCCTCGGTCTCCAGCCAGTCGGGCGGGCCGGTGACGTGGTGGACGGTCCGGTGACCCAGCTCCAGCAGGTGCCGGGTGGCGAGCCTGGCGCCCTCGGCCTGGTCGATGCAGACCACCGAGACGTCGCCGCGCAGGGTGCCCTCGACCGCCACCGCCGGGGTGCCCGACGGCAGGCTCTCCAGCGCCGGGCCCGCCGAGCGCCGCGGCGCCACCACCACGACCCCGTCCACGCCCTGCTCGGACAGGTAGTCGATGGCGTCGCGGACGCTGTCGACGTCGAGCGTCTTCAGGCTCACGATGCTCACGAAGTAGCCGGCCGTCCTGGCCGCCTGCTCGATGCCGTAGATCGTGCTGGCCGGTCCGTAGAGCGTGGTGTCGAAGCTGACCACGCCGAGCATCCGCGACCGCTTGGTGACCAGTGCGCGGGCGGCCAGGTTGCGGCGGTAGCCGAGCCTGGTGATCGCCTCCTCCACCCGGGCCCTGGTGTCGGGCCGGACGTTGGGATGGTCGTTGAGCACCCGGGAGACCGTCTGGTGCGACACGCCGGCCTCCCTGGCCACGTCGGCCATCACCGGAGGGCGGCGCTTCGGTGGCGCTACCACGGTCTCTCCTTTCCAGCGGTACGGACGAGCGGGGCGGACGATCAGGCGGCGGCGCCCGCGCGGCGCTTGGTCCACACGTCGAAGGCGACGGCGGCCAGCAGCACGAGGCCCTTGACGAGCATGACCCGCTCACTCGGCGAGCCGATCAGGGACATGCCGTTGTTGATCACGGCCATGATGAGACCGCCGGTGATGGCCCCGACCACCTTGCCGACGCCGCCCTGGACGGCCGCGCCGCCGATGAAGGCCGCGGCGATCGCGTCGAGCTCGAACATGTTGCCCGCGGTGGGTCCCGCCTGGTTGAGCCGGCCGGCGAAGATGACGCCGGCGATGGCCGCCAGCACGCCCATGTTGACGAAGATCCAGAAGACGACCTTCTTGACCTTGACGCCGGACATGACCGCGGCCTGCAGGTTGCCGCCGATCGCGTAGATCTGCCGGCCGAACACGGTCTTGTTGGCCAGCAGCGAGTAGCCCAGCACCAGCACCGCGAGCAGCACCAGCACCCAGGGCAGGTTCTTGAACCGGGCGAGCTGCACGACCAGGAACAGGATGAGCGCGGCCCCCGCGGCCATCTTGACCACGAACACCGCGAACGGCTCCACGGCCTGCCCGTAACCCGCCCTGGCCGTCCGGGTGCGCCACTGCGAGACGACCATGCCCGCGATGGCGACCAGCGCGACCAGCAGGCTGAACAGGTCGGCGCCGCCTAGCGGGCCGAGCCCGACGTTGCCGAGATAGCCGCTGGTGAACCCGTTGGCCAGGGTGCGGACCTGGTCGGGGAACGGGCCGATGCCCTGGTTGCCGAGCACGGTCAGGGTGAGCGCGCGGAACAGCAGCATGCCCGCCAGCGTCACGATGAACGCCGGGATGCCGAAGTAGGCCACCCAGTAGCCCTGCCAGGCGCCGATGAGGGCGCCCGCCGCGATCGTGATCAGCAGAGCCAGCGGCCACGGCACGCCCATGTTGACCATGAGCACGGCCGAGATGGCGCCGGTGACCGCCACCACCGAGCCGACCGACAGGTCGATGTGCCCGGCGATGATGACCAGGATCATCCCGATGGCGAGGATCAGGATGTAGGAGTTCTGGACGATGATGTTCGAGATGTTCTGCGGCGTGAGGAGCGCGCCGTCGGTGAGGACCGAGAACAGCGCGACGATCAGCGCGAACGCGATGTAGATGCCGCTCGACCGCAGGTTGAGCGAGAGTCCGCCCAGAGAGACGCGGCCGGGCCGCTTCGGCTCTTCCGGTTCGCCGCCCGTGGCGCCGGCCGCCACGGCGGCGGGCGTGGTGCTGCTCATCTGGACCTACTCCTGTCCCGTGGTCGTTGCTTGGGTCATCAGTTGCATGAGGCGTTCCTGCGTGGCTTCCCCTCGCGGCAGCTCACCGGTGATGCGCCCCTCGGAGAGCGCGTAGACGCGATCGCACAGGCCCAGCAGCTCCGGCAGCTCCGAGGAGATCACCAGCACCGCCTTGCCCTCGTCGGCCAGCCGGTTGATGATCGTGTAGATCTCGTACTTGGCGCCGACGTCGATGCCCCGGGTGGGCTCGTCGAGGATGAGCACGTCGGGCTCGGTGAGGATCCACTTGGAGAGCACGACCTTCTGCTGGTTGCCGCCGCTCAGCTTGCCGACGACGCTCGACACGCTGGGCGCCTTGATGTTCATGCTCTTGTGGAAGCGCTCGGCGACCGCGTACTCCTCGTGCTCGTTCACCCAGCCGCGCCGCGACAGCCCGCTCAGGCCGGCGGCGGAGACGTTGCGCTTGATGTCCTCGATGAGGTTGAGCCCGTACCGCTTGCGGTCCTCGGTGGCGTAGGCCAGGCCGTGCCTGATCGCGTCCTGCACGGTGCGGATCTCGACCGGCCGGCCGTTCTTGAAGATCTTGCCGGAGATGTTGACCCCGTACGTGCGGCCGAAGACGCTCATCGCCAGCTCGGTGCGCCCGGCGCCCATGAGGCCGGCCAGTCCGACGATCTCCCCGCGGCGCAGCGTGAGCGAGGCGCCGTCGACGACCTTGCGGCCTGGCTGGCTGGGGCTGTGGACGGTCCAGTCCTCGATGCGCAGCGCCTCCTCGCCGATCTTCGGCTCGTGCGGGGGGAAGCGGTTGTCGAGGGCGCGGCCGACCATCCCGGAGATGATCCGGTCCTCGGTCACCTCGTCGGCGGCCATGTCGAGCGTCTCGATGGTGCGGCCGTCGCGGATGATCGTGACGGAGTCGGCGATCGCGGTGACCTCGTTCAGCTTGTGGGAGATGATCACGCAGGTGATGCCCTCGTCGCGCAGCCCGCGCAGCAGGTCGAGCAGGTGCGCGGAGTCGTCGTCGTTGAGCGCCGCGGTGGGCTCGTCGAGGATGAGCAGCTTCACCTCCTTCGACAGCGCCTTGGCGATCTCCACGAGCTGCTGCTTGCCGACGCCGATGTCGGAGACGACGGTGGTCGGGTTCTCCCGCAGGCCCACCCGCTTCATCAGCAGGCCGGCCTCGTAGTTGGTGCGGTTCCAGTCGATGACGCCGCGTTTGGCGCGCTCGTTGCCGAGGAAGACGTTCTCGGCGATCGACAGCTGCGGGCTGAGCGCCAGCTCCTGGTGGATGATGACGATGCCGGCGTGCTCGCTGTCGCGGATGCCGCCGAACGCGCACCGCTCCCCGTCGAAGTGGATGTCTCCCTCGTACGTGCCGTGCGGGTAGACGCCGGACAGCACCTTCATCAGCGTCGACTTGCCGGCGCCGTTCTCGCCGCAGATGGCGTGGATCTCGCCGCGCCGCACGGACAGGTTGACGTCCTGGAGCGCCTTGACGCCGGGAAACGTCTTGGTGATCCCGGTCATCCGCAGAATGTGATCGGTCATGGTCGAAGCCCCTCGGTCAGGGGCTCCGGGGGACGGGCCGTCCCCCGGAGCGCCGGCGCCTACTTGAGCTGGTCCTCGGTGTAGTAGTCGCCGCCGATGATGATCTCTTCGTAGTTGGTCTTGTCGACGATCACCGGGTCGAGCAGGAACGAGGGAACGACCTTGTTGCCGTTGTCGTAGTCCTTCTCGTTGTTCACCTCGGGCTTCTGGCCCTTGAGCACGGCGTCGGCCATCTTGACGGTGGTCTCGGCGAGCTTGCGGGTGTCCTTGAAGATCGTCGAGTACTGCTCGTCGGCGATGATCGACTTGACCGAGGCGAGCTCGGCGTCCTGGCCGGTCACGACCGGGTAGGGCTGGCCGCTGGTGCCGTAGCCGCTGCTCTTGAGCGCCGACAGGATGCCGATGGACAGTCCGTCGTACGGGGAGAGCACGCCGTCGACCTTGGTGTCGCCGGTGTAGGTCTTGGTGAGGATGTCCTCCATGCGCCGCTGCGCGGTGGCCGGGTCCCAGCGGAGGATCGCGGCGGTCTTGAAGTCGGTCTGGCCGCTCTTCACCACGAGCGTGCCGTCGTCGATCTTCGGCTGGAGGATCGACATGGCGCCGTTCCAGAAGAACGTGGCGTTGTTGTCGTCGGGCGAGCCGCCGAACAGCTCGACGTTGAACGGGCCCTTCTCGCCCTTGTCCACGCCGAGGCCCTGGAGCAGGGAGGTGGCCTGCTGGACGCCGACCTTGAAGTTGTCGAAGGTGGCGTAGTAGTCGACGTTCGGGCTGTTACGGATCAGCCGGTCGTAGGCGATGACCGGGATGCTGTTGTCCGCCGCCTGCTGGAGCTGGGAGGTGAGCGCCGTGCCGTCGATCGAGGCCACGATCAGGAGCTTGGCGCCCTTGGTGATCTGGTTCTCGATCTGGTTGGCCTGGGTGGGGATGTCGTTCTCGGCGTACTGCAGGTCGACCTGGTAGCCGAGCGCCTCAAGCTGCTTCTTGACGTTGTCGCCGTCGTGGATCCACCGCTCCGACGACTTGGTCGGCATGGTGACGCCGACCAGCGCGCCGGCGTTGCCGTCGGCCGCGCCGGAGGACGCCTCGGCGTCGACGGTCTTCTGGCTGGAGCCGCAGGCCGTCATGGTGGCGGCGAGCGCGATCGCGGTGACCACGCCTCCGATCCGTCCCAACCTCATCGTGTGTGTCTCCTCGCTTGAAAGATCACGGCAGCGCGAGTCGCCAAGGCTGCCCATGAACGAAACGGTTCACCACAAGGGGGGATGAACCAGAACAAAACTCGCATCCGTTGACCAGGATTGTTATCGCTAACAACCATGGTGTCAACATCTGAGCGTAACCTCCTGGTAACGTTCACATGCACGCTCCTCGCAGGTCAGGACCGTGTTCGGGCCGAGAACAACCGCTGCAGCAGGATGAAGGCGAACAGCAGCATGCCGATGACGATCTTGGTCCACCAGGAGCTCAGCGTGCCCTCGAAACTGAGGACGGTCTGGATGAGGCCGAGCACCAGCACACCCAGCACGGTGCCCAGCAGGAAACCGGTTCCGCCCGTGAGCAGGGTGCCGCCGATGACCACCGCCGCGATCGCGTCCAGCTCCATGCCGACCGCGTGCAGCCCGTACCCGGAGAGCATGTAGAACGACAGCACCACGCCGCCGAGCGCCGAGCAGAAGCCGGAGATCGTGTAGACCGCCACCTTCGTGCGGCCCACGGGCAGGCCCATGAGCAGCGCCGACTGCTCGCTGCCGCCGGTGGCGTAGACCGCCCGGCCCAGCCGCGTGTAGTGCAGCACGTACGCGGCCACCAGCACCACCACCGCCGCGATGATCACACTCGGCGAGATCCACATGTCGGCGACCAGGTCGATCCTGGTCTGCGCGAACGCGGTGAACGTGGGGTCGGTGATCGGGATGGACTCGGTGCCGATCGTGTAGCAGAGCCCTCTGGCCAGGAACATCCCGGCCAGCGTGACGATGAACGGCTGGATGTCGAAGGCGTGGATCAGATAGCCCATCACCAGGCCCAGTGCCGAGCCGACGAGCAGCACCAGCGGCACCACCACGTACGGCGGCCAGCCCGGCCCGGTCATCAGGCTCGCCGCGATCATCGTCGACAGCGCCACCACCGAGCCCACCGACAGGTCGATGCCGCCGGTGAGGATCACGAACGTCATCCCGACCGCCACGATCAGCAGGAAGGCGTTGTCGATGAAGACGTTCAGCACGATCTGCCCGGTGGCGAACCCCTCGTAGCGGATGCCGCCCGCCACGAACATGGCGACGAACAGGCAGGCCGTCACCAGCACCGGCACGTACTTGGCGGGGATCGTCCTGCCCCCACCGAGGCTGAGCGTCGTCATGTGCTCACCCGTACTTTCTCCTCGGTCACGGGGCGGGGTGGAGCGGCCCGGCCGCGCCGGTGGAACACCTTGTCGCGGAAGGCCTGAGACTGGATCAGGCAGACCGCGGTCACCACGAGCGCCTTGAACAGCAGCGTGGTCTCCGGCGGCACGCCGATGGAGTAGATCGTGGTGGTCAGCGTCTGGATGATCAGCGCGCCGATCACCGTGCCGCCGAGCGAGAACCGGCCGCCGGCCAGCGACGTGCCGCCGATCACCACGGCCAGGATGGCGTCCAGCTCGATCCACAGGCCGGCGTTGTTGCCGTCGGCGCTGGACACGTTCGAGCTGATCATGAGGCCGGCCACGCCCGCGCACAGGGCGGCGAACGCGTACACCATGACGATGATCCCGCGCGCCCGGATGCCGGCCAGCCGGCTCGCCTCCGCGTTGCCGCCGACCGACTCGATGAGCATGCCGAGGGCCAGCCGCCGGGTGAGGAACGCGGTGATCGCCAGCACGGCCATCACGATGAGGATGCCGAACGGCACCGTCAGCAGGTAGCCGCCGCCGATGAGCTTGAAGGCGGGGTCGTTGACGGTGATGATCTGCCCGTCGGTGATGAGCTGGGCCAGGCCGCGCCCGGCCACCATGAGGATCAGGGTGGCGATGATCGGCTGGATGCCGACCGCCGCGACCAGGAACCCGTTCCAGGCGCCGAGCAGCGTGCACAGGCCGAGCGCCAGCGCCACGGCCGCGAACAGGCCCTGGTCCTGGCTGATCTGCAGGCAGGCGAGCGCCCCCGAGATGGCCACGATCGAGCCGACCGACAGGTCGATGCCGCCGGTCGCGATGACCAGCGTCATGCCCAGCGACACCAGGATCAGCGGCGCACCGAACCGCAGGATGTCGATGAGGCTCCCGTACAGGTGGCCCTCGCGGAGCTGGATGGAGAAGAAGCCCGGCGTGAAGATCAGGTTGACCAGTAACAGCGCGGCCAGGACCAGGATCGGCCAGAGCAGACGGCGCATCAGATCCTGCCTCCGCTCGCGATGGTCTCCATGATCACGTCCTTGGTCAGCTCGTCGTCGTTGGGCAGCTCGGCGATCATCCGGCGGTCGCGCAGCACCGCGACCTTGTGGCTGAGCCTCAGCACCTCCTCCAGCTCGGCGGAGATGAACAGCACCGCCACGCCGCCACCGGACAGCTCGGCGACCAGCCGCTGGATCTCCGTCTTGGCGCCCACGTCGATGCCGCGGGTGGGCTCGTCGAGGATGAGCAGCCGCGGCTCCAGGATCAGCCAGCGGGCCAGCAGCACCTTCTGCTGGTTGCCGCCGCTGAGGTTGCGCACCGGGATCTCCGGGTTGGGCGGGCTGATCCGCAGCGCCTTGACGTACTTGTCCACCAGCTCGTCCTGCTGCTCGCGGGGCACCGGCCTGGTCCAGCCGCGGGTGGCCTGGAGGGCGAGGACGATGTTCTCGCGGACGGTGAGGTCCTCGATGAGGCCGTCGCGCTTGCGGTTCTCCGAGCAGAAGGCGATCTTGTGGCCCATCGCGGCCCTGGGCGTGCGCAGTGTGACCGGCTCGCCGCCGATCGAGAGCTGCCCGGCGGCGTGGTCGGCGCCGAACAGCAGCCGGGCCACCTCGGTGCGGCCGGAGCCGAGCAGCCCGGCGAGCCCGACCACCTGGCCCTCGTGGATGGTCAGCGTGAACGGCTCGATCGCGCCCGGCCGGCCCAGATCGCGGGCCTCGACCAGCGGCGTGGCGAAGCTCCTCGCCTCGCCGTGCAGCTTGTCGAGCGCCTCCAGCTCCTGGCCGATCATCTTGGCGACCAGCTCGACCTGGCTGAGCTCGCGGGTGAGGTACTCCCCCACCAGCCGCCCGTTGCGCAGGATCGTCATCCGGTCGGAGATCTCGTACACCTGGTCCAGGAAGTGCGTGACGAACAGGATGGCGATGCCCTCGTCCTTGAGCCTGCGCATCACCTGGAAGAGCTGGCCCACCTCGTCGGCGTCCAGGCTGGAGGTGGGCTCGTCCAGGATGAGCACGCGGGCCTCGACGTCGAGCGCGCGGGCGATGGCCACCATCTGCTGGATGGCCAGCGAGTACGACGACAGCGGCGCCGAGACGTCCAGGTCCAGGTCCATCCGCGCCAGCAACTCCCGGGCGCGGGCCCGCATCCGCTGCCAGTCGATGCGCCCGAAGCGGCGCGGCTCGCGGCCGATGAGGATGTTCTCGGCCACCGACAGGTTCGTGCAGAGGTTGACCTCCTGGTAGACGGTGCTGATCCCGGCCTGCCTGGCCTCCAGCGGGCTGCCGAAGGCGACGGGTTTCCCGGCCAGTTCGACGGCGCCCTCGTCGGCGGTGTGCACGCCGGTCAGCACCTTGATCAGGGTGGACTTGCCCGCGCCGTTCTCGCCCATGAGCGCGTGCACCTCGCCGGGCAGCAGCCGCAGGTCCACGCGGTCGAGGGCGCGCACGCCCGGGAACTCTTTGCCGATCCCGCTCATCCGCAGGATCGGCGCGGGTGCGTCCATCCGGCGCCCCCTCCCTTCCCGACCGGGCCGACCGCGCGGCCGGCCCGGTCGTCAGCGATCAGTACTGCCGGCTGGGCAGGGCCTCCTTGGCCTGCTCCTGGGTGAAGGTGGTCTCCTCCGTCACCACGCGGGCGGGTACGCTCTCGCCGGCGACGACCTTCTTGGCCAGGTCCATCAGCTGCGGGCCGAGCAGCGGCGAGCACTCCACGATGTAGTTGATCTTCCCGTCGGCGAGCGCCTGCATCCCGTCCTTGACGGCGTCGACCGTGATGATCTTGATGTCCTTGCCGGGCACCTTGCCCGCGCCCTCGATCGCCTCGATCGCGCCCAGGCCCATGTCGTCATTGTGCGCGTAGAGCACGTCGATGTCCGGATGCGCCTTCAGGAAGGCCTCCATGACCTCCTTGCCCTTGGCCCTGGTGAAGTCGCCGGTCTGCGAAGCGATGATCTTGAACTTCGGGTCGGCGCCGATGACCTCGGCGAAGCCCGACTTGCGGTCGTTGGCCGGGGCCGAGCCGGTCGTGCCCTGCAGCTCGACGATGTTGACGGTGTCGGAGGCGTCCTTGTACTCCTCCACCAGCCACTGGCCGGCCTTCTTGCCCTCCTCGACGAAGTCGGAGCCGAGGAAGGTCTTGTACAGGGAGGTGTCCGCCGAGTCGACGGCCCGGTCGGTCAGGATGACCGGGATGTTGGCGCCCTGGGCCTCCTTGAGCACGGTGTCCCAGCCGGACTCGACGACCGGCGAGAAGGCGATGACGTCCACCTTCTGCTGGATGTAGGAGCGGATCGCCTTGATCTGGTTCTCCTGCTTCTGCTGGGCGTCGGAGAACTTGAGCGTGATGCCGGCTTCCTTGGCCGAGTCCTGGACGGACTTGGTGTTCGCGGTCCGCCAGCCGCTCTCCGCGCCGACCTGGGAGAAGCCCATGACGATCGCGTCGCCGCCGCCGCCTCCTCCCGCTTCGGAGCCGCCGCCGCTTTCGGAGCCGCATCCCGCCAGGGTCGCCGCGGCGAGCCCGGCGACGACCAGCATCGAGATCCTCTTCAACACGTGGGGGGTGTCCTTTCTGAGTTGTGAGCGCTAACACCTGGGGCGTGCGAGCGCCGTCCTGCAAGTGGCCGGGCTCAGCGCCCGGCCGTGCTGACGCGGGGGACGAACATGGGAGGGACGACGAGCCGCCCGCTTGCCTGCGGTCCGCCGGCCTCGATCTGCCGCAGCAGCACCCCGATGCTGTGCCGCCCGACCGCGCCGAAATCCTGCCTGATGGTGGTGAGCGGGGGCGAGAAGAACGCCGACTCGGGGATGTCGTCGAAGCCGACGACGCTCACCTGGCCGGGCACTCTCACCCCCTTCTCCGTGAAGGCCCGCAGCACGCCCAGCGCCATCTGGTCGTTGGCCACGAAGACCGCCGTGACGCCGGCCATGCTGGCCAGGCTGCGCCCGGCCTCGTAGCCGGAGCGCGGACTCCAGTCGCCGGCCAGCGGCTCGGGCGCCTCCCGGCCGGCCCGTTCGAGCGCGGACCGCCAGCCGGCGACCCGTCCCTCGGCCTCCAGCCAGTCGCCCGGCCCGCGCACGTGCCAGACGGTCTCGTGGCCCAGGTCCAGCAGGTGCTGGGTGGCGAGCCTGCCGCCCTCGACCTGGTCCACGCAGACGACCGGCACCTCGCCGGCCTCGCCGCCCTCGACCGCGACCACCGGGATGTCGAGCGGCAGGTCGGCCAGCGCCTGGGCGGCCGACCGCTGCGGCGCGACCACCACGATGCCGTCGACGCCCTGGTCGGCCAGGTAGTCGAGGGCGTCGCGGACGCCGGTCCTGTCGATGGACTTGAGGCTGACGATGCTGATGAAGTAACCGGCCGCCCTGGCCGCCTGCTCGATGCCGTACACCGTGCTGGCCGGCCCGTAGAGCGTGGTGTCGAAGCTCACCACGCCCAGGGTCCTGGAGTGCTTGGTGACCAGCGCGCGGGCGACGAGGTTGCGGCGGTAGCCCAGCTTGTCGATCGCCTCCAGCACCCGGGTCCGGGTCTCGGTGCGCACGTTGGGATGGTCGTTGAGGACGCGCGAGACCGTCTGGTGGGAGACGCCGGCCTCCTTGGCCACGTCCGCCATCACCGGCGGGCGGCGTCCTCGGTCAACTCCCACGGCCGTGCTCCTTTCGGGCTTGGGACGACTGTGAACGTTAACAAGCCGGTCCGTCAAGGATCGTTTCGATTACGGTCGCGTTACGCGGCGGACTCTTGACGGGCCGCCGGACGCGCCCTTAACTAAGCGCTGTTGCTCATTGTTAACGCTAAACCTTGGTTGTTAGCGTTAACAAATCTCACCCCCCGAGGGAGCTCCATGTGACCCGACTCGCCTTGGCCGTCATGCTCGTGGCGGGGCTGCTCACCGCGCCGGCGCACGCGCGGGCGGCGGAACCGGTCCCGGACGGCGCGGCCGTCGACCAGTTCGACGCCGGCGCGCTCGGCCCCGACTGGACCGTGCTTTCCCGCGACGACAGCCGGTGGTCGCTCACCGAGCAGCCCGGCTCGCTGCGCGTGCACGCCCTGCCCGGCGACACCTACCAGGGCACGAACACGGCCAGGAACCTCTTCCTCATGGACATCCCCGCCGGCGACTTCGAGGTGGTCACGAGCGTCCGCGCGCCGGTCGCGCTCGACTTCCAGAGCGCCGGCATCCTGGCCTGGCAGGACTGGGACAACTACGTGCGGACCGGGCTGGCCCACGTGGGCTCCGCCGGCGGGCAGGTGATCGAGACCGACACCGAGGTCGGCGCGGCCTTCACCGCGGCCTTCTCGGCCCGGCCGGGCTCCTCCGCCGAGATCGTCAAGCTGACCAGGACCGGCGCCGAGTTCGTCTCGTCCACCTGGGACGGCGCCGCCTGGCAGGAGGCCTCCCGGGTTACGGCGGACATCGACGTCAGGCAGGTCGGCCTGTTCGCGCTGGCCGCGCAGAACGGCACCTCGATGGCGGCCGACTTCGACTACTTCGCGGTCAAGGCGGCGCCGGGCCGGCCGGTCGTGCCCGAGGGCACGTTCACGCTCCGGCACGCGGGCGAGGACCCGTACCTGTCGGCCGACGCCTCCGGCGCCGTGCGGGCGACGGCGAAACCTCCGATGACCAGCCTCGCGCTGACGGCCGAGCCGGGCGGGCAGCTCAAGGACGCGGACACCGGGAAGTACCTGGAGGTCTCGGGCAGCCGGGTCCGCCTGGGCGCCACCGGATCGGCTTTCCAGCTCACCGACGCGGGCGGTGGCAAGGTCACGGTCATCTCAGGCGACCGCCACCTCGCCGTCAGCGGAGGCAGACTCGTGGCCGGTGCCGGCGCCGGCAAGTTCCGCGTCGAGGGCTACACCACCGGCGAGCTGTCCGTCGACACCGGGGCGAAGGGCAAGAAGGTCGGCCGCGACCTGTACGGGGTCTTCTACGAGGACATCAACCACGCCGCCGACGGCGGGCTCTACGCCGAGCTGGTTCAGAACCGCTCGTTCGAGTTCGACCGGGTCGACGAGCCGAGCTACCACGGCCTGACCGCGTGGAGCGAGGTCGAGCGCGGCGGCACCGCCGCAGCGGCGGTCTCCGGCGAGCGGCCGCTCAACCCCGCCAACCGCAACTACCTGCGCCTGGAGGTGACCGGCGGCCCGGCCGGGGTGCTGAACGCGGGCTTCAACACCGGTCTGCCGCTGAAGCGGGGCGCGCGCTACGACCTGTCGTTCTGGGCCCGCCGCGACACCCCCGGCACGGTGACGGTGACCGTCGAGAGCGGTTCGGACGCGTACGGGAAGGCGGCCGTCAAGGTGCGGGCGGGCGGCTGGACCAAGTACGAGACCTCGTTCAGGGCGACCGGCACCACCGACGCCGGCCGGCTCGTGCTGCTGGCCCCGGAGGGCAGGACCGATCTCGACATGGTCTCGCTGTTCCCGCGTGAGACGTTCAAGAACCGGCCGAACGGCATGCGGGAGGACCTGGCCCGGCTGATCGCCGACCTGGAGCCGCGCTTCCTGCGCTTCCCGGGCGGCTGCGTGACCAATGTCGGCACGTACGACCCGTACAGCGAGAACCAGGACCGGCGGCGCATCTACCAGTGGAAGGAGACGATCGGCCCGGTCGAGGAGCGGCCGGCGAACTTCAACTTCTGGGGCTACAACCAGAGCTACGGGATCGGCTTCTACGAGTACTTCCAGTTCGCCGAGGACCTCGGGGCCGAGGCGCTGCCGGTGCTGTCGGTGGGCGTGAACGGCTGCGGCGAGAACCGGCCGCTGACCGACCCGGCCAAGCTGGACCGCTGGGTCCAGGACACGCTGGACCTGATCGAGTTCGCCAACGGGTCGGTCACCTCCCCCTGGGGGAAGAAGCGGGCCGAGCTGGGGCATCCCAAGCCGTTCGGGCTGGACTACATCGGGCTGGGCAACGAGGAGATCTATCCGGAGTTCTTCGACAACTACCCGAAGTTCGCGAACGCGATAAAGGCGAAATATCCGGATATCAAGATCATCAGTAACGCGGGGCAGACCTCGCAGGGCGCCTGGTTCGACCGGATGTGGCAGTTCGCCCGCGACCAGAAGGCCGACCTGGTCGACGAGCACTACTACAACAACCCCGACTGGTTCCTGACCAACAACCGGCGCTACGACTCCTACGACCGCGAGGGGCCGAAGGTGTTCGTCGGCGAGTACGCCTCGCGCGGCAACACGTTCTTCAACGCGCTGTCCGAGGCGTCCTACCTGACCGGCATCGAGCGCAACGCCGACGTGGTGGAGCTGGCCGCGTACGCGCCGCTGCTGGCCAACGTCGACTACGTGGACTGGACGCCGGACCTCATCTGGTTCGACAACGACGAGGCGTACGGGTCGCCCAGCTACCACGTGCAGAAGCTGTTCTCCACGAACGTCGGCGACACGGTGCTGCCGAGCGCGTTCGAGGGCACGAACCGGCCCGTCGAGGACATCTCCGGCGCGGTCGGGCTGGGCTCCTGGAACACCTCGGTCCGGTACGACGACGTCAAGGTCACGGCGGCCGACGGGACCGTCCTGCTGGAGGACGACTTCGCCGAGGGCTCCGCCCGGTGGCGGCCCGGCGTCGGCACCTGGGCCGTCCAAGATGGGGCGTACGCGCAGACGGCGCTCGTGGAGGACGCCCGGTCCACCGCCGGGTCGGCGGACTGGTCGAACTACACGATGGAGCTGACCGCCCGCAAGGTGGGCGGGGCGGAGGGCTTCCTGGTGATGTTCGGGGTCCGCGACAGCGGAAACTTCTACTGGTGGAACCTCGGCGGCTGGAACAACACCCAGTCGGCGGTGGAGAAGGCGGTCGACGGCGCCAAGGCGTCGATCGCGACGTCCGCCACCACGATCGAGACCGGGCGCGACTACCGGCTGAAGGTGGAGGTGTCCGGCCGGAAGATCACGCTCTGGCTGGACGGGCAGAAGGTGAACGAATTCACCGACCACGCCATGGTGGAGCCGCTCTACCAGGTGGTCTCGAAGGACGCGAAGTCGGGCGATCTGGTGATCAAGGCCGTCAACGCGCAGGACACCGCCGTGCGCGGCACGGTGGACCTGGGCCGGGCGCGCGTCGGGCGCACGGCCACGGTCACCTCGCTGACCGGCTCGCCCTCGGACGTCAACTCCATCGCCGACCCGGACCGGATCGCGCCGGTGGAGCAACGGGTGACGGGCTTCTCCCGCTCGTTCGCCTACGACTTCCCGGCCCACTCGGTCACCTTCATCAGGCTGGGCGGGGACCGGTGAACCGGGCGGCCCGGGCGGGGGCACACGCCCGGGCCGCCCTCTCACATCCGGGCGGTGGAGTCCCTGATGACGAGCTTGCAGTCCATCTTGTGGACCCCCGGCGTCGCCTTGCCGCCGATCGCCGCGAACAGGTGCTGGGCCGCCGTGCGCCCCAGCCGCTCCAGGCTGGGGTCGACGGTCGTCAGCGGCGGCCGGGTCTCGGCGGCCAGCACTTCCCAGTTGTCGTAGCCGACCACCGCGAGGTCGTCGGGCACCCGCCGCCCCAGCTCGCGGGCCGCCTCCACGAACCCGGCCGCGATCTGGTCGCTGCCGCAGAAGACCGCGTCGATCTCGGGGCCCGCCGTCAGCAGCATCTCGGCGGCGTGCCGCCCCCACCGCTGCGACCACGTCCCCCACAGCGTCTCCCCGGCCTGCGCCACCCCGGCCTCGCCGAGCGCCGCGGCCAGCCCTTCGGCGCGGTCGCCAGCGGCCTTGTAGTCGACCGGGCCGGTGACGTGCGCGATCCGGCGCCGCCCGAGCGCGAGCAGGTGGCGCACCGCGAGCATCGCCCCGCCCACGTCGTCGGGCACGAACGAGACGTCCGACGGATCCTCCGACGGCCCGTACGCGTACACGACCGGCACCGGCAGGTCCTTGCTCACCGAGGGCCGCGGGTCGGTGCTCTCCCCCACCACGATCAGCCCGTCGACGCGCCGCGACAGCAGCGCCCGCAGGTGGTGCTGCTCCCTGATCGCGTCGCCGCGGGCGTCGCACAGCAGCACCGCCATCTCCCCCGCGCCGAACGCGTCCTCCGCACCGAGCAGCACCGGGATGCTGAACCGGCCCGCGCTGTCGGAAGTGAGCAGCCCCACCGTGCGGGTCTGCCCGGACAACAGCCCGCGCGCGAGCGGGCTCGGCTGGAACGCCAGCTCCTCCGCGGCCGCCAGCACCCGCTGCCGGGTGGAGGCCCGCACGTCCTGCCGCCCGTTGAGCGCCTTGGACGCCGTGGCGACCGACACCCCCGCCAGCGAGGCCACATCGTTGATGGTCGCCCGCCTAACCGCCATCTCTCGAAACCCTTTTCTCTCACCGATCAGCTAGAGAAGACCCTAACACCGTTGACATGGCCTGAGGTTTCTTCTACGTTTCCGAAAACCTTTTAGTCCGCGGGGACCGAAGGAGTCACCATGAGACGACGGCTGGCCGGAATGGCCACCCTCGCGTTGTTAACGCTCACCGCCGCCTGTGGCGGGGGTGGAGGCGGAGGCGGGCAGCAGCCCGCCGACGAGCCCGTGACGATCACCATGTGGACCAGAGCCGCCACCCAGGCGCAGAGCGAGCGGCTGGTCAAGGCGTACAACAGCAGCCACAAGAACCAGGTGAAGCTGACGGTCATCCCGACGGACAACTACCAGCCGCGCATCGCCGCCGCCGCGGGCGCCAAGCAGCTGCCCGACGTGTTCGCCGCCGACGTCATCTTCGTGCCGAACTACACCTCGCAGGGCCTGTTCCTGGACATCACCGACCGGATCGCCGCCCTGCCGTTCAAGGACGGCCTGGCCCCGTCCCACATGAAGCTCGGCACCCAGGACGGCCGCCAGTACACGCTGCCGCA
Source organism: Nonomuraea sp. NPDC049486 (assembly GCF_040676925.1). Taxonomy (NCBI): domain Bacteria; kingdom Bacillati; phylum Actinomycetota; class Actinomycetes; order Streptosporangiales; family Streptosporangiaceae; genus Nonomuraea; species Nonomuraea sp. NPDC049486. Next base: position 595,627 of record NZ_JBFAPV010000005.1, read on the forward strand.
CACGCTCGACCTTTCGGTCTGGTTCTGGAACAAGGACCTGTACGAGAAGGCCGGGCTGGACCCCGAGCAGGGGCCGAAGACGCTCAAGGAGTTCGCCCAGCACGCCACCACCGTCCAGGAGAAGCTCGGCAAGGACGGCAAGGTGCACGGCACGTTCTTCGGCGGCAACTGCGGCGGCTGCTACGTGTTCACCTTCTGGCCCTCGGTCTGGGCGGCCGGCGCCCAGGTGATGAACGCGGAGGGCACCGAGTCGCTCAACGACCAGCCGGCGATGACCGACGTCTTCAGGATCTACCGGGAGCTGCACGAGAAGGGCGCCACCGGCCCCACCACCAAGGAGGAGCAGGGCCCGACCTGGACCGGCTTCTTCCCGAAGGGCGAGATCGGCGTCATGCCGATGCCCTCGACCACGCTCGGCACGATGCCGGCGGACATGAAGATCGGCGTCACCGCGATCGCCGGCCCCGACGGCGGCGAGTCCACCTTCGTCGGCGGCGACTCGATCGGCATCTCCTCCACCTCGCAGAACGCCGACGCGGCCTGGGAGTTCCTGTCCTGGACCGTCTCGGACGAGGCGCAGGTCGAGGTCATGGCCAAGAACAAGGACGTGGTCGCGCGTACCGACCTGGCCGACAACAAGTACTCGGCCGAGGACCCGCGCGTGGTGCTGATCAACTCGCTGGTCGGCAAGGGCGAGACGCCGTACGCGCTGCGTTTCGGGCAGACGTTCAACGACCCGCAGGGGCCGTGGCTGCGGCTGGCCCGCGAGGCGGTGTTCGGTGACGCCGCCAAGGCGGGCGAGCTGAACGCCGAGGTCACGAAGTCCCTGCAGCAATGACGTTGACCGTCCGCGGGCCCAGGGGACGGGCGGGGCACGGCGCGCCGCCCGTCTCATGGTGGCGCGGCCGCAAGGCCCAGGGCTGGCTGTACGCCATGCCCACCGCCGTCATCGTGGCCGTCCTGTTCATCGCGCCGCTGCTGCTGGTGCTGTGGATGTCGCTGAACCGCTGGCCCCTGCTGGGGCAGGCGACGTTCAACGCGCCGGACAACTACACGAAGATCGCCGACAACGCGCTCTTCGTGGACTCGGTCTTCTTCACGCTCAAGTACACCGTGATCATCACGGTGCTGCTGTCGGCGGTCGCGCTCGGCCTGGCGCTGCTCGTGCAGGAGAGCAGGCCGGGGGTCGGGTTCTTCCGCACCGCGTTCTTCCTGCCGGGCGCGGTCGGCTTCGCCGCCACCTCGCTGCTGTTCTACGGCATGCTGAACGCCGACTTCGGCCCGATCGACCCGATGCTGCGCGCGCTGGGCGTCACCGACGAGCCGGTCAAGTGGACCGGCACCCCGAACATGGCGCTGTTCTCCACGATCGCGCTGGTGCTGTGGCGCTTCGCCGGGTTCAACATGCTGATCCTGCTGACCGGTCTGCAGGCGATCCCGACCGAGGTGTACGAGGCGGCCAGGAGCGACGGCGCCAACCGGTGGCAGATCTTCACCCGCATCACGCTGCCGCTGCTGCGCCCGACGCTCGCGCTGATGCTGATCCTCAGCATCACCGGCTCCCTGCTCGCCTTCGACCAGTTCTTCATCTTCACCAACGGCGGCCCGGACAACAGCACCGTGTCGATGGTGATGGTGATCTACCGCGCCGCGTTCTTCCGCTTCGACCTCGGCGGCGCCGCGGCCATGTCGGTGGTGCTGCTGGTCGCGCTGGTCGGGCTGAACGTCCTGATGATGCGGAGGCTCAGATGAGGTACTACACGACCTTGTCGGCGCTGGCGGTGCTGTTCCTGTTCCCGCTGCTGTGGAGCGGCTACGCCTCGCTGGAGGAACCGTCCAACTACGTCGAGATGGCCGCCTACGGCGAGGGCGTCGGCACCTACGCCGCCAACAGCGTGCTCGTCGCCGTCATGACCGTCGGCGGCACGCTGGTCGTGTCGGCGCTGGGCGGCTACGCCTTCGCCCGCTTCGACTTCCCCGGCAAGAACCTGCTGTTCCTGGCCACGCTGGCCATCCTCATGGTGCCGTACGCGACGATCCTCATCCCGCTGTACGTGCTGCTCGGCTATCTCGGGCTGCAGAACTCGCTGGTCGGGCTCTCGCTGGTGTTCGTCATGTTCCAGCTCCCGTTCGCGCTGTTCATGATGCGCAACGCGTTCGAGGCGATCCCGCGCGAGCTGGAGGAGGCGGCGCTGGTGGACGGGTGCGGCACGTTCCTGGCGTTCACCAGGATCCTGCTGCACGCCGTGCGGCCGGCGCTGATCACCGTGGGCCTGTTCGCGTTCCTCGCCTCGTGGAACGACTTCTTCGCGCCGCTCATCCTGCTCAACGACGGCGCCTCGTTCACCCTGCCGGTGGCCGTGGTCAGCATGACCTCGCGCACCATGGGCGCGATCGACTACGGCATGCTCCAGGCCGGCGTCATGGTCATGGCCGTCCCCTGTCTCATCCTGTTCATCGTGCTGCAGCGCCACTACGTGCGCGGATTCATGTCAGGAGCTCTGCGTGGCTAACCCTGTCCTGCCCTCCTCGGGCGTGCTGTCTCCCCTCGGCCTCGACGCGGTACGGATCTCGCCCGGTTTCTGGGGCGACCGGGTGGCGCTCAACCGCGAGGTCACCATCGCGCACTGCAGGGAGTGGGAGGAACGCGAAGGCTGGATCGGCAACTTCCGCGGCGAAGGCCCGCGGCGGGGCCGGGAGTTCAGCGACTCGGAGATCTACAAGCTGCTGGAGGCCATGGCCTGGGCGGACCATCCGGACCTGCCCGAGCTGGCCGAGACCGTGGCCCGGGTCCAGGAAGGCGACGGCTACATCAACACCCGCTGGTCGGGCAGCCGCTACACCGACCTGGAGTGGGGCCACGAGCTCTACTGTTACGGCCACCTCATCCAGGCCGGCGTCGCCAGGCTGCGCATGCACGGCGAGGACCGGCTGACGCGGGTGGCGACGCGGGCCGCCGACCACGTCTGCCGCCGGTTCATGGAGGGCACGGAGACCTGCGGGCACCCCGTGATCGAGATGGCGCTCGTCGAGCTCTACCGGGTGACCGGGGTCGAGCGCTACCTGGAGATGGCCCGGCGCTTCGTGGAGCGGCGCGGCCTGCCCGCCCTCGCCGACATCCCGTTCGGCCGCGGCTACTTCCAGGACGACGTGCCGGTCCGGCAGGCGCAGGTGTTCCGCGGGCACGTCGTGCGGGCGCTCTACCTGGCCTCGGGCGTGGTGGACGTGGCCGTCGAGACCGGCGACGAGGAGTTGCTGAAGGCCGTCGAGGCGCAGTGGGAGCGTACGGTCGCCCGCCGCACCCACCTGACCGGCGGCATGGGGTCGCGGCACCAGGACGAGTCGTTCGGCGAGGACTACGAGCTGCCGCCGGACCGGGCCTACAACGAGACCTGCGCGAGCATCGCCTCGATCATGCTGGCGCACCGTCTGCTGCTGGCCACCGGCGACGTCCGCTACGCCGACCTCACCGAGCGGACGCTGTACAACATGCTCGCCACCGGCGTCGCGCTGGACGGCCGGTCGTTCTTCTACGCCAACCCCCTGCAGGTGCGGGTGCCCGCGGTGCCGCACGACGGCGTCAACCACGCCGCCGAGGGCGGGCTGCGCTCCCCCTGGTTCGACGTGTCCTGCTGCCCCAACAACGTCGCCCGCACGCTGGCCTCGCTGCCCGCCTACCTGGCGACGTCCGGCGCGGACGGGGTGCGGATCCACCAGTACACGCCGGGCGAGATCAGCCACGGTGACCTGCGGCTGCGGGTGGAGACCGGCTATCCGTGGGACGGCACGGTGACCGTACGGGTGCTGGAGGGCGGGGCGGGCCGGATCTCGCTGCGCGTCCCGGCCTGGGCCTCCTCGGCCACGCTCACGTACCAGGAGGCCGCCGCCTCCTCCCTGGACGCCCGCGAGACCCGCACGGTCGCGCCCGGGTACGCGGACGTGGAGAGGGAGTGGCGGGCCGGTGACGCGCTCGTGCTGGAGCTGCCGATGGAACCCCGCTGGACCTACCCCGACCGGCGGATCGACGCCCTGCGCGGCTGCGTCACCGTCGAACGGGGGCCGCTGGTGTACTGCGCCGAGTCCGTCGGGGACGAGCCGCCGCTCGCCGAGGTGGCCGTCCGGCCGGGCGCCCCGCTGACCGAGCACGCCCGCGGCGAGGTGGTCGAGCTGGAGACCGAGGCGGTGCTCGGCGCCTCCCCGGCGGGGCCGTGGCCGTACCGCGACCGTCCCCACGGATGGAACGGCGGCCCGGCGGCGGCGCTGCGGCTGATCCCGTACCACCGCTGGGGCAACCGCGGCCCCGCCACCATGCGCGTCTGGCTCCCGGTGGCCGACTGACGGGAACCCTCACCGGCTCCCCGGTCGTTCTTCCGATAGACGATCCGGAGCCGGAGGAGAGACATGGGCTGGCACTACCGTAAGTCGATCAAGGTGGGACCCTTCCGGGTGAACCTGTCGCGGCGCGGCGTCGGGCACAGCGTCGGCAACCGCCGCATCCGCGTGTCCACCTCGCCGGACGGCCGCCGTCACGTCACCCTCCGCCTGCCGGGCGGCTTCCGCCTCGGCAAGACGTTCGGCGGGCGCCGCCGCTACTGATCCCCGGGCGCCAGACCGGCCTGGCGGATGACGCGCTCCAGGTAGCGGCGGGTGTCGTCGTCGCGGGGGCCGACGAGCATGCGGTACATGGCCGCGCCCACCACCATGTCGACGGCCGCCTCCACGTCGGCGCCGGCGGCCAGCCGCCCGTCGCGCCGGGCGCGCTCCAGCGTCTCCAGGACGAGCCGCCGCCGCGGCTCGATGTAGGTCTCGCGGTATGTCTCCAGCAGCGAAGGATGCGTCACGCTCGACCCGATGAGCTGGGCCAGCACGGCGCGGAAGCGGGCGTCGCCGAACGTGGTCGCCCACGAGTCCATCAGCCGCCCGTCCTGCTCGGGGACGTCGGCGCCGGCCCAGATCTCCTCCTCGGGCGCGACCGTGCGGGCCCGCTCGATCGCCTGGACGAGCAGCTCCTCCTTGGACGACCAGCGCCGGTAGACGGTCACCTTGGCCACGCCGGCGCGCTTGGCGATCTGCTCGAAGTTCGCGCCCTCCAGGCCGCGCTCGGCGAACAGCTCCAGCGCCGCCTTCATGATCAGGTCGTCGGCCCCCGGGTCGCGCGGCCTGCCGCGGGGGCGACCGCCGCCCGTCACCGGAACTCCACCCGCCCCACGCCCTCGCCCGGCGCGAAGGCCGGGGCGTGCCCCGGCCGCAGCCGCCAGTCGGGGGTGAGCACGCCGCCGAGGTGGTCGCGCAGCCGCCGGAACCCGTCCGCTTCCGGCAGCCCCTCGCGGAAGGCGGTGGCGACCGCCTCGGTCTGGTAGGCCGTGTTGTCGTGCGCGAACAGCGGCGCCATGGCGGGGTCGGCGGCCAGCGTGCGCCGCACCCGCTCGGCGGCCTTTAGCTGGTCGGCGGTGGCCTGCCCGCCGACCGTCATCTGCCGCACCTGGCCGACCGCCAGGTGCGGCAGCGTGTAGAGGGTGTCGCCCAGGAACAGCGCGGTGCCGCCGTCCATGCGCAGCGCCACGCACAGGTGGCCGGGCGAGTGACCGGGCGTGGGCAGCAGGACGACGCTGCCGTCGCCGAAGTGGTCGTGGCTCTCGGGGAAGGCGTGGAAGGGCCCGGACCCGTACGCGGGGAACACCAGGGCGTCCTGGACCTCCTCGAACGTGTGCGCGTAGAGCGTGCCCTGCTCCCAGTCGCGGCGGTCCAGCACGACGCGGGCGTGCGCCAGGTGACGGAGACCGCCGGCGTGGTCCTCGTGCACGTGGGTGAGGAACACGGTGGTGACGTCCTTGAGGTCGTAGCCGAGGCGGGCCACCCGCACCCGCAGGTCCTGCTCGGGGGTCAGCCGGTATTCGTTCCGCTCGGTCAGCAGGCGCGAGGCGAGGTTGTGCCGATAGTACCCGTCATGATCGTGGGCCTGCGCCCCGTTGACGCCCGTGTCGACCAGCATCAGCCCGTGTCGCGGGTGATCGATCAGGTACGCGTGGACCGGCACCGTGATCTGCGCCTTGTCCACCAGCGTGCGGACGTAACCGGGGAGCCCCTCCCACCCGTCGAGTCCGCCGTAGAACTGGCCGTACGGCACGACCGTGTCGCCGACGTGCAGCGGGAACACCCGCACCCGGCCGTCGGCGACGGGCCGCCGCCCCCCGGGCGCGCGCAGCGCCGCCTGCGTCTCGCGCCGCCACCTGGCCTCGATCTCGCTCCGGTGGCGGGCGACCGGGCCGGTGGACAGCCCGGCCAGCGCGCCCAGCAGGATCCCGGCCCCGCCCGTCAGCAGTGCGCGCCTCGACGGCCCCGCCCCGCCGCGCCCGCGCCGGACCCCGCCTGCCAGCGCGGCCAGCAGGCACGCCACGGCCACGGCTCCGAGCAGCACCGGCGCGTCGGTGACGTAGAACACGACCGCGAAGTACAGGGCCAGCGTGCCCAGCCCGGCCGGGACGCCGAGGAACAGCAGCGCCCGCCGCCGCCCGAGCCGCCCCGGCCACAGCACGCCGCCGAGGAACGCGACGAGCACGGCCCCGTACGTGACGAGCGCGACCGGCGGCACGTCCTTCAGCCGCAGGATGACCAGCCACACGGCGGCCATCAGCAGCCCGAGCACCGCGAGCGCGATCTTGCCCAGCGTCTTCATCGGAACCCTCCAATATGTATACGCAAACGACTGCGTTTACATATTAGGCCTTTCGCGGCCCGGCGCGTACGATCAGGAGATGTTCTTCGAGCCGCCACCGGCGCGGGAGGAACTGACGAGCCCGCCGCGCCCGGCACTCCCCGCCTGGTCCGCGCCGCCCGGGACAGAGCTGGGCGCCGCGACGACGGCCGACCGGGTGCTCGCCCGCGGCCCGAACGTCGCCGTCGCGCTCTCGACGATCCGCGCGTTCTCCACCGGCTGCCTGCTGAACGTCGAGGTGGTGCTGCGGCAGGGCGACCTCTCCCCCGAGGTCTTCTGGGACCTCCAGATGTCCCTCTACCCCTTCGCCCGCATCAGGTCGGCGGGCGACCGGCTGCCCGACCGGCTGCTGCGGTTCGGCGTCCGCTACCCCGGCGGCGCCAAGGCCACCACCATCGAGGCGAACGGGCACATCCTGCCCGGACAGGGCCCGCCCGCCGGCCCCCTGCTCTCCTGGCTCCCCGTCGGCGGCGCCATGCGCGGCGGGCATGACCTCGCCGGCAACTCCATGGCCCTGTGGCTGTGGCCGCTGCCCCCGGCCGAGCCCTTCGAGTTCGCCGTCGAATGGCCGCTCGGCGGCATCGGCCTGACCTTCACCGAACTCGACGGCGCCACCGTCGTCTCCGCCGCCCGCCGCTCCGCCCCTTACTGGCCGTGACGCGTGCCCGACAGTCCGCCGCGGGCGGGTACGGCCTCATGGCCGGAGCCCTGACCGGGCCACGGACCGCGGCGCCTATCCAGCGCGCGACCGGCACGGCCCGCGCCGGCGGTCACTTCACGCCGTCGACGAAAGGCTTGGCCACCTCCATCACGGCCTTGCGCGCGGCGGCCGGGTCGAAGACCGGCTCCTGGTAGCCCGGGGCCTCGACGACGCCCCCGCCGGTCGTCGTACCCCTGAAGGTGAACTCGATCGTCTTCTCGCCGGACAGCACCTTGACCAGGATCTCCCGCGTGGGCTTGCGGTCCGGCTCCTTCGGCCTGGTGGTGGCCGACTCCACGGCGAACGCCTTCTCGCCGAGGCCGGAGATCTCCTCGCGGGCCTCGAAGGTCGTGTGGGTCACCTCGTTGCCGATGCCGCCCTGGGCTCGGTAGCGGTCGTACTTCTTGGCGTCGCGGTCGAACTGGAAGGCCGATCCGGTGTCGCCGCCGCCCCAGTCGACCACGCGGGCGGTCAGCTCGCCGCCACGGGCGGTGTACTCCTGACCCGGCTCGTGCTTGACCTGCTCGCGGATGTTCCAGGTGCAGGCCGTCTGCTTGATCCTGCCGTCGTTGGTGCCGACGGACGGTCCTGAGACCGCGGGGAAGAACGCCGACTCGACGTTCTTGACCGTGAGGATCCCGCACGGTCCGTCGATCCTCACCTTGCCGGCGTCCTTGGCCATCTCGGCGGTGACGTGCTCGGCGACCTTGTTCGCCGCGGCCCGCACCTCGTCGCCCGTGGGGTACTTGGCGCCGCTCCTGTTGCTGCCGCCGTACTCGACCTTGATCAGCCAGGGACCCTGCCGGATGTGGACGGCGGCCTTGAGCCCGCTGTGGCCGATCGAACTCTGGCTGTACGACTCGTCGCCGTACTGCAACTGCGTGAGCTCGCCGAACGCGGAGCCGGACGTCCTGCCGTCGACCCGCTTGCCGTCCCGGACGTTGACCCGCCGCTCGTGCGCCTTCTTGTCGTCGGCGAACCGGCGCTTGGCCCGCTCGACGGCGTTCTCACGCTCGCCGCTCCGGGCTTCCACCGAGATGCTCAGGCTGCGGTGGCCGAGGACGCCGCCGCCGACGTCCATCTTGTTGTCGCTCCACGAGCAGGCCGCCCGCTTCTCGCTCTCGGTGGCCGCCCCGGTGGACGCGTCCTTCCCGCCGTACCTGCCGTCGGTGACCAGGCTCTTGCGGAAGGCGTCCGGCACGGCCGCGCAGAGCTGATCGCCGGTGATCGCCCGCAGCTTCACCGGCGCGACCGACGGCGTCGGCTTGCGCTTCAGGGTCGGGAGGCGGTCCTCGCGCTCGAAGGCGCCGGGTGGCCGTCCGCCGTCGTCTGGACGGAGGAGCAGCCAGCCGCCGACCACCGCGCCGATCAGCATGATCACAGCCAGCCCGGCGAGTACGGCGATCAGCGGGCCCTTCCCGCCCCCTCTGGGCGGCGGAGGCCGCCACCCCCCACCGGCCCCGCCCGGCCCGGCCGGTCCCCCGTGCCATCCCCCCGGCCCGCCGTGCCGTCCCCCCGGCGCGCCGCCCGGTCCTCCCGGCCCGGCGTGCCGTCCCCCGGGGCCGCCGCCCGGTCCCCCTGCTCCGGCCGGCGGGAAACCGCCGGGGTGTCCGTGAGGCCCACCGGGCATACCCTGCGCACCGGGGCCCTGTCCGTAGGAGGGCGGGTATGGGGTGGACATCGGGACCTTTCGCGAATCGTCCAGCGGCTGAGCGGTTCGGACGGTCTCTCGGCCGGCGGGCACGCTCCGCCGTCAACCCCCGCACCGCAGCAGAGCCTACGGACTGCGCGAATGCCGGCGTGTCAGGTGAACACCCGACAAAAGGTGATCGGGGTCAGCGTCCGTCGCGCATGCCGAACAGGAAACGGGTGACCCGGGTGCGCCGTACCAGGAGGTCGTAGGCGACCACCGTGAGGATCAGGGACGCGGCCACGATCAGCGGATACTTGACGGCGATCGGCGCGTCCAGCCTGACCACCCCGTACGCGACCGCGACCACGATGGGCTGGTGCAGCACGTACAGAGGAAGCACGCCCGCCGCCAGATAGGCGTAGACGCGGCGGCGGGCCCCGCCCCGCGGGCGCGTGGCGGGGGGCCGGGCGGCGGCGCGGCGGTCGAGCAGGCCGAGGATGCCGACCAGCAGGCACCAGCCCGCCGCGCCGTACATGGCACGCGCGACGGCGGCCATGGGGGTCAGGTCGGTGAAGGGGTCGCCGCCGGCGAGCAGGAACATGGGCAGGCCGGCCACGGGCAGCGCCAGGCCGACGGCGGCGGCCAGCGGCGCGTCGCGGCGGATCGCGGCGCGGAAGCGGTCGTCGGCCGCGAGCACGAAGCCGTAGCAGAAGAACAGCAGGTACGCCCAGCGGCTCCACCCGGCGTACTCCTGCTCCAGCCCGGCCAGCGCGCTGAGCAGCGACACCGGCACCGCGGCCGCCAGCAGCGCGCCGCGACGCCCGGCGGCGACGGCGGCGAGCCGGTCGCCGATCGCGCGGGCCCGGCCGGCGGGGAACCAGCGCGCCACGGCCGCGAGCATGAGGGCGAACACCAGCAGCAGCAGCATGAACCACAGGTGCCCGGTCTCGAAGTGCTCGCCCTGCAGCACGAAGGGGAACTCGGCCAGGTCGAACCGGGCCTCGAAGAAGCGCGGCAGGAAGGCCAGGTAGGACTCGTGGTAGCCGGGATCGGCGCGCAGCCGCAGCCACTGCGGCACCGGGACGATCGTGAGCGTGCCGAAGACCAGCGGCACGCCCAGCCGCAGCAGCCGCTCGGCGGTGAAGCCCGCCGGACCGCGGCGGCGCAGCGAGTGCCAGGCGCCGAAGCCCGCGATGAGGAAGAGGATCGGCATCGCCCACACCACCCCGAGGGCGGAGACGACGATGGACGCCCCGGTGGTCTCGGCGTTGCGTACGTAGAAGTCGTCGGAGGCGTCGAAGACCAGCGCCGCGTGGAAGAACACCAGCCCGACGACCACCAGCACGCGGATCGAGTCGAGCTCGCTCCGGCGCGCGGGGGATGCGGGGGGCACGGGGGGCACGGGGGGCACGGGGGGCACAGTCTCCCCGTCGGCGGGTGAGGCCGGGCGCGGTTCCACGATCACGTGCCCCGGACCTTCTCGTAGCGGGCGGGCGCCCCTGGCTGCTCGTTCATCGTGTTGCCTCCCTCGGCCCAGAGCTTCCCGCCGGACAGGAAGGCGTCGATCTCGGCCTGCTCCGCCGGCTCGATGGCGCGGTCCGCGCGCCATCGGGCGGCGGTCACGCGCAGGTACGGCCGCGCGGCGGCGACGTCGACGGCGTCCAGGAACGCGCCGAGCATGATCTCCTGCCAGTTCGGCACCGGCGCCTCGGGCACGGCGGTGGTGGCGAGGATGAGCCAGGTGCAGGCGACGTCGGCGCCCGGCGCTCCCCTGGCGGCGTTGGCCCAGTCGACGATGCGCGGCCCGGCGGCGGTGACGATGACGTTGGCGGGATGCAGGTCCAGGTGGAGCAGCCGGTTGCCGGGGCAGCCCCCGGCGCCCTGGAGCCAGCCGGGCGCGCGCACCCGCGCCACCGTGCGCAGCAGCTCGGCCAGGAGCCGGCCGTACGACGCGAGACGGTCGGGGCGCCGCAGCGCCGTCTCCCTCAGGCTCGGGCCCTCCAGGCGCTCCATCAGCAGGTCGGGCCCGTCGGCGTCGAAGACCTCGGGCGTCGGGATCCCGTTCCTGCGGGCGTGGCGCATGATCGACGCCTCCTGCTCCAGGCTGCGTCCGTGCCTGGAACGCTTGACGACCTTGCCCGCGCCCGCCTCGAAGACGAGGCAGTCGTGCCCGGATGCGATCAGGGTGCCCACACGCATATTTGTCAGATTAGTCAGTAAGGATGCCGGGCCGGAATCGACGGCCGTTGACCGCTTTTTGCGGCAACTTGTTGCCACCGGCCATGCCCGCGTTCGTGGCTATCGTGAGAGGGAACATCCGGCGATCGCGTATATCGGATTATTCAAATCCTAATGGTGTGGCATCTGAGGAGGTGACACATTGCTGGTGGTAACCGATCTCGTCAAGCGGTACGGCACGGTGCAAGCCCTCGACGGATTCACACTGAATGTGGCAGCCGGTGAAATCGTGGGACTGGTCGGGCACAATGGTGCGGGCAAGACGACCTTTGTGGAAATCGTCTCCGATTTGATCCGCCCCGACAGCGGTCACGTGACCATTGACGGTAAACCGCCGTCCGCCACGCGCGGCCAGGTCGGCGTCGCACCCCAGCACATCGCCCTCTATCCCTCCGTCACGGTGCGCGAGCACCTGGAGCTGTTCGGCAGGCTCGCCGGGCTGAGGCCGGCGGCGCTGAGCGCGGCCATCGACGACCTCGCCGGCATCCTGCGGCTCTCGGAGATCATGGACAGGCGGACCGGGAAGCTCTCCGGCGGCCAGCAGCGGCGCACCCAGGCCGCGACCGCGCTCGTGCACCGGCCGGCCCTGCTGCTGCTCGACGAGCCGACCGCGGGCGCCGACCTGGAGACGCGGCAGGCGATGCTCGACGTGGTCAAGCAGCGCGCGGGCGAGGGCGCGGCGGTCGTCTACACCACCCACTACCTCCCCGAGCTGACCGAGCTGCAGGCGACGATCGCGGTCGCGCAGAACGGCCGGGTCATCGCCAGGGGCACCTACGAGGACCTGGCCAAGGACCTGCCGGGCGAGGTCCGGGTGACGCTGGAGGACGAGGAGGAGATCTCCGTCTCCACCACCGAGCCCACGGCGACGCTGATCGAGCTGCTCGGCCGCCTCGACCGCCCGATCAGCTCGGTCGACGTGCGCCACCCGTCCCTCGACGACCTCTACAGATCCCTGGCGGTCCACGATGCTTGTTGACAGCGTGCCGCGCCCGGCGGGCGCGTTCGACGCGCTCTACCGGATCTCCGCGATGGCCAGGCACAACACGATCATCCGGCTGCGCGACCCGGGCCAGGCGATCAGCTACGTGGTCATGCCGATGGTCCTCATGCTGGTGCTCAAGCCCCTGTACGTGCGGGCGGTCGACGGGGGCGCCACCCAGGTGTCCACCGGACTCATGGTGATGTTCTCGGTGTTCGCGATCTCGCTGGCCGGCAACGCGATCCTGTCCGAGCGCACCTGGCGCACCTGGGACAGGCTGCGCGTGAGCCGGGCCGCGGCCGCCGAGCTGCTGGTGGGCAAGATCCTGCCGATCTTCGCGATCATGGTGGTGCAGCAGGTGCTGCTGCTGACGTACGGGTGCCTGGTCATCGGGCTGCCCGTGCCCAGCGCGCCGCACTACGTGCTGGCGGCGATCCTGATCTGGGCCTTCGCGCTGCTCGCGCTCGGCGCGCTGCTCGCCGCGATCGTGCGCAGCCACGGCGAGCTCAGCGTGATCTGCGACGTGGGCGCGCTGACGCTCAGCTCCCTGGGCGGCGCCCTGGTGCCGCTGAGCCTGATGCCCGAGTGGGCGCAGCTCGTGGCGCCCGCCTCGCCCGGCTACTGGGCGCTGACCCTGATGCAGGCCGCGGTGCGCGGCGACCTGGCGGGCATGCTGCCGTCCGCCGCGATCCTGCTGGCGATCGGCCTGGCGGCGGGCGCGTTCGCGGCCCGGCGGCTGGCCCGCGGCTGGGGCCGCGGCGGGCTGATCTGAGGCGAGTAAGCAATGGCGACTTCAGTGAAGAGGGGCACGTCGAATGGATGAGCACCGACCACCGGGCGCGGGAGACGTGGCGATCGTCGGCATGGCCGGCCGCTTCCCCGGCGCGTCCGACGTCGAGACGTTCTGGCGCAACATCAGCACAGGTGTGGAGTCCTTCACCCGGTTCACCGACGAGGAGCTCTCCGCCGCCGGGGTCGACGCCGCGGTCTACCAGCAACCCAACTACGTCCGGCTACGGCCCGTCCTCGACGACGTGCGGGGCTTCGACGCCGGGTTCTTCGGCTACAACCCGCGCGAGGCGACCCTGGCCGACCCGCAGCAGCGCATCTTCCTGGAATGCGTGTGGGAGGCGCTGGAGTCGGCGGGCTACGCCGCCCCCGAGGGCCGCGGCACCGTGGGCGTCTTCGCCGGCATGAACATCAGCGGCTACCTGCTCACCCGCCTGCGGGCCTTCGCGATGGGCATCGACACCTCCGCCCTGATGATCGGCAACGACAAGGACTCGCTGGCCACGAACGTCTCCTTCCGGCTGGACCTCGGCGGGCCGAGCGTCACCGTGCAGACGTTCTGCTCCACGTCCCTGGTGGCGGTGCACCTGGCGAGCGAGAGCCTGCGCCGCGGCGAGTGCGACATGGCGCTGGCCGGGGGCGTGTCCGTGCGCATCCCCGACCGCACCGGCTACCTGTGGGAGGAAGGCGGGCAGGAGTCGCCCGACGGGCACGTGCGGACCTTCGACGCCGAGGGCCGGGGCAGCATGTTCGGCGACGGAGCGGCGGTCGTGGCGCTGAAGCGGCTGTCGGACGCGGTGGCCGACCGCGACACCGTGCTCGCGGTGATCCGCGCCTCGGCCATCAACAACGACGGCGCGATGAAGTTCAGCTACCTGGCGCCCAGCATCGACGGCCAGCGCCGCTGCGTCTCCGCCGCCCTCGCCAAGGCGGGCGTGGACCCGTCCGACATCTCCTACGTCGAGGCGCACGGCACCGCGACCGAGGTCGGCGACCCCATGGAGGTCGCGGCGCTGACCAGGGCCTTCGGGCCGACGAAGGAGAAGCAGTACTGCGTGCTCGGCTCGATCAAGCCCAACGTCGGCCACCTCGACAGGGCGTCCGGCGTGACCGGCCTGATCAAGGTCGTCCAGTCGCTGCGGAACGAGCTGATCCCCGGCACCCTGCACTACCGCTCCCCGAACCCGGAGATCGACTTCGGCGACAGCCCGTTCCGGGTCACCGCCGGCACCACGCCCTGGCGGCGCACCCCCGACCGGCCGCGCATCGCCGGCATCAGCTCGCTCGGCATGGGCGGCACCAATGCACACGCCATCGTCACCGAGGCGCCCCTGCCCGCCGAGCGCACCACCCGGTCGCGCCGCTGGCAGATCCTGCCGCTGTCGGCGCGGTCCGCCGCCGCCGCCGAGCAGGCGTGCGCCAGGCTCGCCGGGCGGCTGGCGGACGCGCCGGACGACCTCGGCGACGTCGCGTACACGCTGCAGGTCGGCCGCAAGGTCTTCAACCACCGCCGGTTCGTGGTCGCCGGCTCCACCGGCGAGGCCGCCGGGCGGCTCGCCGACCCGGCCGGGCCGCTGGGACGCAACGACGCGACGACGGGCAGGAAGGTGGGCTTCCTGATCGCCGGGGTGGGCGAGCAGTACCCCGGCATGGTGGCCTCCCTGTACGCCGAGGAGCCCGCCTTCCGCGCCGACGTGGACGAGTGCCTGGCCGTGCTCGGGTTCACCGAGGCCGCGCAGCTGTCCGACGTGTTCGTGCCCGCGGAGCGCGACCGGGCGGCCGGCGACCTGGCAGGGCTGCTGGGCAGGGCCGCTCCCGCGCCGGCGTCCACGACGGACGCCCATCTGGTCCAGCCGGCCATCTTCGTCGCGGAGTACGCGCTGGCGCGGCAGCTGATCCGCTGGGGGCTGACGCCGGAGATCATGATCGGCTACAGCCTCGGCGAGTACGTCGCAGCCTGCCTGGCGGGTGTCATGTCCCTGCCCGACGCGGTGCGGCTGGTCGCCCACCGGGCCAGGCTGATCGCCTCGCAGCCCGAGGGCGCGATGCTCGCGATCTCCGCCGACGAGCGCCGGCTGCGCGTCGTGCTGGGCGAGCCGATCATGCGCGACCTGGACGTGGCGGTGCGCACCGGCTCGCAGGTGGTGCTCGCGGGCCCGGCCGAGACCGTGGAGGCGGCGGCCGCGCTGCTGCTGGAGGCGCGGATCGGCCACCGCAGGCTGGAGACCACGCACGCGTACCACTCCCGGATGCTGGCTCCGCTCGCCGAGGAGCTGACCGCCTGGATCAAGGAGAACGTGACGCTGCGCGCGCCCGAGCTGCCCTACGTCAGCAACGTCACCGGCGAGCTCGCCACCGCGGAGCTGGTGGGCGACCCCGGCTACTGGGCCAGGCACATGTGCGAGACGGTCGAGTTCGGCCAGGGGCTCGGCCACGTGCTCGGCGCCGACCTGGCGCTCGCCGAGATCGGCCCCGGGCAGTCGCTGGGCGCGCTGACGCGCGGCCACCCCGGCTGCGACCGCGCTCAGTGGCCGCTGATCGTGACCACCCTGCCGGCCGCCAACGACCCGCAGGACGCCGGCGCGGCGCTGGCGACCGCCGTCGGCAAGCTCTGGCTGACCGGCGTGCCCGTCGACTGGGCCGCGCTGCACGACGACGCGGGCTGGTCGCCCGGCCGGGTGCCGCTGCCTACCTACCCGTTCGAGCACCAGGAGTACTGGCTCGACATCGACGAGAGCGCGCTGGCGAGCGGGACTCCCGCGTTCGACGAGAGCGATCCGACGAGCATCGCCAAGGCGTACCCGAGGCTGCCCGACACCCGCTGGATCCACCTGCCCACCTGGCGGCAGACCACGACGCGGCCGGCCCGCGCCGAGGAGGCCGCCCGCTGGCTGGTCTACACCGACGAGGGGTTCGCCGACACGCTGGCCGCGCCGCTGCTGGCCCACCTGGCGGCGCAGGGCCGCGAGGTCGTGCTGGTGCGGCCGGGCGAGCGCTACGAGAGCGGCCCCGACGGCTTCCGGCTGCGCCCCGGCTCACCGGACGACACCCTGACGGCGCTGCGCGAGCTGGCGGGCCGCGACTGGTTCCCCGAGCGGGTCGTGCACCTGTGGACGGCGGACGACGCCGCGCCGCGCCCCGAGGACCCGCCGGCCGAGGAGTGCCTGCGGCGCGGCCTGTACACGCTGGTGGCGCTGGCCCGCGCGGCCGGTGACCTCGGCCTGCCCGGATGGTCGCTGGACATCGTCACGGCGGGCAGCCACCGGGTGCACGCGGGCGAGGCGGTGCACGCCGAGCGCGGCACCCTGCTCGGCCCGACCCGGCTGATCCCGGTGGAGTACCCGAGGGTGCGGACCCGGCTGATCGACCTCGACGCCGGCGGCGGCGCCGCTCTGCTGGCCGAACTGCGGGCCGAGCCCGAGGACCAGGTCGTCGCGCTGCGCGGCGGCCACCGCTGGATCCCCGACTACGAGGCGCTGGACGCCTCGGTGATCGAGGCGGCCGCCCCGGCGGCGAGCGTCCGGCGCGGCGGCGTCTACCTGGTGACCGGCGGTCTCGGCGGCATCGGGCTGGCGATGGCCGAACGGCTGGCCGAGCAGTACCAGGCGCGGCTGGTGCTGCTCGGCCGCACGCCGGTGCCGCCACGCGAGCAGTGGGACGCCATCCTGAGCGCGGAGAGCACCGCGGGCGAGGTCCGCAGGCGCCTGGAAGGCCTGCGCCGTCTGGAGGCGTCCGGCGTCGAGGTGCTCACCGCCGCCGGCGACGTGTCCAAGGTCGAGGACGTGCGCCGCGCGGTCGGCGCCGCGATCGAGCGGTTCGGCGAGCTGAACGGCGTGCTGCACTGCGCCGGGGTGCCCGCGGTCGGGCTGATGCAGTTCAAGACCGTCGCCGACATGGAGCGGGTGCTGGCACCCAAGGTCGGCGGCACCCTCGCCCTGGCGCGGGTGCTGCGCGAGGTGCCGGTGGACTTCCTGGCGCTGTTCTCCTCCACCACCTCGGCCACCGGCGGCGGCGCCGGCCAGGTCGACTACTGCGCGGCCAACGCCTTCCTGGACTCCTTCGCCCTCGCCGGGACCCTGCCCGGCGTGGCGGTCACCTCGATCGACTGGTGCGAGTGGACCTGGAACGGCTGGACCGACGGCCTGGACAACTACGACGAGGGCTCCAAGCAGTACTTCGAGTGGTACCGCGAGAACTTCGGCCTCACCTTCGACCAGGGCTGGCAGACGCTGCTGCGGGTGCTGGCCAGCGGCGAACGGCACGTGGTGGCCTCCACGCAGGACTTCGCCCCGATGGTGGCGATGAGCCGCAAGTCGTCCATCGAGAGCCACCAGGCGACGGTCAAGAAGATCAGGGACGCCTTCGGGCGGCACCCCAGACCCGACCTGTCGACGGCGTACGTGGAGCCGCAGTCGCCCACCGAGGAGACCATCGCCGGTGTCTGGTCCGAGGCGCTCGGCCTGGAGCAGGTCGGCGTGCACGACAACTTCTTCGAGCTGGGCGGCAACTCGCTGCTCGGGATGGAGATCATCGCCGAGGTCAGGCGGGCGCTGGAGCTGTCGTACCTGCCTCCGCACATCCTCTACCAGGCGCCCACCATCGCCTCGCTCGCCGAGGCGGCCCGCGCGGGCCAGGAGTCCGGGGAACCGCCGGCGGAGGAGCGTGAACAGCAGCGATCCCGCATCGCCCAGCGACGCAACATGCTCAGGAGCGGAAGGACCTCATGACTGAAACCGACTACGACTCCGCGGTCGCGCTGATCGGCATGTCCGGCCGCTTCCCCGGCGCCGCGGACGTCGCCGGCCTGTGGCGCAACCTGCTCGCCGGAGTCAAGGGCCTGCGTACGATCACCGACGAGGAGCTGCGGGACGCCGGGGTCGAGCCGGGGATGCTGGCCGACCCGCGCTACGTCCGCGTCGGCGGCCCGCTGGAGGGCCTGGACACCTTCGACGCCACCGTCTTCGGGGTGAACCCGCGCGAGGCCGAGATGATGGACCCGCAGCACCGGTTGTTCCTGGAGTGCTCGTGGGAAGCCCTGGAGAGCGCGGGCTACTGCCCCACCGACGTGCCCGGCCAGGTCGCGGTGTTCGGCGGCTGCGGCTTCCCCGACTACATCGTGCAGAACATCCGCCACCTGTCCGCCCAGCCGGGCGGGGCGCTGCTGGCGGCGATCGGCAACGAGCGCGACTCGCTGGCCTCGCTGGTCTCCTACAAGCTGGGCCTGCGCGGGCCGGCCGTGTCGGTGCAGACGTTCTGCTCCACCTCGCTGGTCTCGGTGCACCTGGCCTGCCAGAGCCTGCTGACGTACGAGTGCGACGTCGCGGTGGCGGGCGGCGCGTTCACGCCGCTCCCCCAGCCGTCCGGCTACCTGTACGAGCAGGGCGGCATCATGTCTCCCGACGGGCGGGTGCGCAGCTTCGACGCCGAGGCGAGCGGCACCGTGATGGGCAGCGGCGCGGGCGCGGTCGCGCTCAAGCGCATGTCCGACGCGCTCGCGGACGGCGACGTCATCCACGCGGTGATCCTCGGCTCGGCGTCCAACAACGACGGCCGGCTGCGGGCCGGCTACACGGCGCCCGGCGTGGACGGGCAGGCCGAGGTGATCGAGTCGGCGCTGGGCGTGGCCGGGGTGAAGCCCGAGACCGTCGGCTACGTCGAGTGCCACGCGACGGGCACCATGCTGGGCGACTCCATCGAGCTGGCGGCGATGAACCGGGTGTTCACCCAGGCCGGCGAGACGCCGTGCGTGCTGGGGTCGGTCAAGCCGAGCCTGGGCCACCTGGACCGCGCCTCCGGCGTCACCGGCCTGATGCGCGCGGCGCTCAGTCTCAAGCACGAGCTGCTGCCCGGCACCCCCGGCTACGAGACGCCGAACCCGGCGCTGGCCACCGCGCACGACCGCTTCACCGTGCTGAAGGAGCACCGGCCCTGGCCCGCGGGCCCGCACCCGCGCCGCGCCGGGGTCAGCTCGTTCGGGCTCGGCGGCACCAACGCGCACGTGGTGCTGGAGCAGGCGCCGCTCCGGCCGGCGGGGCCTCCCCGGCCGGGCCCTCACCTGCTGGTGTTCTCCGCCGCCGACGACGGCGCGCTGACCGCGCTCACCGAGCGGCTCCGCGACCACCTCGGCTCCGGTGACGGCGAGGACCTCGCGGACGTGGCGTTCACATTGCAGGTCTCGCGCGGCGGCTTCGCGCGGCGGCGCGCCGTGGTGTGCCGGGATCGCGAGGACGCCGTCGCCGCGCTCGGCGACCCGGAGCGCTGGATCGACGGCAAGACCCAGCGGCGCAACCCCCGGGTGCGGCTGGTCGCGCCGGACTCCGGCGTACCGGAGGAGTGGTGGGCCGAGCTGCACGCGGCGGCCGGCGCGGTGCTGCGCCCGGGTTCTCCCCAGGGCGGGCCACGCGAGCCGGGACGCGAGGCGGCGCTGGCCGCGCTGGCCGAAGGGCTGCGCGGGATCGGCGTGAACGTGACCGACGACGAGGACGCGGCCGAGACGGTCACCGTCGCGCCCGGCGACTGGGCGGGCGGTGGAGCAGGCGATCGAGCAGGTGACGCGGCGGGCTACAGGGCTGGTGACGCGGCAGGCGATCGAGCTGGTGACGGGGCGGGCTACAGGACTGGTGACGGGGTGGGTGCGGCCGGGTGGGTGCTCGGCGCCGTGGCGCGGCTCTGGCAGGCCGGTGCCGCCGTCGACTGGGTCAAGCTGCACGGCGGGGCCGGGCGGCGGGTCGAGCTGCCGACCTATCCGTTCCAGCGCCGCCGGTACTGGGTGAACCCGCCGAAGGACCAGGCGCAGGCCCAGGTGGGCACCGGGAAGACGTTCGACCGGGCGCGGTGGACGTACCTGCCCGGCTGGCGGCAGCGGCCGCTGTCCGTCGCGGGCCTGGACGAGCGGCTGCGCGAGGCGGGCCCGTGGCTGGTGTTCGCGGCCGACCCGCACGGCGAGGCGCTGGTCGGACGGCTGGTCGAGGCCGGGGCCGAGGTGACGACGGTGCGTCCTGGCGACCGGTTCGAGCAGGACGACGCCGGCGACTTCGCGGTCAGGATCGGCACCGCCGACGACATCGCCGAGCTGATGTACTCGCTGGTGGCCGCCCCGCGCGCGATCGTGCACGGGTTCAGCCTGGCCGCCGAGGAGGCGGGACCGGACGACGACCCGGTGGCGCACTTCGCCGCCGAGCAGCGGCGCGGCTTCTCCTCGGCGCTGGCGCTGGCCAGGGAGCTGATCGACAACACCGGCTCGGCCCCCCGCGCCGAGCTGGTCCTGCTGACCCCCGAGGCGGTGAGCGTGGCCGGGGCCGACCTGCGCCACCCCGAGCACGCCACGCTGGGGGCGCTCGCGCCCAGCCTCGCCCAGGAGAACCCCCGGCTGCGCTGCCGCGCCGTGGACGTGGGCGGCGGCCTCGACCCCGCGGCGGCCGCGGTCCGCATCCTGGCCGCGGCGGTCTGCCCGTACGAGGGACCGGTCGCGATCCGCGGCGACGACACCTGGGTGCGGCACTACGAGCAGTACCCGATCGAGGCGCCCGAGCCGGACCGGCGGCCGTTCCGCGACGGCGACACGGTGCTCATCACCGGCGGCCTCGGCGACGTCGGCCTGGTCCTGTCCCGGCACCTGGCGAGCGCGTACGGCTGCCGCCTGGTCCTCACCGCCCGCAGCGAACTGCCGCCCAGGGAAGGTTGGGACGACCACCTGGCCTCGGCGCCACCGGGCGACCGGACGGCCCGGCACATCCGCAACATCAGGGACCTGGAGGAACGCGGCGCCACCGTGCTCGCCGTCTCGGCCGACGTGGCCGACGAGGACGCGATGCGGGCCGTCGTCGAGCGGGCCGTCGAGCGTTTCGGCGGCATCGACGTGGTGGTGCACGGCGCGGGCGTGCAGGACGGGGCGTACTTCAACTTCGCCCACCTCATGGACCGGCGGCAGTGCGACGCCCACCTGGCCGCCAAGGTGAACGGGTTCCACGTGCTGCAGAAGGTGCTCGGCGACCACTGCCAGGACCGCCGGATCACGCTGTCGTCGATCGCGGCGGTGCTCGGCGGGATGACGCTCGCGCCGTACGCGGCCGCCAACGCCGCGCTGGACGCGTACGTCCGCGCCACCCGCACCGCGGGCGGGGCGCGGTGGGTCACGGTCGACTGGGACACCTGGAACATCGACCCCGACCGGGTCGAGGGGCACAGCGGCGCGGTCATCGACTTCGCGATGGCCCCCGCCGAGGGCGTGGACGTCTTCGAACGGGCGCTGTCGGCCGCCGACCGCGTCGGGCACCTGGTCATCTCCACCGGCTCGCTGGACAGCAGGATCGCGCAGTGGGTCACCGGCGACATCCACGAGGCCGGCGAGGACCTCGACGACCAGGAGCGCCACCCGCGCCCCGAGCTGAACAACCCCTACGTCGAGCCGCGGGAGGGCACCGAGGCCACACTCGCCGAGATCTGGTCGCGGGTGCTCGCCATCGAGCCGATCGGGGCCCTGGACAACTTCTTCGAGCTGGGCGGGCACTCCCTGCTGGCGATCGAGCTGACGACCCGCATCCGCAAGACGCTCAACGCGTCGGTGCCGGTGACCGGGCTCCTGGAGTGCCCGACCGTGCGGCAGCTGGCCGAGCTGCTCGACGCCCGCGACGAAGAGGAGTGACCAGGCGATGAACCGTCCCGACCACCTCCGGGCCCTGCAGGGCTTCGTACGGCGGGAGCTGACCGGTAAGGACGCCTACCTCGACTCGCTGGCCGAGGCGCCGCTGCCGCTGTACGAGCGGTTCGGCGGCACCGGGCTGGCCGGCTGGTGGCTGCCCGAGGAGTACGGCGGGCTCGGCCTCGGCCTGGAGGAGAGCGTCAGGATCACCTCCGAGCTGGCCTACGCCGACGCCGGGGTGGCGTTCACCCTGTTCATCCCGGTGCTCACCACGAGCATGGTGCAGTGGTACGGCAGCGAGGAGCTGCGCAAGGAACACCTCGGCGGGCTGGCCGGCGGCGGCTTCGCCGCCACGCTGGGCAGCGAGCACGCGGCCGGCAGCGAGCTGGCCAGGATCGGCACGACCGCGCGGCGCGAGGGCGACACCGTGGTGCTGGACGGCCAGAAGGCGTTCTCCACCAACACCGCCTTCGCGCGGTTCCTCGTGGTGATCGCCCGCGCCGCCGACGACCCGTCCGGTTACCTGGCGGTGCTGGTGCCGGGCGACGCGCCCGGCGTGACCGTGGAGAAGCGCTGGGACGTGATCGGGCTGCGCTCCTCGGCGACCTACCAGGTGTCGCTGTCCGGCGTCCGGGTCCCGGCGGGCAACGTCCTGCGCGGGAACGGGCTGCGCCTGCTGGAGATCGGCCTGAACGCCAGCCGCATCCTGATCGCCACGACCGCGCTGGGCATCGCCCGCCGCATCCGCGACGTGTGCATGGAGTACGGCAAGTCCAAGTCGGTGAAGGGCGCCCCGCTGACGGCGAACGCGGTGTTCGCCGGCCGGCTCGGCCAGTTCGAGATGCAGATCGAGGTCATGACCAACCAGTGCCTGGCCGCGGCCCGCGCCTACGACGCCATCGCGGCCCGGCCCGACGCCGGCGAGGAGTTCATGCGGGTGGGCACGCTGAAGTCGGCGCTCACCACGAAGATGTTCTGCGGCCAGACCGGCTGGCAGATCGCCTCGGCGGCGTCGGAGATGTTCGGCGGCCTCGGCTACACCCACGAAGCGGTGATCGGCAAGCTGCTGCGCGACATGAGGTACGTCTCGATCGTGGAGGGCGGCGACGACGTGCTGCGCGACCTGGTCTTCAGCCGGTACGTGGTGCCGGTGTCGAAGCGGTCGTGACCAGCGCCGCGGCGTAGCCGGGAGCGACGTCCAGCCAGCGGACGGGAACCTGGGAGCCGGGGAGGGAACGCGAGAGCGCGCTCCCTCCCCGGCTCTCGGCGCACGTGCCGGCTTCCGGGCGCACGAGGACGTCGCGCAGCCCGGCCAGCCCGGCCCCGCTCGCCTTGACGTACGCCTCCTTGGCCGTCCACAGCCGGAAGTACTCCGCCAGGCCCGCGCCGGGCCCGGCCGCGCACACCCGGGCGGCCTCCTCGGGCTGGTACATCCGCCGCGCCATCTCCAGATGGTCGAAGTCGTCCCGGACGCGCTCCACGTCGACCCCCACCCTGCCGCCCGGCGCCGCCACCGCGATCAGCGCCCACTCCCCGGAGTGGGACAGGTTGAAGTCCGGCACTTCCCCGGAGTGGGACAGGTTGAAGTCGGGCCCTTCCCTCGAGCCCTCCAGGTTGAAGTCGGATCCTCCCCCCGAGCCCTTCAGATTGAAGTCGGACCCTCCCCCCGAGCTCCGCAGGCACGGGCGGCCCGACGCGTCGGTGCCGAAGGCGAGCTGTGCGGCGGGCACGCCGCACAGCTCGCCGAGGACCGCGCGCAGGGCCGCGTGCGCGGCCACGTACCGCCGCCGCGCGAGCGGCTCGGCCAGCGCCGCGGCCTTCTCACGCTCGGCGGCGGACAGGCAGTGCCACCATCCCGGCCGCTCCGGACGGTCCACGTTGACCCGCCAGACCCGCGCACCCACCGCGCCATCTCCGCCCGAACCGGCCTGCCAGACCCGAGCACCACCGGCCGCGACACCTCCGTCCGGGCCGACCTGCCAAGCCGTGGCACCTCCGGCCGCAGCGCCTCCGTCCAGACTGGCCTGCCAAGCCGTGGAACCCACGGCCGCAGCGCCTCCATCCGAACCGACCCGCCGGACCCGCGCGCCCGCGGCCGCGCCGCCTCCGTCCGGACCGGCCCGCCAAGCCGTGGCACCCACCGCCGCGACGCCTCCGTCCGAACCGACCTGCCAAGCCGTGGCACCCACGGCCGCAGCGCCTCCGTCCGGACCGACCCGGTGCGCCTTCACACCCACGGTCGCAGTGCCTCCGCCACGATGCCGCGGGTGCGGGCCGCCTGTTCGAAGACCGCGAAGTGGCCGCCGTCGAAGGGGTGCAGGGCGAACTCGTCCGCGGTCTGGTCCCGCCAGGCCGCCACCTTCGCCGGCGCGACCCGCGGGTCGGCGCCGCTCGGCATCGCCGTGATCGGCACGGCCAGCGGCGGTTCGTCCGTGTAGCGGTAGGTCTCCTTGACGGTGAAGTCGGCCTGCACGGCGGGCAGGATCATCTCCAGCGCCCCCGGGTCGGCCAGCAGCCACTCCGGCGTGCCGCCCAGCTTGCGCAGCAGCGCGACCACCTGCGCCCTGGTCATCTCGCGCACCGGCGGCCCGCCCTCGTAGGTGACGTGCGGGGCGTCGGAGCCGGAGACGAACAGGTGCACGGGCTGCGGACCGCCGCGCCGCCTGATCTCCCTGACCAGTTCGAAGGCCACGATGGCGCCCAGGCTGTGCCCGTACAGGGCGTACCTGTGGCCCGCCGCCGACAGGTCGACGTCGGCGAGCACCGCGTCGGCCAGGTCGGAGACCAGCGGCTCCATCCGCAGGTAGGGCGGCTCCTTGTGCCGGCTCTCCCGTCCGGGCGGCTGCACCGGCTGGACCGCGATCCCCGGCAGCTCGCGCTGCCACAGCCGGAACGCCGACGCCGAGCCGCCCGCGTGCGGCAGGCAGTAGAGCGGCAGCGCGCCGGGCTCCGCGCCGGTCAGGGCGCGGAACGGCAGCCAGCTGGTCAGCAGGCCGTCGGTCGTCTCGTCATAGACGGTCATCTCGGTCCCTCACTCGACGATCTCGACTCTCACGTACGCGGGCGGCGGCTGCACCGCGGTCAGGTCGGCCTCCAGCACGACGTGCGCGCCGTCCCTGCTGACCTCGCCGAACCCGGCGAACGCGTACGTGATCTGCATCATGCGGTTGCGGCCGGTCTCCACGAAGTCGGCCCGTACGGCCACGCCCGCGTCCACCGCCAGCCGGAGGATGTGGTTGAGCAGCACCATGCCGACCCCGCGCGACATCACCCGGCACGACATCAGCATCATGCGCAGCCACCAGGCGTCCTCGCCCTTCTCCACCAGGGCCAGGCCGATCTTGCCGTAGCCGCCGAACCTGTCGGTGAGCGAGGCCACCAGGAGCAGGTGGTCCGGCGACTCCCGCAGCGCGTCCAGCTCCTCGTAGGAGTAGGTGCGCCCGGTGGAGTTCAGCTGGTTGGTGCGCACCGTCAGCTCCTCGGCCCGCTGCAGGTCCTCCCTTCTGGCGGGCGCGATGGTGAAGGACATCTCCAGGCCGGCCAGGAACTCCTCGTTCGTGCCGACGAAATCGCCTTCGAGCTCGTCCCTGGCGATCTGGCTGCGGTACATCCCGCGCCGCAGCGCCGACTCGTCGGTGACGAAGCGCGGCCGGAACTCCGGCCGGGCCAGCGCCTCGTCGAGCTCCAGGATGTCCACGCAGGTCACCTCGGGGACCCCGTGGGCCACCTCGGCGCGCTCGAACTCCTGGTCGTCGACGAACGCGAAGGCGTCCAGGCCGAGGTTGAGCGCCTTGGCGATGTGCCGGATGGAGTCGGACTTCGGGTTCCAGTTGATCTGCGGATAGAGGAACATCTCCTCCAGCCCGAGGGCACGCAGCTTCTCCATGGCCGCGTCCCTGTCGTTCTTGCTGGCGACGGAGTGCAGGATGCCCATGCGGTCCAGCTCGTGGATCCGCTCGACGACGGCGGGCCGTACGGTGACGTCGCCGTCCTCCAGGAGCACCCCGTTCCACAGGGTGTTGTCGAGGTCCCACACGATGCACTTGATGCGGCCCTGTTTCGGCTTCTCCGGGAGCGGGGCCGCGGCGGTGGCCGCGGTTGTCACGGACATGTCGTCTTCTCCCTTTCCGCCTGGCCGGCGATGGTGATCCGCTGGATCTCGTTGCTGCCCTCGATGATCTCCATCACCTTGGCGTCGCGGTACAGGCGCGCCACCGGGAAGTCCGGGCTGCACCCGTTGGCGCCGTGGATCTGCACGGCCTCGGCCGCGTGCCGGACGGCGGCCGTGGAGGCGAAGTACTTCGCGATCCAGGTGGCCATGAGCGTCGCCGAGTCGCCGGCGTCCTTCAGGCGGCCGGCCTCGGCGAGCAGCAGCCTGGCCGCCCGCGCGTCGGTCACCATGTCGGACAGCTTGGCCTGGATCAGCGGCAGCTCCCGCAGCGCCGAGCCGCCAACCCTGCGGTGCGCGGCGTACGCGGAGGACGCCTCCAGGCACGCCTGGAGGATGCCCACCGACCCCGCGGCCACGCTGTAGCGGCCCAGGTCGAGGGTGCCGGTGAGCACCATGCCGGCGGTGAAGCCGCTCGGGCCGAGCAGCGCGTCCGGCCCGAGCACGACGTCGTCGAAGGAGATCTCCGCCAGCATCGAGGCGCGGGTGCCGAGCATGTCGTCGATGGGCTTGACCCGGACCCCCGGCGCGTCCCTGCTCACCAGGAAGGCGCCGATGCTGGCGGCCGTGCGGGCGAACACCAGGAACAGGTCCGCCCGCTGGCCGCCCGTGGTCCACTTCTTGACCCCGTTGAGCACCCAGCCGCCGCCGGACTCGACGGCGGTCGTGGTGATCGCCGAGGTGTCG
Organism: Nonomuraea sp. NPDC049486; assembly: GCF_040676925.1. Taxonomy (NCBI): domain Bacteria; kingdom Bacillati; phylum Actinomycetota; class Actinomycetes; order Streptosporangiales; family Streptosporangiaceae; genus Nonomuraea; species Nonomuraea sp. NPDC049486. Next base: position 622,180 of record NZ_JBFAPV010000005.1, read on the forward strand.
CTGCCGGCGCCGGGTTCCGACAGGCAGAACGCGCCGAGCACGTCGCCGCTGCCGAGTGCGGGCGTCCACCGTTCGCGCTGGGCGGCGGTGCCCCACCGCTGCACCGTCCACGCCACCATGGTGTGGACGGTGAGGAGGCTGCGCAGCGAGGAGCAGCCGCGCCCCACCTCCTCGTGCACCTCCCCCAGCGTGACCATGTCCATCCCGGCGCCGCCCGAGCCGGGCGGCAGGAAGGGCGCCCACAGGCCCGCCTCGGCGACCCGTTCGATGAGCTCCTCGGGGACGCGGCCCACCCGGTCGTACGCGTCGGCGTACGGGACGACGTGCGTGTCGACGAACGCGCGGGCCGAACGGCGGTCGGTGACCTGCCCGGCGCCCGTCCCGAGGGCCGGCGCCGGGTCGGTGAGCGTCACGCGGCGGCCAGGTCGGCCGAGAGCTTGGCCACCAGGCTCGCCATCGACTCGGCGGTGCGGAAGTTGTCGATCCGCAGCTCCTCGTTGGGGATGGTGAGCTCGAAGGTCTTCTCCACGAACATCACCAGCTCCATCGCGAACAGCGAGTTGACGAAGCCGAGGGCGAAGATGTCCTGCGATGCGTCGATCTCCGCCTGCGGGTAACGCTCGCGGACGAAGGCGAGGATCTGGTCCTTCGCGGTAGCAGACATGGATATGGCTCCCTTTCAGTTCGTTGACGCGTACGTGTAGAAACCCCTGCCGGACTTGCGGCCGTGCAGCCCCGCGTCCGTCATCTGCTTCAGCAGCGGGCAGGGGCGGTACTTGCTGTCGGCGTAGTGCTCGTAGAGCACCTCGACGCTGTAGAGGATCGTGTCGACGCCGATCAGGTCGGCGGTCTCCAGCGGTCCCATGGGGTGGCCGAAGCAGCCGCGGAACACCTCGTCCACCGACGCGGCGTCCGCCACGCCCTCGTGCACGAGGTAGGCCGCCTCGTTCACGGTGAGCATGAGCACCCGGTTGGAGACGAAGCCGGACGAGTCCTTGACGCGCACGGCCTTCTTGCCCATGGCGCGCAGCAGGTTCTCGGTGCGCTCGATCGTCTCCGGCGAGGTGTGGAAGCCGGGGATCAGCTCCACGACCGGCTTGGCCGGCACCGGGTTCATGAAGTGCACGCCGATCACCCTGTCGGGGCGGCCGGTGACGGCGGCGACCTTGGTGATCGGGATGGCGGAGGTGTTGACCACGAAGACGGTGCCGGGGCCGCACTCGGCGTCGAGCGTCTCGTACACCTCCCGCTTGACGTCCCAGTTCTCCGTCACGTTCTCGATGACGATCTCCGCCTTGGCCGCGCCTGCGGCCCCGACGGCGGTGGTGATCCTGGACAGCACCTCGTCGGGGTCCAGGGCGGGACCGCCCATGAGGCGGCTCATCCGGGTGTTGCGCGTGATGGCCGCCAGCGCGGCGGCGAGCGTCTCCTCGTCCTTGTCGACGAGCACGACGTCGTGCCCCGTCGCGGCGAGGTTCTGGGCGACGCCGACTCCCATGACGCCGGCGCCGATCACCCCGGTCACAGTCATGTCATCTCCGTTCTGCTCATCGTTTCGCTCCTTGGGTCCGGTGGTCAGCGGCGTCTGCGGGCGGCCGAGGCCTCCAGGCCCGAACGCCGCAGCTGGGCCCGCACCTGGCTGCCGCCGTCGGAGGCGGCCGTGGCCGCGCCCGAGACGAGCGCGTCGACGGTGCGGCTCAGCGCGGCCACGGTCGGCGCCTCGTAGAGGATGTGCGGCGGCAGCTCCGGCAGCTCGAACGCGCGCCGGACCGCGGCCACGATGGCGACGCCGAGCAGCGAGTTGCCGCCCAGTTCGAAGTAGTTGTCCAGCACGCCGACCTGGTCGAGCCGGAGCGACTCGCCCCAGATCGCGGCGATGGCCTCCTCGGTGGCCCCGTCGGGCTCCTGGTAGGACGTGACCAGCTCGGGCCGGGGATGGCGCTCGCCGCCGCCGCCGATGGCGGGAGAGGTGACCGCCTCCAGGGTGAAGCGGGAACTGCCGGACACCAGCGTGGGGAAGTCCTGCGTGGACACGACGACCCGCGGCTCGCCGGTCGCCAGCGCCCGCAGCAGCGAACGCCAGCCGTCGGCGAACCCGATCCCGACGCGGGCCCGGTTCTTCCTGAAGAAGTCGCGCAGCGCCTCCTCGTACCCGTCGAGCCCGGCCTCCCAGGCGTTCCACGTCCACTCGCCCCAGCCGACGGACACCACCCGGCGCCCGGTCGCGGCGAGACGGCAGGCGTAGCCGTCCAGGAAGGCGTTGGCGGCGCAGTAGTCCACCTGGCCGGGGCCGCCGCCGGTGGCGGAGGTGATGGAGGAGAACAGCACCAGCAGGTCCAGCTCGACCTCGTCCGGCCGGCCGACGCGCAGCGCCTCGGCCAGCGCCAGCGTTCCGCCGATCTTGGGGGCGAGCACCTCGTCCAGCTCTTCGGGCCGTTTGAACTGCATCAGTCCCATGGCCGGGACGCCGGCGGCGTGCAGCACGCCGTGCAGCACGCCGAAGCGCTCGGCCGCCGCCTCGACGGCCCGGCGCACGTCCCGGGCGCTCGCGGCGTCGCCGGTGACGACCTCGACCTCCGCTCCCAGCGCGACCAGCTCGGTCACCTGCCGCACCCTGTCCCGGGTGACCTCGTCCGCGGGGCGTTCGCCGGACAGGACGGCGGGCCAGTCGGCTCGCGGTGGCAGGCCGCGCCTGGCCAGCAGCACGAGCTTGGCCCCGTAGTCACGGGCCAGGTGCCCGGCCAGGCCGAGCGCGATGCCGCCCAGCCCGCCGGTGATCAGGTAGACGCCTCCCCGGCGCAGCCCGGTGACGTCGGCGGCCGGGCCGGCGGGGAGCGGCGGGGCGGGCATGCGGGCGTAGTCGGGGACGTAGCGGCGGCCGTGGCGCAGCGCCACCGTGCGGTCCTCCTGCGGGCGGGCCAGCTCGGCGGCCAGACCGCTGAGGTCACGCGCGGACGGGCCCGCCGGGAGGTCAATCAGGCGGGTGGTCACTCCTGGGTACTCCAGCGGGATCACCAGGGACGGCCCGAGCAGCGTGGCGCCGGCGGGATGGGCCACCTCCTGGCCCAGCACCTGCTGGGTCCCGGATACGGCCACGTCGAGCGACCATTCACCGATACCGGACTCACCGGCCGCCCGGGCAAGCGCGACAAGCGTGTGCAGACCGTACGCAATGTCGGTGTCGCGGACGCCGGTGTCCTGGACGCCGGGCTCGTGCGTCGCAGGCTCCAGGTTCCACAGGTGCAGGACCCGCTCCAGGGGCCGTCCTGCGGTGCGCAGGTCGCGCAGTACGGCGAGCATGTCGGCGACGTGGCCCGGCCTGACCGTGTGGCCGTCGGCGGTGGCCGCGTACGCCTCGCCCGGGCGGACCGGCGTGACGGCGGCGCCGGTCCCGCGCAGGGCCGCCAGCACCTCGTCGGCGAGCCCGTCGCGGGTGAAGACCAGCCACGAGCCGGGCGTCCGCTCCACCGGGGCGGGCGGCGCCGTCTGCCGCCACACGGGCAGGTAGAGCCACTCGTCCTCGGGCAGCTTGGGCAGGCTGGTGATGGCCTCGAACAGGTCCTCAGGCTCGGCCGCCCCCCGGTCGATCTCACGCCGGGCGGGCGGGTCGATCCAGTAGCGCTGCCGCTGGAACGGATACGTGGGCAGCGGGATCCGCCCGGGCAGCCCCGCGAGGTCGGCGCCCTCGACGCGCCCGTGATAGGCGTCCCAGTCGACGGTGACGCCGCCGAGCCAGAGCCGGGCGAGGCAGTCCGCCAGCGCCTCGTCGCCCGGCCTGGCGTCGCTCGCGGCGGGCAGCGTGTGGGTGATCAGGGGCCAGCGCTCCGCCGGGCAGCCACCCGCGCGCACCAGCGCGCCCAGCGACTGTCCGGGGCCGATCTCGACCAGGGCGAGCTCCGGCTCGGCCAGCAGCGTCTCGATCCCGTCCTGGAACCGTACGGTCGCGCACATGTGCCTGGCCCAGTAACCGGGGTCGCACACCAGCTCGGCGTCGGCCAGGGCGCCGGTCACGTTCGAGACGTACGGGAGAGCGGGCGGGTTGAGCGTGACCTCGGCCTTGATCCACTGGGTCAGCTCGTCGCCCAGCGGCTCCAGCATGCGGGAGTGGAACGCGTGGGTGGTCTCCAGCGGGCGGCACGCGATCCCGGCCCTCCGCAGGTCCGCGGCCAGCGACTCGACCGCGTCCACCGGCCCGGCGACGACGACCGTCCCTGGGCCGTTCACGGCGCCGACGTCGAGCCCGCGCTCCTCCAGCCGGAAACGCCGGCGCACGGCGTCCGCCGGGAGCGACACCGCCAGCATGGCGCCCGGCGGCAGCCCCGAGATCAGCCGCGCCCGGTGCGTCACCAGGGCGATGGCGTCGGGCAGCGACAGGACTCCCGCGAGGCAGGCGGCGACGTACTCGCCGAGGCTGTAACCCAGCATGATCGCGGGCTGCAGACCCCAGGACATCAGGGTGCGCGCCAACGCGTACTCGACGGCGAACAGCGCGGGCTGCACCACTTCAGTGCGCTGCAGCGCCGCGTTCCGCCCTTCCCTACCAGCGGACGCCCGATCCCCGAACGTGCCGTTCGAGCCCTCCCCGCCGGCCGGCGACCGGTTCGTGAGCGCGCCGTTCGGGCTTGCCCCGCCGGTGGGCGTACGGCCGAGCAAGGTGGCCAGGTCGGCGCCCGCCTCGCGGTCGCCGGTCAGGAGGTCGGCGAGGCCGGCGTCGCCGAGGTGGTTCTCCAGCAGCGCCAGGCACTCGTCCAGCGCGGCGCGGAAGGCGGGTTCGTGCCGGTAGAGGTCACCGGCCAGGCCGGGGTACTGCTCGCCGACACCCGCCAGCAGGAAGCCCGTCCGGCGGCCCTGCACGGTCTCCACCCGGCCCAGCAGTCCTTCCCGGCGCGACCCGGTGAGGACGGCCGCGGCGGCGGCGCCGTCGGCGGCGACCAGCGCCCGCCGGTGCTCGAACGTCTTGCGCCCGGCCTGGAGCGTGTAGGCCACGTCGGCCAGCCGCGCACCCGGCTCGGCGGCCAGGTGCTCGCCGAGCCGCCGCACCGCGACGTCGGCCGCGGGGGCGTTGCGGGCCGAGACGGGCAGCACCTGGTAGCGGCGGGCCGACGGCCCCGGATCGGGCCGGCGGGGCGGCTCCTCGATGACCATGTGCACGTTGGTGCCTCCCATGCCCAGGGAGTTGAGGCCCGCGATGCGCGGGCGTCCGTCGCGGGTGCGCCACGGGGACAGCTCGGCGTTGACGTAGAACGGGCTGTCGTCGAAGTCGATGTCGGGGTTGGGGCTGGTGTAGTGCAGGCTGGGCGGGATCACGCCCTCGCGGGCCGCGAGCGACGTCTTGATCAGGCCGCTCGCGCCGGCCGCCCGGTCCAGGTGCCCGACGTTGGTCTTCACCGACCCGATGGGGCAGTACCCCTTGTCCCTGGTGGGGCCGAAGGCGCGGGTCAGCGCGGCCACCTCGATCGGGTCGCCCAGCTCGGTGGCCGTGCCGTGCGCCTCGACGTAGCTGATGTCCTCGCCGGTGACGCCCGCGTCGGCCATCGCGTCGGCGATCACCCTGGCCTGGCCGACGACGCTGGGCGCGGTGTAGCCGACCTTGAGCGCGCCGTCGTTGTTCATGGCGGAGCCGCGGATCACCGCCCAGATGTGGTCGCCGTCGCGCACCGCGTCGGGCAGCCGCTTGAGCAGCACGGCCGCCGCGCCGTCGCCGAACATGCTGCCCCTGGCGCGGGCGTCGAAGGCGCGCACGTGCCCGTCCGGCGACTCCTGCCCGCCGGGGCCGAACAGGTGGCCCACCCGGTCGGGCACCCGGATCGAGACGCCGCCCGCCAGCGCCAGCTCGCACTCGCCGTCGCGCAGGCTCCGCACCGCCAGGTGGGCGGCGACCAGTGAGGTGGAGCAGAAGGTCTGTACGGCCACGCTCGGGCCGTACAGGTCGAGCAGGTACGAGACGGTCGTGGTCAGGGCGTCCTTGTCGTTGCCCATGATGACCTCGAAGTCGCTGACCTCCTGCTGGCCGCCGCCGAGCAGGTGGTCGGTCATCCGCAGCAGGTAGGTGCTGATGTTGGCGCCGCCGAACACGCCGACGCGGCCCCGGTGCTCGGGCGCGGCGTACCCGGCCTGCTCCAGCGCCTCCCAGCACACCTCCAGGAAGGCGCGCTGCTGCGGATCGTTGATCGCGGCCATCCGGGGGCTCATGCCGAAGAAGGACGCGTCGAAGCCGCTGATGTCGTCCAGCACCGGCCGGGCGGGCACGTACGCCGGGTCCTTGATCTGCTCCGGGTCGGCCCCGGCGGCGAGCAGTTCCTCCTCGGAGAAGAACGTGATGGACTCGACGCCTTCGCGCAGGTTGCGCCAGAACTGGCCGACGTCGGACGCGCCCGGGAAGCGGCCGGCCATGCCGACGATCGCGATCCGCCGGTCGTCGGCGGGCTCGCCCGCGTCGCGGGGAGGCGCCTCGGCGACGCGGAGCGCGGGCCGGGCGGCGGCCGGCTTGTTCGCGCCGCGCTCGTCGAGGATCGCCGCCAGGGTGGCCACGGTCGGCGCCTCGAACAGCGAGACGGTCGGCACCGCGACGCCGAACCGCTTCTTCACCAGCGCGAGCATCTGGAGCGCGACCAGCGAATTGCCGCCCAGGTCGAAGAAGTTGTCCCGGGTGCCCACCGGCTCGACGCCGAGCACCTCCGACCACAGGCCGGCCAGGTCGCGTTCCACCGGGGACAGCGGCGGAGTGTAGGGCTGGGGCAGTTCCGGGCGGGGAAACCGGTCGCCGCTCCCCGCACCCGTTTCCGGGCCGGCGAAGTCGGCGGGCATGGCGTGCGGCAGCCGGTCGTCCAGGCCGCCCGCGGCCACCACGAGGCTGGGCCGGGCGGCGGCCAGCAGCTCGTCGAAGGCGGCGAGCGCCTGCTCGGCGGTCATGGAGTGGGCGGCCATCGCCGCGCCGAGGCCGCCTTCCACCCGGCCGAGGGTGACCGACCAGGTGTCCCAGGCGGCGCTCAGCCATCGGGTGCGGCGGGAGTGGTTGCGGCGGCCGATCGCGGTCAGCGCGGCGTTGGCGGCCGCGTAGCTCGCGAAGGCGATGCCGCCCAGCACGGCGGAGGTGGACGAGAACAGCAGGCAGAAGCCGGGCGCCCGGTCGGCGGGCAGCTCGTCCAGCACCCGCTCCAGGACCAGCGCGCCGCCCACCTTGGCGGCGAAGTGCCGCTCGACGGCTTCGGCGTCCAGGTCGCGCAGCGGGCGGAAGGTGTCCTGGCCGGTGTCGGCGGCGGCGTGCACCACGCCGTCCACCCGCACGTCGCCGTCGAGTATCGCGCGCATGGCGGCGGCGTCCGTCACGTCGACCAGCGGGGTGAGCACCTCGGCGCCCAGCTCCCGCAACCGGCGCACCCCCTCCCGGCGGGGGTCGCCGTCCTCCTCGGGCACCCCGCCCCGGCTCGTCAGAATCAGCCTCCCCGCACCGGCCCGGACCAGGTGCTCGGCCACGAGCAACCCCACGTCCCCGAGCCCACCGGTGATCAGATACGCCCCACCCCGGCGAACCGTGAACCCGCCCTGGCTGGGCTCCGACGCGAACCCCGCGCCGACCTCCGCGGCTGCGCGCGAGGGCGCTGTAGCGGGCCCAGTCGACCGCGCGGCCGCCTGCCCGGGCTCTCCGAAAGCCTGGGCGGGGACTTCCGGAGCCTGGGCGGGGATCTCGGGGGTGAAGGTGCGGATCAGGCGGTGGCCGTCGCGGTAGGCGGTGAAGACCTCGCCGGAGGGGCGGCGGATCTCGGCGGCGAGGGCGGCGGCGAGCTCGGCGGGGGACGCCGCCGGGTCGAGGTCCACGGCGGCGCAGTCGAGGTTCAGGTACTCCTGGTTGCCGACCATCGGCAGGGCAGCGGCGGCGGCCTGGGCGGGGTGGGGCACCTCGCCCTCCGTGACGGCCTGGCCGCCCGAGGTGGCCAGGATGATCCGGGCCCCGCCGCCGGAGTCGCCCCAGGCGTCGAGCAGGCGGGCCAGGGGCGGCAGCTCGTCGCGGCCGTCGGCGGAGGGATCTTCCCTGTCGAGGATGCGCAGGTCCACCAGGACGGTGGGGGCGCCATCGGCCAGCCGTCCCGCCAGCTCGGCATGGCAGGCCGCCGACCCGGGGTCGATGGCGTAACCGTCCGGCGTCTCGGCGAAGGCGTCCGACGAGGTGACGGTCACCACGTCGAGCCCGTCGGCGTCGAGCGTACGGGCCAGAACCCCGGCCACCTCGGCGCGGCCCGCCAGCAGCACGCAGCGGGCAACCGGCACGGCCGGGGGCGGCGACTCCGGCGCAGCCTTCCACCGCGCGGCCATCAATCGCACATGCGGCTCGGAACCGTACCCATCGCCGGAGACAGCACCTCTGACGACGCCCGACGCGGCACTGGAGAGGACGCCCGAGGCGGTGCCGGAGAGGACGCCCGAGGCGGTGCCGGAGGAAACACCAAGGACGCCCGAGGCGGGATCGGCGGCGGTGCGTGTGGCGGCACCAGGGACGACGGTGTGCGGGGTGGCGGGGCGGTCGGCACCGGGTGGGTCGACCCAGTAGCGGAGGCGCTGGAAGGGGTAGGTGGGGAGGCCGACCTTGGCGACCGGCCGGTCCTGACGGTAGCCGGCCCAGTCGACCGGCACGCCCGCCAGCCAGAGCCGCCCTACGGCCTCGGCCAGCACGGCGGTGGCCGGGCGCGGGTCCTGGGCTCCCGGCAGCGTGCCGACGACCAGCGGCCAGCGCTCGCGGGCGCAGTCGCGGTGCCCCCGGGCCATCGCGCCGAGCGACTGGCCGGGCCCGATCTCCAGCAGCGCCGCCTCGTCCTCCTCCCGCAGCAGGGTGGCCAGCACGGCGTCGAACTGGACCGGCGCGCACATGTGCTCGGCCCAGTAGGCAGGGTCGGTGACCTGCTCGGCGGTGGCCAGGGTGCCGGTCACGTTGGACACGTACGGCACGCGCGGCGCGCGCAGCGTCACGTTCTCCGCGATCCACGCCGTGAGCGGCTCGCGGAGAGGCTCCATCATGGCCGAGTGGAAGGCGTGCGTGGTGGCCAGCGGCCGGCACGGCACCGCGTCGGCCTCCAGCAGGGCCCGCACGGCCGCCATGGCGTGCGGTTCGCCCGCCAGCACGGTCAGCTCGGGACCGCTCACGGCGGCGACGTCCACGCCGGCGATCCCGGCCCGCGCCAGGCGCTCGCGGGCCTCGGCGGCCGACAGCGGGACGGCGCTCATCGAGCCTTCGGGCAGCGCGCCGATGAGCCGCGCGCGGTGCGCCACCAGGGCCAGCGCCGACTCCGGCGACAGCACCCCGGCCAGGCACGCGGCGACGTACTCCCCGAGGCTGTAGCCGGCCAGGATGGCGGGCCGCACGCCCCACGACTGCACGAGGGTGGCGAGCGCGTACTCGACCGCGAACAGCGCGGGCTGGAGCACGGCGGTCGGGGTCGCCGCGGTGGCCGGGCCGCGGCCGAGCAGCGCGCCCAGACCGCCGGCCTCGGCGCGCGGGGCCAGCATCTCGGCGAGCGGGTCGGTCCCGCCCATCAGGCCCCGCAGGACGGTGCGGCACTCGTCGAGCGCCTTACGGAAGACGGGCTCGGTGCGGTACAGCTCGGCGGCCATGCCCGGGTACTGCTCGCCGGTCCCGGCGATGAGGAAGGCGACGGGCCGGTCGGCGCGGCTCTCCGTCCGGCCCAGCACCGCCCCGTCGCGGAGGCCTTCGGCGGCCTCGGCGGTGGACGAGGCCACCAGCATCCTGCGGTGGCCGAAGACCTGCCGCCCGCTCTGCAGCGTGTGGGCCACGTCGGCGAGGCGCGTCCCGCCGAGCGGCCCGGCGAGGTGCGCGGCGAGGCGTTCGGTCATCTCGTCGGCGGCGGCGGCCGTGCGGGCCGACCACACCAGCGGTTCGGGGCGCGGCTCCTCCTCCGTCCTCGGGACCAGCGGCGCCTCCTCCAGCACGACGTGCGCGTTGGTGCCGCCGATGCCGAACGCGCTCACCCCGGCCCGGCGGATGTGTCCCGACTCGCGCGGCCAGGCACGCCGCCGGGTGACCACCTCCAGCCGGGCGTCACCGGCGCCGAGCTGCTGGTTGGGCTCGGTGAGGTTGAGTGTCGGGGGGATCTCGTCGTTGCGCAGCGCGAGCGCCGCCTTGATCAGGTTGGTGACCCCGGCGGCCCGGTCGAGGTGGCCGAGATTGGTCTTGACCGAGCCGATCAGCAGCGACTGCCCGTGGAAGACCTGCTGGAGCGCGGCCAGCTCGGCGGCGTCGCCGAGCGCCGTGCCGGTGCCGTGCGCCTCGACGTAGTCGATGTCGGCGGCCGTCAGGTCGGCGCTCGCCAGCGCCTCGGCCATCACGGCGGCCTGGCCCTGCACGCCGGGCGCGGTGAACCCGGCCTTGCGACCGGCGTCGTTGTTGACCGCCCAGCCGCGCATGACGGCGTAGATCTGGTCGCCGTCGGCGAGCGCGTCCTCCAGCCTGCGCAGCGCGACCACGCCGACGCCGCTGCCGAGCGGGGCGCCGAGTCCGGTCGCGTCGAAGGCGCGGCACTCGCCGTCCGGCGGGGAGATGCCGCCCTGCTGGTAGAGGTAGCCGACGCGCTGCGGCACGCTGACCGCGACGCCTCCGGCCAGGGCGAGGTCGCACTCGAAGCCGGCCAGGCTGGTGGCGGCGGCGCAGACGGCAACCAGCGACGTCGAGCAGTAGCTCTGCACGCCGTAGGTCGGACCGGACAGCCCCAGCGTGTGCGCCACGCGGGTGGTCAGCGAGTCCTTGTCGTTGGCGAGCCCGAGCGCGAGGTCGCCCATGACCGCGCCGATGCCGCTGGGCAGCAGGTTGTTCTGCATGTACGAGCTGTGCGCGCAGCCGCCGAAGACCCCGATCGAGCCGTCGAAGCGCCGGGGGTCGCAGCCCGCGTCCTCCAGGGCCGCGTGGCTGTGCTCCAGGAACAGCCGGTGCTGCGGGTCGAGGATCTGCGCCTCCTTCGGGCTGAACCCGAAGAAGGCCGCGTCGAACAGCTCGACGTCCTCGATCACCGGTGCGGCCTTCACGTACGCGGGGTCGGCCAGCAGGTCGTCGGGGACGCCGGCGGCGCGCAGCTCGTCGTCGGTGAAGCGGGTGATCCCGGACACGCCGGCCCGGATGGCGGACCACAGCTCGGCGACGTCGGACGCCCCCGGGAAGCGGCCCGACATGCCGACGATGGCGATGTCGGTACCGGAGCTCTCGGCCTCGATGTCGTCGATCACGTCTGCGGACCTCATTTCCGGCCTCATTTCCGGTTACTGGAACGGGCCCGGCGCCGCCGCTGCCCCCGTGCCGAACTCGTGGTGAGCGATTCCTGGCGGCCCCCGCCGCCGTCGAGCGCGGCGGCGAACTCCGCGATGGTCGGGTGCTCGAACAGCAGCGCGGGCGGCACCGGGCGCCCCAGCCGCTGCTCGATCGCGAGCACCATGGCCATGCCGACCAGCGAGTTTCCGCCGAGGTCGAAGAACGGGTCGTGCACGCCGACGCCGTCGATGCCCAGGTAGGCGCCCCACAGCTCGGCCATCTCGGCCTCCGCGGCGGTGCGCGGCGCGGCGAAGTCGGTGCGCAGCTGCGGGCGCGGGAACCGCTCCCCTTCGGGTACGGCGGAGGCGGCGCCGACCAGGTCGTCCAGGTCGAGCATGCCCGTCCAGGCGGCCAGCACCTCGCGCAGCGGCTGTCGCACCGCCATCACGTTGCCGTGGCCGCCTGCCACGATCCGGTCCAGCAGGGCGCAGCCGGCGTCCTCGGCGAAGCCGTACCGGGCGCGGTAGGCGGCCACCCGGTTGGCCAGCCCGCCCGCCGACTTGAGGTTCTCCGACTGCCACACGTCGTGCTGCCAGGGGCCCCAGGCGACCGACACGACCCTGGTCGACGGGGCTGTGGCGGCCAGCGCGTCCCCGTACGCGTCGAGGACGGTGTTGGCGGCGCAGTAGTCGCCCTCGCCGATGCCGCCGAACGCGGTGACCGCGGAGGAGTACAGCACGAGCAGTTCCGGCCGTTCGGCGGCGGGGGTCGTGGGGCCGACCAGCTCGGCCAGCGGCCCCATGGCCAGCACCTTGGGCGCGAGCACCCGGCCTGCCTCGGCGACGGTGCGCCGGCTCAGCAGGCCGGCGGCGGGCAGCCCGGCGGCGTGGATCACGCCGGTCAGTGAGCCGAACCGCTCCCGGCCGCGCCGCAGCGCCTCCCTGAGCTGCTCGGGCACCCCGGCGTCGGCGGTGAGCAGCAGCACCTCCGCCCCGCTGGCCTCCAGTTCGGCTACGTCACGCAGGGTCCGCTGTACGCCCTCCGCCCGCTCGCCGCCGGCTTCGCGGTCCAGCGGGGTGCGGCCGACCAGGGCGAGCCGCCGTACGCCCGCGCGGACGAGATGCTTGGCGAGCGCCATGCCCAGCCCGCGCGTCCCGCCCGTGATCAGGTACGAGCCGTCGGCCCGCCACACCGGGGACGCCGACGGCTCTGCGGTGACCTCGGCCCACGCCCGCACCCAGCGCCGCCCGCGCCGCCACCCGGCCACCGGATCGTCGTCCGCCGCGCCGGAGTCCCACTCGCGAAGCAGCTCACGAGCGACCTGCCCCGCCGCCGTGCCGGCTTCCGGGGCCGGTCCGTGGGCGGGTGTGCCGACGGTTTCGGGGTCGAGGTCGAGGCCTCGCCAGGTCAGGGCGGGGTACTCGTGCCTGGCCGCGCGGCCGAGGCCGTGGGCCAGGGCTTGGTGGGGAGCCGGGATGTCGCCGCCGAGGATCTCGGCGGCGCCGCCGGTCACCGTCAGCAGCCGCACCTCCCGCTCGGCGGGCAGGTCGCCGAGTGCCTGGATGGTCAGCATGAGGCTGTCGAAGCCGTGGGCGACGGCTGCCCTCAGCTCCTCGTCGCCGGGGAGGCCGCCGGTCCCGGCGTCCAGGCTCCACAGGTACGCGACGTGCACGGGTCCGTCGGACGGCAGGTCGGCGAAGACGGCCCCGTAGTGGGCGGGGACGGCGGGGTCGAGGGTCAGGCGGCGGCCTTCGCGGCGCGGCGGCCCGTCGCCCGCGACCACCTCGACCACGGAGGCGCCGGCCAGGTCGGCGAGCGCCGAGCCCACACCGCCGGAGTCGGCGAACACGACGAGCGGACCGGTCAGGTCCAGACCGGCCGCGGGCGCTTCCCGGACCGGATCCTGCCGCCAGGAGGGGACGAAGGTGTAGTCCGCGGGCTCGGCCCCGTCGCGCCGGTCGTCCGCCCCACCGGACGCGGTGTCCAGGTCGACGTCCGGCCCAGCGGACCCGGCGTACCGATCGGCGTCCGAGCCAGTGGCGGGACCTCGGGCGGCATCCAACTCAGCGGGAGCCCCGTGAGCGGCGTCCGGCCCGGCGGGCGGGACGCCGTTGCGGCTGGTGGCGACTGGGGTGATCTGCTCCGGCCAGAAGCGGGTGCGCTGGAAGGGGTAGGTGGGCAGGCTGAGCACGCGGCCCGCGTCGGCGCGGGTGCGTTCCCAGGTGACCTCGGCGCCGAGCTCCCAGAGCCGGGCGCAGGTCCGGAGCAGTTCGTCGTGGGGGTCGCGGGGAGCGCCGCCGGTCCAGCGGGGCGGCAGGGTGCCGAGCACGGCGACGCCGGAGCCGCCGGCCAGGTTCTGCCTGACCAGCCCGCCGAGCGTCTGGCCGGGCCCCAGTTCGACGAACGCGTCCACGTCCTGGTCCACGCAGTGGCGCACGCCGTCGGCGAAGCGGACTGTGCTGACGAGCTGGTCGGCCCAGTAGGAGGTGCCTGTGGCCTGCTCGGCGGTGAGCGGCAGGCCGGTGAGGTTGGAGACGACGGGGACGGCCGGCGCCCGCCTCGGCACGGTGTCGAGCACCGCGGCGAGCTTCTCCCTGGCCGGCTGCAGCAGCCTGGAGTGGAAGGCGTGGGCGGAGCGCAGCGCCCGGCAGGCGATGCCCTCCCCGGCCAGGGCGGCAGACGCCGCCTCGATCTCGGCGGGGCTCCCGCTCAGCACGGTCATCGACGGCCCGTTGCCCGCGGCGACGTCCACGTCGATCCCGCCGCTCACGAGCACGGGGACGATGCGCTCCTCGGGCGCGGCGACGGCGATCATCCGCCCGGCGGGCACGGCGTTGATCAGGTGCGCCCGTTCGAGCACGACGTGCAGCGCGTCCTCCAAGGTGAAGACCCCGGCCAGGCACGCGGCCACGTACTCGCCGAGGCTGTAGCCGATGAGCAGGTCCGGGGTGACGCCCCAGTGCCCGAGCAGCCGCGCCAGCGCGTACTCGGCGGTGAAGAGGAAGGGGTGGGCCACCTCGGCGTGGTCCAGGGGGCCGGGAGCCTCGGGCGCCTCGCCGGTGCGGCCGAGCAGGGCGGCGAGATCGCCGGGGGCGGCCGAGGTCTCAGCGAGGAACAGGGGCCGCAGGTCCGTGCCCGAGCGGCGCAGGACCAGCTCGACGCAGTTGTCCACCGCCTCGGCGTACACCGGCTCCTTGGCGTACAGCTCCCGGCCGAGTCCCGCGTACTGGTCGCCGACCCCGGGGAGCAGGAACGCGACGCGGGGCCGGCCCTTCACCCGGTGGCCCCCGCCGCTGTCGGCTGCGGCGCGCAGCCCGCGTACGGCGTCGTCCAGGTCGGCGCAGACCAGGGCGCGGCGGTGGTCCAGCTCGGCCCGGCCGGTCTGCAGCGTGTGGGCGAGGTCGGGCACGGTCGCACCGGGGTGGGCGCTCACCCAGTCCGCCAGCCGGGTGGCCTGCTCGCGCAGCGCGGCGGCGCTGCCGGCCGACAGCGGCAGGAGGTGGACGGTGTCGCGCGCCGGTGTCTCCGGCGGGGCGGGCGGGGGCGCCTTCTCCACGATCAGGTGGGCGTTCGTGCCGGACAGCCCGAACGAGCTGACTCCGGCCAGGGCCGGCCCGTCCCCCTGCGGCAACGGCTCCAGGCCGGTGACCGGGCGGATGGCGCCGTTCTCGGGGAAGGCGGCGGCCGGGTTGGTCAGGTGCAGGCTGGGCGGAATCTGCCCATTTTTCAGGATCAGCACTGACTTGATGAGACCGGCGACTCCCGCCGCGGCCTGGGTGTGCCCGATGTTGGTCTTGATCGCGCCGACGCGCAGCGGCCGGTCGGGCGAGCGACGGCCGAAGACGTCGTGCAGCGCGGACAGCTCGATGGCGTCCCCGAGTCGGGTGCCGGAGCCGTGCGCCTCCACGTAGGCGACGTCGTCCGGTGAGACGCGGGCGGCGGCGAGCGCGCGGCCGATCACGTCGGCCTGCGCGCGCCGGCTCGGGGCGGTGAGCCCGTTGCTGCGCCCGTCCTGGTTGACCGCCGAGCCGCGCAGCACGGCGTGGATGCGGCGGCCCGCGGCGACGGCGCTGGACAGCCGCTCCAGCACGACCAGGCCGCCGCCCTCGCCCATGACGTAGCCGTCGGCGCTCTCGTCGAAGGTCTTGCACCGGCCGTCGGAGCACATCATCAGGCCCGCGCACGCCTGGATGTAGAGGGACGGGTGCATGGTCAGCGAGGCGCCCGCGGCGACGGCCAGGTCGCACTCGCCCCTGCGCAGGCTCTCGGAGGCCAGGTGGACCGCGATGAGCGACGACGAGCAGGCCGTGTCGACCGTGAGGGTGGGGCCGTTCAGGTCGAGCTGGTACGCGATGCGCCCGGCGGCGACGCTGGGCACCGAGCCCTGGCCCAGGTAGGGGTCGGCGAGCGCGGCGCCGCCCTGCCTCTCGATCTGCAGCCGGCCGTACTGCAGGGTGTCCATGAGCCCGATCATCACGCCGGTGCGGCTGCCGGCCAGCCGCGCGGGCGACAGGCCCGCGTTCTCCAGGCCCTCCCACACCAGCTCCAGCAGCAGGCGCTGGTGGGGGTCCATGCGCAGCGCCTCGCGCGGCGAGAGGCCGAAGAACTCGGCGTCCCAGCCGGTGATGTCGTCCAGGAAGGTGCCGTACCTGGTGTAGACGCCGCCGGGGGTGCGCGGGTCGGGGTGGTAGTAGTCGTCGATGTCCCACCGGCTCGCCGGCACCTCGCGCACCGCGCTGCGGCCCTCGCTGAGCAGCTCCCAGAGGCCCTCGGCCGTGTCGCCGCCGCCGGGATAGCGGCAGGCCATGCCGACGATCGCGATGGGCTCGTGGGCGCGCTCCTCCGCCTCGGCGAGCCGGCCGCGCGCCTGGGCCAGCTCGACCGTGGCGCGCTTGAGGTAGGCGCGGAGCTTGTCCTCTGTCCCCATCTTTCGTGCCTTTCCGGTCGAGGTGGTCATGGGTCACAGGTCGTTGTCGATCAGGGCGAAGATCTCCTCGTCGGAAGCGGAGTCGATCTTCTCCATGACGCCGCCGACATCGTGCTGTCCGCCGCCGCCGAGCTTGGTGAGCGCGCCCTGGAGGATGGTGGCGAGCCGGTCGCGCATGCTCTCCGCCTCGCCGTTGGCCGCGGCCAGCAGGTCGTCGACCCGTTCCAGGGCGGTGCGCAGGGTGTCCTCGGCCGAGGGCGGCGCCGGGACGAGCACTCCGGCCAGGTACGCCGAGAGCGAGCGGACCGTGGGCTGGTCGAAGACCAGCGTCGCGGGCAGCCGCAGCCCGGTGTCGGTGTTGAGCCGGTTGCGGAGTTCGACGGCCGTCAGTGAGTCGAAGCCGAGCTGGTTGAACGCCTGGTCCACGTCCACCTGGGCCGGGTCGCCGTGGGCGAGCACGGCCGCGACGTGGTCTCGTACGGTGTCGGTGAGCAGTCGCAGCGCCTCGTCCCTGCCCAGCGCCGGCAGCCGGGCCGCCAGCGGGCCCGCGTTCCCGGCCCCGGCTCCCGCCGCACGGCGCGGCACGCGTACGAGGCCGCGCAGCATTCCGGGCAGTTCACCGTTCTCCGCCCGCGCCCGCAGACCGGCGGGATCCCAGCGGGCGGCCACCACCGCGGACTCCGCGTCCGCGAGGGCGGCGTCGAACAGCGCCAGCCCTTCCTCCACCGCGAGCGGGGCGATCCCCGCACGCGCCAGCCGTGCCCTGTCCGTCGCCCCCATCGCGCCGGTCATGCCGGACTCCACGTCCCAGAGCCCCCAGGCCACGGACACCGCCGGCAGCCCTGCCGCACGCCTGGCGGCGGCCAAGCCGTCCAGGAAGGCGTTCGCCGCCGCGTAGCTGCCCTGGCCTGCGTTGCCCAGCACCCCGGCGAGCGAGGAGAACAGCACGAAGAACCCCAGATCACGGGTCAGCTCGTGCAGGAACCAGGCCGCGTCCGCCTTCGGCCCCAGCACCCCGCTGATTCGCTCGGGAGTCAGCCCTTCGACCAAGCCGTCGTCCAGCACCCCGGCGGCGTGCACCACACCAGCCAGCGGCCCGGCCGAGGCCACCACGTCAGCGAGCTGCGCACGATCGGACACGTCACAGGCCACCACCCGCACCCGGGCACCGGCCCCTTCCAGCTTCGCCACCAGCTCCGTCGCGCCCTCGGCCCGAGGACCACGCCGCGACACCAGCACCAGATCCCGCACCCCGTGCAGTTCGACCAGCCGCAGCGCCACCAGAGCACCAAGTCCCCCGGTGCCACCGGTCACCAGCACCGCACCCGACCTGACGGAAGAAGCCCCGCCGGACGCCGCACCAGCCATCACGGAAGAAACCCCAGCGGACGCCGCAGCGAGCAGCCGGTCGGAGGCCGACGCAGGCGTCCGGCCGGAGGCCGTCGCAGAGGCCTGGTCGGAGGCTGGAACAGGGGTCTGGTCGGAAGCTGGGGCGGAGGTCTGATCGGGAGTGGCGGAAGTGGTGGGTGTCGGGCGGCGGGTCAGGCGAGGGGCCAGGATGCGGCCGTCGACCACCCGTACCTGGGGCTCGCCAGAAGCCAGCACCGCGTCCCAGCCCGAGAACCCCTCCGGCACCTCCGCCAGCACGAACCGGCCCGGCTGCTCACTCTGCGCCGACCGCACCAGCCCCCACACCGCCGAACCGGCCACATCCCCCGGCCGCGTCGCGAACACGACCGGCGACGCCCCGGCACCCTTCACCGCCGCAAGCACACGCGAGGTCAACTCCCGCACCGCCACCGGAACGTCCGCCGACCCGCTCACACACCACACCACCTCCGGCTCCACCGAGCCCGGCACGGAGGGAGCCACCTCGGCCCACTCCACCCCGTACAGCGGCAGACCGGTCGAGGCGGACGGGCGGACGTCGGCGGGTCGTGCGCGCAGTGCGCCGATGGACAGGACCGGCGCGCCATCGGTGTCGGCCACCTCGACGACGGCGTCCTCGCCGCTGGTCGTGAGGCGTACGCGCAGCGCGGCGGACTCGGAGGCGTGCAGGCGGACGTCACCGAACGCGAACGGCAGCCGCAACTCGTCGTCCTCCACGGCCAGCACGAGGGGGTGGAAGGACGCGTCCAGCAGGGCGGGATGGACGCCGAAGCCGGTCACGTCCACGCCCTCCGGCGCCACCACCTCCGCGAACAGCTCCTCACCACGACGCCACAACGCCCGCAACCCCTGGAACGCCGCACCGTACTCGTAACCCCGCTCCCCCAGCCGCTCGTAACCCCCCTCGACCTCCACCACCACCGCGTCGACGGGTGGCCACACCCCGGCCCACTCGCACGCACCACGGCCCGGGACGTCCCCGGCGAGCACACCGGAGGCGTGGCGGGTCCAGGCGTCGTCCTCGTCGCCGGTGCGGGAGTAGACGGCGATCTGGCGCCGTCCCGCGTCCGGGGGGTCGACGGTGATCTGTACGGTGACCGCGCCCTGCTCGGGAAGGAACAGCGGAGCCTCGATGACCAGTTCGTCGAGCCGGGCGCAGCCCGCCTGGGCGCCGGCTTCCAGGGCCAGGTCGGCGAAGGCGGCGCCGGGAAGCAGTACGCGGCCCGCGACCGCGTGGCCCGCCAGCCAGGGAGCGCCGCGCAGGGAGATCCGGCCGGTGAGCACGTAGCCGTCCCCGGCCACCGGCACGACGGCGTCGAGCAGCGGGTGGCGGGAGCCGTCGATGCCCGCGCCGGACACGGGGCCGGTCTGGTCGCCGGTGAGCCAGAACCTGCGCCGGGCGAAGGCGTAGGTCGGCGGCTCGTGGCGGGGACGCGGCGCGGAGGGCAGCGCGTCGCTCCAGGAGACCTTGGCGCCGAGCACCCAGGCGTGGGCCAGCGCCGTGAGGAAGCGGCGACGGTCGCCCGTGTCGCGCCGCAGCGTGTGGCAGACGCCCGCGGGCACGCCGGCGGCCTCGCAGATGGCCTCGGTGTCGGGGCCCAGCACCGGATGCGGGCTGACCTCGACGAACAGCGGGGTGCCCGCTCCGGCGACGGCACTGACGGCCTGCTCGAACCGTACCGGGTTGCGCAGGTTGTCGTACCAGTAGCGGGTGGTCAGCTCGGCCGGGTCGATGAACGCGCCGGCGAGGGCGGAGCAGAAGCGGACGTCGGCGGCGCGCGGCCGCACGTCGCGCAGCGCGGCCATCAGCTCGTCGCGCAGCGCCTCGACGTGCGGGGTGTGGGAGGCGTAGTCGACCGCGATGCGGCGCACCCGCACGGTGTTCTCGCACGTGGCGGCGAACTCCTCCAGGGCGGCGACCTCTCCTGCCACCACCGAGCCGGTGGGGCTGCTGTGCACGGCCACCCACAGCCGGTCCGCCCACGGTTCGATCCGCTCCTGGGCCCTGGCCGCGGGCAGCGCCACGGCGAGCATGCCGCCGGTGCCGCCGAGCCGGGTCAGCACCTGGCTGCGCAGGGCCACGACCTTGGCGGCGTCCTCCAGCGAGAGCGCGCCCGCGACGTACGCGGCGGCGATCTCGCCCTGGGAGTGGCCGAGCACCGCGGACGGCCGCACGCCGAGGGAGCGCCACAGCTCGGCCAGCGCGACCATGACCGCGAACAGGACGGGCTGGATCACGTCGGTGCCGTCCAGGGACCGCGCGCCGGGCGCGCCGCGCAGCACGTCCTCGACCGACCAGCCGGTGTGCGGGCGCAGCGCCTCCTCGCAGCGGCGGAGGGCGGCCCGGAACGTCTCGTCCTCGTCCAGCAGGTCCACGGCCATGCCCGCCCACTGCGAGCCCTGACCGGGGAACACGAACACCGGCTGGACGTTGGGCGCCGCGACCCCGCTCACCACCGCGGCGTCGGACCCGCCTTCCGCCAGCGCGGCCAGCCCCGCCAGCAACTCCCGCCGGTCCCCGGCCACGATCACGGCTCGGTGCTCGAAGCTCGCGCGCCGGGCCAGCGCCCGGCCCGCGCCTGGCAGGTCCCGGTCAGAAGCGCTTTCCGCGTACGCGACCAGCCGCGCGGCCTGTGCCCGCAGTGACTCCGCCGACCTGGCGGACACCGGCCACACGAGCGGACCATCGCCGGCCGGCACCTCCGGCTCGGCCGGCGCGCCCTCCAGGATCACGTGCGCGTTCGTACCGCTGACCCCGAACGAGGAGACCCCGGCCCGCAACGGACGCTCGCCCGGCACCTCCACCGCCTGGGTCAGCAGCCGCACCCCACCGGACTCCCAGTCCACGTGCGGGGTCGGCTCCTTGACGTGCAGCGTCGGCGGCATCGTCCGGTGCTCCAGCGCTTTCACCATCTTGATCACACCGGCCACCCCTGCTGCTGCCTGGGTGTGACCGATGTTCGACTTCAGCGAGCCCAGCCACACCGGCCGCTCAGCCGGACGTCCACGCCCGTACGTGGCCAGCAACGCCTGCGCCTCGATCGGGTCGCCCAACGTCGTGCCGGTGCCGTGCGCCTCCACGACGTCGACGTCCCGCGTATCCAGCAACGCGTCGGCCAGCGCCTGACGGATCACCCGCTCCTGGGCCGGACCGCTCGGCGCCGTCATCCCGTTGGAGGCGCCGTCCTGGTTCACCGCCGAACCCCGCACCACCGCCAGGATCCGCCGGCCGTTGCGCCGCGCCTCCGACAACCGCTCCAGCACCAGCACCCCCACACCCTCCGCCCACGCCGCACCATCGGCGGTCGAGGAGAAGGACTTGCAGCGGCCGTCGGGGGCCAGCGCGCGCTGGCGCGAGAACTCCACGAACGGCGCGGGGGTCGCCATCACCGACACGCCGCCCGCCAGGGCCATCGAGCACTCGCCGCGTCGCAGGGCCTGCACCGCCAGGTGCAGCGCGACCAGAGAGGAGGAGCAGGCGGTGTCGGTGGTGAGGGCCGGGCCCTCCAGGCCGAGAGTGTAGGAGACGCGGCCCGCCAGGACGCTGGACGCGCTGGAGGTGAACAGAGTGCCTTCGACCGACTCCGGCGCCTTGTGCAGGAATCGGGTGGAGTAGTGCTCGTACATACTGCCGGCGTAGACGCCGGTACGGCTGCCCCGCAGCGTCACCGGATCGATCCCCGCCCGCTCCAACGCCTCCCAGCACGACTCCAAGAACAACCGA
>NZ_JBFAPV010000006.1:0-48837 GCF_040676925.1 Nonomuraea sp. NPDC049486
TACTGCACTCGGGAGGGTGTGGGAGAGTAGGTCACCGCCGGACAATTTTCATATGGGAAAGGCCCCGACAGGTTCTGTCGGGGCCTTTCCTTGTTTATGAGGGCTTCGAGGCTTCGGTCTTGGGGGCTTTTCTTGTGGGTGAGCCCTGAGGCTACAGCTTCGGGCCTTTTTTGTTTATGGGGGTTTCGAGGCTTCGGCCCTCGGGGCTTTTCTTGTTTTCTGGGGCCTCGGCATGCTTGCCGAGGCCCTTTTCTGTTTCAGGAGGTCGCCTCCTGGCGGAGTACGAAGACGCCCCAGCCCAGATACTCCCGCCCGTACTCCAGATGTGAACGCCTGGCCGTCGTCAGGAACTCACGCATGGCGTCGGCGTCGGGATCTCCGGGGTTGGCGCGAAGCCAGTCGCTTATCGTCCACCACTGGCTCGCCACGTACCGATCCCAGCTGTCCGGGCTGGCCAGCACCATTTCCAGCAGCTCGAATCCCGCCTGCTCGAAACGCTCTCCCGTACCGGAAAGAGAGGTGAAGGTATCCTCCTCCAGAGAGAGGGCCCGCACCGCTTCGGGCGGGGGCGGGGCCGTCCAGTAGCACTCTCCCACCAGGGCGAGCCCGTCACGGCGGAGGGGGCGGCGCATCAGGTCGAGGGTGCCGGAAAGGCCGCCGCCGATCCAGGTCGCGCCGATGCAGGACACGATGTCGAACGCTTCCGGTTCGGCGTCGTATGTGCCGGCGTCCGCTTCGACGAACTGTACGCGGTCGGCGACCTCCAGTTCACCGGCGCGATCTCTCGCCGCTTCCAGGAACACCTTGCTGATGTCGACGCCGATGCCCTGATGGCCGTAACGGGCGGACCAGCGATTCAACATTTCGCCCTTGCCGCACGCCAGGTCGAGTTGCCGCGTTCCCGCGTCGACACGGCAGATCTCGCCCAGCAGATCGAGCTTGTCATCGGTGAGCGGATTGAGTATGCGGTGACGGGCTTCGGCTATTTCATGGAAGCGCAGAGACATGGGGTCAGTCTCACGGAAGCTGTCTCGGCCCTGCCACTCAATATGCAGGTCACTCGGATGACCGGCGGCTTCGGGTCGGCCGGATCCGTGGTTGTGCGGGTTCCGGACATGCCCCGGCTTGCTAGGCTGGGGGAGTACCGGGCCACCCCAACCACGGGTGGCCTTCGTCGCGTAAGGCCCGGGATGGGCGGCGACCAGCCACGGCGGGCCCGTACGGGTAATAGAGGCTCGCTGAGTGAGCCAACGAAATGGACCAGAAGTGAACAGAGATAGCGGATCGGACGGCGAGCAGCGCGGGCGCGGCGATAACGGGGGCGAGCGCTCGCATGGCGACAGGAACGGCGGATCCGGTTCCCGCGGGCGCGACGATCGAGACCGTCCGTTCCGTTCAGGCGGCGACAGGCGTTCCTATCAGGACCGAGGCCGGGAAGGCCAGGGGCGGGGCGAAGGCGGTAGCGGCCGGCCGTTCCGCGACCGCGACGATCGCGGGCCGCGCGGCGCCGGGGGTTACCGGGATCGCCGTGAGGGCGACGACCGCCGTTCCTATCGGGATCGTGACGAAGGTCGTCCTTCCGGAGATCGTGGCGAGAGCCGGCCGTACCGGGACCGTGATGACCGCGGTCCTCGGCAGGAGCGTGGTTACAGCGGCGAGCGCCGGTCGTTCCGGGATCGGGACGACCGTGGCCCGCGTGGTGAGGGCGACCGTCGTCCCTTCCGTGATCGGGACGACCGCGGCTCCCAGCGTGGCCCGTCAAGGGACAGAGACGAACGTCGGCCCTACCAGGACCGGGGGGATCGTCCGTCCTATCAGGATCGTGGGGAGCGTCGGCCGTACCAAGATCGTGGGGACCGTCCCTCTTACCAGGACCGTGGCGAGCGTCGCCCCTATCAGGACCGGGGAGACCGCCCGTCCTACCAGGACCGGGGTGACCGTCGGCCGCACCAGGATCGTGGGGACCGTCCGTCCTATCAGGATCGTGGGGAGCGTCGGCCGTACCAAGATCGTGGGGACCGCCCGTCCTACCAGGACCGTGGCGAGCGTCGCCCTTACCAGGACCGTGGGGATCGTCCGTCCCATCAGGATCGTGGGGAGCGTCGGCCCTATCAGGACCGGGGTGACCGTCCCTCCTACCAGGACCGAGGCGAGCGTCGGCCCTATCAGGACCGTGGGGACCGTCGGCCGGATCAGGATCGTGGCGAGCGTCGCCCTTACCAGGACCGTGGGGATCGTCCGTCCTACCAGGATCGTGGGGAGCGTCGGCCCTATCAGGACCGGGGTGACCGTCCCTCCTACCAGGACCGAGGCGAGCGTCGGCCCTACCAAGACCGTGGGGACCGTCGGCCGGATCAGGATCGTGGCGAGCGTCGCCCCTATCAGGACCGGGGTGACCGCCCGTCCTATCAGGATCGTGGGGAGCGTCGCCCGTACCGCGATCGGGACGAGAGTCGTCCTCCCAGGGATCGTGATGAGCGTCGTCCGTACCGGGATCGCGACGATCGCGGCTCCAGGAGCGAGGGTGAGCGCCGTCCCTTCAGGGATCGCGACGATCGCGGACCCCGGCGTGACGACCGTGGCCCGCGCCGTGAGGGGGGCTCGCGTCCGTTCTCGCGGGAGGAGCGGCCTGGCACTCGCGCCCGCTTCGGCAGGGACGACCGCGAGGGTGACCGGCCGCAGCGCGAGCCGCTGCCTGAGGTCGCGCCCGACATCAGCGCCGACGACCTCGACAAGGAGGTGCGCGAGGAGCTGCGGTCCCTGCCCACGGATCTTGCCGAGCTGGTGGGCCGGCACCTCCTCGCCGCCGAGCGCGCCCTCGAAGAGGACGATCCCGACAAGGCTCACGAACACACCAAGGTGGCGCGCAGGTTCGCGGCCAGGATCGGTGTCGTACGGGAGGCGGCCGGCATCGTCGCGTACCGGGCCGGACACTTCAGCGAGGCGTTGAGCGATCTGCGCGCGGCCAGGAGGATGACCGGTTCGGAGGCGTACCTGCCCGTCATGGCGGACTGCGAGCGCGGGATGGGACGTCCGGAACGGGCGCTCGACCTGGTGCGCTCGCCGGAGGCCGAGCGGCTTGACCGGGCCGGGCGGATCGAGCTGACGATCGTGGAGTCGGGGGCGCGTCGCGATCTCGGCCAGCACGACGCGGCGGTCATCACGCTCCAGCGGCTTCCGGAGCTGCGCGACCCGCAGCCCCGTCCGTGGTCGGCGCGCCTGGCGTTCGCGTACGCCGACGCGCTGGAGGAAGCGGGACACCACGACGCGGCGGTGGACTGGTTCGGCAGGGCGGTGGCGTTCGACGAGGACGGCGAGACGGACGCCGCCGAGCGGTACGCCGAGCTGACCGGCGCGACGATCGAGGACGTCGAGGAAGGCTACGACGAGGACTTCGTGTCCCCGGGGGACGCCGCTTCCGAGGCATCCACGGAGGCCGGCGGCGAAGGCGAACCGGAAGCTCGTGACGCCGGACCGGCCGCGCAGGATGCCGGCAAGGCCGGCAGCGAGGCGGAGCCGGACGCGCCGCGTGCTGAAGAGGCCGACCATGACGCCGAGCAGGGCAGGTCGTCCGAGCGGCCCGGCGCGGACAACCGCCGTGAGCAGGCCGAGAGCGTCCCGGCTGCGTCGCCTGAGCAGTCCGGGGACGACAGCGACTCGGCCACGTCCCCCGAGCAGGCTCGGGGGGAGGCAGGTACGTCGGCCGAGCGGGCTGAGGGCGAGAGCGACGCGGCCACGTCGCCGGGGCAGCCTCGGGAGGCGGGTACGTCTGCCGAGCGCGCCGGGGACGAGAGTGTCGCTACGTCGCCTGAGCGGGCTGAGGGTGAGAGCACCTCGGCCATGTCGCCCGGGCGGGCTCGGGAGGAGGCGGGTACGTCGCCTGAGCAGGCCGGGGGCGCGTCGTCCAAGCGAACCGGCGGGGCGGCACGACCCGGTCAGACGGGCGAGCCCGTAGCGGGCGAGCCGGACGCACCGACGGATGCCGAGCACGGAAAGCAGGGCGGCGCTTCATCGGTGCCGATCTCCCCGTCCTTCATCGAGCCGGACTTCGGTGACCATGCTGGGGACGAACCCGGCAAGCAGTCCGAGTAGGTGACGTTCTCGGGTACGCACTCCCGTTCTGGCGAGTGCGTACCCGAGGTCGCGTTCACGGGGAGACGCGGTCCAGCCAGTGGAGGATGCCGGCGACGTTCGACGGGGCGCCGCTGAGCAGCTCGAACTGCTCGGCCGTCTCGTCGTCGCCGACCAGCGCCTGGTAGCGCTCTCTGGTACGGTCCCGCACCATGGCCACGGCGTGGTCCAGGTCCAAGCCTTCGGCGTGGGCCTGGCGGGTGAGGTCCACCCAGATGCGCAGCTCCTCAGCGGATCGGTCGAGCGTGTCGCGTACCGCGTCGACCGGCCCGTAATGGCTGAACAGCAGCCGTTGTGGCTGCAATGCCTGGAACAGGGCGATCGAGTCGAGGGCGGTCTGCAGGTCGAAGTCCGGAGGCGGGGTGGCCGGGCGGAGATCGCCGGTCTGCGGCAGATAGACGCCCGCGGCGTCGCCGACATACAGGTCACCGGTGGCGGAGTCGATCAGCCCTACGTGGTGCTTGGCATGGCCGGGAGAGTAGTGGCTGCTCAGCGTCCTGCCGTTGCCGAGGTCGATGGCGCCGGTGTCGCCGAGGGCGACGATGCGTTCGGCCTCGGTGGGGGAGAGCTCGCCGAACAGCGTGTCCAGGCGGTCTCCCCACACCATTCTGGCGCTGGCCATCAGCCTGGCCGGTTCGGCCAGATGCCGGGCGCCCTTCTCGTGCACGACGACCTGCGCGGACGGGAAGAACTTGGCGATGTCTCCCACCCCGCCCGCGTGGTCGAGATGAATGTGCGTGACCACGACGGTGGCCAGATCGTCCGGGCCGACGCCCAGCGACGCGAGCGCGTCACGCACGACGGGGGCCGAGGTGGATGTCCCCGTTTCGACCAGGCAGGGACGATCACCCAGGATGAGGTAACCGGCGGTGATACCTGAGTATCCGGCCATCTTCGTGTCGATCTCATAGACGTCGCCGCCCAGGGCGGTGATGTTGTCCACAGGCACTCCAGAGCCGTGTCCGCTATCCCCAGAACGGCGTTCGAGCCGAACTGGACTTCCTCACATCGTAGAGAGTGATCTCCACCCGATCACCAATGGGAGGACGACAGTGGACCGCAACGAGGTCTTGCTGGTGGGACGGCTGTCCGCGGCAGTCGAAGACCGGAGTCTGCCGAGCGGCGACACCATGACGAAGTGGCGGCTGCTGGTGCGCCGCCGCAGGCACAGGCGGGACGGCATGGTCACCGACAGCATTCCGTGCGTCAGCTTCAACCAGGAGGTGGCCGACGTCCTCCACACTCTCCGACCCCGTGACGCCATGGAGGTCACCGGTGCCTTCCGTTGCCGTGTCTTCGGTCCGGCGTCGGGCAAGGTCTGGGCCTACGAGGTCGAGGTGGCCACGGTCAGGGTCATCGAGGCCGACCCCCTCCCGGCGGGCGAGCCCGGCGAACCGCCGGTCCCTTCCGCGCCCCGCCCGGTCGCCGTCCTCGCCGAGGCGGGCTGACGCCGGAGGGTCCGCTAGGCGTGCTGTCCGTGACCGGCGGTCCGCTAGGCGTGCCGTCCGTGACGGGCCGGTGCTCTCCGCCGTCGGTGCTCGTGACGGGGGAGAACGGTCAGCGGATGGCGAAGGTTCTCAGGACCAGGCCCGTACGGGGCTTGGGGCCGAAGGAGGTCGACTTGCGCGGCACCCGCTCGCCGCCCGACGCCACCGCGAGGACGTCGGCGACGTCCAGCGGCCTGAGGATCACGGCGGTGCCACCTGTGGCCGCGGCGAGCTCCACGGCGGCGTGCGGGTCGTGGTGCACGATCCGCACCGTCTCCTCGTCGTCGCGCAGGCCCCACACCTTGGGCAGGACGAACTCGGTGAGGATGGAGGTGTTCAGCGAGTTCCACCGGGCCGAGCGGTCCGCCGGCATGGCCTGCGCGAGCTGCAGCGGGTCGGGGCTGGTGAGGAGGTGCGCGCCGTTCTCGCAGGCCAGCAGGAAGGCCGGGCCTTCGGTGTGGTGGAGCGCGTGGAGGCCCTCGTCGAGGTCGCTGAGATCCTGTACGCGCCACGAGCCCTTGGCCCTGGCCACCGCCTCCTCCAGCGGGAGGCCGGGGATGACGCGATGGATGGCCTTGAGGTCGGGCGGGTACGCGTCGGTGTCCACGAGCAACGCCAGGCCGAAGTCCCACGGGCTCCGCTTGACCTGCTCCGAGTCCTGAGCGCCTCGGCCGTCGTCCTCACGGCCGTTCGAGGGGATCCCGTCCTGGGCGGGGTGGCCGGGTCCGGTGGGTTCGGCGTGCAGGGCGTGTTCGCGGCGCTGGAGCATGCGGTACGTCGCGTACCTGTGATGGCCGTCGGCGATGAGGGCCTGGCGGGGATGGAGGTCGGCGTTGACGGCGGCTATCTCCGCGTCGTCGGTGACCGCCCAGAGCCGGTGGGTGAGGCCGTCCTCGGTGTGCGCGGTGACCAGGGGCTCGCGGTGGGTGGCCACCTCGTCCACGAGGCGGGTCGCCGCGCCGTCCTGGCCGTTGTAGAGGAGGAAGATGGGTTCGAGGTTGGCCTGGGTGGTGCTCATGAGGGCCAGGCGGTCGGTGATGGGGCCGGGTAGCACGTCCTCGTGCGGCAGGATGATGCGCTGCGCCGGATCCGGGAGGCAGACGTCGCCGATGATGCCGCGCTGCAGCACCCCTGGGCCTCGCTGCTCGTACACGTAGAGCGCCGGCTGCTCGTCGGGGACGAGGACACCGGATGCGAGCCACGCTTCCAGCGTTCGTCTCGCCTCCTGATACCTGGAATTGGGCGAGACTTGGATCCGGCTTTGGGAGGAAACGAGAGGAATGTCAGAGTTAATGGTGTTCTGGTCTGTAGGGGTAGAGGGATCGGAAGGGGGCTTCTGAGCATCAGTGCCGGGTCTGCCGGGAACGATGAGACGGACGACGTTGTTGGGATGAGCGTCCAGCAGGGCGCTCACATCGCCGTCGGAGATCAGGTCGTAAGGCGGGGAGGTCACCTTGGCGGGATCGTCTACGGCGAAGCGGACGCCCCGGAACGGGCGAAGGATCAGCCCGTCCGGTATCGGCAGTTCAGAATTCCCCATACCGGGCATGTTGCCATAAACGCCCGAGTCTTCCCGTAGTCGCCTCAATGCCCCGCTGGGATCCGATTCCGTAACTCCGTCGTATGCCGATGTAGGAGGGCTCACGCATGATGGAAGGTGCCGACGGCCGCGCAGATTCCCCCGGCACCCCCCAGGGTGACGTGTACGACTGGTACCAGCGGGGTGTGAAGCTCTTGAAGGAGGGCAGCCCCGCAGCCGCCGCCGCGCTGCTGGAGCGTGCCGCCGACGCGGAGCCGGATTCGCGCAGCATCAGGGAGGCGCTGGCACGGGCCCAGTTCAACTCCCGCCGGTACGCGGAAGCGGCCAGCAGTTTCCAGTGGATCGTGGACGACAACCCGACGGAGGATTACGCGTACTTCGGGTTGGGGCTGTCGCTGTGGCGGACCGGCGACATCGAGGCGGCCCAGGAGCCGCTGGCGATCGCCGTCGCCATGCGGCCCGACGACCGCAACTACGTGTCGGCGTTGCGCAGCGTCCGGGCCACCTTAAAGGCCCGGAGGGACATGTGAGGCGCGGCTGCCGTCACGGAGGGCTGATCACGTACTGGAGTATGCCGTCCGCACCGCCCCTGGGCACGGCGCCCAGGCGTCGTGCCAGGCGCTGGGAGGCGACGTTGCCTTCGTCGGTCTCCAGCAGGATCTCCTTGAGGCCCGCTCGCCGGCCCGTCTCCAGGACGGCGAGGGCCGCCTCGGTGGCCAGGCCGGAGCCCCAGCGGGCGGGTTCGAGGCTGTAGACGATCTCCACCTGGCCGCTGTCGTGCCGGCGAAGGCCGCACACGCCGACGAGCTCGTCCCGTAGGTATGCCTTCCACAGGCCGTACCCGTGTTCGGTGAAGTCGTCAGCGCTGTCGGCGAGGAGCGTGGCGGCGAGTTCGGCGGAGACCTCCCGGTCGTCGAACAGGTACCGCCTCACTTCCGGCTGGTTCCAGTGCGCGACCAGGATGTCCAGGTCGGCCTGACCGGCCGGGAGTAGTTCCAGCCGGTTGGTACGAAGAACCGTCACACCATCCAGGAAACACGTGTCATCGCCGTCACGCAGCCCGATAGAGCTCCTGTCGCTGCATGACGGCCTCTCCAGGGGAACTCGCCACCGGGGATGAGTGCACCGTTCGGCGTGCGGCCTCGGCGGGTCGGACGTGACTGACGGTAAGAGCAGCGCGCCTCGCGGCCACTGTCCACGGCAGATCTGCAGGGTGTCTGCATGGCGGGTCTAGGCGGTGAGTCTGGGTGGCGGGTCTGCGAGATGCGTCTGGGCGGTGAGTCTGGGTGGCGGCTCCGCGCGGTGCGTCTGTGCGGCGGCTCTGCGTGGCGGCTCTGAGCGAGTGGGTCCGCGTGACAGGTTTTCGTGGCGGGTCCGCGTGGCGGGTCCGCGCGGTGCGTCTGTGCGGCGGGTCCGCGCGGTGCGTCTGTGCGGCGGGTCCGCGCGGTGCGTCTGTGCGGCGGGTCTGCGTGGCGGCTCTGCGCGAGTGGGTCCGCGTGACAGGTTTTCGCGGTGGGTCTGCGCGGTGGGTCTGCGCGGTGGGTCCGCGTGGTGGGTCTGCGCGGCGGTCCACGTGACAGGTCTGTGCGGTGCGTCTGCATGTCGGATCAGCGTGGCGGATCTCCAAAGTGGATCTGTACGGAGATCCCTCACAGCGGTCTCCCGGGTGGGGTTCCACTGCGGGACCTGGGGTGTTGTGTGTCGACCTCTGAGTCGGTCGTGGAGTGGGGCCGGCAGCAGATCTCCACGGTGGGTCTCCCGAGGCGGGGCTCGACGGCGTCGCATGGGCCTGTGGGCGGTCTCATGTGGTTCTGGGCGTCCGGTGGCAGGAGCTCTGCGGCCGTGGTCTTGGGCAGCCGGTCGGGGTGGCAGGTGTGCGGGAATGGGATTCACGGGGATACGGGAACGGGACCCGCGGGGGGAAGGGGATTCGCGGGGGTATGGGCGCGGACGTGGCGGTGGGGCGGCGGGCTAGAGTCTCACAGGATGTGAGCCGGAGACGGAAAGAGGCGCGGTGCTGATCGACGGTTACGACACCCTGCTGCTCGACCTCGACGGCGTCGTGTACCTAGGGCCGCGGGCCGTGCGCGGCGCGGCCGAGGCGCTGGAGGAGGCGGGGCGGCGCGGGGTGAGGCTGGCGTACGTGACGAACAACGCCTCCAGGACGCCTGCCGCCATCGCCGCCCATCTGCGGGAGCTGAGGGTTCCCGCCGAGCGGGACGACGTGGTGACGTCGGCGCAGGCGGCGGCGCGGGTGGTGGCCGAGCGGGTGCCGGCGGGGGCGAAGGTGCTGGTCGTCGGCGGGGCCGGGCTGCGGATGGCCGTGCGCGGGCAGGGGCTGAGGCCCGTCACGGCGGCGGCCGAGGGGCCCGCGGCCGTGGTCCAGGGGATGTGGGCGGGGCTGTCGTACGGGCTGCTGGCCGAGGGGGCGCTGGCGGTGCGGCAGGGGGCGCTGTTCGTGGCCGCCAACCGCGACTCGACCATGCCCACCGGGCGCGGCGAGGTGCCGGGCAACGGGGCGATGTCGCGGGTGATCGCGTCGGCGACCGGGGTGGAGCCGCTCTACGCGGGGAAGCCGGATCCTCCGCTGCACCGGGAGTCGATGATCCGTACGGGGGCGCGGCGGCCGCTGGTGGTCGGCGACCGGCTCGACACCGACATCGAGGGGGCGCGGAACGCGGGCGTCGACGGGCTGCTGGTGTTCACGGGGGTGGCCAAGCCGCTCGACGTGCTCACCGCGCCGCCGCACCAGCGGCCGACGTACGTGGCAGAGGATCTGTCCGGCCTGCTGGCCCCGTACCCGGAAGTGCGGGACGGGGCGTGCGGCGGGTGGCGGGCCCGCTGGGTGGACGGGACGCTGCGGCTCGACGGCGACGGGAGCCGGATCGACGGGCTGAGGGCGGCGTGCGACGCGGCGTGGGCGGCGGCGGGGGACAGCCCCGCCGAGGAGGACGCGGTCAAGCCGGTGCTCGATCGGATCGGCTGATCCGGTGCTCGGGACGATCGGCTGACCCGGTGATCGGCGGAGGGCGCGACCCGGACCGGCCACGCCGCCTGCGGTGAGCGGGCGGGCGGCTCGGTCAGAGGAGCCGGCGCAGGCGGAGCAGGTCGCCGAAGCTGGCGTCGATCCTCACCCGGCCGCCGAGCAGCGCACGGGCCAGATCCAGCTCTCCGTCGACCAGCGCCACGAGGTCGTCGCTGACGATCGTCAGCTTCACGTCGGCCGGCCTGCCGTCGGCCGGCGGCGCCTCCAGGAACGGGTCCAGGCCCCCGTGGTGCAGGCGTCCGTGGAAGGTCACGTCGAGATCGGAGACGCGGCAGCTGACCGTGCGCTCGACCACATGCCTGGCACGGTCCTCCTCGTCGATCTCGTCGAACTGCGCGACGAGCTTGACCAGTGCCGCCCGGCACTCCTCGACGCTTGCCATGATCGCTCCCTTTCTACTTCCTTTACGGTCGGTAGCGTTCCACACCGAGCGCCCCGTATGACCCTTCAACGCGTGACACGCCTGCCAAGGTCCCGCGCGCTCGCCCGAGGCGTTACCGTCGAGTCATGAGTGAGCTGCCAGAGGAGACCGGCGACGCGCGGGTCGACGCGGTCCTCGCCGGGCTGGGCCGGCTGTCGGGCCTGCCGGTGAGCGATCACGTGGCGGTGTTCGAAGAGGCGTT
Organism: Nonomuraea sp. NPDC049486; assembly: GCF_040676925.1. Classification (NCBI taxonomy): domain Bacteria; kingdom Bacillati; phylum Actinomycetota; class Actinomycetes; order Streptosporangiales; family Streptosporangiaceae; genus Nonomuraea; species Nonomuraea sp. NPDC049486. Next base: position 10,828 of record NZ_JBFAPV010000006.1, read on the forward strand.
CTCCGGGCTGGAGGCCGCGCTGGGCGCCGTGGACGCCCAGTGAGCCGCAGAGTCCGGCTCGACAGCGAGCTCGTGCGGCGCGGGCTCGCCCGCTCCCGGGAGCAGGCGGTCCAGCTCATCGAGGCGGGCCGCGTCACCGTGGGCGGACGGCGGGCGGCCAAGCCGGCCACCCAGGTCGACACCGCCGCCGCCGTCGTCGTCGCCGAGTCCCAGGACGGCCCCGACTACGTCTCGCGCGGCGCCCACAAGCTCATCGGGGCGCTCGACACGTTCGGGAGCCTCACCGTCGAAGGGCGGCGCTGCCTCGACGCCGGCGCGTCCACCGGCGGGTTCACCGACGTGCTGCTGCGCCGCGGCGCGGCGCACGTGCTCGCCGTCGACGTCGGCTACGGCCAGCTCGCCTGGTCGCTGCGCACCGACGAGCGGGTCACGGTGATGGAGCGGGTCAACGTCCGCGACCTCACTCCGGATCTCGTCGGCGAGCCGCCCACGCTGGTCGTCGGCGACCTGTCGTTCATCTCGCTGCGGCTCGTGCTGCCCGCGCTGGCCGCCGTCGCGGCGCCGCGGGCCGACTTCGTGATGCTGGTCAAGCCGCAGTTCGAGGTGGGCAAGGACCTCGTCGGCGCGGGCGGGGTGGTGCGCGACCCCGAGCTGCGGGCGGGGGCCGTGCGCGCGGCCGCGGCCGAGGCGGCGCGGCTGGGGCTGGCCGTGCGCGGCGTCACCTACAGCCCGCTGCCCGGGCCGTCGGGCAACGTCGAGTACCTGCTGTGGTTGGGCAAGGGGGAGGGCGAGCCGCCGGTCGCCGACCTCGAGCACGAGATCCGGCGGGCCGTCGCGGAAGGGCCGCAATGAACCGGACCGTCCTGGTCACCGTCCACACCGGCCGCGAGGCCGCCGTCGAGAGCGCCCGCCTGGTCATCCGGCGGCTGCTCGACGCGGGCCTGCGCGTACGGGTCCTCGACGTGGAGGCCGGCGAGGTCGGCGCGAAAGGCGTGGAGGTGGTGCCCGCGGAGCCGAGCGCCGCCAAGGATGCCGAGGTGATGATCGTGCTCGGCGGTGACGGGTCGCTGCTGCGCTCGGCCGAACTGGCCAGGCCGACCCGCACCCCGCTGCTCGGCGTGAACCTGGGCCACGTCGGGTTCCTCGCCGAGGCCGAGGTCGCCGACCTGGACGACGCCGTCGACGACGTGGTCGCCGGCCGCTACGACGTCGAGGAACGCATGACCATCGACGTGCTGGCCCGCCAGAACGGCAACGTCATCGCCGACACCTGGGCGCTCAACGAGGTCACCGTCGAGAAGCAGGAGCGCATGCTGGAGGTGGTGGCGGAGATCGACGGGCGGCCGCTGTCACGCTGGGGCTGCGACGGCGTGATCTGCGCCACCCCGACCGGGTCCACCGCCTACGCGTTCTCCGCCGGTGGGCCCGTGGTCTGGCCGGAGGTCGAGGCGCTGCTCATGGTCCCGATCAGCGCCCACGCCCTGTTCGCCCGGCCGCTCGTCATCTCGCCGCGCTCCACGGTCGCCGTCGAGATCCTGCCCGACACCCCGGGCGGGGTGCTGTCGTGCGACGGCCGCCGCCGCTTCGACCTGCCCTCCGGCAGCCGCGTCGAGGTGCGGCGCGGCGCCGAGCCGGTGCTGCTGGCCCGGCTGCACGGCGTCGAGAGCACCGGCGCCCCCTTCACCGACAGGCTGGTCGCCAAGTTCGAACTACCTGTGCAGGGCTGGCGTGGGAGGGTGCGACCCTGAATGAATTGAAGGGCCGAACACGTAGGATCGCATACGCACACGTGTTCGGGCCGCGGCGCGGTTGATCGTATTCTCGCAAGTGACGGGAGTGGGCAGTGCGACCAAGGGTCGAGGAGGTCCGCATCCAGGGGCTCGGTGTCATCGATGAGGCCGTGCTGGAGCTATCGCCGGGCTTCAACGTGGTGACCGGCGAGACCGGCGCTGGCAAGACGATGGTCGTCACCGGCCTCGGGCTGCTGTTCGGCGGCCGGGCCGACCCGTCCCGTATCAGACCGGGCGCCGACAAGGCCACCGTCGAGGGCACGCTCGTCATCGAGCCGGGCGGCCGCGTGTCCCAGCAGGTCGAGGACATCGGCGGCCAGGCCGAGGACGGCGAGCTGATCATCTCTCGGACGGTCTCCGCCGAGGGCCGCTCGCGTGCCTGGCTCGGCGGCCGCTCCGTGCCCGTCGGCACGCTGACCTACCTCGCCGACGACCTGGTGGCCGTGCACGGCCAGATGGACCAGCAGCGGCTGCTCCAGCCCGCCAGGCAGCGCGCCGCGCTCGACCGCTACGCCGGCAACGACCTGGTCAAGCCCCTGCGGGCCTACCAGCAGGCCTACAAGCGCCACAAGCAGGTCGGCGCGCAGGTCGAGGAGCTGACCACCAGGGCCAGGGAGCGCGCGCAGGAGGCCGACCTGCTCAGGTTCGGCCTGGAGGAGGTCGAGAAGGTCGACCCCAAGCCCGGCGAGGACGCCGCGCTGCGCGAGGAGGAGGAGCGGCTCTCCCACGCCGACGCCCTCCGCACCGCCGCGACCGGCGCCCACACCGCGCTGCTCGGCGACCCCATGGAGGCGGCCGACGGCGGCGCCCACGACGTGATCTCGCTGCTCGGCGAGGCCCGCGCGGCCGTCGAAGCGGTCCGCGACTACGATCCCGCGCTGGCCGCCGTCGCCGACCGGCTGGCCGAGGCCGGCTACCTGATCTCCGACGTGGCCACCGACCTGGCCTCCTACGCCGAGTCGGTCGAATCCGACCCCGCCCGGCTGGCCGCCGTCCAGGAGCGCAGGTCCGTGCTCACCGGCCTCATCCGCAAGTACGGCGAGGACAGCGCCGCGGTGCTGGCCTGGGCGCAGCAGGCGGCCGCCCGGCTGGCCGAGCTGGAAGGCGACGACGACCGCGTCGGCGAGCTCACCCGCGAGTACGACGAGCTGACCGAACGGCTGACCGAGCTGGCCGGCGAGCTGACCCGGGTGCGCGAGGCCGCCGCCGAGCGCTTCGGCAAGGCCGTCACCGAGGAGCTGACCGCGCTGGCGATGCCGCACGCCCGGGTCGTCGTCCAGCTCGCCAGGGCCGCCGAGTTCGGCCCCGACGGGGTCGACGAGGTGGAGCTGCGCATGGCGGCCCACCCCGCCGCGCCGCCGCTGCCGCTCAACAAGGGCGCCTCCGGCGGTGAGCTGAGCCGGGTGATGCTCGCCATCGAGGTCGTGTTCGCCGGCGCGGACCCGGTGCCCACGTTCGTCTTCGACGAGGTCGACGCGGGGGTGGGCGGCAAGGCCGCGGTGGAGATCGGGCGCAGGCTGGCCAGACTGGCGCGCACCGCCCAGGTGGTCGTCGTCACCCACCTGCCGCAGGTCGCCGCCTTCGCCGACCAGCACCTGGTGGTGGAGAAGGCCGGCGACGGCAGCGTGGTGCGCAGCGGCGTCGTCACGCTCGACCACGAAGGGCGGGTGCGCGAGCTGTCGCGCATGCTGGCCGGCTTGGAGGACTCCGAACTGGGCAGAGCGCATGCAGAAGAACTTCTAGGGTTGGCGGCGGCCGACAGGTGATTCCGTGTGACATAGCGGACACGCCCGGTCATGCATGGCCTCCCCGGTCTTTTGCTCTGGCAGGATGGTCTTGATGAAGGTTCCGGGGAACAGGATGCCGGGCCTCCGCGCGAAGAAGGCCAACGACCTTCCCGGCGTCACCGGTGTGGCGAGGATCGACCGGCGGACCAAGAGGCTCACCAAGCGCCTCCAGCCCGGCGAGATCGCCATCATCGACCACGTCGACGTCGATCGGGTCAGCGCGGAGGCCCTTGTGGCGTGCGGAGCGGCGGGCGTGGTCAACATCGCCGCCGGCATCAGCGGCCGCTATCCCAACCTGGGCCCCCAGATCATCGCCGAGGCCGGCATCCCGTTCGTCGACAATGCCAGCCAGGAGCTGTTCGAGCGGGTCAAGGACGGCGCCGTCGTCCGGCTCCACGAGGGCATCGTCTACCTGGATGACGAGGTCGTCGGCAAGGGCGAGGAGCAGACGGCCGAGTCCATCGAGGCGGCCATGGCCGAGGCCCGCGCCGGGCTGGCCGTGCAGATCGAGGCGTTCGCCGTCAACACGATGGAGTACGTCCGCGGCGAGGGCAAGCTGCTCATCGACGGCGTGGGCGTGCCCGACATCCGCACCAAGATCGAGGGCAGGCACGCGCTCATCGTGGTCCGCGGCTACCACTACAAGGAAGACATCGCCACCCTCCGCCCCTACCTGCGCGAGTACCGTCCCGTGCTGATCGGCGTCGACGGCGGCGCCGACGCGCTGCTGGAGGCGGGCTACCTGCCCGACGTCATCGTCGGCGACTTCGACTCGGTCTCCGCCAAGGCGCTCACCTGCGGCGCCGAGCTGATCGTGCACGCCTATCGCGACGGCCGGGCGCCCGGCCTGGAGCGGGTCCACCAGCTCGGCCAGGAGGCGGTCGTCTTCCCGTCGACCGGCACCAGCGAGGACATCGCCATGCTGCTGGCCGACGAGAAGGGCGCCGAGTTGATCGTCGCCGTCGGCACCCACGGCACGCTGGAGGAGTTCCTCGACAAGGGCCGCTCCGGCATGGCGAGCACGTTTCTCACCCGGCTGCGCGTCGGCAGTAGACTCGTCGACGCCAAGGGCGTCAGCATGCTCTACCGCAGTCGCATCACCACCTCCCAGCTGTTGCTCCTGGCGGCCACCGCGCTGGTCACCATGGGCGTCGCTCTCTCCGCCTCACCGCTCGGCCAGATCTGGCTGAACGGCCTGCAAGACGTCTGGAACGCGTTCATCTTCTGGTTGGTCGGGCTCTTCTCGTGATCGATTTCCGCTATCACCTCGTCTCCATCGTCGCCATCTTCCTGGCGCTGGCCGTCGGCATCGTGCTCGGCACGAACCTGCTGCAGGATCCAGCGATCAAGACGGCCAACGAGATGACGCGTCAGCTCACCCAGACCAACGAGGGGCTGCGCGGCGAACTCGACGTGATGAAGGGGCGCGAGCAGGTCCACCAGGAGTTCATCACCACCCTCACCCCGCAGCTCGTCCAGGGCGGGCTCGCCGGTGAGCAGGTGCTGCTGGTGGAGGCGCCAGGCGCGAGCTCCACCTATCGCGAGCTGACCGAGCAGGTGCTCGCCGAGGCTGGCGCGAAGGTCACCGGCCGGCTCCTGCTGCTCGACAAGTTCTTCGACCCCAAGAGCGCCGGCGTGCTCGACGGCCTGGTCAACCAGCTCAAGCCCGCCGAGATGGCCTTCCCCACCACGGCCACCGTGCACGACAAGGCCGCCACCCTGCTCGCCGCCACCCTCATGACCGCCGACCCGGCGCTGGCCGGCACCCCCAACGAGGCGACGTCCGCCGTCGTCGACGGCCTCCAGACGGGCGGGTTCATCGACGTCGACTTCATCGACGACAACGACGAGCCGCTCAACCGCGCCACGCTCGCCGTCCTCTACTCGCCCGACGCGCCGTACGAGGGGGACAACGCCGAAAGCCAGGCGGCGGCGCTCGTGTCGGTGGCGGGCGGGATCGACGCCGGCGGCAAGGGCGCCGTGATGGCCGGCGCCGCCGCGACCTCCGCCGCGCCGGGCGGCGCCATCACCGCCCTGCGCGACGACAGCGAGACCGCCAAGCGGGTCTCCAGCGTCGACAACGTCGATATGCCTGAAGGCCAGGTCGTGATCGTCTACGCTCTGCGAGAGCAAGCGACCGGGGGCGTGGGCCAGTACGGCACCGGCGCCGGAGCCACGGCGTTCCAGCCGGTGACACCCAGCCCGGCCCCGTCGTCCACCGAGTCAGGGAGCTGACATGGCCCGTGGCCTGCTCTACGCCCTCGCGGGCGCCGCGATCGGCGCCGCCGCGGCTCGTGCCGCCTACGCCGCGCTCACCCGTACGCAAGGCGGGGGCGGCGACCCCGCCAGCCGCTGGACCCGCAAGAACCACCGCGGCGAGCCCATCACGCTGCTCGAAGGGCCCGCGTTCGTGGCCGGGGCGAGCGCCGCGGCCGCGCTGGCGCCCGGCCTGCCCGCCCGCGCGCGGGCGGCGGCGCTGCTGGCCGGAGCCGGCAGCGGCGCGCTCGGCGCCTACGACGACCTCTACGGCACGACCTCGTCCAAGGGGTTCAAGGGCCACCTGAGCGCGCTCGCCCGGGGCGAGGTGACCAGCGGCGCGGTCAAGATCCTCGGCATCGGCGCGACCGGGCTGGCCGCCGCCGCGCTGGTGTCCGACGGCCCCGCCGACACGCTCGTCAACGGCGCCGTCGTCGCGGGCGCGGCCAACCTGGCCAACCTGTTCGACCTGCGGCCCGGCCGGGCGATCAAGGTCGGGCTGCTCACCGGCGGGCCGCTGCTGGCGGCGGCCGTGGCCGGCGACTCGCCCGCGACGGCCGCGCTGGCCGCCGTGCCGCTGGGCGCCGCCGCCGCGCTGCTCCCCGACGACCTGGGCGAGCGGGCCATGCTCGGCGACGCGGGCGCCAACGCGCTGGGCGCGCTGCTGGGCCTGGCCGCGGTGACCAAGCTGGGCCGTCCCGGCAGGCTCGTCCTGCTCGGCACCGTGGCCGCGCTCACCGCCGCCTCCGAGAAGATCAGCTTCACCAAGGTCATCGCGGGCAACAAGGTGCTCAACCGGCTCGACCTGCTGGGCCGCCGCCCCGCCGACGCGTGACCCGTTGACCGAACGCGAGGCGAGGCTGGCCCGTGGCGTGGCCGGCGGCGCGCTGCTCATCGGCGCGATCACCGTGCTGGCCCGGGTGGCCGGCTTCGCCAAGCAGTACGCGCTCGCGCGGACGGTCGGCACCAACTGCCTGACGTCCGCGTACTTCACCGCCAACCAGATCCCGAACATCGTCTTCGAGGTCGTCGTCGGCGGCGCGCTGGCCGGCATGGTCGTGCCGGTGCTCGCCGGAGCCGTGTCCGAGGACGCCAGGGAGCGGGTGGGGCGGATCGCCTCCGCCCTGCTCACCTGGGTGCTCGTGGTGCTCGTGCCGGTGGCCGTGCTCACCGCGCTGCTCGCCGGGCCGATCATGGGACTGTTCGCCATCGAGGGGTGCGGCCGCGCCGCCGTCGACGTCGCCGCCCGCATGCTGGTGATCTTCGCCCCGCAGATCCCGCTTTATGGGATCGCGGTCGTGCTCTACGGGCTGCTGCAGGCGCACCACCGGTTCGCCGGGCCCGCGCTCGCGCCGCTGGTGTCGAGCATCGTGGTCATCGTCGCGTACCTGATGTTCGTGCCGCTCAGCGGCGGGATCGCCACGCCGGAGGGGGTGCCGCGCGCGGCCGAGCTGGCGCTGTCGGCGGGCACCAGCCTCGGCGTGCTCGCGCTCGTCCTCACCGTGATCGGGCCGGCCGCCCGGCTCGGCGTGCGGTGGCGGCCCACGCTGCGCTTCCCCGACGGGGTGGCCGGGCAGGTGCGCAGGCTCGCCCTGGCCGGGATCGCCGGGCTGCTCGCCCAGCAGGCCGCCATGGTCGTGGTGCTGCTGCTGGCCAACGACGTGATCGGTGGCGGGGCGCTGGCGGTCTACAACTACGCCTGGGCGATCTACCTGGTGCCGTACGCGGTGCTGGCCGTGCCCATCGCGACCAGCGCGTTCCCCCGGTTGTCCGCGCACGCCGGCGTGGGGGAGGACGAGGCGTTCGCCCGGCTCGCGGCGAGCACCACCCGGGCGATCGTGCTCGTTTCCGGGGTGGCCGCCGGGGTGCTGGCCGCCGCGTCCGAGCCCGGGGCGGCGGTGTTCCTGGCCGACAAGAGCGACGTGGACCCGTTGGCGCTGGCGCGGGCCGTGGCGCTGTTCGCTCCTGGTCTGATCGGATACGGGCTCATCGCGCACCTCAGCCGGGTCCTGTACGCGACCGGCCGGGGGCGGGGGGCCGCCGTGGGCACCGTGTCCGGGTGGTCGGTGACGATCGTGGCGCAGACGGTCTTCGCGCTGTCGCTGCCGGACGGGTGGCGCATCGCCGGGCTGGGGCTCGGGATGACGGTGGGGATGACCGCCGGCGGGGCGCTCATGCTCGGGTACGTGGTCGCGGCCCGCGGCCGTGCGGCCATGGCCGGGCTCGGCCGGGCGCTGGGCGCGGCCGTCGCGGGAGGCGCGGCCGGGTTCCTGGCGGGGGCCTGGGCGGCCTCCGGGATCGGGGCGGTCGGGGTGTGGGCGAACCTGGGCGTCACGCTGCTGGCCGCCGTGGTGGCGGTCGCGGTGGGCGCCGGCGTGGTCGTGCTGGTCGACAGGGACGACGCCCGGGCGGTGGCCGGTGTCCTCCGGCGGCGCGCGCCCGGAGGGTGACCGGGCCGGGCTGGGTGGTGGCGGCCTCGATGCTGGAGAGGGAGGGGTGCGGGTGCGAGTGGCTTACGTGGTGGGCACCACGACGGGAGGGACCGGGCGGCATGTGCGCATGCTGGCCGCGGGGCTGGTGCGGCGCGGGCACCGGGTGGTGGCCGCCGGTCCGCGGGAGGTCGGGGAGCAGTTCGGGTTCAGTGCGGCCGGTGTCCGGTTCGTCGAGGTTCCGGTGTCCGATCGGCCGCATCCGGTGAACGACGCGCGCGCGGTGCTGGCCGTCCGGCGGGTGGTACGGGGGGCCGACGTCGTGCACGCCCATGGTCTGCGCGCCGGCGCGCTGGCCGCCCTGGCCATGCCCCGGCGTGCTGAGGCGGCCTCCGCCTCCCTCGGGGCGCCGGAGGGGGCGAGGGTCCCGCTGCTCGTGGTGACGCTGCACAACGCGCTGACGGCCGGAGGGTTCGTCGGGGCCGTGTACGGGGTGCTGGAGCGGATCGTGGCCCGGCGGGCGGACCGGGTGCTGGTGGTCTCGCCCGATCTGGGGGAGCGGATGAGCGCGCTGGGCGCGCGGGACGTCAGGCCCGCCGTCGTGCCCGCGCCGCCCCTGCGGGAGCCCCGGCGGACGCCCGGGGAGGTGCGGGCCGAGCTGGGGGCGGGTGACCGGCCGCTCGTGCTCACCGTCGCCAGGCTCGCCCAGCAGAAGGGCCTGGAGACGCTGCTCGACGCCGCCGCCGGCCCGTGGCAGGGCTCGCCGCCGCTGTTCGCGATCGCCGGAGAGGGGCCGCTGCGGGGCGAGCTGCGCCGCCGGATCGACGCCGAGCGCCTGCCCGTGGTGCTGCTCGGCAACCGGGACGACGTGCCCGACCTGCTCGCCGCCGCCACCGTCGCGGTCTGGGCCAGCCGGTGGGAAGGGCTGCCGCTCAGCGTCAGCGAGACGCTCAAGGCCGGCACACCCGTCATCGCCACCGCCGTCGGCGGCGTTCCCGGCCTCGTCGGCGACGCGGGGATCCTCGTCCCCTACGGTGACCCGGCCGCCCTGCGCTCCGCCGTACAGGATCTGGTCTCCGATCCCGGGGAGGCGGCCCGGTGGGCGGCGGCGGCCGCCCGCAGGGGCGAGGAGCTGCCCGGAGAGGACGACGCGGTGCGGAGCGCGCTCGCGGCCTACAGCCGGTCGTGACGGACCGCACCGGTTTGTGATCCAGAGGGAAGATGACATTGCACTGAGACGTTCTCGTATACTGCGTGAGTTGGGGAGGGGAGTATCCCTTCGCGGCAGCCTCGTCATCACGGTGTAGCCCCGATCCACGGGGCCCCCGGGGCTGCCGGTCCGCGGGTTTGGCGGGCGGGAGAGACCTCCGGCAGTCAGTCCTGCGTGCCGGAGGTTGTACAACGTGACCGAACCCTTGTGGGCGTGGATCGTCGTGATCGGCGGTCTTCTGATCGTCCTCGCCGTGGACCTGTGGATCGTCGACCGCGGCGAGGCCCGCGAGTTCTCCATGCGCCAGGCCGGCGCCTGGGTCAGCTTCTACGTGACCCTGGCCGTCATCTTCGGCGTGATCCTCTGGTTCACCTCGGGGCCGGAGAAGTCCGGGGAGTTCTTCGCCGGATACATCACCGAGTACAGCCTCAGCGTCGACAACCTGTTCGTCTTCTTCATCATCATGAGCCGGTTCGCGGTGCCGAAGGCCTACCAGCACAAGGTGCTCCTCATCGGCATCCTGCTGGCGCTGGTCATGCGCGGCATCTTCATCGCGCTCGGCGCCGCCGCCCTCGAACGGTTCGGCTGGCTGTTCTACGTCTTCGGCGCCTTCCTGATCTACACGGCGATCAACATCATCCGCGGCCACCTGAAGGGCGAGGCGGAAGAGGTCAACGAGAACCTCCTGCTCCGCTGGGTGCGCCGGAGCCTGCCCACCACCGAGGGATACGTCGGCTCCAAGATCACCGTGAAGATCGACGGCAAGCGCATGGTCACCCCGATGCTGATCGTCATGATCGCCATCGGCAGCACCGACCTGCTGTTCGCGCTCGACTCGATTCCGGCGATCTTCGGGCTCACCACCGACCCGTTCATCGTCTTCACCGCCAACGCGTTCGCCCTGATGGGACTGCGTCAGCTCTACTTCCTGCTGGGCGGCCTGCTGCAGAAGCTGGTCTACATCAGCTACGGGCTCGCGTTCATCCTGGGATTCATCGGGGTTAAGCTGGTTCTGGAAGCTCTGCACTCCAGTGGAGTCTCCTGGGCGCCCCACATCCCGATCTGGGTGTCCCTCACGGTCATCGGCTCCACGATGGTGATCACCACCGTGGCAAGCTTGATCAAGGCCCGCGTCGACATGCGCAAGAGTGTGAAGGCGGCCTCGGAGAAGGTCTAGCTAAACGGCTTTCGAGGCGCTTTGCTGGAGAAGCTGTATCGTGTCATAGTTGCGGGTTCTGTACCATCACGGCAAAAGCGCTCCGTTCAGTCACCACCAAAGGTTGTACGTGTCAGTCGATTCTGCAAAGTCGAGCCGGGTCAGGCTCGCACGCGGGGTCTCCCCGTGGCTCCTCCCCACGACGGCCGCGGCGGCCGCCACCGCGCTGCTGACGCGACGGGACCGCCGATGGGCGTTCGCGGCCGTGCCGCTGGGCGCCCTCACCGGCGCGATGCTCTGGTTCTTCCGCGACCCCGACCGCACGGTCGGGGACGGGCGGATCCTGTCACCGGCCGACGGCGTCGTCCAGAGCGTCGACCCGTGGCCCGACGGCCGCACCCGGGTGGCCATCTTCATGAGCCCGGTGAACGTCCACGTCAATCGTGCACCTCTTGCGGGAAATGTCACCTCCGTGCAGCATGTGGCGGGTGGGTTCCTGCCGGCATTCAACAAGGACAGCGACCAGAACGAGCGCGTGGTGTGGCATTTCGCGACAGCGCTCGGCGACGTCGAGATGGTGCAGATCGCGGGCGCGGTGGCGCGCAGGATCGTGCCCTACCTGACTGCCGGCGCGAAGGTCGCGCAGGGTGAGCGCATCGGGCTCATCCGCTTCGGTTCCAGGGTCGACATCTACCTTCCCGAAGGGATCTCCTCCGCGGTGTCCGTGGGCGAGAAGACGGTTGCGGGGGTGACCAGAATTGACCACGGCTGACGCCGGTGGCTGGCAGGCGGCTGAAGAGGAAGAACCTCGCGGCCCCGTCGGCAAGGCGTTCCGTCTGTCCGCCGCGGACTCGTTGTCCCTGGGCAACGCGCTGTGCGGGTTCCTCGCCGTGTGCGTGCTGGCCGCGTCCGTCTTCGACGCGCTGCGCACCAGCGGCGACTTCACGCCCGCGCCCGGCTACTTCGCCACCGCGGTGGTGCTGCTGCTCATCGGCGCCACCTGCGACCTGTTCGACGGGCTGGTGGCCCGGCGCTTCCGCGCTTCCGCGATGGGCGCCGAGCTCGACAACCTCGCCGACGTGATCAGCTTCGGCTTCGCGCCGGCGTTCATGGTGGTGATCTGGGGCGGCTTCACCGATGCCGTGCCGTTCGCCGCCGTGGTCACGGCCGCCGCGGCGGTGCTGGTCGCCGGGGTGGTCCGGCTGGCGCGGTTCGCCTGCGTCAAGACCAAGAGCGGCGACTTCATGGGCCTGCCCATCCCGATGGGCGCGATGACCGTGATCTCGATCGTGCTGCTCTTCGAGCCCAGCGTGTGGACACTGCTCGGGGTGCTCGCCGTCGCGTGGCTGATGGTCAGCCGCATCGAATACCCCAAGCCCAAGGGCCAGCTCGCCGCCGTCGTGCTCGCCTGGATCATGGTGAACGTGGCGTTCCTGACCTTCTGGGTCGCCTGGCCCGAGGGCGGCGACATGCCGATCAAGATCGGCGCCACCATGCAGATCGCCCTGGTCGCCGCCATCCCGCTGCGGATGATGTTCTACAAGCGCGAGCTCCGGCGCGAGGCCGCCCGCCTCGGCCAGTGACCCTCCGGCGCCGGGAAGGTGCGGACTTTCCCGGTGTCATCGGCTTTCATGGAAGCATGCCGGCCAACCCGCGCGAGCACACGCGCACGTACTTCCTCGCCAAGCTGGCGGGGGAGCTGGAGCGTCACGGGCTGACCGCCACCCTCCGGGCCGATCCGCCCGTGCTGCGCGTCAGCGATCCCGACACGGTGATGCTCGCCGAGACCGTCGACTGCGTGCCGCTGGCCGACGGCTGGTTCTACCGGTGGTCGTGGGGCGAGCTCGTGGGCCTGGTCGACGAGCCCGCCCGGGCGGCCGAGCGGATCGTGCGCGTCCTGTCGCGCGGCTGACCCGCGGCCCGGCCGCGCTCTTACCAGCCGCGGGCTTTCCACTCCGGCAGCGACGGGCGCTCGGCGCCCAGGGTGGTGTCCTTGCCGTGACCCGGGTAGACCCACGTCTGGTCGGGGAGCCGGTCGAAGATCCGCTCCACCACGTCGGTGTAGAGCTGCTCGAACCGCTCCGGGTCCTTCCAGGTGTTGCCCACGCCGCCGGGGAACAGCGAGTCGCCGGTGAACAGGTGCTTGTGGTCGTCGTCGCCCTCGTACAGCAGGGCGATCGAGCCGGGGGTGTGGCCGCGCAGGTGGATGACCTCGAGCGTGACGTCGCCCACGTTGATCCGGTCGCCGTGCTCGACCGTGCGGCCGACCGGCACGGGCAGGGCGGGCGCGTCGAGCGGGTGCGCCACGACCTGGGCGCCGGTCATCTTGCTCACCTGGTCGAGAGCCTGCCAGTGGTCGCCGTGCTGGTGGGTGGTGACGATCGTGCTGACCGGCTGGTCGGCGATCAGGGCGAGCAGCCGGTCGGGCTCCGCGGCCGCGTCGATGAGCAGGCCGTCGCCCGTCGCCCGGCAGCGCAGCAGGTAGGCGTTGTTGTCGTAGGGGCCGACGGCGAGCTTGGAGATGCTCAGATCGGTCAGCTCCCGCACGTCGGCGGGGCCGCCGACCTGGACGTCGCCGGTGTAGGTCATCAGTAGTCCTTCGGAGGCGTCGCGGGCAGGTCAGCGGGGGCGACGCCGGTCAGCCACGGCGGTGGCGGCGGGACCGGCCGTCCCTCTGTCACCACCCTAACCCGATCTCCCTCCGACCTCCCGGTCAGCCAGGCCAGCATGTCGGCCGGCGTGCCCGTCACCACCGGGCCGTCGCCGAGGTCGGGCCACTCCTCCAGCGTCTCGCCGCCCGGGCCGACGAACCGGGCCGCGCCGATCGTGCTCCGGTCGCGCGGCCACGTACGCAGGCAGTCGCGCAGTTCCCTGGCCACGAACGCGTCCGTCCAGTCGGCGGGGCCGTATCCCGCGTCCAGGTCCACATGGTGCATCCCCACCTCGCGCAGCCGCCTGACCAGGCAGTACCAGGCGGGGTGACGGGGCGGGCGCAGGCCGCCCACCGGCGCCCGCCAGGCGTCCGGGGGCAGCTCGCGGACGGCGCGGTCCAGGCGCGCGGCGCTGTCGCGCAGGTCCGCCACCTGCTCGGCCGCCGGGCGGGCGGCGCCGGCCTCGATCCCGGCCTCGCGGGCCTCCGGGCTCGGGTACTGCGGGGTCTCGACGCCCGTCCTGGCCCAGGTGAGCAGGTTGACGTGGCTGTCGGCGTTCCTGGCCAGATGGGTGAGCACGTGGCCGCGGGTCCAGCCGGGCAGCCTGGACGGGGCGCGGACTTCGGAGTCGGTGAGGGCGGCGGCGGTGGCCAGCAACCGGGCGGTCTCCTCGGCCAGTTCCTCCCGCACCGCGGCAAGCACAGTCATGAACCGATATTTCATCACGCGCTCCGGCGCAGCGGGGCACGGGCATAAAAGCACAGGTCATGCGGTTGACAACGGAAGACCTCCTGCGCTGTGCCCTGGAGGCCGTAATCTGAGAGGGACGGAGTTCCGGCGAGCGGCACCGGCCGGCCGGGATCGGCTCAGCGAAATTGTCGGGGCCCCCGTCTACCATCCCCCGTGGACCTATCCGCCTTTCGACTTCCGGGATCGCCGTGGCAGACCGCCTGATCGTGCGTGGTGCACGAGAGCACAATCTCAAGGACGTCTCGCTTGACCTGCCGCGAGACTCTCTGATCGTTTTCACCGGCCTCTCCGGCTCCGGCAAGTCCAGCCTGGCCTTCGACACGATCTTCGCCGAGGGGCAGCGGCGTTACGTCGAGTCGCTGTCGGCCTACGCCCGCCAGTTCCTCGGCCAGATGGACAAGCCCGACGTCGACTTCATCGAGGGCCTGTCTCCCGCGGTCTCCATCGACCAGAAGTCGACCAGCAAGAACCCGCGGTCCACGGTCGGCACGATCACCGAGGTCTACGACTACCTGCGGCTGCTGTGGGCGCGCGTCGGCAAGCCGCACTGCCCGGTCTGCGCCCGCCCGATCGCCCGCCAGACGCCCCAGCAGATCGTCGACCGGGTGATGGACCTCGACGAGGGCACCCGGTTCCAGGTGCTGGCCCCGGTCGTCCGCGGCCGCAAGGGCGAGTACGCCGAGCTGTTCCGCGAGCTGCAGACCAAGGGCTTCGCCCGCGCCCGCGTCGACGGCACGGTCGTGCGGCTGGAGGAGCCGCCGACGCTCAAGAAGTACGAGAAGCACGACATCGAGGTCATCGTCGACCGCCTGTCGGTCAAGGAGTCGGCCAGGCGGCGGCTCACCGACTCGGTCGAGACCGCGTTGCAGCTGTCCGGGGGCACGATCACGCTCGAGTTCGTCGACCTGCCCGAAGGCGACCCCGGCCGTGAGCGGTTCTACTCCGAGCACCTCTACTGCCCCTACGACGACCTGTCGTTCGAGGAGCTGGAGCCGCGCTCGTTCTCGTTCAACTCGCCGTTCGGCGCCTGCCCGGAGTGCACGGGTCTCGGCACCAAGATGGAGGTCGACCCCGAGCTGGTCGTGCCCGACCCGGAGCGCACGCTCCGCGAGGGCGCGATCCACCCGTGGACCGGCGGCCACGCCAGCGAATACTTCGGCCGCCTGATCGAGGCGCTCGGCAACGCGATGGGCTTCACCCCCGACACCCCGTGGGAGAAGCTCTCCAAGAAGGCGCAGAAGTCGCTGCTGTTCGGCCACGACGAGCAGGTCCACGTCCGCTACAGCAACCGTTACGGCCGCCAGCGCGCCTACTACACCACCTACGAAGGCGTCATCCCGTGGGTGCAGCGCCGTCACGCGGAGGCGGAGAGCGACTCGACCCGGGAGCGGTTCGAGGGCTACATGCGCGAGGTGCCCTGCCCCGCCTGCAAGGGCGCCAGGCTCAAGCCGGTCACGCTGGCCGTGACCGTCGCGGACAAGTCGATCGCCGAGGTTTCCTCGATGTCGATCGGCGAGTGCGCCAAGTTCCTGGCCGGGCTCAAGCTGTCCGACCGTGACATGCACATCGCCGAGCGGGTGGTCAAGGAGATCAACGCCCGCATGGGCTTCCTGCTCGACGTCGGCCTCGACTACCTCTCGATGGACCGCGCCGCCGCCACCCTCGCGGGCGGCGAGGCGCAGCGCATCCGGCTCGCCACGCAGATCGGCTCCGGCCTCGTCGGTGTCCTGTACGTGCTCGACGAGCCGTCCATCGGCCTCCACCAGCGCGACAACATGCGCCTGCTCGACACGTTGATCAGGCTGCGCGACATGGGCAACACGCTGATCGTGGTCGAGCACGACGAAGACACCATCGCCGCCGCCGACTGGGTGGTCGACATCGGCCCCGGCGCGGGCGAGCACGGCGGCCAGGTCGTCGTCTCCGGCACCGTCCAGGATCTGCTGACCAGCGAGGAGTCGATCACCGGCCAGTACCTGTCGGGGCGCAGGAGCATCCCGGTGCCGGCCACCCGGCGCAAGCGCGACAAGAAGCGGCAGATCACCGTCAAGGGCGCGCGCGAACACAACCTCAAGGGCGTCGACATCGACTTCCCCCTCGGCGTGTTCACCGCCGTCACCGGCGTGTCGGGGTCCGGCAAGTCCACGCTGGTCAACGACATCCTCTACAACTCGCTGGCCAAGGAGCTCAACGGCGCCCGCACCGTCCCCGGCCGCCACTCCAGGATCAACGGCATCGACCAGGCGGACAAGGTCGTCCACGTCGACCAGTCGCCGATCGGCCGCACGCCCCGGTCCAACCCGGCCACCTACACCGGCGTGTTCGACCACGTGCGTAAGCTGTTCGCGGCCACCACCGAGGCCAAGGTGCGCGGCTACCAGCCGGGCAGGTTCAGCTTCAACGTCAAGGGCGGGCGCTGCGAGGCGTGCTCCGGCGACGGCACCATCAAGATCGAGATGAACTTCCTGCCCGACGTCTACGTCCCCTGTGAGGTGTGCCACGGCGCCCGCTACAACCGCGAGACGCTGGAGGTCCACTACAAGGGCAAGACGATCGCCGAGGTGCTCGACATGCCGATCGAGGAGGCGCTCGGCTTCTTCGACGCCATCCCGGCCATCAAGCGCCACCTGCAGACGCTCCACGACGTCGGTCTCGGCTACGTCCGGCTCGGGCAGCCCGCCACCACGCTCTCCGGCGGCGAGGCGCAGCGCGTCAAGCTCGCCTCCGAGCTGCAGCGGCGGCAGACCGGGCGGACCGTCTACGTCCTCGACGAGCCCACCACCGGCCTGCACTTCGAGGACATCCGGCGGCTGCTCGGCGTCCTCGGGCGGCTGGTCGACGGCGGCAACACCGTCATCGTCATCGAGCACAACCTCGACGTCATCAAGACGGCCGACTGGATCATCGACATGGGTCCCGAAGGCGGCTCGCGCGGCGGCACCCTGGTGACGGCGGGCACCCCCGAGGAGGTGGCCCTGGTGGAGGAGAGCCACACCGGGCGCTTCCTGCGGAAGATCCTGTCCGTGTGACACGGGGTCGTGGCCCCGTCCGGGTGGGGCCACGACCGGGGTGCGGGTGGGCCCTTGTCTTCCGACGGGTGGTTTGACAGGGTCTGACCGTGTCGGAAGATGCGCCGCGGCCCCTCATGCTGGGCGGTGTGTGCGTGCACGAGCTGCTGGAGCGGCCGCTCGTACGCCTCGCGCGGCGGCTGGTCGGCGAGTTCGCCGAGGAGATCCCGCTGTACCGGCGGCTGCCCCGGGAGGAGCTCGACGGCGACATCACCCGCATCACCGAGCACAACCTGCGGCTGATCAGCGGGATGTTCCGGGAGCGACGCCCGCCGACGCGGGCCGAGCTGGCGCCGCTGCGCGCCTCGGCCGCGCGCCGCGCGCAGGAAGGGGTGCCGCTCGACGCGCTGCTGGCCGCATACCAGCTCGGGGTGACGAAGGTGTGGGAGAGCCTGTTCGCGCACGCCGGGCCCGGCGACCTCGGCGACGTGCTGGAGGCCAACCGGCTCATCCTCTGCTACACCGGCGCCGTGACGTCCGCGGTGTGCGCCGCGTACCTGGAGGAACGCGAGGCGATGCTCAGCCAGGAGCAGCACACCATGCACGCGACCGTCGCCGCGCTGCTCGCCGGTGACCGGGAGGCGCTGGCCGGGGTCCGGCTCGCGCCCCGCTACCTGGTCGTCGCCACCGCGCTCGGCACGCACCCGGACGAGACGGCCGACGACCAGGGCGGGCCGATCGCCGGCCTGCGCAAGCTGCACCGGTTCCGGGCCGCCTGGCAGCGGCACGCCGCCGGGCAGGTGCTGTCGGCGCTCGACAGCACCGGCGGGCTGGTGCTGGTGCCGCTGGGCGCCGGCGAGCCCGGGTGGTGCCGGGCCGGCGAGCTGGTGACGGCGGCGGGCCGCGCCGCGGGCGTCCCGGTGTGGGCCGCGGCCGAGCCCGCCGAGCCGGCCCGCGTGCCCGCCGCCGCCAAGCTGGCCGAGGAGGTGCTGGAGGTGGTGCGGTCCCTGGGCCGGCCGCCCGGCGCGTACCGGCTCGCCGACGTGCTGCTGGAGTATCAGCTGAGCAGGCCCAGCGAGGCGCTGGCGAGCCTCGCCGGGCTGCTGGATCCGCTGCTCGGCAACCCCGATCTGCTGCGCACGCTCAAGGCGTACCTGGACGCGGGCCTGGACCGGCGGCGCACGGCCGAGCGCCTGCACGTCCACCCGAACACCGTGGACTACCGGCTGCGCAGGGCCGTCACCCTGACCGGGCTGGACCCGATGGACCCGGCCCAGCTCCAGCGCATCGGCGCGGCCCTGGCGGCCCGACGCACGCTGAACGGCGGTTGAGCGTCAGCGCGCGGCGTTCACGGCCGAGGTCACGATGGTGGCGAAGTTGCGCATGCCCAGGGCGTTCGGGTGGAACGGGGCCGCGGGCGAGGCCGGGACGTACGGCTCGATCCAGCGGGTGCCCGAGGATGCGCACGGGTCGTGGCCCACGCTGGGGGTCTGCAGGTCGATGAAGCCGATCCCGGCGGCGGCCGCCTGCTCGGCCAGCATCTGGTTGAAGTACTGCAGCGTCGCCCGGATGTAGTTCGCGTCCTGCCTGATGATTGGGACGCGGGGATAGCAGCCGTCGGGCCGCGCGTACGTGGCGTACCCGACCATGAAGATCCTGGCCTGCGGCGACCGGGCCCGGATGTCGCCGGCCAGCCTGACCAGCGTGGGCCGCAGGGCGTCGGTCTTGACCCGCCAGCTGTCCTGGCCGTCCGGGGTGCGGTAGTCGTCGTTGCAGGCGTCGCCGACCGGAGGCGGCAGCAGGTTGAGGCAGTCCTCGATGAAGCCGGTCAGGCCGACGTCGTTGGCGCCGATGTGCACCGTGACCAGCGTGGTGTCCGGGCGCAGGGCGTCGAGCTGCGGAGCCACCGAGCCGAGTTCGGTGTTCTGGCGCTCGTACATGTCGCGGGTCTTCGCGCCCGAGCAGGTGACGTCGCGGAACGACGCGGCGCCGATCGCCTGCGCCGTCAGGCGGGGGTAGTTGCGGTCGGAGCGCAGGCAGCCCAGGTCGGGCAGCACCTGGTTGGGGATGAGCGGGCCGGCCGCGGCCGAGTCGCCGAGCGCGACGTACGACTCGGCGGCCCGCGCCTGGGCGGGCGGGGACAGCAGGAGGACCAGCAGGGGCGCGGCCAGGGCAGCGGTCAGACGTCGGATCATGCGGGGCACCTCTCGGGGGGAGTGGGGGGTGGAGCGGTGCTGGGAGCGGAATCAGTGGCGGAAGGGGCCGGTCACCTCGTACGTGACGCCGTCCAGGCCCGCGCTGCCGCCGCTGGAGCCTCGCTGGGAGGAGAAGTACAGGCGGGTGCCGTCGGGGGAGAACGCGGGCCCGGTGATCTCGGACCCGTCGTGGCCGTCGACGCGCAGGACGGGCGCCACCACCCCGTCCGGCGTGATGATGTTGATCTCCATGTTGCCGCCGTCCTCGGCCACGTACAGGTCACCCGTGGGCGCGCCGGTGATGTTGTCGACCCCGTCGAGCGTGCCGCCGCCGTCGTAGACCGAGCCGAGCCGCTCGCGGACCGCGTCGTACGCCCACACCTTGCGGTCGCCCTTGGCCGTGAAGTAGCAGACGCCGTTGGCGTAGTGGCAGCCCTCGCCGCCGTCGAAGTGCCTGGCCTGGCTCACCTGGTGCCGCGTCTGCCGCCGCAGGGTGCCGGGCGCCGGATCGGGGACCGGACGCCACTCCACCGGGTCGCCGCCGCACAGCACCTCCAGCCGGCCGCTCGACAGGTCGCCCCACGTGGACGGGACGAACCGGTAGAAGCAGCCGTCGTCCTCGTCCTCGGTGAGGTAGACGACCCGCCGGTCGGGGTCGCACGCGGCCGCCTCGTGCTTGAACCGGCCCATCGCCGGCCGCGGCTGCGCGATCCGCACGCCGTACGGGTCGGTCTCGTAGACGCGGCCCCGGAAGATCTCCTCACAGGACAGCCAGGTGTCCCACGGCGTCCTGCCGCCCGCGCAGTTGAGGTTCGTGCCGTCCAGGATGCGGTACGCGCGCTCGATCGAGCCGTCAGCCCGGAACCGGATCGCCGACGCGCCGCCGACCAGCGGCACCTCCGAGTTGGACACGTAGATCCAGCCGCCGCCGTCGGCGAAGCAGGCGCCGCCGTCGGGCGCCGGATGCCAGAGGATGCCGCCGACCGGCCTGCTCGACCGGGCGACCACCCGGCTGGTGAACCCCGCGGGCAGCGCGACGCCGTTGCCGTCGGGAGAGCCCAGCGGCCCGTACGGGCTCGTGCCCCGCACCACCCCGGCCACGGCCGCCTCCTGCCACAGCGAGCCGGGCAGGGCGACGGCGCCCAGACCCGCGGAGACCGTACTGAGGAACGTCCGGCGATGCATGGCGGCTCCCGAGGGGGTACGCGACGGCGTCCACACACGATGAGCCGCGGACGGGATCCTGTGAATTGGACGGGAACGTAAAGTCGGCGGCCGGTTGCTGTGACCCGTCACAAAACCGGTGCGGGGCCTGTGAAGGGGATTGACGGGACCGGGCGGGAGGCTGATCATCGGTACGCCCGACCGCTCTTCAGAAGGTGCCGCCCATGCGAGCCGTTGCCCGCGTCCTCACGCTCGCCACGGCCCTGGTCACGGCGCTCGTCACGGCGCTTCCGGCCCCGCCCGCCGCCGCGCGCCCGGCCGTCACCACCGGCCCGGCCGCGCCCGGATGTGATCCGATCGACCCGGCCGTCTGCCTGCTGCCGTTCCCCAGCGACCACTACACCGTGGCGGACCGGGGCACCGCCACCGGCCGCCGCGTCGCGTTCCCCGTCGAGGCGATGCCCCGCTCGGTGGCCGGAGTCCCCGTCGACCCCACCACGTGGAACGGCAACGACGGCTTCTCGCCCGGCTCGATGATCCTCACCCTCGTCCCCGGCCTCGACCTGGCCAGGACCGGCGCGGCCCCGATCACCCACATCGGCGCCTCGCTCGGCAGGGACGCGCCCATCGTCCTGCTCGACCTCGACACCGGTGAGCGCTGGCCGTACTGGGCCGAACTGGACGCGAACGCGCCGGAAGGCCGCCGGGCGCTCATCGTCCGCCCCGCCCGCAACCTGCGCGAGGGACACCGGTACGCGGTCGCGCTGCGCCACCTGCGCGACGCCGGCGGCGACCCGATCCCGCCCGGGGCCGCGTTCGCCGCCATCGCCGGCGCGCCGCTGCCGCACGGGCACGAGCTGCGGGACCGGCAGCGGGAGCTCCAGCCGGTGCTGCACGCGCTGCGCCGCCACGGCGTCCGCGCCGGCGGCCTCCATCTCGCCTGGGACTTCACCGTGGCCAGCGAGCGGAACCTGGCCGGCCGGGCCCTCGCCATGCGCGACGACGCCCTGCGCGGGCTGCGCGGGAACGCGCCCCCGTACGAGGTCACCGCCGTCACCGACCTCACCCCCGAGCAGGACGACAGGATCGCGCGCCGGGTCGAGGGCACCTTCCGGGTGCCGAGCTACCTCGACAGGCCCGGCGGGCCGCCCGGCTCCGGGCTGAACTACGGCCCGGACGGGCGGCCGGCCAGGCTGCCGGGGAACGAGCAGGTCGCCACGTTCCGCTGCGAGATCCCCCGCGTCGCCTTCACCCGCCCGGCCAGGCCCTCCCTGTACGGGCACGGGCTGCTCGGCAGGCACACCGAGGTGGGCGCGTCCAACGTCAGGACGATGGCGCAGCGGCACGGGTTCGTGTTCTGCGCCACCAAGTGGATCGGCATGGCGGACGAGGACATCCCCAACGTCATCGCCACGTTCGGCGACATGTCACGCTTCCACACCGTGCCTGACCGTACCCAGCAGGGCTTCCTGAACTTCATGTTCCTGGGACGCGCGATGACGGCCCGCGACGGCTTCACCGCCCACGCCGCCTTCAGGAACGAGCGCGGGCGGCCGCTCATCGACACCCGCGCCGAGCTCGTCTACGACGGCAACAGCCAGGGCGGCATCTTCGGCGGCGCGCTCGTCGCGCTCTCCACGGACATCCGGCGCGGCGTGCTCGGCGTGACCGGCATGAACTACAGCACCCTGTTCAACCGCAGCTCGGACGCGGCGCCCTTCCAGGCGGTGTTCGACCAGAGCTATCCCGACCGGCTGGAGCAGCAGATCATCCTGGCGCTCATGCAGATGCTGTGGGACCGCGGCGAGGCCAGTGGGTACGCCGCCCACATGACCGACGACCCGTACCCGGGCACGCCCCGGCACCGGGTGCTCATGCAGGTGGCGTACGGCGACCACCAGGTGGCCACGGTGACGGCCGAGGTCGAGGCGCGCACCGTCGGCGCCCGGGTCCGGCTCCCGGCCCTCGCGCCCGGCCGCTCACCCGACGCCGAACCGTACTGGGGCATCCGCGGCTTCCGCACCGCGCACGCGGGGTCGGCGCTGGTGGTGTGGGACAGCGGCACCCCGTCGCCGCCGCTCACCAACACGCCGCCGATGGAGGGCCCGCACGGCACCGACCCGCACGAGGACCCCCGCCGCACCCCGGCGGCCCAGCTCCAGAAGGCCGTCTTCCTCAAGACGGGAGTGGTGACGGACGTCTGCGGCGCTGCCCCGTGCCTATCGGCCCCCGAGTGAGAGCACCGCGACCGGCCCGAAGATCACATGCAGGGTCGGTCAGCGTCCCGGCGCCCGCTGAGGTCGCGGGTCGTTCGGGGCGGGGCGGAAGAGAGGGCGACAGGGGGTGGCCCTATCGTGAAAAGCCGGTAATGCGCAGGCCATGAAGGTCAGGGGAGGGCATGACGGTGGACGGGGGCTCCGTGATCGGGCGGCGGCAGGCGCTGGGCGCCGCGGGGGTGGCCGCGTGCGGCGTGTCGCTGGCGGCGTGCGGCGGCGAAGCCGAGAACCGGCAGGTGCCGGGCATCAAGGGCAAGGTCATCGCCAAGACCGCCGACGTCCCGGTCGGCGGCGGCACGGTGGTGAAGAAGTACAAGATCGTGGTGACGCAGCCGTCGGAAGGCGTCTACAAGGCGTACGGGGCGTCCTGCCCGCACCGCGGCTGCGCCGTCAGCACCCCGCGGGACAACGTGATGACCTGCCCCTGTCACGGCAGCGAGTTCGACGCCGGCACCGGGCAGGCCACGAAGGGCCCGGCCACCGGAAGCCTGGTCTCGTACCAGGTCAAGGTCGAGGGCGACGGCATCGTGGTCGTGTGAACCGGTAATTGTGCGTGGTTCTCCCGGGTTGGTGCGCGGCACGCTGAACCGCAGTCAGGTCGCCGGACGTACCTGAAGTGAAACCCGAACCTGGGAGGACGCACCATGACCGAAACGACGCGCCGGGCGGTGATGTTCGGAGCGGGCGGGGCCGGCCTCGCCGCGGTGCTCACCGCTTGCGCCAGCTACGGCTCACCGGCGGCGGAGCCGGCCCCGGACACGGCGGACCTGGCGGAAGAGCCCGACGGCGAGGAGTCGGCCGCCGCGCCCAAGAAGAAGAAGCCGAAGGCACTCGCCGACACCAGCGACATCCCCAGCGGTGAGGGAAAGATATTCAAGAACCAGGACGTGGTCATCACCCAGCCGTCGGAGGGCGAGTTCCGGGCGTTCAGCGCCACCTGCACCCATCAGGGCTGCGCGGTCGCCAGCGTCTCCAACGGCGTGATCAACTGCCCGTGCCACGGCAGCCAGTTCAGCATCGAGGACGGATCCGTGGTCCAAGGTCCGGCCGGCGAGCCGCTGGCAGAGAAAAAGATCAGTGTGTCAGGAGGCAAGATCAGGCTCGCCTAAGGCGCCTTTCATGGTTTTCTCACCTGGCTGCGGTTGGCTGTGGCGCATGGGAGAAGACCTCAAGAGCCGTAGAGCGGTGATCGCGGGTGTCGGCGCGGGCGGGCTGACGCTGGCACTGGCCGCCTGCGGCGGCAGCGACACCACGGCCGCGACGCAGGAACCGGCCGCTCCGGCCTCGTCCAGCGCCCCCTCGCAGGCCGCGCCCGCGCAGGGCGGGGGGCTGACGACGACCTCCGAGATCCCGGTCGGCGGGGGCAAGATCTTCGCGGACCAGAAGGTCGTCGTCGTGCAGCCGGCGCAGGGGCAGTTCAAGGCGTACGGCATCTCGTGCACCCACCAGGGCTGCCCGGTGGACAAGGTCGAGAACGGCGCCATCGTCTGCCCGTGCCACGGTAGCAAGTTCAAGATCGAGGACGGCTCGGTGAGCGACGGCCCGGCCACCAAGCCGCTGCCGGAGCACCAGCTCACCGTGGAGGGTGACCAGATCTCGCTGGCGTGACGTCCCGGCGCTCGCCCGCCTTCGCGGCGGGCGAGCCTGTCGGTGACGGCCACTAGGCTGGAATCGTGGCGCGATCAGGTGGCAGTCCGTTGAGTTTCCGTCCCCGGCCCGGCTCCATCCCCGATTCCCCCGGGGTCTACCGGTTCAGGGACGCTCACGGACGCGTGATCTACGTCGGCAAGGCCAAGAGCCTGCGCCAGCGGCTCAACTCCTACTTCGCCGACTTCTCCGCCCTGCACCCGCGCACCCAGACCATGCTGACCACGGCGGCCGACGTCGACTGGACCGTGGTCGCCACCGAAGTGGAGGCGCTGCAGCTCGAATACTCCTGGATCAAGGAGTTCGACCCGCGCTTCAACGTCAAGTACCGCGACGACAAGTCCTATCCGTACCTCGCCGTGACCATGGGCGAGGATTTCCCGCGCGTGCAGGTCATGCGCGGCGCCAGGCGCAAGGGCACCCGCTACTTCGGCCCCTACTCGCACGCCTGGGCCATCCGCGAGACCGTCGACCTGCTGCTGCGCGTCTTCCCGGTCCGCACGTGCAGCGCGGGCGTGTTCAAGCGCGCCGGCCAGATCGGCCGGCCGTGCCTGCTCGGCTACATCGACAAGTGCTCGGCGCCGTGCGTCGGCCGCGTCACCCCGGAGGAGCACCGCGCGCTCGCCGAGGACTTCTGCGACTTCATGGCGGGCAACACCAGCCGCTTCATCAAGCGGCTGGAGCGCGAGATGCGCGAGGCCGCCTCCGAGCAGGAGTACGAACGCGCCGCCCGGCTCCGCGACGACATCCAGGCGCTGCAGCGGGCGCTGGAGAAGCAGGCGGTCGTGCTCGGCGAGGGCACCGACGCCGACGTCGTCGCGCTCGCCGAGGACCCGCTGGAGGCCGCCGTCCAGGTCTTCTACGTGCGCGGCGGGCGCATCCGCGGCCAGCGCGGCTGGGTGGTCGACAAGGTCGAGGAGGCCGGCCCCGGCGAGCTGGTCGAGCAGTTCCTGCTCCAGATGTACGGCGACGCCGCCGCCGAGTCGATGCCCCGCGAGGTCCTCGTGCCCGCGCTGCCGCCCGACGCCGACGCCGTCGCCGACCTGCTGACCGAGCAGCGCCGGGCCCGCGTCGAGGTGCGGGTGCCGCAGCGCGGCGACAAGAAGGCCCTCATGGAGACCGTCGAGCGCAACGCCAAGGAGTCCCTCGCCCAGCACAAGATCCGCCGCGCGAGCGACCTGACCACGCGCAGCAAGGCCCTGCAGGAGATCGCCGACGCGCTCGACCTCGACCAGGCGCCGCTGCGCATCGAGTGCTACGACGTCTCCCACCTGCAGGGCGAGAACGTCGTCGCCTCCATGGTGGTGTTCGAGGACGGCCTGGTCCGCAAGAGCGAATACCGCCGCTTCGCGGTCAAGACCAAGGAGGGCGACGTCGCCGCCATCCACGAGGTCATCCTGCGCCGCTTCCGCCGTTACCTGGAGGAGCGCTCCGCCACCGGCGAGCTGACCCCCGAGGACGACGACGGCCACGGCCCCATCGACCCCGAGACGGGCCGGCCGCGCAAGTTCGCCTACCCGCCCAACCTGGTGGTGGTCGACGGCGCGGGCCCGCAGGCCGCCGCCGCGCAGCGGGCGCTCGACGAGCTGGGGGTCGACGACGTCGCCGTGGCAGGCCTGGCCAAGCGGCTGGAGGAGGTGTGGCTGCCGGGCGACGACCAGCCGGTGATCATGCCGCGCTCCAGCGAGGGCCTCTACCTGCTGCAACGCGTGCGTGATGAGGCACACCGGTTCGCCATCACCTACCATCGGGCCAAGAGGTCCAAGTCCGTCAAGGAGAGCGCGCTCGACAGCGTGCCCGGCCTCGGACCGGCGCGCCGCCAGGCGCTGCTCAAGCACTTCGGTTCCGTCAAGAAGCTGCGCGAGGCCACCGCGGAACAGATCCGCGAGGTCCCGGGCATCGGCCCCGCCACGGCCGAGGTGATCGTGTCGACCCTGAAGGGGGAGAGGCAGTGAAGACCACCGAGCCGGCGTTCGTCATCGTCACCGGCATGTCGGGGGCCGGGCGGAGCACCGCGGCCAAGGCCCTGGAGGACCTCGGCTGGTTCGTGATCGACAACCTGCCGCCCGGGCTCCTGTTCGCCATGGCGGAGGAGGCCGGCAAGGTCAAGCTCGCGGCCGACAAGGTGGCGGCCGTCGTCGACGTACGCAGCCTGGCGTTCACCACCGACCTCAACGCCGCCATCGAGGAGCTGGAGACGCGAGCCGTGCGGGTGCGCGTGGTGTTCCTGGAGGCCAGCGACGAGGAGCTGGTGCGCCGCTTCGAGAACGTCCGCCGCCCCCACCCGCTCCAGGGCGACGGCCGGCTCGTCGACGGCATCACCCGCGAGCGCGGCATCCTGCGCGAGGTGCGGGCCAACGCCGACCTGGTGATCGACACCACCGCCCACAACGTCCACGAGCTGCGCAACCGGATCGTCGCCTACTTCGGCGGCGACGACCGTCCCGGCCTGCGGCTCAACGTGGTCTCGTTCGGCTTCAAGTACGGCCTGCCGGTCGACGCCGACCTGGTCGTCGACTGCCGCTTCCTGCCCAACCCGCACTGGGTGCCCGACCTGCGCCCGATGAACGGCACCGACCCGGCCGTGCGCGACTACGTCCTCGGCCAGCCCGGCGCCAAGGAGTTCCTCGACTCGTACGAGGAGGTCCTGCGGGTGGTCGCGACCGGCTACGGCCGGGAGGGCAAGAGCTACGCCACGCTCGCCGTCGGCTGCACGGGCGGCAAGCACCGCAGCGTCGCCATGGCCGAGCAGCTCGCCGCGCGCCTGCGTGACCGCGGCATGGAGGTCCAGGTGAGCCACCGGGATGTGGGGCGGGAGTGACCGGTGGCAGCGGGCGCGGGTTAAGCGAACCACCGTTCTGGGCGGGGTCGCAGCCGCCGTCCGGAGGGCCCCGCGTGGTCGCCCTCGGGGGCGGCCACGGACTGTACGCGTCGTTGTCCGCGCTGAGGGTGGTGACCGACGCGCTGACGGCGGTGGTCACCGTCGCCGACGACGGCGGCTCCAGCGGCCGGCTCAGGCGCGAGCTGGGCGTGCTCCCGCCGGGTGACCTGCGCATGGCGCTGGCCGCGCTGTGCGGCGACGACGAGTGGGGCAGCACCTGGAGCGAGGTGGTGCAGCACCGCTTCCGCAGCGAGGGCGAGCTGCACGGGCACGCCGTCGGCAACCTGCTCATCGTGGCCCTGTGGGAGCTGCTCGGTGACCCCGTGGCGGGCCTCGAATGGGTGGGCCGGCTGCTCGGAGCGCACGGCAGGGTGCTGCCGATGGCCTCGGTGCCTCTCGACATTGTGGCGGAGGTCGAGCTCGACGGCGTGATCTCGACCGTGCGCGGCCAGGTGGCGTGCGCGCTGACCCCGGGCCGGGTGCAGGCGATCTCGCTCGTGCCCGAAGACCCGCCCGCGCGGCCGGAGGCCGTCGAGGCGGTGCTGGAGGCCGACTGGGTGGTGTTCGGGCCGGGCTCGTGGTTCACCAGCGTGCTGCCGCACCTGAAGGTGCCCGAGCTGGCCAGGGCGCTGCACGACACCGGCGCCAAGCGGCTGGTCACGCTCAATCTGGCGCCGCAGCCGGGCGAGACCGACGACCTCTCGCCGCAACAGCACCTGGAGGTGCTCAGGCAGCACGCGCCCGGTCTCTCGCTCGACGTGGTGCTCGCCGACGTCGGCGTGGTCGACGACCTGCCCGCGCTGGAGAAGTCGGCGGCGGCGTTCGGCGCCAGGCTGGTGACGGCCGACGTGGCGGCCCGCGACGGCTCCCCCCGGCACGACCCACGACGTCTTGCCTCCGTCCTGGACGAGATTTTCCTCCAGAAGCGTTGATCCTGGTCGGCGTGGCGCGAAGGTGCGAGAGGATGCTGTGAGCCGGTCTGTTTGGGGGAGGACTAACGCTCATGGCGATGACGGGTGTGGTGAAGGACGAGCTGAGCCGACTGTCTGTGCTCAAGCCCTGCTGCCGGAAGGCGGAGGTGTCGACGCTGCTGCGGTTCGCCAGCGGCCTGCACCTCGTGGGAGGGCGCATCGTGATCGAGGCGGAGCTCGACACCAACGCCACCGCGCGGCGGCTGATCAAGGACATCGGGGAGGTGTTCGGCCACAAGGCCGAGGTGCTGGTGCTGGCTCCCGCAGGGCTGCGCAAGGGGTCTCGCTATGTCGTGCGCGTCTATCGCGACGGTGAGGCGCTGGCCCGGCAGACGGGACTGATCGACAACCACGGGCGGCCGGTGCGGGGCCTGCCGCGGCAGGTGGTGGCGGGCGCCTCGTGCGACGCGGAGGCGGCCTGGCGCGGCGCGTTCCTCGCCCACGGGTCGCTCACCGAGCCGGGGCGTTCGATGTCGCTCGAAGTGACGTGCCCGGGTCCGGAGGCCGCGCTGGCGCTGGTGGGCTCGGCCAGGCGGCTGAAGATCCACGCCAAGGCGCGCGAGGTGCGCGGCGTCGACCGGGTCGTGGTGCGCGACGGCGACGCCATCAGCGCCCTGCTGACCAGGCTCGGCGCCCACGACAGCGTCCTGATGTGGGAGGACCGGCGGATGCGCCGCGAGGTCAGGGCGACCGCCAACCGGCTGGCCAACTTCGACGACGCCAACCTGCGCCGCTCCGCCAGGGCGGCGGTGGCGGCGGGCGCGCGGGTGCAGCGGGCGCTGGAGATCCTCGGCGACGAGGCGCCGGTGCACCTGGTGGTCGCGGGCCGGCTGCGGGTGGAGCACAAGCAGGCGTCCCTGGAGGAGCTGGGCCAGCTCGCCGACCCGCCGCTGACCAAGGACGCGATCGCCGGGCGGATCCGCCGGCTGCTGGCCATGGCCGACAAGCGCGCGGCCGACCTCGGCATCCCCAGCACCGAGGCCAACCTCACGGTCGACATGCTGACGTCCTGAGCGGCGCTCAGGCCTGGCCGCGGTCCGGCGGGAGGAAGAAGCTGCCGGTCGCGGTCGGGTCCGCCTTGGGCGGCTGGAGCGGCTCGAACGGGGCCCGATACTCGGGCTCCGGCTCCTTCTCCGCCGTCTCCTCCGGGTCCCGCTGCGGCTTCTCGGCCGCGGCGTGCCTGCCCGTACGGCGCAGGCGCAGGGCTCGGGAGAGTACGAGGACGAACGCGGGCAGGGCGGCGGCCGCCATGATGGCCGGCAGCGGCCACGAGGGGTCGAGCGAGTTCCAGAACTGCCGGGCGGCGCCCGGGAGCGCGTCGAGGAAGCCCTGAAGGGTCAGCGGCGCGGCCGCGGCGTCCGCGCCGAAGCGCTGCGCGCCGACGGTCGAGAACACGTACGCGCCCATGACGATCAGGCCCCCGGGCACGGCCGCGGCCGCGAACAGGGCCGCGAAGAAGGACAGCAGGACGCTGCGGGGGCGGACGAGGCGGATGGCCCAGCCGACGAGTACGCCCACGACGAACGCGAGCGCGGCGAGGACCGGGATCCCGTCCCCGAAGGCGCGCAGCGACGAGGGCAGCCGGTCCATGAAGATGACGGCGGTCCCGAATCCGGCAGTGCAGATCAGCATCGTGATCAAGCCGATGACCAGGCCTGAAAGCAGGCCGGATCGTTGTCTTGACATCTCAGCCCCCAGAGAATGCCCGAGTTTACTCCGATGAGTCGGGCACTTTACTCGAAGTGCACAAAGCGCGCGTAACGAACCGCCATTCACGGCGAGGCGGGACCGCGTGGTCTAAACCAATTTAGGTCCGATAGGGTTTCTGGAGTTGAGGTATCAGCCCGCCATCACGTACGAGGAGATCGGTTCCGTGAGCATCCGCGTAGGCGTCAACGGCTTCGGCCGCATCGGTCGCAACTTCTGGCGCGCGGTGGCCGCCAGTGGCAAGGACATCGAGATCGTCGCTGTCAACGACCTCACCGACAACGCGACGCTGGCCCACCTGCTGAAGTACGACAGCATCCTGGGCCGCCTCCCGTACGAGGTGAAGGCTTCCAGCGACGAGATCACCGTCGACGGCAAGGCCATGAAGGTCTTCGAGGAGCGCGACCCGGCCAAGCTGCCCTGGGGCGACCTCGGGGTCGACGTGGTCGTCGAGTCGACCGGCCTGTTCACCGACGCGACCAAGGCCAGGGTCCACGCCGACAACGGCGCCAAGAAGGTCATCATCTCCGCGCCCGCCAAGAACGAAGACGTGACGGTCGTCATGGGCGTCAACCACACCGCCTACGACCCGGCCCAGCACACCGTCATCTCCAACGCCTCCTGCACCACCAACTGCCTGGCCCCGATGGCGAAGGTCCTGCACGACGCCTTCACCATCGAGAAGGGCCTGATGACCACCATCCACGCCTACACGCAGGACCAGAATCTCCAGGACGGCCCGCACAAGGACCTGCGCCGCGCCCGCGCCGCCGCGCTCAACGTGGTGCCCACCTCCACCGGCGCCGCCAAGGCCATCGGCCTCGTGCTGCCCGAGCTCAAGGGCAAGCTCGACGGCTTCGCCATGCGCGTGCCGATCCCCACCGGCTCGGCCACCGACCTGACCATCGACGTCAGCCGTGACGTCACGGTCGAGGAGGTCAACGCCGCGGTCAAGGCCGCCGCCGACGGCCCGCTCAAGGGCATCCTCACCTACACCGAGGACCCGATCGTCTCCGCCGACATCGTCACCGACCCGGCCTCCTGCATCTTCGACGCCGGCCTCACCAAGGTCATCGGCAACCAGGTCAAGGTCGTCGGCTGGTACGACAACGAGTGGGGCTACTCCAACCGCCTGGTCGACCTCATCGAGCTGGTGGGCGCGGACCTGTAGGACGACGGGCGAGCGAGGAAAGGGAGCCAGTTGCGCAATCTCGACGATCTCGACGTGAAGGGCCGGCGCGTGCTCGTGCGCGCGGACCTCAACGTGCCGCTCGACGGTGAGACGATCACCGACGACGGTCGCATCCGCGCGTCGCTGCCCACCGTCCGGGCCCTCGCGGGCAACGGGGCGAAGGTCATCGTCTGCGCCCACCTGGGCAGGCCCAAGGGGCAGGTCAAGCCGGAGTTCTCGCTGCGGCCGGTGGCCCGGCGGCTGGGCGAGCTGCTCGGCCAGGACGTCGCCTTCGCCTCCGACGTGGCGGGCGACGGCGCCAGGGCCACCGTGGAGGGCCTCCAGGAGGGCCAGGTGGCCCTGCTGGAGAACCTCCGCTTCGAGCCCGGCGAGACGGCCAAGGACGACGCCGAGCGCCGCGCCTTCGCCGAGCGGCTGGCCGGGCTGGCCGAGCTCTACGTGGGCGACGGGTTCGGCGCCGTGCACCGCAAGCACGCCAGCGTCTACGACGTGCCGGCGCTGCTGCCGCACGCGGCGGGCGGGCTGATCGCGGCCGAGGTCGACGTGCTGCGGAAGCTGACCGAGGACACCGAGCGGCCCTACGTGGTCGTGCTCGGCGGCGCCAAGGTGAGCGACAAGCTCGGCGTCATCGCCAACCTGCTCACCCGCGTCGACCGGCTCCTGATCGGCGGCGGCATGGCCTACACCTTCCTCAAGGCCCAGGGCCACGAGGTCGGCGGGTCGCTGCTCCAGGAGGACCAGCTCGACCAGGTCCGCGGCTTCCTGACGGAGGCGGCCGAGCGCGGCGTCGACCTGGTGCTGCCGGTCGACGTGCTGGCCGCCACCCACTTCGCCGCCGACGCCGCCTTCGACGTGGTGCCCGCCGACGCGATCCCCGCCGACCGGCAGGGGCTCGACATCGGGCCCCGTACGCGGGAGCTGTTCGCCGGCAAGCTGGCGGACGCCAGGACCGTGTTCTGGAACGGCCCGATGGGCGTGTTCGAGTTCGACGCGTTCGCCGGCGGCACCCGCGCGGTGGCCGAGGCGCTGATCTCGTCCGACGCCTTCACCGTGGTGGGCGGCGGCGACTCGGCGGCCGCGGTGCGCAGGCTCGGCCTGCCTGAGGACGGCTTCTCGCACATCTCCACCGGTGGCGGGGCCAGCTTGGAATACCTTGAGGGCAAGACCCTCCCCGGACTCGCCGCTTTGGAGGACTGAGCGTGAGAAAGCCCCTCATCGCCGGCAACTGGAAGATGAACCTCAACCACCTTGAGGCGATCGCGCTGGTCCAGAAGATGGCCTTCGCGCTCAACGACAAGGACTTCGACCGCGCCGAGGTGGCGGTCCTGCCGCCGTTCACCGACCTGCGCAGCGTGCAGACGCTTGTCGACGGCGACAAGCTGCGCATCGTCTACGGCGCGCAGGACCTGTCGCCGCACGACGCCGGCGCCTACACCGGCGAGATCTCCGGCGTCATGCTCGCCAAGCTGGGCTGCACGTTCGTGACCGTCGGCCACTCGGAGCGCCGGCAGTACCACCGCGAGGACGACGACCTCGTCAACGCCAAGGTGCTGGCCGCGCTCCGCCACTCGCTGACGCCGATCCTGTGCGTGGGCGAGGGGCTGGAGGTGCGTCAGGCGGGCGGTCACATCGCCCACTCGCTCGGCCAGCTCGACGGGGCGCTGCGCAAGGTCCCCGCCGAGCAGGCGAAGTCGATCGTGGTGGCCTACGAGCCGGTGTGGGCGATCGGCACCGGCGAGGTGGCCACTCCCGACGACGCCCAGGAGGTCTGCGGCGCACTGCGGCAGCGACTCGCGGAGCTGTACGACCCCGAAGTGGCCTCGGCGGTCCGTATCCTTTACGGAGGCTCGGTCAAGTCGGCGAACATCGCGGGGATCATGGCTCAGCCGGATGTCGACGGTGCGCTCGTGGGTGGAGCCAGCATCGACGCCGGGGAGTTCGTGAAGATCTGCCGATTCTCGGATATGGCAGGCTAACTGAGCCGTTCGGTGGGTGCGACTTGACATGAGGTCGTACCCTCTAGAGGCAAGTCTGAATCGTCACGCGTACCAAACCATTGAAGGACTAGGCATACCGTGGAACTCGGAATCTCCATCGCCCTCATCCTGACGAGCCTGCTGATGATCTTGCTCGTCCTGCTCCACAAGGGCAAGGGTGGCGGCCTGTCTGACATGTTCGGCGGCGGTTTCTCGTCGAACTTCGGCGGTTCCTCGGTGGTGGAGCGTAACCTCGACCGGCTCACCGTCATCACGGGAGTGGTCTGGTTCGTCTGCATCATCGCTCTGGGCCTGCTCGTCAAGCCCTGAGGCCAGACAGAACGCGTGACAGTGATTCTCCCCCCGTGGCTCACGGGGCGATCGAGCGAGGAGTTCATCCGTGGGTAGTGGCAACGCGATCCGTGGCAGCCGAGTCGGTGCCGGTCCTATGGGGGAGGCCGAGCGCGGCGAAGCGGCTCCGAGAGTGCGGGTCTCGTTCTGGTGCGCCAACATGCACGAAACGCGCCCCAGCTTCGCCAGCGACGCAGCGATCCCCGAGCTGTGGGACTGCCCGCGTTGTGGCCTCCCGGCCGGTCAGGATGAGAATGCGCCGCCTGCCCCCCCGAAGAACGAGCCCTACAAGACGCACCTCGCCTACGTGAAAGAGCGCAGGAGCGACAAGGACGGCAAGGCCATCCTCCAGGAAGCCCTGGAGCGGCTGCGCAACAACAAGTCCCCCTGGTAGGGCCAGACCACCCGAAGGGCCCCGGCGTCGCGCCGGGGCCCTTCGGCGTGTTCAGGCCTTCTCGTACACGGCTTCGCCGTCGACGAACGTCATGCGGACCCGGGTGGTCCAGATGTCCTTGTCCGGCAGGGCGAACGGGTCGCGGTCGAGCACCACGAGGTCGGCGGGTCGGCCCGGCTCGATCTGGCCGGCGGGGGAGCGGTTGATCCACGCCGAGCCCGCCGTGTACGCGGTCATCGCGGTGGCCAGGTCGATGCGCTGCTCGGGCAGGAACGGCGTCTGCGCCGTCGGGTAGCCGGCGTGCACGGACCCGCCCGGTTCTGTGCGGTTGACGGCCACGTGCATGCCCTGCAGCGGGTCGGCGTTCGACACCGGCCAGTCGCTGCCGGCGCAGAACCGGGTGCCGTGCCGGAGCAGGTCCGCGAACGGATACTGCCAGGACGAGCGCGGCTCGCCGAGGAACGGCAGCGTCAGCTCGTCCATCTGCAGATGGTGAGTGGCCCACAGCGGCTGCAGGTTGGCCGTCACGCCCAGCTCGGCGAAGCGCGGCACGTCCGACGGCTCGATGATCTGCAGGTGCGCGATGTGGTGGCGGTTGGCCGGATCGGTGCCGGCGAAGCCGTCGAGTGCCTCGCGCACCGCGCGCTCGCCGATCGCGTGGACGTGCACCTGGAAGCCGAGCCGGTCGAGTTCGGCGACGTACTCCTTGAGCTTGGCCGGATCCACGTACGACAGGCCCGTGCCGCCGCACCGGCAGTAGGGCTCCAGCGTGGCGGCGGTGAAGTTCTCCGTGATGCCGTCCTGCATGATCTTGATCGAGGTGGCGGCGAACCGATCCAGCCCCTCGGCCGACGCCCGTCGTGAGAGCAGGTCGTCGATCTGGTCCAGGCCGCGGGTGCGGTCCCACCACAGCGCGCCCACCACGCGCGCCCTGAGCCGCCCTGAGCGGGCCGCGGACAGGTAGGCGGGCAACTGGTCGTCCGAGCCGGCGTACGAGCCCACGATCGCGTCCTGCCAGCCCGTGATGCCCAGCGTGAACAGGTGCGCCTGGGCGTCCATCAGGGCGGCGTCCAGGTCCGCCGCGGTGGGGCGCGGGGTGAGCAGGCCGACGAGGTCCATCGCGCCCTCGTGCAGCACGCCCGTGGGGGTGCCGTCCGGGTCACGCTCGATCCGGCCGTCGGCGGGGTCGGGCGTGTCCTTCCCGATCCCGGCCCGTTCCAGCGCGCGGCCGTTGACCCAGGCGGCGTGGTGGTCGCGCTGGATCAGGTAGGCGGGCCGGTCCAGGAAGTCGAGCTGCTCGCGCCTGGGCAGCCCGCCGGGGAAGGCGGACATGTCCCAGCCGCCGCCGTCGATCCAGGCCCTGTCCGGGTGCGCGTCCGCGTAGGCGCGGACGGCGTCAAGATACTCGTCCAGCCCGTACCGTTCCGAGAGGTCGCATCGGGCCCGCTCCAGGCCCGCCTGGACCGGGTGCATGTGCGCGTCGGTGAAGCCGGGCGTCAGCAGGCCGCCGTCCAGGTCCACGGTCTCGTGCCCGGGCGCCTGGGCGGACAGCTCCCGCTCGGCGCCGACGGCGGCGATCACTCCGTCGCGCACCAGGACGGACTCGGCGAAGTCGCCCTTCGCGGTGAACACGCGTCCGCCTCGGAAGAGTATGTTCATGCGGCCTGCTCTTTCGTACAGGTAGTTGAGCGGTGAAACACGACGTTAGCGGCAACGTAACAGGTACCCGGCATCCTTCTCATATGGGATTTCTGCGCATCCGCACCACCGTCGACGAGCGTCCCGGACGACTCGCCTCCCTCGCCGCCGCGCTCGCCGAGCGGGGTGGCAACATTCTCGGCCTGAGCGTCCAGTCCGACCCTGACGGCACCGTGGACGAGTTCGTCGCCGACATCCCCGCGAACCCCGAGACGGTGCGCGAGGCGCTCGAAGCGGCCGGCGGGCGGCGCGTCGTGGTCGTGCCCGCGACCGCGCACGAGCTGACCGACGAGCCCACCCGCGCCCTCCTGCTCGCCTCCCGGCTGCGCGCCATGCCGTGGCGGCTCCCCGAGCTGCTGGCGGAGCTGCTGCGCGCGGACGACGCCAGGTGGACCTATGGTGATGCGGTGAGTGATTTGCCTGATCCGACCCAGCTTGTCGTGCCGGTCGCGGCCAAGAGAGCCGTGCGGCTGCGCCGCGCGGAGCTGCCGTTCACCCTGACCGAGGCCGCCAGGGCCGCCTCCTTCGCCCGGCTGGCCCAGCCGCCCGTGGAGCAGGCGGGCGGTGAGACCGCGGTCAAGCTGGCCGACGGCGCCGAGGTCGTGATCAAGCCGCTCACTCCGGTCTACCGCGAGGCGGTACGCGACCTGCACGACCGTTGCTCGCCGGAGTCGCGCCGGTTCCGCTACTTCACCGCGATGCCGTCGCTGCCGCCGCGCATGTTCGAGCGGCTGTGCGACCGCCGCCGCGGCCACTCGCTGGTGGCGGGCAACGACGGGCAGGTGGTCGCGCTGGCCAACCTCGTCTTCACCGCCGATCCGGGCATCGCCGAGATGGCGTTCCTGGTCGAGGACCGCTGGCAGGGGCGCGGGCTGGGCTCGGTCATGGCCAGGGCGCTCGTGCGGGAGGCGAGGGACCTGGGCTACGCCGAGGTCAGGACCTCCATGCTCGCCGACAACGTACGCATGCGCAGGCTGCTCGTCTCGCTGGGCGCCACGCTCGCCTACACCGACGACCCCGGCGTGGTGGAGGGGCGGCTGCCCGTCGGCGCCATGACGTCAGTCTGACGGACCGGGTTCCGGCCCGATGCCGAGATGCCGCTCGATGCGTTCGAGGCTCTCCTGGATCTGCGCGAGCCGCTGGGCCACCGTCGAACTCGCGGTGAAGTACGTCTCACCCGGCCGCTCCTTCGGGCCCCGGTCCAGCCGGTCCAGGACGCGCTGCCGTATCGCGACGAAGTCGGCCCCCGTCGCCGCGAGTGCCTGCGCGCCCAGGCCCTGGCCCTCCTTGAGCAGGCCGAGCAGGATGTGCTCGCTGGAGATGTAGGTGTGGCGGAGCTGCAACGCCTCGCGCAGCGACAGCTCCAGCACCTTCTTGGCCCTGGGGGTGAACGGGATGTGCTCGTCTGGCCCGCTCTCGCCGGTGCCGATCTCGCGCACCACGAACTCCCGCACCGGCTCCAGGCTCGCCCCGCAGTCGGCCAGCACGCGCGCGGACGCCCCCTCGCCCTCCCGCATGAGACCGAGCAGCAGGTGCTCGGTGCCGATGTAGTTGTGACGCATGGCCCTGGCCTCCACCTGGGCGAGGACGACGACCTGGCGGGCACGGTCGGTGAAGCGCTCGAACACGGGCGGCCTCCGTTCGAGTGGGCTGTCTCCACTATGCGCTAGAAAACCGGCCATGTGGGGTACCTCACATGTGTGGATCTTGATGAGGTGGCCGGGCGGCTGTACGCGCTGCCGCCGTCCGATTTCACCGCGGCCCGCACCGCCGAGGCCCGGGCGGCCAAGGAGGCGGGCGACGCCGCGCTGGCCCGCGAGATCGGCAAGCTGCGCAAGCCCACCGTCTCCGCCTGGGCGGTGAACCGCGCCGCCCGTGAGCACGCGGACGAGCTGGGCGAGCTGCTGGCCGTCGGCGAGGAGCTGCGCGCGGCGTGGGCGGCCCAGGACTCCGACGCGCTGGCCGCGGCGACCCGGCGGCGCGGCGAGGTGACCGGCAGGCTGTCCCGGCTGATCAGGGAGGCGGCGGACCTGTCGGCCGCCGCCGCGGCGGAGGTGGACCAGACGCTCGACGCCGCCGTCGTGGACGCGGACGCCGCCGGTGAGGTGCGCCGCGGCCGTCTGGCCAAGCCGCTCAGCTACAGCGGTTTCGCGCCCGCTCCCGTGAGCGCCGCTCCGGCGGCCCGCAGGAAGAAGCCGCCCCCGCCGGAGGAGGACGAGGCCCGGAAGGCGAAGGAACGGGCCGAGACCGAGGCCAGGGAGGCGAAGGAGCGGGCGGAGGCCGAGGCCGCGTACCGCGAGTGGAGCGAGACTCTGGCCGAGGCCGAGCGGGAGCACGGCGAGCGCGCCGACAAGGTGGCCCGGCTGGAGAAGAGGCTGGCCAAGGCGCGCAAACGGCTGGAGGCCGCCGCCCACCGGCTCGACGTGGCCCGCCGCGAGGAGCGCCACGCCCGCGCCCGGCTGAACGGCTAGCGTCTCCCGGGACAGAAGCACCGCCCGTCAGAGCGACGGCGCGGCCATGT